>JAAXHG010000067.1 GCA_012270995.1 Vicinamibacteraceae bacterium | reverse complement strand
GCGCGCGACCGCGCCCTGCGCGTGCGCCTGTCTTCTGCCTCCGGATCAGGCCCAAGCGGCGGACGATCGGGATCGGCGGCGAGCAGGAGAATGAGCGCGCGCTCCGCCGCACCTCGCGGATGGGCGTCCAGTACAGCGACGCGTTGACGGTGCCGCCGGAGGGCGCGCCGGAGGCGCCGAGCAACCTCCGCGTCCAGGTGACGGGCGCCGGGACCGTGCGCGTCAGTTGGGTCGACAACTCGGACGACGAGGTCGGATTCGAGGTCTACGTCCAGCGGCAGGGGCAGCCCTTCTCGGAACGAACCCTTGTCGAAGCCGATGAGGAATCGGTCGAAGTCGACGGCCTGGAGTCCGGTTATCACTTCTTCTGGGCCTACTCGTACATCGGCAGCAACCGTTCCCTGAGAACCAGCTATGTGGATGTCGTCGTGCCCGGCGCCGAGCCGGCCGCGCCCGGTGACCTGGACGTCCTCGCGATCGGGAGCTTCGCGATCGTGACGTGGAGCGACAACTCGGAGGACGAGACCGGCTTCGAAGTCCAGTCCCTGCGGGGCGGCGAACTCTGGTACCGGGACGAGGTCGCGGCGAATCGCCGGTTCGGCATCGTCTCGGGCCTCGAACCGGGGGTTCGCCACGTCTTTCGGGTCTCCGCGTACGGCAACGGCGGCCTGTCCTGGAGCGAGGACGTGGTCGTCGTGCCCGAGGAACTCGAGGGTCCCGAGCCGCCCAGCAATCTCCGCGCGACCGTGACCGACGGCACGTCGGTCCGCCTGACCTGGACCGACAACTCGAACGACGAGGTCGGGTTCGACGTCCAGGCCATCGTCTGGAGCTGGTCCGGGCTCTTCGCGGTCGACGCGGACACGGAGTCCATCGAGATTCCGGCCCTGGCGCGGGGAGGCCGCTATTTCTTCAACGTGATCGCGGTGGACGCCGAGGGACGGACGGCGTGGAGCGAGACGCTGGTCGTCACGCTCGGCGTGTCCGGCCGGGGGCCGCGAGGGCCGAGACGGCTTCGAGCGATGCCCGTCGACCCAACCTCGGTGCGGCTGACCTGGGAGGACGACTCGACGGACGAACTGGGCTTCGAGATCCAGGTCCGTGAGTTCGGCGAACGCTGGCGCCGGGTGACCCTGGTGGACGCCAACGAGGAGTCCGCCCTGCTCACGGGGCTCACGCCCGGGAGCGTCGAGGACTACCGCGTCTTCGCCTACAACGACACCGGTTTCTCCGGCAGCAGCAACTCGGTGACCGTGAAGCTGCCCGGCGGCGTACCACCCACCGAGCTCACGGCGGCGCCCACGGGCGACTCCGCCATCGAGCTGAAGTGGTCAGGCAGGTGGGCCGACACGTCGCTGGGCCTGATCGTCGTCGAGGGGCGCAACCCGGAATCCGAATGGGTCGAACTGACGACGACCCGGGCCGCCACCGGTTCGGTGCGGATCAACGGCCTGATGACCGACACGCCGTACACCTTCCGCCTCGTCTCGGCGGTGGGCGACACGCGGGCGTTTTCGGGAGAGGTCAGCGCGACCACCGGCGCCTTCCGCGACGCGTGCCGTAGCGGCGGGCGGTACCTGTGCCTGTGGGGTGGCCGCTTCGAGGTGCAGGTGCATTGGTCCAATCGGGACATGGTGGGCGACCACGGCGTCGGCACCGGCGTCCCGATCGACTTCTCGGACGAGTCGGGCCTGTTCTGGTTCTTCGCCCGCGCGCGGCGCTCACGGCTCGGGACGCCGAACGCATCGCCGACTACGCCGCAGCCGGAGTGTCGGCCAACACGCGCCGGGCCTACCGCTCGCAGGCCGACAACGTGGAACTCGTGCTCAAGGTGCTCGACGGCACGGCGATCAACGGCAACTTCTGGGTGTTCTTCGGCGGCCTCACGGAGGTGGAGTACTGGGTCACGATGGAGGACACGCAGGGCCAGCAGCGGCGCACCTACCACAACCCGTCCAAGGAGGTCTGCGGCCAGAGCGACATCGCGGCCTTCGCGGGTGCCGGGCTGGCCGCGCAGCTTGCGCCGCCGGCGGGGGTCCGGGGCGAGCCCGGCTTCGACCTCGGGAAAAGGGACGTGGCGCGGTGGCCCGCGATCGGCATCGGGAGATCCCAAGAGACGGCCGGGGATTGCGAGGCGGGCGACGAGCTGCTGTGTCTGCTCGACGACCGCTTCTCGGTCGAGGTCGCCTTCGTCCATCCCAACCTCGAGCCTCCGGACGATGAGAAGACCGCCAGGGTGGCGCCTTCCCTGACCACGGCCAACACGGGCTTCTTCTGGTTCTTCAACAAGGAGAACATCGAGCTGGCCGTGAAGGTGCTCGACGGCCGGGAGATCAACGGCAGCTACTGGGTCCTGTACGGCGGCCTCTCGGACGTGCAGTACGAGATAACGGTGGAGGACACGGTTACCGGCGAAACCGCCTCATACGAGAACGAGAAAGGCAGTCTCTCGGGCGGGTCGATATCGAGCCGTTCCGGTCCTTCTGATCGCCGCGGCGGCCGGCTGGCGCGTGCTACGCTGCGCCGACTCCGATGCTCCCCGTTCGCCGCGCACTGGTCTCGGTCTTCGACAAGGCGGGCCTGGAGGATCTGGGTTCGGGGCTGGCGGATCTGGGTGTCGAGATCATCTCGACCGGCGGTACCGCACGGCGGCTCGCGGAGCACGGCGTACCGGTCACCGCGGTGTCCGACGTGACGGGACACTCCGAGATCCTCCACGGCCGCGTCAAGAGTCTGCACCCCCGGATCTTCGGCGGTATCTTGGCCGACCGGCGCCGGCCGGAACACGAGGCTGAACTGGAGCAGCACGAGATCCCGCCGATCGACCTGGTGGCCGTCAACCTGTACGCCTTCGCCGCCGCCGCCGCGGCCCCGGATGCGACCGTGGGCAGCACGGTGGAGATGATCGACATCGGCGGCCCGAGCATGGTCCGCGCCGCGGCGAAGAACTTCGCCAACGTGGCGGTGGTCGTGGACCCGGCCGACTACCCGCGGATCCTCGAGGCCCTCAGGTCCGGGGGCGGCCTGCCGGAAGAGTTCCGGCGCGAACTGGCGCTCAAGGCGTTCCGGTACACCAGGAGCTACGACGCCGCGATCGCCGACTGGCTGGCGAACGGCACGGGGGCGCCCGCCCGCGACGAGCCTTCGCCCCTGCCGGAGTCGGTCCGGCTGGAACTCGAGCAGGTGCTGGCGCCGCGCTACGGCGAGAACCCGCACCAGGGAGCGGCGGTCTACCGGGAGGTCGGCGGCGGCGGCGTCCTCGGCGGCTTCCGGCAACTCCAGGGCCGGGAACTCTCGTGGAACAACATGCTCGATGCGGACGCGGCGAGAAAGCTCTCGGCGCTGTTCGGCGCCGCGGACGACGATCCGGCGGTCGTCATCGTCAAGCACAACAATCCGTGCGGCGTCGGACGGGGCGCTTCTCTCGTCGAGGCGTACGAACGGGCTCTGGCCTGCGACCCGGTTTCCGCGTTCGGCTCGATCATCGCGGTCAACCGGCCCTTCCCGGAGCCCCTGGCCGGGGCGATGGCGAAGCTGTTCGTCGAGGTCATCGTGGCGCCCTCCTTCGACGCGGACGCGCTCGAGCGGCTTGGCCGCAAGAAGAACCTCCGCCTGTTCGAGTGCCCGCCCTTCTCCGCCGCGGACGGTGCCTACGAACTGCGAGCCGTCGACGGCGGGTTCATCGCCCAGCACCTCGACAGCGCACCGGAAGACCCGCGTGAATGGACCTGTCCCACGCGGGCGCAGCCCGACGAGACGCAGTTGCGCGCCCTCGACTTCGCCTGGCGGGTGTGCAGGGCGACGAAGTCGAACGCGATCGTGGTCACCAACGAACACCAGACAGTCGGCATCGGCGCCGGCCAGATGAGTCGCGTCGATTCCTGCCGCATCGCGCTCGACAAGGCGCAGCTCCCCCTTGCCGGCACGGTCGCCGCCTCGGACGCCTTCTTCCCCTTCCGGGACGGGGTCGACACCCTCGCCGAGGCGGGCGTCCGGGCGATCGTCCAGCCGGGCGGCTCGGTCCGGGACGACGAGGTGATCGCGGCGGCGGACGAGCACGGCGTCGCCATGCTCCTGACCGGGCGCCGCCACTTCAAGCACTGATGGGGCTCGCTCGCCGGTGGTCCAGGTGCTGCTGCTCAGCGCCTCCGGCGCCTGGGACGATGCGGCCCGCGCGTAAGGCGGCGCCCCTCCTCGCGGCGCTCTGCCTGGTTGCCGCCGGGCCTTCGTCCGCCGATGATCCATGGAGCGTTCTGGAGGAGTTCCGGCGTTCGCTCGAGGTGCAGTCGCCGCTCTCGGCGGGTTTCGTCCAGACCTACGTCCCCTACGGCTTCGATCCGAAGGACGGCGAGACGGAACGCGGCGATCTGGCCGTCGACCTGCCAGGTTGCCTGCGCTGGGACTACTCACCGCCGTTCGAGAAGGCCTTCCTCCTGTGCGACCGCACGGTGCATCACTGGAATCCGGGCGAGTCGGTCGGCCAGCGCCACGACCTGTCCGAGCAGCCCGCCCCGGGGCTGGACTTCTTCCTGCTCGCGACCGACGATCTCCGGGACCGGTACGAGGCGGAAACCGGCCCCGCGCCCGACGATCGCGTGCTCGTGGTCCTCCGTCCGCTCGAACCAAGCGAAGACGTCGCCCTCGTGCAGGTCGTGATCGATCGCCGCCGGCAACGGCTGCGCGAACTGACCTACTACGACGCCCAGCGCAACGAGAACCGCTTCATCGTCGGCGACTACCGCAGCGGCGCGGCCCCAGGGCGCTTCGAGCCGCCGCCCGGCATCGAGTGGGAGGAGCCGTAGGAAGTCCGGCGGCGCGGTTCGTTGCGCTGGCGGTGCGGAGAAAGGTCGCCGGCCGTTGGCCGGCGGCAGTGTCCCGGGGCTGCGCCGCTTCGCGGCTCCGCCCGGAAGCGGACCAGAAGGAAGGTCGGTTCCGCTGGATGGCCCGCAGTGATGCCATGTCATCCGCATGTAGAGAGGTTCTCGGCAAGGGAGCCGTTCTCTGGGTGCGCGGATCCGCAGCCGCAGTAGGACATCGGTGCAATTTGCGGGCTAGCTACGCGCCCGAACCGCCCGGAGCTCCCTCAACCCGTACACCACCACGGTGTCGAACGTGCGAGGAGCCGAGTCCCGCCACGCCGGTCTCCCAGGGGTCAGCACCAGCGGCCGCCGCTGGCAGTCCCGATCGCGACACAGCGTGAGCCGCCGCTCACCGCCCCGGTCTTCCGGCCGGAACTCCAGTTCAAGGACGCCCGTGACCTCGCGGCCGAACTCCACCCTGAAGGCCGACCGCTCGGCGGGCAAGACGTCGAGACCGGGGGACGTCGACACCCGGACGATGCGTGCCGGCCCACTGGCCCGCCAGATCGGCTCGAGCCGCGCCAGCTCGCCGCGGACCACGCGCCCCCAGCGGCCGACGGGCGGCCGCCCCCAGGAGCGGACGATCCCCGCCTCACGGCCGTCCTCAGCCGGCGCGGCTCCCTTCACCGCCAGCGGATCCCACGTATCCAGGAAGCGCCAGGTGCGGTCCGTTGTGACCGGCATCGATCCGTCGGCGAGTTCGATGCCGGCGAGCGCGCCGCCGTCGCCGTAGGGCGTGCGCACCTCGATCGTCAGACGGTTGGCTCCGGCGCGCAGCAGGTGGGCGACCTGGAACTCGTGGATGGGATCGCCGCGCCGGAAACCGCCGCGGGCGATCTGGTGGCCGTTCAGATGCACCGCGTACTCCTGGTCGGCGGTCACGAACAGCCGCGCCGCTTCGTCAGGCGCCGCGTCCAGTTCGAAGTCGGCCAGCAGCACGTAGGCCGCCGGCTGTCCGGCCTCCGTGGCTGCCGTCTCGGGCCAGATCCACTCCGCCGCGCCGGTCGGCAGCGAGGCGTCGCCACACCCCGCCAGCAGGCACGCCGCGATCGGGGCCAGAACGCGCGGGGTCCGGTACACGGCGCGAGCGTATCGGCCCGCCGCGCGGCGACCGGCCCGGCGGTTTGACCGGCGGCGCGCCGCGCGGGTAGGGTCGCCCGTGTCGAGTGCTCGGCCCGTATCGGACGCAGCCGGTATCGTCTGTGCGATTCCTGCTCGGTATGGCTCGATTCGACTGCCCGGGAAGGCCTTGCTGCCGATCTGCGGCCGCCCCATGATCGAGCATGTCTACCGGCGGGCGAGCGAAGCGTCGGGTCTCGACGCCGTAGTCGTGCTGACGGACCATGAGGACATCCGCCGGACGGTCGAGGACTTCGGCGGGACCTGCCAGATGACGCCGGCGGATTGCCGTAGCGGCACGGACCGGATCGCCTGGGCGGCGCGGGGCTGGCGCGCCGACGCGGTGATCAACGTGCAGGGCGACGAGCCCCTGCTCGAGCCCTCGGCGATCACGCACCTCGCCGAGCACCTGCGCGCGGACGACGGCGAGGAGATGGTCACCCTGGCCGCCGAGGTCGACGAGGAGGCCCTGCGGGATCCCAACCAGGTCAAGGTCGTGTGTGGAGGGGACGGCTACGCCCTCTACTTCAGCCGCGCCGGGATCCCCTACCGCCGGCTGGCCGGGGACGACGCCCGGGCGGCGCCCGTTCTCCTGCACGTCGGCGTCTACGGTTACCGCCGGAAGGTGCTGCTGCGGATCGCCGAGCTCGAGGCCTCGCCGCTAGAGCGCTCCGAGAAGCTGGAGCAGCTCCGCGCGCTCGAGAACGGCGTCCGCATCCGGGTGCTGCCGGTCGACGAAGCGCCCCTGGGGGTCGACACGCCGGCGGATCTGGCGCTGGCCGAGCGGCGGATGCTGGCGATGCAGACGAACGAGAATCCTTGAGACGACGGGAGCGCACGCCATGGCAACCAAGTACATCTTCATCACCGGCGGCGTCGTGTCCTCGCTTGGCAAGGGCGTGGCCGCGTCCTCGGTGGGAGCGATTCTCGAGGCCCGCGGCTTCACCGTCGAGATGATGAAGCTCGACCCGTACGTGAACGTCGATCCGGGGACGATGTCCCCCTACCAGCATGGCGAGGTGTTCGTCACCGACGACGGCGCCGAGGCGGATCTCGACCTGGGGCACTACGAGCGGTTCACCACCTGCAAGACGAGCAAGAAGCACAACTACACGACCGGCAAGATCTACGAGGCGGTGATCAACAAGGAGCGCAGGGGCGACTACCTGGGCAACACGGTCCAGGTCATTCCCCACGTGACCGACGAGATCAAGGCGGGGATGCGGCGTCTGGCGGGCAGCGCGGACGTGGTGCTGGTCGAGATCGGCGGCACCGTCGGCGACATCGAGTCGCTGCCCTTCCTGGAGGCGATCCGGCAGTTCCGCCAGGAACTGGGCCGGAGCAACGCCGTCAACCTCCACCTCACCCTGGTGCCCTACATCGCCGCCTCCGACGAGCAGAAGACGAAGCCCACCCAGCACTCGGTGCGCGAGTTGCGGGCCATCGGCATCTCCCCGGACATCCTGCTCTGCCGGGTGGACCGCGACCTGCCGGACGAGATGAAGGCGAAGATCGCCCTCTTCTGCAACGTGGATACCCACAACGTGATCGCCGCCCGCGACGTGGACACGATCTACGAAGTGCCCCTGATGTTCTGCCGGGAGGGCCTCGACGAGTCCCTGCTGGACCTGCTCAGCCTGCCGGGCTCGCCGCGCAACCTGGCCGGTTGGGAACGCATGGTCTACAGCATCCGCCATCCGCAGGGACACGTGCGGATCGGCATCGTCGGCAAGTACGTCGAACTGCCCGACGCGTACAAGAGCCTGAACGAAGCGCTGATGCACGGCGGCATCGCCAACGACGTCGAAGTCCAGTTGGTCTACATCAACGCGGAGGACCTGGAGACGGAGTCCTGGCCGCAGGAACTGTTCGAGGTCGACGGCCTGCTGGTGCCGATCGGCTTCGGCCCGCGCGGCGTTGAGGGGAAGATCCGGGCGATCCGCTACGCGCGCGAGCAGCGGGTGCCGATGTTCGGCATCTGCCTCGGCATGCAGTGCATGGTGATCGAGATCTCGCGCAACGCCTGCGGCATGGAGGGCGCCCAGTCGACGGAGTTCGACGAGGTGGCGGCCGATCCCGTGATCTACAAGTTGCGGGACCTGCTCGGAGTCGAGGAGATGGGCGGCACGATGCGGCTGGGCGCCTATCCCTGCGTGGTCGAGGAGGACACCCTCGCCGCGGACGTCTACGGCGGGACGTCCGAAGCGGAGGACGGCCGGCTGCTCATCAGCGAGCGCCACCGGCACCGCTACGAAGTGAACCAGAAGTACCTCGGGGCGCTCCAGGACGCCGGAGTCGTGGTCTCCGGCCGCAGTCCCGACGGCAAGTTCGTAGAGATCGTGGAGCTTCCGGACCACCCCTGGTTCCTCGGCTGCCAGTTCCACCCCGAGTACAGGTCGCGTCCGGCCGATCCGCATCCGCTCTTCGTCTCCTACATCCGGGCTGCGGTCGAGCAGAAGCAGCGGACCGCGGCGGCGTCGGCGAGCGCCGGGGACGAGCTTCCTTCCGGCAGCGCAGAGGCAAACTGAGGCTTTCCCGGGAATCGTGATCGCAGAGAGTTTCGAACTCGCGCCGGGAGTCGTCCTCGGTCGCGGCGGCTTGCCCGTGATCGCCGGCCCCTGCGTGATCGAGGGCCGCGACTGGCTCGTGGGCGTGGGCCAGCAGCTCCAGGCGATGAGCCATCGCCTCGGGCTGCCGATCGTCTTCAAGTCCTCGTTCGACAAGGCGAACCGCAGCTCCGGCGACAGCTTCCGGGGCCCGGGGCTCACCGAAGGGCTGGCGGCGCTGGCGGAGGTGAGGGAGGCGACCGGACTGCCGGTGCTGACCGACGTCCACGAACCGGGCCAGTGCGCCGAGGCCGCGGCGGTCTGCGACGTGCTCCAGATCCCCGCCTTCCTCTGCCGCCAGACGGACCTGGTCTTCGAGGCGGCCGCCGCCGGCAAGCCCCTTCTGATCAAGAAGGGCCAGTTCATGGCACCGGCCGACATGGTGCGGGTCGTCGACAAGGCGCGGGCCACCGGCAACGCGCGGATCGCGGTGACCGAGCGCGGCAGTTCCTTCGGATACCACAACCTGGTCGTCGACATGCGCAGCTTCGAGCTCCTCGCCGAGCGCCGGATCGCCGTCCTCTACGACGTGACGCACTCGCTGCAGTTGCCCGGCGCCCGCGAGAAGGAAAGCGGCGGCGACCGCCGGTTCGCGGAGCCGCTGGCCCGCGCCGCGATCGCCGCCGGGGCCGCCGGCCTCTATCTCGAGGTCCACCCGGACCCGGACAGCGCGCGGTGCGACCGGGAGACCCAATTGCCGCTCGAACGCGCCGAGAAACTGCTGCTGTCGGCGCTCGAGATTCACCGCGCTCGCGTCGCCGAGGGCCCCTGGGTCTAGGAGCCGGAAGGTGAGCCGACAGCGAAGCCTGGAGATCGCCCGAACCGTCCTCGAGCTCGAGGCGGAGGCGATCCGCGGCCTGATCGGGCAACTCGAGGACTCCTTCAGCGAGGCGGTGCGGCGAATGCGCGACTGCCGGGGACGGGTGATCTGCACCGGCATGGGCAAGAGCGGCCACGTGATGAAGAAGGTGGCGGCCACCCTCGCCTCGACCGGCACCCCCGCCCTGTTCATCCATCCGGCGGAGGCGATCCACGGCGACCTGGGCATGATCGTGCCCGGCGACGTCGTTCTGGCCGCGTCGACCTCCGGCGGCACCGAAGAACTGCTGCGGATGATCGACGCGCTGCATCGGCGTGGCGTGCCCCTGATCGCCGTCACCGGGACCGCGACGAGTCCGATCGCCGAGCGCGCCGACATCCACCTGTCGGCGGCGATCGACCAGGAGGCATGCCCCCTGAACCTAGCGCCGACGGCATCGACGACCGCCACCCTGGCGCTGGGCGACGCGCTCGCCATGGCGCTGCTCGAGGCGCGCGGGTTCACCCTCGAGGACTTCGCCACCCTTCATCCCGGCGGCGAACTCGGCCGTCGGCTGATGACGGTGGATCAGGTCATGCACGCCGGCGACGCCGTGCCCAAGGTCGGGCTCCAGGCCTCGATGCGCGAGGCGCTGTTCGAGATGACCGAGAAGTCGTTCGGTATCACGGCGATCGTCGACGACGCGGGCGGTCTCTGCGGCGTCGTCTCGGACGGGGACCTGCGACGCCTGCTGAACACGGATCCGGCCGCCGGCGGTTCGGCCGGCGGCGGCTTTCTGGATCGCGCCGTCTGCCACTACATGACGCCCGAACCGAAGACCATCCAGCCCGACGCCCTGGTCACGGTCGCCCTGGCGTCGATGGAGCGGCATCGGATCACGTCCCTGTTCATCTGCCACGGCGACGGCCGCCTGCGCGGCCTCGTCCACATCCACGATCTCTGGGGCCTGCGCCGAAAGTAGCCGCCGATGTCCACGATGCTCTCCTCCGTTGTCCTGCGCCTGCGCTTCCTGCTCTTCGACGTCGACGGCGTGCTCACCGACGGCCGCCTCTACTACCTCGGCGACGAGATCGCGGTCGCCTTCGACACGAGAGACGGCGTCGCCGTCAAGCGCGCGCGCGACGCGGGCCTCGGCGTCGGCCTTCTGAGCTCCAGAAGAGAGTCCCCCGCCGTGGCGCGGCGCGCCGCGGACCTCGGCTTCGACGAGGTGCTCCTGGGCCGCCGCGACAAGGCCGCGGCCTTCGCCGACCTGCTCGAGCGCCGCGGGCTCGAAGCCTCCGAGGTGGCCTACGTCGGCGACGACCTCGTCGACCTGCCCGTGCTGCGCGCCGCCGGCCTCTCCGTGGCCCCGGCCGACGCGGTGCAGGAAGTCCGCGACAACGTCGACCTCGTCCTCGACGCCCCCGGCGGCCGCGGCGTCGCCCGCGAACTCGTCGACCTCATCGTCGAGGCGCTGGGGCCGGTTTCGTAGCCGGCGGCGCTCGACGCTCTATCGAGGGCCGACACCCCCGCTCCGCGGCGCAGAGTGCCAGAAACTCGCTCTCGCTGGCGCAGCGCAACGCGGCGCGCACCATCGCGTTCGCCGGTAGCACACCCAGCGCCGCGAGACGCGCCGGCAGTGACGGCGCCGCCGTGATGCCACGCTCCTCGAGGATGGCGAGCACCGACTCGTACCGCACCTCGGCGCGCCCCTCGTTGCGGTAGTGCCGCAGCCAGGGGTCGTCGTCCGGTCCCGTGCCTTCGGCGGAGCTCAGGGCGGCGCCTACGTGATGCAGGGCCTCGCGCGTGATGTCCGACATCCGGTGTTCGTTCAACGCCCGGTGAATCTCCTCGGCAGTCCAGCCGGGAAACGCCCGACTGCACTCGGCCCGGACGAAGCGGCCGCCCTCGAGAACGTGAATCGCGAGACCGGGCACCCGGGCCTTTGGACGGCTCGGCGAGCCCACATCCGGCACGTCGACCCAGACCTCGGGGAAACCCCAGGCCTCGTACAGTCGAAGCTTGCGAACGCGAACGTCCGTCGAGTAGTCGACCTCCAGGACGACGTCGGGCAGAGCCCCGCCGTCCACGTCCACCTTCGGCGCCAGCTCTTCAGCGGACGGCGGATGCAGATACAGGATCTGGTCCGCCTGCATCAACACCCTGGGCTTGCCCCGGGCGTCGAAACGCACCAGGTCCGACGTGCCGAAAGCCGCGATCGCCGAGCCCCTCGACGCCGCGATGAGCGCCGCAAGGCCGGCCAGCCTGTGCCCGGGCCGCTCGTGATAGGTGGTCGTCGGCTCGCACACGACCATCGCTGTCCCGGTCCGCCTCTCCCAGTATTCGAGCCGGCCCTCGTACTCGTCGATCTGCTCCGGCGTGATGCGGACCGCCCTGCAGCCGGGAAAGTCCGCCGCGTCAAGCGGTGCTCGTTCGGCGTCGGAGGGCGCCGTTCGCGCTGCGTGGGCGGGCTCGGCCATGCGTGGGATCCTACTCTCCGGGATCCCGCGACGCTCAAGGTTCAGAGCGCCCGCGCACTCGGCTACACCATCTACCACATGGGAGAGATCCCGGAGCTAAGCTTGTCTGCCGGAACGCAGCAAGAGCACATTGGAGGTCAGCTCGAATGAGCAGAACGATCTCTTTGTCGGTGGCCGCCACCTCAAGAACGCAGTCCTCGCGAATGCCATCGCGATGGGCATTCTCGGGGCCGGCGCCGCGACCGGTCAGCAGCTTTGGAACATCGAGGAAGTCACGGCCCAGCGACCTCCGGCGATCGTGATGGACGGCCTGGCGGTGCCTGGCGGTGAGCGCCGCAGCCGCGGCTGGCGGCCCGGCGGCCGAGGCGGCGACCGTGCAGGTGGTGTACGACTACCTGCGGCTCGGGATGGGCTACCTCGAACTGCCGCTGCCCGACGGCTCGATGATCGAGGCCGCGAACGCGGTGTTCGAGGACCGCGGCAACGGCAACCTGATGTGGACCGGTGAAGTGCCGGGGGCTGGCTACGAGAGTGTGCTGTTCACGGTCCAGGACGGGCACCTGGTGGGATGGTTCGGGGAACCGGGCGGGTCGAAGTACGTCGTGCACGCGGGGCCGGACGGCCGCGGCTCGCTGGCTGAGGAAACGAGGCCGACCGGCGACTGGTGCGGCGTCGACGCTGGGCCGGTCGGCGACCTGGCCCGGGACGGGGCGAGCGGGGCTGGGGCGTTGCCCGTAGGAGCGGACCCTTCGCGGTTCGTAGAAGCCGCTTCGCCAGCGGAGCCGTCGCGCAGCGCCACCGGCAGTTCGAACCCAGGTTCTCCACATCGTCCGAGCGCTACCACGGCTTTGTCGTTGGGGAGCCGGGCGTTCATGAAGCGTCAACGGCGTTGCAATAGAGCATCGCCGTGGTCAGCAGGTACCGTGAGTCCGTTGTAGGCCCGAGAGAGCGCCTGCCTCTCCAGCCGGGTGAGTACACCGACTGGCATCCCTCAGAGTACGCCTCTGACGCTGGGCCTGCACCTGTTCGCGAACCCTGCGGGGCGTTCCCGTGACGGCTACAGGGTCAGCGTGTGCTACGAGACCGCCAATGGCGTGGCCGGCGATGCGAGAGACTGGGGCCTGGACTTGACCCAATCGGGTCTCCTGTACTTTCGCGAACGGAGCGACGCGGAGATCCTGGTCAAGGTCGTGGACGGCTGCGCCGTGGACGGGCATTGGTGGGTGTTCGTGGCGCCATTGACCGACCTGGGGTTCAAACCTGCACCTCGATGGCCTCGATGGCAGCCGGTGGACGTATCGAGAATCCGTTCGGGACCACGGCCGCCACGAAGTTCGATCCGTCGGCGTTCGCGTGTAGCAGATGAACCCGATTCAGCCACCGGGAGGTTGGAGACGGCCGCAGGCTACCTGCGTCTTAGCATCTCTCGGCGCGGCTTGGCGTATCATGCCGTCCCATGTTCGGCCCGATCGGAATGCAGGAGATGCTGTTCATCATGGCGGCCGCTCTCCTCATCTTCGGCCCCAGGAAGCTGCCTGAACTGGGCCGCACGCTGGGCCGCGGCATGGCCGAATTCCGCCGTGCCACGAGCGACTTGAAGCGCTCGATCGACGTCGAGCTCGACGAAGAGAAGCGACCGCCGCCGCCGCGCCGAATCGACAAGAGCAAGAAGACCGCGATCCCGGACGGTTCCGGGAAGACCGCGGGCGCCGACGACTCGAAGAAGGCGGGCGAATCGGGGGCCCGAACGCCCAGTGACCCCGCCGCCTGAAGAGCCCGAACAGGGACAGCCGGCCGAAGAGTCGGAACCGGAGCGGCTGCCCCCGACGCAGCCCGCCCGCAGAAAGTCGGAGGAGGACGAAGAAGAGCTCCCGCGGATGACGCTGCTCGAGCACCTCGACGAGCTGCGCCGCCGCATCCTCCGCACGCTGATCGTCGTCGTCGTCGCGTTCTTCGGCTGCTTCGCGTTCGCCGAAGAGATTTACAACGTGCTGGCGAGACCGATCGAGCCGCACGTCGATCAACTCGTGTTCGACGGCGTCACGGATCCCTTCATCGTCTTCGTGAAGGTGGCGCTCTTGGCCTCCGTCTTCGTCACCTCGCCCTACCTCGTCAGCCAGCTCTGGGGTTTCGTCTCGCCGGGGCTCTACCGGCGTGAGAAGCGCTACGCGATCCCCTTCATCTTCTTCGGCTCCTTCTTCTTCCTCGGCGGCGGCGCCTTCGGCTACTTCGTCGCCCTGCCCTTCGCGACCGAGTTCCTGGTCAACATGGGTCTCAACAGCGACTGGGGCGCCGACATCCGGATCGAGCGGTACCTGAGCTTCGCGGTCAACGTCCTGCTCGGTCTGGCGGTCATGTTCCTGCTCCCGATCGTCATCTTCATACTGTCGCAGCTCGGCATCGTGACGCCGCGGTTCCTGATGCGCCACTTCCGTTGGGCCGTGCTCATCATCGTCATCCTCTCCGCCGCGATCACGCCGACCCCGGACGCCATCAACATGACCATCGTGGCGGGGCCGACGATTCTCCTCTATCTGCTCGGCGTCGGCGCCTCGGCCCTGGTCCAGCGCCGCCGCAGGCGACTTGAGAAGGAAGCGGAAGAGGAGTGGGCGGGCTAGGTTTCCCGGGCCCTGGTCCGGATTCCGCCGTCCCCGCTCGCTGCTACAATACCCGCTTCGCGCCGCTCGCCCCGCCGGAACGGCTGACCGACCGGCGCGGCTCGAAGCGGAACATCGACGCGGAACCATCGTGAAGAAACCCTGGCGCAACCTCGCACTCGTCCTCTTCATCACGGCCGTTCTCGTCGGCGGGCTGGCCGGCGGCCACCTCCTGGCGGTGGGCAGCGGCGAGTTCGCGCCAATTCGGGAGTACACCGACCTGATCGAGGCGGCGCACGCGCACTACGCGGTGCCCGAGGTCGCCTACCGCGACCTGATCTTCGCCTCTATCGGGGGCATGCTGCGCAGCCTCGATCCGCACACGAGCTTCCTGCCGCCAGTGGCCTACGACTCGATGCGGGAACGCCAGCAGAGTTCGTTCTACGGCCTCGGCATCTACGTGGGAACGCGCAACGGCCGGTTGACGGTCATCTCGCCCATCGAAGGTACCCCGGGCTACGAGAAGGGCATCCGCGCCGGCGACATCATCCACCTCATCGACGGTGAGCCGACCGAGGAGATGAGTCCGAACGAGGCGATCCGCAACCTCAAGGGCCCGAAGGGGACCGATGTCACCGTCACCCTGCTCCGTCCCGGTCTTGACGAGCCTCTCGTGGTCACCGTGACCCGGGCCGAGATCCCGCAGGAGACGGTTCGCCACGTCCACATGGTGAAGCCGGGCGTCGGCTACGTCCTGGTCAACGACTTCTCGCGCTCGACCGGCACGGAACTCGAACGGGCCCTGGCGGGTCTCAGAGACCAGGGCATGGAGCGCCTCGTTCTCGACCTGCGGGACAACGGCGGCGGCCTCCTCGATCAGGCGATCGAGGTCTCCGCTCAGTTCGTGCCCCCCGGCAGCACGATCGTCGAAACCCGCGGCCGCATCGAGAGCTCCCGTCAGACCTACCGCTCCACCGGCCGCCACGAGCCGCTCGACCTGCCCCTCGTGGTGCTCGTCGACGGCGGCTCCGCTTCCGCCTCCGAGATCGTCTCGGGCGCCGTTCAGGATCACGATGTCGGGCTGGTGGTCGGCGCGTCGACCTGGGGCAAGGGTCTGGTGCAGACCGTCTACGAACTGTCCTACGGCGCCGGGCTCGCACTGACCACGGCGCGCTACTACACGCCGTCGGGGAGGTTGATCCAGCGCGACTACTCGTCCTACTGGGACTACTACACGGAGTACGACGCGAACGGCAGCAACGGAGAGGATGCGCCGCCGGAGGAGCTCTTGCCACTCGACGGCGACGTGCCGGCTGGCCTGCTTGTGCCACCCCCGGCTCCGTCAGGGGAGGAGCGTCCCGTCTTCTACACCGACCTGGGCCGCGAGGTGTACGGCGGCGGCGGAGTGACCCCGGACCATGTGATCGAACAGGACGAGCCGCCCGCCCTCATCTGGCGTCTGCAGGCGCGGAGCGGCTTCCACCGCTTCCCGTTCGAGGCGGGCAACCAGGAAGGCGTCGAATCGACCGACTGGCAGGTGCCGGACGACTACCTGGAGCGGTTCTGGGAATGGGCCGTCGAAGAGGAACTCGTCACCGCCGAGGAACTCGAAGAGGCCCGGGAAGACCCGGAAGTGGACCGCCACGCGCGGGCCCGCCTTCGCTACGAGATCTTCAACACCGCGTTCGGCCTGACCGAGGGCTACAAGGCCCAGACGGAACTGGACACCCAGCTCGCCCGCGCGCTGGAACTGCTCGACGAGGCGGAAGAACTCCTCGACCGGCGTCTGGACCTGGACCGGCAGCGCGGCAGCCGCACGTCCGGACTCGTCGCGCAGCAGTAGAAGCTGGCCCTACCGCATCTTCTCTTCGACGAACTCGACGTGCCGGCGGATCTTCGGGTCGTACTTCTTGAGCTTCAGCTTCTCCCGGCTGAGCTTCTTGTTCTTCGTCGTGGTGTAGAAGTACCCCGTAGCGGCGCTCGATACGAGCTTGATCTTGTCTCTCACGTGGTGGTCACCTCTGGGTGAAGCCCGGCGGCCAGGAGAAGGGGAGAGCGGAATGGCGGGGCCGACGGGACTCGAACCCGCGACCTCCGGCGTGACAGGCCGGCATTCTAACCAGCTGAACTACGACCCCGTCCTGAATCCGTGTTCCTGTTTCCCCGGCTGTTGAATCGTCTTTCCGGCCGCCCCGGCGGCAGTGACTTCGGCAGATCTCCTGATCGCGCGTACTGAACAGAACCTCCGTGGTGGGAGGTGGGGGATTCGAACCCGCGACCCCCTGCGTGTAAAGCAGGTGCTCTACCCCTGAGCTAACCTCCCCGGCGCCGGCGCTCCGGTCGCCCGGCGGACATCGCAGGCCGCGCGATCTTAGGGCAGGCGCGGGACATCGTCAACGGAGAGCACGGTCACGCCGCTCCGTGGCACAATCGTCGGTCCAACCACTTCCTCACAGGAGCACCGACCATGCACGAAGTTCCGGATCTGACATATCCCTTCGACGCCCTCGAGCCGCACATCGACGCGCTGACGATGGAGATACACCACGACAGGCACCACGCCGTCTACGTCGCGAACCTGAACGCGGCGCTGGAAGGGCATCCGGATCTTGCCGCCATGAGCGTCGAGAACCTGCTCAGGAACATCGACGAGGTGCCCGACTCCATCCGCGGCGCGGTCCGTAACCACGGCGGCGGCCACGCCAACCACTCGCTCTTCTGGTCGGTCATGGGGCCGAATGGCGGCGGCGCGCCCAGCGGCGACCTGGCGACCGCGATCGATATCCGGTTCGGCAGCTTCGACCAGTTCCGGGAGCGCTTCAAGGGCGCCGCGATGGGCCAGTTCGGCAGCGGCTGGGGTTGGCTGGTGAGCGGCGACGACGGCCTGTCGGTGATCGCTCGCCCCAACCAGGATTCGCCGCTGATGGAGGGGTTGACCCCGCTGCTCGGCGTCGACGTGTGGGAGCACGCGTACTACCTGAGGTACCAGAACCGGCGGCCGGACTACCTCGACGCGTTCTGGAACGTCGTCGATTGGGACGCCGTCTCGGAGCGCTTCCGAGGCTAGCGCCGCCAAACCCCGCGCCGGGAAGATTCCGCTCTCCGGCCCTCCCATTGGGCGCCGGAGGATGCTACGCTGCGCGGTCCTTGCCAACTCGCGGTGAAGGCCGTGCCGGCTGAATCGCCCCGGTTTCCCCGGACCGTCCCCTGGGCGTCTCCGCTCCTCTTTCCTGGAGCGGAAGATGAACCCAAAGACCAATGAACACCAGTGCGAGGAGTCGCAGGAGGAATTCCCGGCGCTGTGGCGCGGGTGCGCCGCCCGCGACAGCGACTGGGCGCCCCTTGTCCAGCGAGTCGAACCGGCGCTTCGCCGAGCGCTCGCCGGGTTGGGGCGCAGCTACGGGCTGAGCCTGAGCCGGGATCTCCTGGACGAAGTCGTTCAGGAAACCTATGTCCGGCTGCTGCAGAACAACCGCCGTGTGCTGCGCGGATGCAAGGGGCGCACGGAGTCCACGATCATGGCGTACCTGCGGAGCGTCGCGCGCAGCGCCCTGGTCGACTGGTTGCGCGCCCGCCGGGCGCTCAAACGCGACCCGTCCGCCGAGCTGAGCATCGACCTCCGCGAGGGTCCGGCCGACGGAACCGACCGCCTGGAGTTGCCGGCGTCGGCGACGAGCCCCTTCAACGACTTCTACGTCCGCGAGCTCCGCTACCACTTCCGCCGCGAATGCTGGTGCGTCGCGAGCGGACGAGCCACGGGGCTCCGCGACACCTGGATCACCGAGCGCATGGTGGTGGACGGCTGGAGTTCGCACGAGGCCGCGAGGGTGGTCCAACTGGCGCCGGCGACGGTCGCGACGGTGATCGGCCGCATGCGGCGGGAACTGCGGCGCCGGGGTCTCGAGGTGCCCGGAAGGCTCAACTCGCGGGCCTGAAACCGGAGGCCGATCTGCGCATCGGACCCGCCTCGGTGAGACGTGGCGGCCAACTTATGCCATAATGGGCAACTGTTCATTAGCCGCTTTGGTTTCCTACGACGTGGGCCAACACCGTACCGAACTCCGCTCGCCGGGGGACGGGGCGTGCCAGGCAAGGACGAAATCCAGTGGAGATCTGAGACCGTGGACAACAGCACAGAACCTCGACCCGTCCGCCTTGGCGGTTCGCTGAGCGGATTCGAACCCCGGCACCGTCGCTCCCGGAGAATGACGAAGGTCTTCAAGGCGCTCTCGGACTCGACGCGGCAGGACATCCTCCGCCTCCTCGAAGACGAGCAGCGTTGCGTCGGCGACATAGTGGGTGAGTTCGAACTCTCCCAGCCCACCATTTCCAGGCACCTCTCGGTGCTCAAGGAAGCCGACCTGGTGATCGATCAGCGTCGCGGCCAGAACGTGATCTACCGGTTGAACGACGAGGCGCTCTCCGAGTCGATGCGCAGCTTCTTCGGCCAGTTCCGGAGCTGCCAGAACTCGCTGCGCAAGCGGTCCCCCTGAACAGGCGGCGCTCACCGGTCGCGCGCGGCAAGGCGCCGGGCCGGAATGCCGAAACGGAGACCGGTTCCGGTAGGGTCCGGCGAACGTCCGGCGGTGTAGCTCAGCCGGTTAGAGCAAGCGGCTCATATCCGCTGTGTCGGGGGTTCGAGTCCCTCCACCGCCACCATCTGACCCCGCGCCAGGATTGCTCCCACCCCGTCGAGCGGGAGGTGGCCGCCTTCTTCGACCGCTGGGGCGAACTGGCCACCGCGGTCCACGGATCGACGGTCGTCGCCGCCTTCTCCGGCGGACCCGATTCGTCCGCGCTGCTGCTCGCGCTTGACGCCTGCGCCTCCCGATTCGCCTTCAGGCTCCGCGCGGTCCACGTCGACCACCGGCTGGACGAAGGATCCGCGGGCCGGGCCCGCGAGGCGCGCCGGATCGCCCGACGCCTCGGGGTCGCCTTGGAACTCCGCGTCGCGCTACCGAAGCCGCCTGGATCAAGCGGCGAGGAATGGGCCCGCGCGGAGCGCTACCGGCTCCTCGCTGCCGCCGCCCGGTCGGCGGGCGCCAAGGCGATCGTCACCGCGCATCACCGCCTGGACCAGGCCGAGACCGTGCTGCTGCGCATTCTCTTCGGCAGCGGCCCCGCCGGTCTCGGGGCCATGCACCCGGTGTCGAACCGCCTGGACCTGCCGCTGCTCCGTCCCCTGCTCGACCTCGAGCCGGGGCGCCTTCGCCGCTACGTGGCCGCAAGCGGGATCCGCCCGGTCGACGACCCGACGAACCGCGCTCCGGGACCGCGCCGCAATTTCGTGCGCCGCCGCCTGCTGCCGCTGCTCGTGGCCGAGACGCCGGATCTGGGCGCCCGGCTGAACCGCTTGGCCGGGGCCGCGCGGGGCGCGGAACGGACCGTGCGGCGGCTGCTCGACGAGGCTCTCGAGCCGCGGCCGGGCCGCCGGTGCTGCGAGATCGACACCAGCGCCCTGACGCGGCTGCCCGCGACGCTCTGGCCGGCCGCGCTCGCCCGCCTTCACAGTCTGGCCGGCGCGCCGTACCCGCCGACGCGAGCGGCCCGGCGGGAGCTGCGGCGGCAGTTCGAGCGGCGGCGCGGCAACGGCGCGTCGGTCGGCTGCGACTGCGGCGACGGCTGGCGCTGGGAGGAGTCCGGCGGCCGGCTGCGCGTGCTCCTGCGGCCCTCGTTCGCCGGAGATCAAAGAACTGAATTACTTGAAGAACAGGTAACGGAGTGACAGTCTTGTTGCAGTCCGGCAGCTTGCGGGACAGGAATCTCGCCGGCCGGAGCAAGGTTGTTCCTCCGCGATGAGGACGATCGACCGCCGATGAACGCGACACTCAAGAACCTCCTGCTCTGGGCCGCCATCTTCGTGATGGTGATCCTGCTCTACAACCTGTTCAGCCAGGGCGCCGCCAAGCGGGGGGAGATCACCTTCAGCGAGTTCCTCGAGGACGTCGAGAAGGGCCGGATCGAGGAGGTGACCATCACCGGGGCCAAGGTGGAGGGCACCTACAAGGAGGCGCCCCGGAACGGTCTGGGCGACGGCAGCTTCACCACGCTGATCATTCCGGAGTACTCCGAACGGATCATCGACAACCTCCGCGAGCACGACGTGCGGATGGATGCCGAAGAACAGCGGGAGACCACACTCGCCACCGTGCTGATGACGTGGGGGCCGCTGCTGCTGATCATCGGTCTGTGGATCTTCTTCATGCGCCAGATGCAGAGCGGCGGCAACCGCGCCCTCTCCTTCGGCAAGAGCAAGGCGAAGCTGCTCAACGCCACCGGCAAGAAGGTCACCTTCAAGGACGTGGCCGGGGTCGAGGAGGCGAAGGAAGAGCTCTCCGAGATCGTCGAGTTCCTGAAGGAGCCCCAGAAGTTCCAGAAGCTCGGCGGCCGCATTCCCAAGGGCGTGCTGCTGATGGGGCCGCCCGGCACCGGCAAGACCCTGCTGGCGCGGGCGATCGCGGGCGAGGCGAGCGTTCCCTTCTTCTCCATCTCCGGGTCCGACTTCGTCGAGATGTTCG
>JAAXHG010000200.1 GCA_012270995.1 Vicinamibacteraceae bacterium | reverse complement strand
GCCATCTACTTCCATCTCGGAGGACTAGACCTCTATCCCGATTCACTCACATTCCACACGAAACCCTGAAGAGCCCGTAGGCTTGACGCCAAGCACGATGGCGGCTCGGGTCGTGGAGAGGTCGCCGGCGAGGAGTGCGCGCTTGACTACGGCCAGCAGCTCCTTTCCCGCCCGGTGCCGCTTGACGACCCAGGGAGAGAAACCGCTGTCTGTTTCGCGAGCCTCGGCTCTACGCCCTTCCCTTGCCTCTTGCCATTGCGCTCGGAACCGGCGGAGGAGCCGCTGCAGTTCGTTCTGATCGATCCTGCCGACTCTGAGGAGGCCAAGGGCGACCACCGGCCTGCTCACGTTGTACGTCGCGGCGAGGGCGTCTATGGCCGCGATGAGTTGACCGGGACCGAAGTCCCCCGGGTCCAGGTCTGCAAAGGCTTCGTCCGACAGCAGATACTGGGCTGCCACCCCGTTGCAGAAGCGCTCGACCTCGTGGTTCGTCCCGCTGCCGCTGATCCCGGTGCTGCCCAGGATCAGATGGACCAACTCGTGGACGAGGGTGAAAGACCATGCGGACCTCGCGTCGTTGGGGTTGATGACGATGAACGGCGCCAACCGGTCGGCCAGCGCGAATCCGCGGAACTGTTCCGGATCGAGGGCCGTGTGATGGCTGCCGAGGTCACCCTTGAGCACGACGAAAACGCCGTGGTCGTGCAACGTCGTGCGTAGTCGGTCAAAGGCCGCTGCCGGGTTTCGAGCATTGCGCGGGTGTGCGTCGCCGACCAGGCGGTCCACTTGGTCAGAGGCAGCCTCTCTGCCGTCTGCCAGTGTGAGCGCTCCCACGAAGGGGACCTCCTCTGCTTCTTCCTCGACGAGTATGTCGCGGAGGACCCTCTGGCTGGCCACGACCTGGCGGACCAGAGCCTGAACCGCAGCCTCGCCGTTTCGGGGCGCGGAACCTCCAAGCCTGCGGAAGTCCGTTCCGCGTTTGCCGGCCTTCGGTGGAGTGGCTAGGTAGAAGGCGACCAGCGGCCGCCGGTATTACTTGGCCATCTTGACCAGCATGGGCCGTGTGGGGGCTGCCGCGCCGGACTCGAGGTCTTCCAGTCGCTCAATGGCGGTCTTGCCGAAAGCGCCCTTGAGCGGGAGCTTGGCGACGGCCTCTTCCCTGGACAACCCGGCGGAGTTCCGGGCCCAGGACAGGATGGCTGGGTTTACTTCCGGCATCGCGTGCAGGTCGGACGGGCAGTTTCGGCGGGCGTCGGGGAGCGAGGCGACTGATCGGCAGGTTATCGCGCTACTGGCGCATCGGCGAGGGCGGGTGTCGTACAGTTCGAGGCCGCGCTCCTCTTGTGACGATGGCCCAGAACCCGAACCGAAAGCCGCGGGCTGTTCGACTGTCGGTCGGCCTCGGCCTTCTTCTTGTCTCGCTCCTGCTCGCGGCCGCCCCCGCCCCGGCCGCCGAGCCGGACGCGCGCGCCCTCTACCGCCTCCACTGCGGCGGCTGCCACGGGCAGGCGCTCGAGGGCGGGCTCGCGGAGCCGCTGATCAAGTCGGACTGGCGGTTCGGGCGGGACGGCTTCTCGGTCGAGAGCAACATCCGGCACGGCATCCTGGGCACCGACATGCCGGGCTACCTCGGCGACCTCTCGGACGAGGAGATGGCGGCGCTCGTCGAGCTGATCTACAGCCTGCAGACCGAAGAGGTGTGGATCGCGAAGCCGCTGCCGCCGGCGGTCGAGACGGAGCGCTACACCCTGCGGGTCGAGTACCTGGCGACCGACGAGCTGGAGAGCCCCTGGGCCATTGAGTTCACGGGGCCGCCGAGAACCGCCAGTTTCTGCGCCGGTCGTCCCGAGTTCGGAGGCGCTGATCTCCGAGGACGCGGGCTTCCTGCTCCGGTACCGGGACGGCAGGGTGGACCCGGAGCGGATCACGGGGCTGCCGCCGGTCGACCTCGCGACCTCGACCGGCGGGCTGATGGACATCGCGCTCGACCCGGACTACGACCGGAACGGCTGGGTCTACGCGGCGATCAGCCACTCGGAGGACCCGAATGACCGCTACGCCCGCGGGCTGACCCGGATCATCCGCGGCCGCGTCGATGGCAACCGGTGGCGGGACACGGAGTACTTGTTCCGCCTCGATCCCGGGTACCACCTGCCCGACAGCAAGCACTGGGGCGGCCGCCTGCTGTTCGACCGCGACGGCTTCCTCTACTTCTCGATCGGCGACATGAGCGCGGCGATGAACTCGCAGGACCCGGCCATGCCCTCGGGCAAGGTGTTCCGCATCCGGCCCGACGGCGGCATCCCGGACGACAACCCCTTCGCCGGCGAGGAGGGAGCGCTCGGCGCGGTCTTCACTCTCGGCAACCGGAACGTCCAGGGGATGGCGCAGCACCCGGAGACCGGCGGGATCTGGGCCGCCGAGCACGGTCCGCGCGGCGGCGACGAGCTGAACCTTCTGGTCAGCGGCCGGAACTACGGCTGGCCGGTCGTGACCTTCGGCGTCAACTACGACGGCTCGGTGATCAGCGACCGGACCCACGCCGACGGCATCGAGCCCCCGGTCGTCGAGTGGACGCCCGCGCTCGCGGTCGGCCCGATCGAGTTCCTGGCCAGCTCGGCCTTCGAGCGCTGGCAGGGCGACCTCCTGGTCGGATCGTTGTCCTTCGAGGAACTCCGGCGCCTGGAGATCGACGGCGGCCGGGTCACCCGCCAGGAACTCCTGTTCAAGGGCCACGGCCGCATCCGCGACATCAGGAACGGCCCCGACGGCGCGATCTACCTTCTCCTCAACAACCCCGGCGCCCTGGTCCGCCTGACGGCCGCGGAGTGAAGGTCAACGGGACAAGTCGAGTGTCGGTGCGCCGGCCTTCTGGCCGGCATCACCTCTACGGACCGCGCGAGCGGGCGGGGATCACCGGGACGCGCTCGGCGCGGCTCGGCCTGGTCAAGGCGCTCCACGACGCGGGCGCGCCGCTCTTCATCGGCACCGACCTTTCGGCTATTGGCTACACGGTCCACCGGGAGATGGGCCTCTTCGTCGAGGCCGGCCTGACGCCCTACCAGACCCTGGAGGCCGCGACCTCGGAGGCGGCCCACTACATGGACCGGGAAGGCCAGTTCGAGCTGCTCGCCGTCGGCGCGCGGGGCGACGTTCTGCTTCTCGACGCGAATCCGCTCGACGACATCGGCAATGCGCGTAGGATCCGCGGCCCTGGCTGAGCGGCATCGCGGCGCTGGGGATCATCGGCCTGCAGTGCCTGACCTCGCTGTCCGTCATCGCGTTCTTCAGGCGGACCGGTCTTGACTCGCGGCCGTGGCACACGAAGGTGGCGCCGGGGCTGGGCGCGCTCGGTCTGGCGGCGGCGATGGTGTTCGTCGTCGTCAACTGGGACGCGCTGACCGGGGCGAGCACCGGCCTGGTCGGCTCGCTGTGGGCCGCCGTGCCGATCTTCTTCGTGTGCGGCGTCGTCTGGGCGGCCGCCATCCGCCGCCGCCAACGCCTCGCTCGCGGCCGAGATCGACCTCTGCGATCACGACCGGTTCGCCCGGGGAGTCCCGCACGAGTGGTTCGCCCGGCTGCGGGCGGAGGCGCCGCACGAGTTCGACCTCTACTTCCTGCTGCTGGCGGCGGCAGGCAACGAGACAACCCGCCATTCGCTGTCGGGCGGCATGTTCGAGCTGCTGCGTCACCCCGACCAGGCCGAGCGCGTCGTCGTCGGCGACGAGGACCTGGCTGTGACCGCCGCCGACGAGGTGCTGCGGATGGTGACGGCGGTCCACCACTTCCGCCGCACGGCGACGGAGGACGTCGAGATGCGCGGCGAGGTCATCCGCGCCGGCGACAAGGTCGCGATGTGGTACACGAGCGCCAACCGGGACGAGGACGTGTTCGAGGAACCCAACCGATTCGACGTCGGCCGCAAGCCGAACCGGCACCTGACCTTCGGCATCGGGCCGCACTTCTGCCTGGGCCCGTACCTGGCGCGGCTGGAGATCAAGATAGCTCTGGAAGAGCTGCGGCCGCATCTCGGCCGGCTCGAACTGGTCTCCGGACCGGAGCGGCTGCGCTCCAAGACCTGGACGGCATCGTCTTCCTGGGCGGCAAGGACTTCGACGCGGAGATTCATGGCGCGGAGCCGCACCCGGAGAACGACGAGAACGACGAGACGCGGGACCGGGTCGAGCTGGCGATCGGCCGCGCCGCGCTCGAACGCCGGATGCCGATCCTGGGGATCTGCCGGGGCTTCCAGCTCCTGAACATCCTCTACGGCGGCGACCTGGAACAGCACCTGGGCGACCGGCTCGACATGAAGCCCCACCGCGACGTGCTGGGCGAGTTCACGCGCCACATGGTGACGATCGAGCCGGGGACGCACCTGGCGGCCGCGATGGAGGCGGGCGGGGAAGACGGCGAGGTCGAGATCGCTTCGCACCATCACCAGGGCGCCGGCCGGCTGGGCGAAGGCCTGCGGGTCGCCGCCACCGCGCCGGACGGCGTGATCGAGGCGCTGGAGGATCCCCGGCTTCCGTTCTGCCTCGGCGTGCAGTGGCACCCCGAGGTTACCGCGCCGGAGGACTCATTCGCCTACAGCGTCGACGGCGTCGAGGTCGTCGGCCCGCATGACCGGGAGCAACTGCGATGAGACATGAACGCCGCGCCGGCGACGGCACCTGGCTGCCTCCGATCGATCCGCCGTCGAAGATCATCGGCGTCCACCTGAGCTACCGCTCGCGCTGCGGCGAGTACCAGATGGAGCGCATCCCGGAGGTGCCGTCCTACTTCATGAAGCCCACCTCGTCGCTGAGCGCCCACGAGGCGCCGGTGGCGCGGCCGCGCGGCTGCCGCTTCCTGAACTACGAAGGAGAGATCGCGGTCGTCATCGGCCGGCGGGCGACCGGCGTGGCGATCGCGGAGGCGCTTGACTACGTGCGCGGCTACACGCTCGTCAACGACTTCGGCATCCACGACTTCCGGCACGCCGACCGCGGCTCGATGCTGCGGGTCAAGGGCCAGGACGGCTTCGGGCCAATGGGTCCGGCCCTGGTCGACGCCGGCGACGTCGACCCGAACGATCTGACCCTGCGCACCCTGGTCAACGGCGAGGTGGTGCAGGAGGGGAACACGGGCGAGGACCTCCTGTTCTCGTTCGCGTACCAGGTCGCCGACCTGAGCCGGCTGATCACGCTCGAGCCCGGCGACGCCATCATGACCGGTACGCCCGCGAACTCGCGGCCGGTCGAGCCCGGCGACGTGGTGGAAGTGCAGTGCGACGAGATCGGCACCCTGCGCAACCCGATCGTCGAGCTGGCCCGGACGCCGCGACGACCTACGGTCCGCTGATCCATCCGCGGGCTCTCGCGCGCGTCGAGGCACACGTCGAGAAGGCGCTGACCCAGGGCGCGGGGCTGCGCTTCGGCGGCAGGAGCAGCGGCGGGCTCTTCTACCCGCCGACGCTGTTCACCGACGTGCCCGCCAGCGCCGACATTCTGCGCGAGGAGGTGTTCGGGCCGGTGCTGACGTTGCAGGCGTTCGAGGACGACGACGAGGCGATCGCGTTGGCCGAGTCGACCGACTACGGTCTCGCCGCGATGATCTTCACCGGTGACGAGGCCCGCGCGGGCCGGCTCTCGCGCCGGATCAGCGCCGGCACGATCTGGGTCAACTGCTTCTACGTCCGCGACCTTGAGACCCCCTTCGGCGGCACGAAGCACTCCGGCATCGGCCGCGAGGGCGGGCGGCACTCGTTCGACTTCTACTGCGACGGGAAGACGGTCTGCGAACGCACTGCCGCGTTCGCGGCCACCGGGACAGGAGGTGGCTCGTGATTCGCGGCATCCACCACGTCGGCCTCATCGTCACCGATCTCGCCGAGGCCTCGGCGCGCTGGCGGCGTCTGCTCGGCCTGAGCCCGGCCGCGGAGGACGGCGCCCTGCTCCGCTGCGCCTATGAAGACTTCTGTGTCCGCCTGACCGCCGGCGAGCGAGGCTGCGTCGACTACATCGCCTACGAACTCGAAGCCTGCGTCACCCTGGCCGAGGCCGGCGACCGGCTGTCCGACGTCGGAACGCTCGCCGTACCGTTCGAGCTGCCGGCTGGCCGGTTCGGGCTGCGCACCGCCGACCCGGACGGCAACGGCGTGGCCGTCGTCGAGCACGTCGCCTCGGACGATCCGCGGCCCGACGTCTGCAAGCACTCGGACGTCCTGCCCGGGTTCCATCCGCGCCGGCTCCAGCACGTGAACTACCTCACCGCCGACACATCGCGCGCCGTCGAGTGGTACGTCGAGGCGCTCGGGCTCAAGATCACCGACTGGATCGTCGACGACGCCTGCTGGCTCCACGCCGACCGCGACCACCACGTGCTCGCCTTCCTCGACAAGGGGTACGCCCACATCCGCCACGTCGCCTTCGAACTGACCGACTGGGGCGAGATGCGGGTCGGCCTCGATCACCTGGCGGCCCACCGGCGGCCGATCGTCTGGGGGCCCGGCCGCCACGGCATGGCCAGGAACCTGTTCGCCTACTGGCGGATGCCCGAGGAGGACACCTTCATCGAGTTCTTCGCCGACATGGAAGTCCTCGGCCCGAACCACCAGGTGCGCCACTTCCCGGACGACGCCTTCGCGTCGAACACCTGGGGCCAACTGCCCCCGCGGTCCTACTTCCGGTTCGACGAAGAAGCGATCCGCGCCGAGTGGGAGCAGTCCCAGCAACTGGGTGCGCCGCTCTCGTAGGCGGCTTATAGCCGATTCCCGCATCCGGGCGGGCTCACTTAGGATTCACATGCCCATGCAAACCACTCGACGTGATCTCCTGACCAGGAGCGCCGCCGCGGCCGCCGTGGCCGCGCTGCCGCCGCTCCGCACGGCATTCAGCCAGACTACTCCGGCCGACGAGGGCCCCGGCGCCACCGACCTGCAGCGCGACCTCGAAGAGGCGATCGCGCGGCACCGGGTCGTCGGCGCGAGCGCGGCCGTCTACCACCGCGGCGAGATCGAGACCGCCACGGCCGGGATCCTGAACGCGACCACCGGCGTCGACGTCACCCCCGAAACGGTGATGCACATCGGCTCGATCACGAAGACCCTGAACACGACCCTGGTCATGCAACTGGTCGACGAGGGTCTGGTCGACCTGGACGCGCCGGTGCTCGACTACCTGCCCGACTTCGCGGTCGCCGACCCGGAAGCGACCCGGGCGATCAAGGTCGGCATGCTGCTCAACCACACGAGCGGCATCGACGGCGAGATGATCCCGGACCACGGGCCCGACCAGGAGGCCATCCGCAAGGCGGTCGAACGCGCTCGCGATCTTGGTCAACTGTTCGCTCCCGGCGAGGACTGCTCGTACTGCAACACGGCGATGGTGGTCGCTGGCCACGTCGCCGAGCGGGTGCTCGGGGACAGTTGGTACAGCCTGATCGAGGACCGCGTCTTCGGCCGCCTCGGGCTTCAGCACTCCGTCGTCCAGCCCCAGGACGCCCTGCTCCACCGCGCCTCCGTCGGCCACTTTCTCGATCCGGCCACCGGCACCCAGCAGAGGACGTCGCAGGCCTTCCTGCCGCTCAGCTTCGCTCCGGCCGGCTCCACCGCCATGATGTCGGCGCCCGACCTGCTCGCCTTCGTCGCCGCCCACCTCCGCGGCGGCGAGGGACTGAACGGCGAGCGCCTGCTCTCGGAGGAGAGCTCGAAGGCGATGCGCACGGGCACGGCGGCAGTCCAGGGGATCGGCGCCGTCCGCTCGTTCGGTCTCGGCTTCATGCTGGGTCCGAACGACGACTTCGGCCATGGCGGTGGCGGCCCGGGCATCCTCTCCTGGTTCTCGGCGCACGAGGAGTCCGACTTCGCGATGGTCGTCCTGACCAACTCGGCGCACGGCGGGCTGGTCGCCTTCGAGCTCGTGAACGCCTGGATGAAGAAGGCTTCCGGCTTCGAGCCGCTGGCGCCGCAGCGGTTCCCGGCGCTCGACATCGACATCGATGCGCGGCTCTACGCCGGCGTCTACGAGGACGTCGCCGCCGAGCACACGATCACTGAGCGCGACGGCCGCCTGAGCGTCAGCTCCCGCGCCAAGGTCGCCTTCTACGACACGACTTCGACCGACCCGACACCGGCCTTCCCGCTCGACCCGGTAGGCGAGCATTCGTTCGTCGTCTCCCTGCCGGAGGCGATCGCGGCCACCGCGCCGCAGACTCTTCTGTCGTTCGTCAATCCGCAGGACGACGGCCGGATGCGGCATGTGTCGACGGGTGGGCGGCTCTACTTGAGGCGAAGCGGATAGTGACAGGTCACTCCCGGAAAACGCCGGAAGTCGTGATCCGCGGTGTGGATCTCACCTCGGTGGGTTCGAGCGAGTGCGGCGATCTGTGCGTCCGTGACGAGGTCGCCGCCGGCGGATCCCGCCTCTGCGAGAAGGTCCACGACATGTCGCACGTGGTCCTCGCCTGGCAGCAGGAGGCGCGTGACGGGGTGGGCGATCCACTCGTTCACCAGGTCGCCGGCGGTGTCGAGTGAGAGCGGCTCCCGGAAGACGCGACGGTTCGTGCTGACGCGCAGGAAGGCGAAGAGAACAGGCTGACAGAGTCCGACCGGTACCGAGCCGCTCAGGCAATCGGTCCACCACTTCGCCGCCGGTCCGTGGAACGGGCTCGTTGAGTCGACGGAGTACAGGAGGAGGTTCGCGTCGGGGACAATCACCTCGGCTCGTCCCTGTCCGGCGTGAGCCGGCGGGTTGTTTCAAGAAACGCCTCCGCGTCGAGATCCGCCTCGAGCGAGGACAGCTTGCCGAGGTCGTACCCGGGCCTGAGGTCCATGGGGAAGCTCCGCTGGACGAAAGGAGGACGCTCCGGATCGCCGGCAACTCCCGCCAGGCCCTGTCGGACCGCGTCGTTCAGGGCTTGCTTGAATGTCTGTCCCCGTTGCCGCATCGCCTCGCGCAGCAGGGATTCGGTATCCGCGTCCAGGGTGACCGTGGTTCGCATGGAGAGACATCATGATGCTCTCCGATAGTGCTGTCAAGGCATATAGTGTCTGGTCGTGTCTGGTCCGCCAAGGAGAAGCGGAGGCTCGACGATGTACCCTGCGCTGGTGGCACAGTGTTCGCACACGGATCGGCGCCGATGAGAATCAGACCGGCCACCGCAGCCGACGTGCCCCAGATGGCGGCGCTCTACAACCACTACGTGGAGCACAGCTCCGTCACCTTCGACGTCGAACCCTGGACGGTCGAGCGGCGTCAGGAGTGGTTCGCTGGTTTCAAGGCGACGGGTCCGCATCGCGTGCTGGTTGCCGAGGAGGCTGGCCGCGTCGTCGGCTTCGCCTGGAGCGGCCCGTGGCGGTCCAGGCCTGCCTACGCGACGAGCGTCGAGACGAGTGTCTACTGCCTGGACGGCGAGACGGGGCGCGGCATCGGCACCGCCCTCTACACGGAGCTCCTGGCGATTCTCGAAGCGGAGTCTCTTCGTCGGGCCTTCGCGGTGATCACGCTGCCGAACGAAGCCTCGGAGCGGCTGCACCGCAGGTTCGGCTACAGCCAGGTCGGCGTGTTGTCGGAGGCGGGGCGCAAGTTCGGCCGTTTCTGGGACGTTTCGATCTGGCAGCGGGCGCTGGGGGACGGCTAGGAGGCAGGTCGTGGTAGCCGGGCCGGTGGAGGCGCAGGACGAAGCTCGCGCCGCGCTTCGAATCCGCGCGGAAGACAGCCCGTGGCCACGAACCTCGGCCATCGGCTTGCAGGTCTCCTGGAAGGCTTCCAGACCGCGACGGAGATGGGCGCCCGTCTCGACGACGTTCCGGCGCAGTCCTCCGACTCGATGACGTCGAGCACCGCCGATCCCGCGGCGGCCTGGAGGGGGCTGGAGGCGAAGGTGTTGAAGTACCGCGATCGCCGGCGGAACGTGTCGACAAGGTCCTTTGACGCGACCGCCCCGCAGATCGGCATTCCGTTGCCGATCGGCTTCCCCATCGTCACGATGTCGGGTACGAAGCCCATCCTCTCGTAGCCCCACCAGTGGCCCGTCCGGCAGAAGCCGGCCTGCACCTCGTCCGCGATGAAGAGCACCCCGGCCTCGTGCATGAGTTCGACGGCACGCGCCATCGCCTCCACGACCCGCGGATGCGCGTGCCCCACGCAAGGCACGTTGTTGTACATGTCGACGAACCGGCGGCCATCCTCGTCGAAGAGGTGGACGCCCTCGCCGCGAACGATCGTCAGGGGTTCCTCGTAGAAGAGAGGGGCGCCGGCGCCGAGGAGCGCGTCTCGCCGAGCGATCAGATCGGCCACGGTTGTTTCGATGTTACGCCGAGACGGAAGATCCAGGCGATGCCCGCGGCCGCCACGACCACCGCCGCGACGCTGAGCGCGATGCGGGCGCGCCGGCTCAACGAGACTGCCTCGAGATCTCGCGTTCGGTCGCAGGAGAAACCGGTCCCTCGAGAACGGCCGCCATCGCGTCGAGCAGGGTTTTGAAGAACAGCTCGGCATCGGGTCCGTCGAAGCTGCCGCCGGAAAGCGCGCGCTGCGCGAGCGCCAGCGCCGCCATCCGGTGCATCAGGTCGAACCGCCGGTCCGCCAGCGCCTTGGGGATCCGAAGCTGCGCGCGAATGCGCTTCGCCACCTTGCCCACTCCCGCTCCCGTGTAGCGGATCGCGCCCTCGCGGAGCTCCTCGCCGGGCAGGAAGACGAGTTGCCCGACCACCTTCAGGAAGAGCGCGAACTCCGCATCGCGTCGGGCGATTCGCACCGGAGGCATGACCGCCACCTCGCACAGGCGGCGGACGTCCTGCGTCTCGCCGGCCTCGTCCAGCTCGTGCAGCATGCGCTCCCGCTCTTCCCCGATCTGTGCGCCGCGCTTGACGTACATGGCGTCGATGAGCCCTTCGCGCCCGCCGAAGTGGTACTGCAAGGCCGATTCGTTTCGTTGGCCCGCTTCGCGCAGAATGGAGCGAGTGGAGGTCGGCCCGACGCCCCGCTCGGCGAACAGCTTCTCGGCGGCGCGAAGGAGCTTCTCTCGCGTGCTAATGACTTCCATCAGGACTAATGATAGACATTAGCAGGCGAGGTTCAGAGCGATGAGACCCGGGTTCATCTTCAGCCGACGAAAGAGGCGCCGTGTAGGCCGGCGATTCCTGGCGGCGACACTCGCGGCGGTCGCGGCCCTTCAGGCGTCGGCGTCGACGGCAGCGGAATCCGAGGCCCCGGCCACACCCCGGCCGAACGTCGTCGTCGTGGTCGCGGACGACGTCGGCTTCACGGACCTGGGCGCGTACGGCAGCGAGATTCGCACTCCCCACATCGACGCGATCGCCTCGCGCGGCGTCCTCTTCACGAACTTCCACGCCTCGCCGATGTGCTCGCCGTCGCGGGCGATGCTGCTCACCGGGGTCGACTCCCACCTGACCGACGTTGCCAGCCTGCATGTGGCCACGCCGCTTCGTCATCGCGGCCGACCCGGCTACCGAGGCGAGTTGAGCACGGACGTCGTCACGATCGCCAGCCGGCTGCGCGCCGCCGGCTACCGCACCTACCTGACCGGCAAGTGGAACCTCGGTCACGGTCCGACCTCGCTGCCCAGCGCGCGCGGATTCGATCGGACGTTCGCGCTTGACGCCACCGGCGCCGACAACTTCGAGAAGAAGCCCTACCTGCCCATCTACGGGGAGCCCCCCTGGTTCGCCGACGGCGAGCCGACCGACCTGCCGGCCGACTTCTACTCGTCGGAGCACCTCGTGGACAAGCTCGTCGAGTTCATCGACATGGGTCAGGTCACGGATGGAGAGCGACGGCCGTTCTTCGCCTATCTCGCCTTTCAGGCGGTCCACCTGCCGGTTCAGGCGCCGCGCGAGTTCATCGAAGGCTACGAGGGCGTGTACGACGAAGGATGGGACGCGCTGCGGAGAGAGCGTCATCGCCGAGCCGTCGAAGCGGGTGTCTTTCCGCCCGGGGCCGTACCGTCGACCACGCCCGAGCAGGCGGACTGGGAGGCTCTCTCGCCCGACGAGAAGGCGTTCGCCGCCAAGAACATGGCGGTCAACGCGGCGATGCTCGAAGCGATGGACCATCACTTCGGGCGGCTGGTCGAGTACCTCGGTAACGAGGGACTCCTGGGGGACACCGTCTTCGTCGTGCTGTCCGACAACGGTCCGGAGGCGGGCGACCCGGGCCAGAGCGGTCAGTTCGACCGGTGGGCGGAGCGCGTCGGCTACCGCCGCGACCTCGAGACGCTCGGCGAGAAGGGGAGCTACGGCATCATCGGCCCGCACTTCGCGCGGGCGGCGGCCGCTCCGCTCGCGTACTACAAGTTCCACGGCGGCGAGGGGGGAATTCGCGTTCCCCTGATCATCGCCGGGCCGGGGGTGGAGGCGCGAGGGATCGCTCCGGCCTTCACCTTCGTGACGGACCTCGTTCCCACGATTCTCGAGCTCACCGGCGCGGGCGCCGCCACTCCGCCCGGCAAGCATCCCATCGATGGCCGCAGCCTGGCCCCGGCGCTGCGCGACCCTTCGGCCCTGGTCCACTCGCCGCGGGATGCGGTCGGATTCGAGACGGCGGGCCACCGGGGCGTCTTCAAGGGCGACCACAAGCTCGTCCGGGTCGGCGCTCCCGTGGGCGACGGCCGCTGGCGCCTCTTCGATCTGGCGGAGGACCCGGGCGAGACCCGCGATCTGGCCGCCGAACAGCCCGAGCGGTTCGCCGAGATGCTGGCGGACTACGAGGCCTACGCCGAGCGCGTGGGGGTGCTCGAGGTGCCGGCCTTCTATTCGCCGACTCGACAGCTGGCGATCAACTACTTCTACGACCGTGCAAAGGAGACCTTCATGAAGACCAGGGTATGGACCGGAGCAGGGCTGGCCGTCGTCGTGCTGGCGGCCGCCGTCTGGCTGGGATTGCCGAGGGTGCTCGTCGGCCTGGGCCTTCACGCCCACTACGAGATTCCCGCGATCGATCTCGCCGGCCACCGCGCCCTCATCGTGACCACCAGCCACGACACGCTGGGCGACTCGGGCAAGGCGACCGGCGTCTGGGCGTCGGAAATGACCGTGCCTTACTACGCGTTCGCGGACGCCGGAATGTCGGTCGACGTGGCGAGCATCCAGGGCGGCGCCATCCCGGTCGAGCGGCAGTCGGTGCGGTGGCCGGTGGCGACGCCGGAGGACAAGCGCTATCTCCGGGATGCGGAGTTTCAATCCAGGGTCGAGAACTCGTTGGCGATCGCCGACGTGGACGGAAGCGCCTACGACATCGTGTTTCTCGCCGGCGGCTGGGGCGCCGCGTACGACCTCGGCCAGTCGGAAGAACTGGGGAGGAAGGTCAGCGAGGCGTACGCCCGCGAATCGGTGGTCGGCGGCGTGTGCCACGGACCGTTGGGACTGCTTCAGGCGTTGACTCCGGCCGGAGACCCTCTGGTGCGGGGCCGCCGCGTCTCGGCCGTTTCGGACAAGCAGATCGAGGAGCTCGGCATCACCTTCACTCCGATGCACCCGGAGCGTGACCTGCGCGCCGCCGGAGCGCTGTTCGAGAGCGAGACCAGGTTTCGCGACATGCTCGCGAGCCGCGTCGTCGTCGACGGACGCCTGGTGACGGGCCAGAACCAGAACAGCGGCGCCGAAACGGCGCATCGCATGATGGAGGTTCTGCTGGGGTCGCGGCGGGCCGGCACGGCGCAGTGATTCGCTGGCCCGTCCGGTGTGCGGCGGCGAGTGCCCCGCGCCGTTCCTAGCCCGAGAAGTACACCATCACCGCGGCGACGATCAGTACCAGGACCACCGACAGCGTCCGGTCCAGCCGGCGCTTCGCGGGGTCGGACTCGGCGAGAAGCTCGGCGTTGCCCGCCCGGCTCCAGGTCAGGCCGGCGACGCGCTGCTCGGACGGCGGCGGGAACCAGAGGCTCACCGCGACCAGCACGGCCGCGCAGATCAGGAACAGGAAGATCGCGACGTGCATGAAGTTGATGTCTGCGAAGGTGTAGAGGAAGCCGTGAAGATCGTCCTTGTTGAGCTCCGCCACCAGCCGGCCCATGCCAAGAACGAAGCCGACGGCCAGTGACGCAATTGCGCCCTGGGCGTTGAGGCGCTTCCAGAACAGGCCGAGCAGGAAGACCGCGGTGATCGGCGGTGAGATGTAGCCCTGGACGCTCTGGAGGTACTGGTAGAGCGTGCCCGAGATGTTCTGCATCAAGGGGATCCAGAGCAGGCCGAGGCCCACCAGGCCCACGGTGGCCGTCTGCCCGACCAGGACCAGGCGCCGCTCCGAGACGCCGGGGTGGAGCTTCTTGTAGATGTCGATCGTGATCAGCGTCGAGCACGAGTTGAAGACGGAGGAGAGGCTGCTCATCAGGGCGGCCAGCAGGCCAGCGACCACCAGTCCCCGGAAGCCGGCCGGCAGGAGCGCCACGACCAGGGCGGGCAGCGCCTGGTCGGAGGAGGCGAGTTCGAGCTTGCCGGACTGCGACAGGCAGTAGGCGATCACGCCGGGCACCACGAACAGGAACAGCGGCAACTGCTTGAGGAAGCCGGCGAAGATCGTCCCGCGCCGGGCGTCGTCGATGCCGCGGGCGGAGAGCGCGCGCTGGACGATGAACTGGTCGGTGCACCAGTACCAGACCGCGATGATCGGCGCGCCGAACGCGATGCCGGTCCACGGGAAGTCGGGGTCGGACATCGGCTTCCACATGTCGAAGAAGCCGTCACCGGCGGTCTCGACCATGACCCGCCAACCGCCGAGTTCGGCGAGTCCGAGGATCGTCACCGTGGAGGCGCCGACGATCAGGACGATGGCCTGCAGCAGGTCGGTGTAGACGACGGCGCGGAGGCCGCCGAGCACGGTGTAGACCCCGGTGATGACGACGACCACCAGGGCGCCGGTCCAGAAGTTGATCCCCATCAGGGTCTCGAAGACGACGCCGCCCGCGTAGATCGTCACCGAGATCTTGGTCAGGACGTAGCCGATGACCGAGATTACCGAGAGGTACCAGCGGGCCGCGGGCGAGTAGCGCCGCTCGAGGAACTCGGGCATCGTGAAGATGCCGCTCTTCACGTAGAACGGCACGAAGAGCCAGCCGAGAATGAGCAGGATGAGCGAGGCCTGGAGCTCGAACTGGCCGAGAACGAGGCCGCTCTCGGCGCCGGTGCCTGCCAGGCCGACGAGATGTTCGGAGCCGATGTTCGAGGCGAACAGCGAGGCGCCGACGACGAACCAGCCGACGTTGCGGCCGGCGAGGAAGTAACTCGACGAGGTCCGTTCGCCGTGCTGGACGCGCCTGATGGCCCAGAGCGCGATGGCGAAGACGCCGGCGAAGTAGAGGGCGACGACGGTCCAGTCGAGGGTGGTGATCTTCGCCGTCAGCATGGCGGACTCTCCCCGCTCAGCAACCGGCCGTCAGCGCTGTGGGATCGGCGGGTGCGATCGCGATGCGTGAGAAACGAAGCGTGAACGGCCCGTCCGTCGTGATCAGGAAGGGTGTGTCGATGCGGTCCATCTCGGCGCCGGAAGCCTCGAAGCAGCGAAGAGGAATCTGCAGAGTGTCCCATGATCCTTCGGGCACGCCCGCGAAGATGGGTGAGACGAGGAGACCGCCGGTACACGGGTAGCCGCAGTCCATCCGCATCTGGACTCGCCGAGCGGGCGCTTGCTCCACCAGGAAGTCGATCTCGAGAGTCATGCCTTCAGCCGTTTCGGCGCGCAGGTCGATGGGACTGGACTGGAGGTAGATCTGGGCCTCGTTGCGGCCTCGCCACTGCGCCTTCCTCGCATCCTCCTGGACGCGGCGGTCGACGGCCGAGAGCACGACGCCGGACACGCGGCGGCGGGTCTGGCCGCGGCCGTCGGGTGCGGAAACCCGCCAGTCCGCCTCGTCGCCCACGTAGAATTGCCACCCTTCCGCCGTCCGTCCTTCGAACAGAACGCGCCCGGGCGACGCGCCGGCGTCGGTCGTGCGAACGGGCGACGTTCCGGCCGGCCGCGTCTCGTCCAGTTCGGGGAGATCGCCGTCGTCGGCGTAGGTCAGGCCGTAGCCGTAGGGGAAGAGCGGGTCGTAGTCCGGGTCGCCGACGTTGAGGACGGTCTGGTCCAGCGAGCGTGGCCAGGAGAAGGAGAGCTTGCCCCGAAAGTCGTTGGCGACTCCGCCGTCGGCCGCGCTGAAGATGACGTCGGCCACGCCGGCGCCCTCGGAACCCGGCAACCAGGCGGCGACGAACGCGTCGGAGGCGTTGATCTCCGGGTTCATCCACAGCGGTCGCCCGGACAGGAAGATCGTGACGACCGGAATGTTGGCGGCCCGGAGCCTCCCCATCAGCTCGACGTCGGACTTGTCGCCCGGGCTGTACTCGAGACTGGTCACGTCGCCCTGGCCCTCGGCGTAGGGCGTCTCGCCGGTCACGTAGATGGCGGCGTCCGGCAGCCCGCCGCTGTACGCGCATCCCTGGCAGAGGACGGCCTCGCCGCCCGCCGCCTCGACGGTCCGTTGGATGCCGGTCCAGATGGAGGTGGCGCCCGGGAAGTCGTCGTTCGTGTTCTCCGTTCCCTGCCAGGTCAGCGTCCAGCCGCCGCTCTGCCGGCCGATGTCGTCCGCCGCGGGACCCGCGACCAGGACGAGCGACGACGGAGACAGGGGCAGAAGGCTGTCGTTGTTCTTCAGCAGGACGAGAGACTCGCGCACCGCCTGGCGGGCCACGTCGCGATGCTCGGGCGCGCCCAGCAGCTCGAACCGTCCGCCGAGCGCTCGCTCCGACGGCCGGCCGCTGTCGAGCAGGCCGGCGCGGATCTTCACCCTCAGGATGCGCCGCACCGCGTCGTCGAGTCTTGCCTCGGAAATCGCGCCGGAACGCACCTGGCGGAGCGTGTTCCGGTGGAGCGCCCTCCAGTCTTCAGGGACCATGAACAGATCGAGGCCGGCTCGAAGCGTGTCGGCGCAGTTGTCGTTCGTGCAGTTCGGCAACTGGCCGTGACCGTTCCAGTCGCCGACGACGAGCCCGTCGAACGCCATGCGGCCCTTGAGTACCTCTGTCAGGAGCCCGGCGTGACCGTGCAACTTCTGGCCGTGCCAACTGCTGAACGAGGCCATCACCGCCTGCGCGCCGGCATCGAGCGCGGCGACGTAGGGAGCACCGTGGATGTCGCGGAGTTCCTCTTCGCTGGCCCGCGTGTCGCCCTGATCGCGGCCCTCGAAGGTGCCGCCGTCGCCGAGGAAGTGCTTCGCCGTGGCGATCACCCGCTCTTCGCCCAGGAAGTCAGGACTGCCGACCGCGCCCTGGAGTCCCTCGACCAGCGCGCGCGCGTACAGGGCGACGATCTCTGGGTCTTCCGAGTAGCTCTCGTAGGTGCGGCCCCAGCGATCGTCGCGGGCCACGGCGACGGTCGGACCGAAGTTCCAGTCCAGGCCGGTGGCGAGCACCTCCCGGGCCGTGACCTCGCCGATGCGGCGGATCAGGTCCGGATTGCGCGCCGCGCCGAGCCCGATGTTGTGGGGGAAGATCGTGGCGCCGATCACGTTGTTGTGGCCGTGCACCGCGTCCACGCCCCACATCACCGGAATGCCGACGCCGCCGTCCGACGTGTCGGTCGAAGCTTCGTGGAACGCGTCGGCCAGCGCCAGCCAGCTTTCCGGCGAGGCGTGCTTGTTCTCGCCGGGAAACGAGCCGCCGCCGTTCAGCACCGAGCCCAGGTCGAAGCGCCGCACATCCCGCGGCGTGACGGAGCGGATCTCCGCCTGGATGACCTGGCCGACCTTCTCGCGAAGGGTCATCCGCTCGATCAGAGCGTCGACCCGCGCTTCGAGCTCCGGGTCGGACGGAAGTGGCGGAGTCAGCTCAGGCCAGACTTCAGCGCGGACCTCGGGAGCCGGAGCCTGCTGCGCCTGCGCCGGAACCGCAAGGGCGATTGCCAGCGCAAGCGCAAGCAGACAAACTGTCGCGGTGCGGAGTCGGCCGCGTTCCTGCGCTCTCACTTGCTCTTCGGCAAACACGGCCAGATGCGTCTTCATCGAGGCGATCCGAGAGTTAAGACCTCCAAGCTCTGGCGCCGACCGCCTGCGGCGGGCCTGAGGTCACTCGGTCCGTGCGGACACGAAGTCGGGCACAGGCCCATTGGCGTGATCAACTGCCAGGAGAGGAACCGGTGAGGTTGAGCCCTTTCCCTTGTGAACCTCTGTATCAGCAGCCCGCAGCCTGCATAAGCTGCCGCCCGGCACTCCCGAGTTGACTTTGGAGCGAGGCGCACGGATTCGGGTTGTGGTACGAACAACTCGACTCGAAGGTCACTGCCCAGATCGCATCAAGGATGCTCGACATTGCGGAACAGTCGTTGCTACTGTTCGCAAGTTGCCCTCCTAGTGCCGATAGTTCTTGAATCGTCTGCTGAGGGTAAGGGGGTGGTGCAATGGTGCCCTTAGGCTTCGTAGGCGTGGGTCTGCGACCCTTAGCGTAGGGATCACGGCACGTGGAACTGTGAATGCTGCCTCCCGGACAACAAAGGCCAGCTCGGTAGAACTCCCCAGGACGGCACGGCGAGCTTTCTCCAGTCTTCGGGTGTCTCGGCGGCGGGTTGTTGGAACTCGCACTCACCCCCATCAACGCCTCGCCAGACTCTGTTCTGGAGCGGTGTCGGACGACGGCGACAAGCAAGGCGTACAGATCCCGTTCCGGAATGTCTCGGAGAAGTTGATCTATCCGATAGCGGACGTTGACGGTGTCGGCGGGATCGAGGTCGGCGATCCAGCGATCGACGGCTGCTTCAAACTGCGCGGCGTCGCGTGCTTGCGGAAGCAACGTAAGCAAGTGTGCGATGACCCGATCATCCTCCTCATAGCTCAGGTCGCGCAGCGCGTCCCGCACTGGCTCTTGGCCGACCAGGGGAGCGGCCAAAGAACACAAGAGGCCAGCTAAGGCCAAGACGTTTCTCATAGGGGCGTTGTCTCCTTCGTCTCGGGTGTACGGGTCTTGCAGAGAGCCGTCTGCCATGACTGTCAGAACAACAGCTTGAAGCCAAGCTGAATCTGCCGCGGATCGCGGGCCGCCTGGGCCTGGCCGAAGTTGGCCGGCAATGTGTAGCCGGTGATCTCCGTGCGCTCCGACATGACGTCGCTGTCATAGGTGACGCTGCTCGGAGCGAAGGCCGAGTTGATGCCCACGAAGTTGTCGCGGTTCGTGACGTTGAACACCTCCAGACGGAGTTGGCCAGTCAGACGGTCTGTCATCCGGATGTTCTTGGTCAGCGAGAAGTCGACTTGGAAGAAGTCGGCGCCCTCGCATTCGCCTCGCCGGCCGTTGCTCAAGGTTCCCAGTTGCCAGCCGACCAGGGTGTAGGCCTCCGGGTTGATGACCTGAAGACCGTTGCCGCCGCAGGGAGCGCCTGTCCGGATAGGCCGAAGGTTCTGGGCGTAGCCGGTGGCGTTCGCGTCCTCAAGTGGAAGGGCGACGGTCAGGGCCTGCCCTGAGGAGTACTGGACGATGCCGCTGATTTGCCAATCACCGAAGAGCGCTCGCGTCAGGGCGCCACTGTTCTCCAGGGTCGGCAGGTTGTGGATGATGTTCGCGTTGACGACGTGATCCCTGTGCAATCCGGCGTAGCCCCAGTCGAGCTCGGGGTTCTCCGGATCGGTAATCGCACTGGCGGAGAGCCCGGCGCCGGCGTCGTTCAGCGGGTCGTTCGCCTTGAAGCTCGCCCAGGTGTAGGAGGCCTGGAACTGCGAGCCCCTGCCGAACCTCTGCGTGTAGTGCACCTGAAGGGAGTCGTACTCCGAGATGCCGTTCGACAGCCAGTAGTTGATGTTGCTGTTGCCGAACACGCCGAAGCGCCGGAGGCTGCCCTTGAGGCCAAGGTCCTGGCCGGCCTGAACGAACTCCAGGCGATCCGGGACGCCGTTGCCATTGCTGTCGCCCGAGGGTACGTAGTTGGCGTCGGAACGCCGGGTGAGATGGCGTCCGCGGCTGCCGACGTAGGCGATCTCGATCGAACTGCTGGGACCGATCCGCTGTTCCAGCGCGACGTTGAACTGGAGGTTGTAGGGGGTCTCGAAGTCCGGATCGATGCCGACTCTGGGAACCCCGCTGCTGAGGGCGAAGCACCCGCCGCAGGGTTCTTCGGCCGTATCGAACTTGCGTAGACCGGACTGTGACGACGTGAACGGCGGGTTGCCGGCGAACTCGAGCTGGATGTTCACCCGGTCGCGCTGGAAGAACTGGCCGAAGCCCGCGCGCAGCACGCTTCGGCCATTGCCGAAGAGGTCGTAGGCCATGCCGAGGCGCGGCGCGAAGTTGTCCGTGTCGCTGTCCACCAGACCTCGGCCCGGTCCGGTGCTGCCGCCCAGGAAGCCCGCCTCGCCGCAGGGGTCGGTTCCCGGGACCTGGGCCAGACCGTTGCACGGATCGCCTCCGAGCGCGGGATCGAAGAGCTCCGGCACGAAGGTGGTGACCAGGTTGTCGGAGGCGTAGGGCCACTTGTAGTTCGAGTAGCGAACGCCATAGTCGATGCTCAGGCGGGGGTTCGCCTGCCAGGTGTCGGCGACGTAGAACTCGATGTCCTCCCAGTTCAGTTCAGGCGAGGGCTGGTGCGAGTTCTCGGAGAAGCCCCACGTCATGTCCACGAGCAGGAAGTCCGCCAGCACGTTGCCGGTCGTCGCACCCCAGCCGTTCAAGCCGGCGGCGCCGGGTCCGGCCCAGAACTGGGGCGTCTCGAATGCCGAGGCGCCGCCGATGTACTCCAGCTTCTTGTTCTCGCTGTACAAGGCGCCGACCTTGAGCCAGTGCTTGCCGAAGACCTGGGAGTAGTCGTCCTTGAGCACCATCAGATCCTGTTCGTTCTCCCAAGGTGCGATGTTCCACAGGGCGCCGTAACCGGCGGAGCCCCAGAACACCGGGTGGCTGCGTTCGCTGGCGCCCGTCTTGTCACCGAAGATGGTCGGGAAGTTGGCGTTGATCTGGTTGTTCAGATCAGGCCGCGTGCCGCCACGGGAGAGCCTGATCTCGTTGCCCGAGTAGGAGAAGGTGATCGTGTTGACGCTGTCGGAACCGATCGTCTGGCTGAGCTGGGCCACCAATGAGTGGCCCGGCTGATCCCAGTTCGTGTCGACGGCGGGGTACGGGTCGTCACCCCAAAGGCCGTTCGCCGCGCCGGCGTTCGGCGCGCCGTTGAGCCAGTTGTCGCGGGTGTAGCGGAGCATCAGCCGGGCTCGGTCCGTCGCGTCGTAGTCGAGCCGCAGGTTCGCCTGGTCCCAGTCGATCGGCGTGACCACGGCCTCGACCCAGTTGTTGCAGGTGCCCGCGACCGGCGTCGTGTTGGGGAGGGGGTAGAGATTCAGCATTCCCTGGCCGGCGGGGCTGATCCGGTCCGAGGGGATCACGTCGCCCGGGAAAGGCTGGCCGGTGGCCGGATCCACGGGGACGGGAAAGGAACAGCCTTCGATTCTCGACCCGCTGAAATCGCCCGCCCGCTCGGCCGCGGTGGGGACGAAGCCCGAACGGGCGATGCCGCGCTCCTCCTGATTCCACTCGCCGGACAAGAAGAAGTGGACCTTGTCCCGGACGATCGGTCCGCCCAAGGTGAAGCCGTAGTCCTGCCGGTCGAGCGGCTCCGTGTCCTGGCCGGCTTGCTCCAGGAAGTAGTTCGTCTCGTTCCAGGAGTCGTCGCGCATGAACATGTAGGCGCTGCCGCCGAAGTCGTTCGTGCCGCCGCGGGTGACGATGTTGATCTGCCCGCCGCCAGCGCCGCCGAACTCGGCGCTGTAGCTGTTGCTGTGGATCTTGAACTCTTCGATCGCGTCGACCGAGGGGTAGATGAGGATCGTGCGGTTCGAGCCGACGTCGTTGTTGTTCGCGCCGTCGACAGTCCACATGTTGCCCGTCGTGCCGCTGCCGCTGATCGAGAGATCGACACCCGCCAGGAGGCCCTTGTTCTTCGTGTCGAACGCCTCGGGAGCGCTGACGCCCGGCTGCAGCAGCGTAAGCTGGACGAAGTTCCGGCCGTTCAGGGGCAGCTCGCGGACCTGCTCGCCATTGATCAGGCCGGAGACCTCGCCGCTCAGCGTGTCCACGGGGATCGCGTCCGCTTGGACCGTAATCGCGTCCTCGACGTTGCCGAGTTCCAGTTGCACGCTGACCTCGCGCACGTCGGCGACGTGGAGGTCGATTTCGCTGACGACGGACGATCTGAATCCGTCGAGCGAGATCGCGACCTCGTAGATGCCCACGGGCAGGTCGGTGAAGGTGTAAAGCCCTGCCGCGTTCGTGAACGCCGTCCGGTTGAGACCGGTCTCCGTCCCTTCCAGGTTCACGGTGGCCCCGGGCAGGGCGTCGCCGTTCGGGTCGGTGACCGTGCCGCGGACGCTGGCGGTGAACCGCTGGGCCGCGAGGGGCGCCGCCAGCAGCGAGAGGATGAGGATGAGGGCGAGTCTTCGTGCCATGGACCTTGTACCTCCTTGAGGGGTAAACCGATTTAGCCGGAAGCGGTGCTTGAAGTCCGGCAGTTGTTCCCGCTGCAGACGGAAGGATCGGCTAAATCGTTTTAGCCTGCTAGGCTGCACTGTACACACCGCGTCGGATTTGTCAAGAGCGCGTGAATGGCCGCATCTTCGACCTGGCTCCCGGGAGCCGGGGCGCCGGACATGAGAGAGAGCGACGGAACATGAGCCCCGCCAGACGAACAGGAGCCGGTACCGACCAGGCGACCCCGGCGAAGCCGGCCCGGCTCAAGGACGTGGCGGCTCATCTGGGCTTGTCGCCCACGACGGTTTCACTCGTGATGAACCGTTCGCCGGCGGCCAAGGGAATCCCCCCGGAGACCCAGGACCGTGTCCGCGCGGCGGCGGCGGAGCTGGGCTACCGCCCCAACTTCATTGCGCGGTCTCTTCGGCGTCAGCGCACGTTTGCGGTCGGTGTTCTGCTGCCGGAGATCAGCGAGGGTTACGCGGCCGGCGTGCTCGCAGGCATCGAGGACGAGCTCCTCCAGGAGGGCTACTTCTACCTGGTGGCCGGACACCATTCGAAGCCCGACCTCTTCGACGACTACCTGCAGCTCCTCACGGAGCGCTCGGTCGAGGGGCTGATCCTGGTGAACACGCCGATCGTGAAGCCGCTGCCCTTGCCCGCCGTCGTCGTGGCGGGCCACCGCGAGCTGACGGGCGTCACGAACGTGGTGATCGATCACGAAGTCGCCGCACGACTTGCCCTGACCCACCTGGCTGAACTCGGACACCGCCGGATTGCGTTCTTCAAGGGGCACCCGCACTCGGCCGACACAGAGTCACGCTGGCAGGCGATCGTCGCGGCCTCGCGAGAACTTGGCCTCGCGATCGATTCGCGGTTGACCCTCCAGCTGTCGGGAGGGCCGGCCGGCGAGCAATTCTCGCCGGAGGAGGGCTACCGCGAGGGGCACGTCTTCGGCCGGAAACTGATCGAGACGGATGCGAGGTTCACAGCGCTCTTCGCGTTCAACGATATCTCGGCGATCGGCGCGATGCGCGCGCTCAGCGAGGCCGGCCTGCGAATCCCGGACGATGTCGCGATCGTCGGCTTCGACGACATTCTGAGTGCGGCCTTCCAGAACCCCAGCCTGACCACCGTGCGGCAGCCGCTGCACGAGATGGGGCGGAGAGCGGCCGCCGAGGTGCTGCGCAAGCTGGGCGGGCCAGACAAAGACTCGCCGCCGGCGATCACGATCGAGCCGACCTTGGTCGTCCGCGAGTCGACAGGTCCCGTGCCCGATCGTGCCTGAGTCGCCTCGAATCGCGCCCGGCGTGATCCGCGGCATGCCGGGTTGGCTGCCGCTCTACGGGGGGTTCCTAATCACCGGCGTGGTCACCGTGCTCCTCGGCCCGTTGCTGCCGGAACTGGCCCGGGAGTGGCGCCTGCCGGTCGAGGAGTTGAGGGCGCTCTTCGTTGTTCAGTTCCTCGCCAGCGCTACCGGTTCGCTGCTGTCGAGCTACGGGCTCGGCCTCAGCCTGCGGCTCGGCTACCTACTGATCGCGGCGGGCCTGGTGTCGCTGTCCCTCGCGCCCTGGCCCTTGGCACTGGCGCCGATGGCCGCCGTCGGTCTCGGTCTCGGGATGGCGATTCCGGCCACGAATCTCCGGGTCGCCCACTCGCAGCCGAGGCGCCGGGGCGCGGCGCTTTCATCTCTCAACATGGTTTGGGGCGCCGGCGCGGTTGCCTGCCCCCTCCTGTTTGCCGTTCGGCCGCCGGGGATGTCGAGCGATGCGGTGCTCCTCGTCTTGGCCGCCGCCGGTGGGCTCGTCCTGATCTCGCTGGTCCCGACCCGGAGCGGCGGCGAGACCGCCGCGCCGCCGGCCTCGGCGCCGGCTGGAAGGCCGGGAGGAGTGTTGCCGGGACTCTTCGCGGTCGCCGCGATCATGTTCCTCTATGTCGGGATCGAGAACTCGGTGGGGGGCTGGCTGGTCGGCCTCGCCGACCAGTTCCAGGCGGAGCGCTCGGCAACTTCGCTCTGGATCGGATCGGGCTTCTGGGCCGCGCTTCTGGCAAGTCGCGCGGCGACGCCCCTGGTGCTCCGCCGCGTGTCCGAGCCGGCGCTCTTCGGCGCCGGCGTCGTGCTGGCCGGCGGGGGCCTCCTCGGCCTCCTGCTGAGCGGCTCGCAAGCCGGCCTCGCGGTTGCCGCGGTCGCGACGGGCGCGGGGTTGGCGCCTCTCTTCCCGCTGACGATCTCGTTTCTGGCCGATCTCACCGCGGCCACTCGTTCCCGGAACACGGGCTGGGTGTTCGCCCTGGCCGGCGCGGGCGGCGCGGTGCTGCCCTGGCTTACCGGGCGGCTTGCCGGCGGCGCCGACGGGCTGGCGGCCGGTTTCGTCGCTCCCATCGGGGGACTGGCGCTCCTGGCCCTGCTCTTCGGCTTGCTGCGCCGCCTGTCGGCCCCGGTCCAACCACAAACTGCCTGACGGCGAAAGTAGACTGACCCGATGACTACGAAGAACCGGCACTTTCTCGTTCCGGCGCTGGCGACAGGACTCGCGACGCTGACGCCGGTTGCCGCTCCGGCTCGGGCGCAGGACGCTGATCGCCCCGCCTTCAGCGAGGTCGTCGACGTCCAGCTCGTCAACGTCGAGGTCTGGGTCAGCGACAACCGTGGCCGGCCCGTTAGCGGTCTGAGCCTGGAGGACTTCGACGTCCGGGAGGACGGAAGGCCGGTCACGGTGGAGTTCTTCAGCGAGGTGACCGATGCCGTGGCCACCCGGACGGCCACCGAGCCGGGCGACCGGACGTCCGATACCGTCCAGCCGGCCGACGCGGGCGCAGGCCCGGCGGAACCAGCGCATCTCGTTCTCTACTTCGACGACCTCCACCTCGGCCCGGCCAGCCGCAAGCAGGTAGTCGAGGATTTGCGGGCGTTCCTCGACGAGGAGAAGGTTCCCGCGGAGCGGGTTCTCATCTTCAGGCAGGACCGCAACCTCGTCACCGAGGCCTACTTCGGGTCCAGCCGAGAGGACCTCGATCTGGCACTTGAGCGCATCGCGGCCTCGCCGGGAATGGGCGGTCAGTCGCAACAGACGAAGCGGCTCGCGGTCCAGAACCTGAACCAGCTCTGGAAAGACTCCAGGGAGCTGGCGTCGATGGGTAGCGGTCGCCGGACGACGGAGCCCGCGCCTTGTCCCATGTTCATACGGAGGGCACTGCCCGAGGTCCAGAGCTACGCTCGCATAGGCCGCGACCGGATCGGCGCGACGCTCGATCATCTGACGACGACTGTCCGCTTCCTGGCCGCGCTGCCAGGCGTCAAGACGTTGCTCTACTTCAGCGACTCCCTCGAACGGACTCCCGGCTCGGACTTGCAGGACTTCATCACCGGCCTGTGCCCCGCCGGCGACCGGTTCCGCTCGCTGTCGCCGGTGGAGGAGCTGTCCACCGGCTTTCACGAACTCACCCGTCACGCCAACGCGAACCGCGTGACGATCTACGCGCTTCAGACCAATGGCCTTCGCCCCTCCTTCCTGAGTACCGCCGAGCAGGCGTCGGTCGACTTCCTGGGAGCGAACCCGTTCAACAGCTCGATCCGTGAGGCCGAGCGCGGGGGGATGGCCGTGCTCGCCGACGAGACCGGCGGCCGCGCCATCTTCAACCGCAACCAGTTCGACGGCGAACTCGAACAGATCGCCAACGAGATGGCGAGCTACTACTCTCTCGCGTACCGCCCGCCCCACGGCGGCGACCGCGGCGAGCACCAGATCCGCGTGCGGGTCCGGGGCCGGAACCTGCAGGTTCGTCACCGCCGCGGCTACCGCGACAAGAGTTCCGATCAGCGGATGAGCGAACAGCTCGACGGTGCGCTCTATCTCGGCCTGGTCGAGAATCCGCTCGGTGTCAGGCTGGGCGCGGGACGCGTTCGCGCGGCCGGCGGCGACCAGCGGCGACTGCCGCTCCACGTCATGGTGCCGGCCGCGCGGGTCGCCTTCCTCCCGTTCGAGGACAAGGAGATGGCGCAGATCAGGGTCGAGGTGGCCAGCCGGCACGCCCAGACCTCGAAGGTGGTCAGGGACGAGAAGACCTTCCAGGTGGAAGCACCGCCGGATCGCGACACGCGTCTTCTCGACCTGGTCTTCAGCATCGACATTCCCGATGGCCTCAACATGGTCGCGGTCGGCGTCCGGGACGACGCCACGCACGCGACCGCGTTCGTCTCGACCACCTTGGCCGTGGGCGAGGGCGACCGCTGAGGTCCTGGCCTGTGGTCTCGGGGCAGTCGCTGCGCGGGTCGGTAGGCGGGCGTCTCACATCCGCCGGTGAACGTGCGCCGAAGGCGGCCGGAAGAACGCGCCGGCCGTCAGGCCGGCTCCGCGCAACCGCTCTCGGCCTGGTCCTGGCCGCCGGGCTGCCGACGGCGACGCAGTCGCAGGATGAGCAGCCGCCGGACGCCGCCATGCGGCGTGCCCTGGCGGAGGCCGAGAGCATGCTGCGCCGGGACGAACCGCAGGCGGCCGAGAGCTGGTACCGGGAGGCGCTGCTCGAAGGCTGGCTGCTGCTTGGCGACCTGCACCGCGCGGGTGGCGCCCCCGCCGAAGCCGAGGCCGCCTACGAGCGGGCCTTGGTCTCGGCCCTTGAGGCGCGGCGTCCACTGCTCGCCCTCGCCGAACTCGCGCTCGAACGCGGAGATCCGGTCGGCGCCGCCGATCATCTCCGGCGTCTGCTCGCGCGCGGGGCGGGCGACGGCCGAGCCGTAAGGCTCCTGGCGCAGGCGTTCCAGGCCGACGGCAAGCCGGAACTGGCCGTGCAACAATTGGAGCGTTCCCTCATCGAGTTCCCCGACGACCTCGAGACCCAGTTCGCTCTCGCCAGCGGCTACCTGCGCCTCAACCGGCCGGAGGCCGCCGCGGAGCTCTTCGAGAAGCTGGCGGAAGAGCGCCCGATTCCCCAGACCTGGGTGCTCATCGGAAGGACATACCGCGACTTCGGCCACTACGACCGGGGGCGCGTGGCGCTGGAACGCGCGCTCCAGCTGGATCCGGAAGTACCGCGGGCGCACTACCACCTGGGGCTGCTTGAGCTCCTTGACGAAGGCCTGGCCGCGGTTGGGCCGGCCATCGCCAACTTCGAGAAGGAGCGGCGCATCTCGGCCGATGCTCCCGTCAATGCTCTTTACCTGGGAATGGCCCTGGTCGCGGCACGGCGTTTCGATGAGGCGCTGGCGCCCCTGGAAGTGGCCGCGCTGCCGGAGCTCGTCCGGCTCGATGCTCTCTTGTTCAAGGGTCAGGCCCTGCTCGGCCTTGACCGTTCGCGGGAAGCGGCCGACACGCTGGAGAAGGCCGTCGGTCTGGCCGCCGACAGCCCGGCCGACTTTCTCAATCCGGGCCAGATGGGAAGCCTCCACTACCAGCTCGCCCTGGCCCTTCGCAGGTCGGGCAGGGGCGAGGAGGCCGAGCCCCACTTCGAGGCCGCCGAGAACTACTCCGCCGCCTCGACCGAGGGGCTTCGCGACCGTCTGGCGGACTACCTCGCCGGCCGCGGGACGGAAGGGCAAGAGGCAACGCTGGCTGCGGCAAGCCTTTCCGGCACGGCGGTGTCCGGTCTCGAGCCGGAGGATCGGGCGCGGCTCTTCGAGGCGGTGCGGGCCATCTTGGCCCGGGCCTCCTTCAATCTCGGCGTGATGGCGACGCAGTCCCGGCGCTTCTTCCGGGCGGTCGACCACTTCGAACAGGCGGCTTCGGTCGATGCGGACTTCCCGAGCGTCCAGTACTCGCTCGGAGTCGCCCGCTTCAACGCCGGACAGTTCCTGGAGGCTACGTCGCCTTTGTCCGCCGCCTTGGAGCAGCAGTCGGACAATCTGGCGCTGCGGCGAATGCTCGCTCTCGCCTGGCTGAACGCGGAGAGCTACAACCGCGCGGCCGAACTCCTGGCACTCGACCCGGGCCGGGCCTCGGACCGCTCGCTGCAGTACGCCTACGGCCTGGCCCTGGTCCGGAGCGGCCGGATCGCCGAGGCGCAGCCGATCTTCGACCGGCTGCTTGCGGAGCACGGCGACTGGCCGGAGCTCAACGTGCTGCTTGGCCAGGCGGCCGCGCAGGAAGGCGACTTCGCCGCGGCGGTGGAGCACCTCGAACGGGCGATCGAACTTCGGCCCGGCGTCGCCGAGGCGCAGGCCACGCTCGGGAACATCTATCTCCGCCAGGGGCGTCTCGAGGAGGCCGGTGCCGCGCTGCGTGCGGAACTGGCCTCCCATCCCGCCGACCACCGGTCGCGCTACGTCCTGGCGACCATCCTCGAACTCGACAATCAGCCTCAGGCCGCGCTGCGCGAACTCGACCTCGTTCTCGGCGGTTCGCCCGACTATGCCGACGCCCGCTATCTCCGCGGCAAGATCCTGCTGGAGGAGGGCCGCGCCGACGAAGCGGCCGCGCAGTTGCTGGCGGCAGCCGAACTGGCGCCGGAGGATGCGAACATCCGCAACCAGCTTGGTCAGGCCTACCAGAAACTAGGCGACCGGGAAAAGGCGCGGAAGCAGTTCGAGATCTTCCGCTCGCTCAAGGGAAGGTCGGAACAGTGAGCGCGCGCGGGCAAGCGCGCCTCCTGCCCGGGGCGACGCTGGTCCCGCTGCTGCTCGCACCGGTCTGTCTCCATGCCCAGTCCGAATCCGCGACAACGGAGTCGATCCGGGGGTTGCTCGACCAAGCCCGCTCTCTCGCCTCGCGGAACGAGATCGCCGCGGCAGCCGAGACGCTCGGTGAGGCAGTCTCGCTGGCGCCCAACTCCGAGGAAGTCCTGAACGCCTACGCCCGTTTCTCTCTCGGCCGGGGCAATCCGATCCAGGCGATCCTGGCGCTCGAGCCTCTGACGCGGATGCACCCTCGGGAGACGGAGTACGCCTACCTGCTTGGTGTCGCCCGCATGCAAGTCGGGGAGATGTCGGACGCCGTTGCGACGCTCCACGATGCGGCCGCCCTCGACCCCGGCCGTGTGCTGACTCACGTTGCCCTCGGCCTGGCGCTGAACCGGCTGAACCGGTTCGACGAGGCCCGGGAGGCGTTGTCCACCGCGCTGCGGCTGGAACCCGACAACGTGGAGGGGCTGGCCGCGATGTCGGAGACCGCCGAAGGTCTTGGCCTGCTTGCCGAAGCGACCCGACTCGCGGGTCGGGCTCTCGCGGTCAACCCCGATCACCCGACGGCATTGGTGACGGTCGGGGCGTCGAGTCTGAAGGAAGGACGCTTCGAGGAAGCTCGGGAAGCGCTCACGCGCGCGGTCGCCGCCGAGCCCGAGTCGGTCAAGGGGCACTACCAGCTCAGCCTCGCCCTGGCCCGCCTCGGCGACCGCGAGGGAGCCGAGCGCCACTTGCGGCTCTCCCGGGAGGCTCAGGCCGCTGTCGAACAGAGCACCCGGCGTCTGCGAACCATGCCGGCGCTCGAGTCGAGAGCGGTTCCGTGACCGGGGTCGATCGCCGCCCTGCAATTGCCCCGAAGCGGCGAACCCCGGCAGACGCACGGTCTGACGCATCGCCCGCGGGAACGCCGACATCCTGCCCGCATCCGACGCGAAGTGGCTGCCCGGCGGCCTGGCGATCCGCACTGTCGGCGCTGGCCGCGCGGCCGGTGCTGGCCGCGCTGCTGTTGTGGCCACCTGCGCTGGCGGCGGCACAGAGCGAAGCAGAGGCGCCCCTGTTTCGCGACATCACCGAGTCCACCGGCATCGCGTTCCGCCACAACTCGGCGCCCGAGAAGAAGTACATCGTCGAGTCGATGAGCGGCGGCGTCGGGCTCTTCGACTACGACCGTGACGGCCTGCTCGACATCTACTTCGTCAACTCCTTGACGGTCGATACGGCGAACGCCCCGGAGTCGTCGCACAGCGCCCTCTACCGCAACCTGGGCGACGGTACGTTTCGCGATGTCGCCGCCGAGGCCGGGGTTGCCCATCCCGGCTGGGGAATGGGCACGTGCATCGCCGATGTCGACGGCGACGGCTGGCGGGATCTCTACGTGACCGGGATCGGCCGGAACCGGCTTTATCGCAACTCGGGCGAGAACACGTTCACCGACGTGGCGCCGGAGCTTGGCGTCGCGGCCTCCGGCTGGTCGACGGGCTGCGGCTTCGCCGACTACGACCGCGACGGGGATCTCGACCTGTTCGTGAGCCGGTACGTCGAGTTCGATCTCGACAACCTGCCGGAGTTCGGCAGCGACAAGACGTGCCAGTACCGCGGCGTCTCCGTCCAGTGCGGACCTCGCGGCCTGCAGGGCACCTCCGACCTCCTGTTCCGCCAGGAAGCGAACGGCGCCTTCACCGAGGTCGGCGAGGAGGCGGGGGTTCGCGACCCGGACGGGTACTTCGGGCTCGGCATCGCCTGGGTCGACATGGACGGCGACGGCTGGCTCGACCTCTACGTCGCCAACGACTCGACGCCCAACTACCTCTACATGAACCGGAAGGACGGCACCTTCGAAGAGTCGGGATTCTTCATGGGCGTCGCGGTGAGCGAGGACGGCGGCGAGCAGGGAGGAATGGGCGTCGCGGTCGGCGACTACGACGGCAGCGGCCGGCTGAGCCTTTTCGTCTCCAACTTCGCCGAGGAGTACAACGCGCTGTACCGCAACGAGGGCGACTTCCTGAGCGACGTCTCGTTCCGCTCGAGAACCGCGCCGGCGAGCCTGCCCTACGTCGGCTGGGGAACCGCGTTCTTCGACTACGACAACGACGGCTGGGAGGACCTCGTGGTGGTGAACGGCCACGTCTATCCCCAACTCGACGGCGCCCGGCTCGGCGCCTCGGCCGGCTACCGCCAGCGCAAGCTCCTCTACCGCAACCTGGGCGACGGCACCTTCGAAGAAGTGGCCGAGCGAGGGGGTCCGGCCTTCCTCGAACAGACGGTCAGCCGCGGTCTGGCGATGGGCGACTACGACAACGACGGCCGGGTGGACCTGGTGATCAACGACCTCGACGGCTCGCCGATGGTGCTGCGCAACGAGGCCGGCGGCGGCCGCTGGCTGCAGGTGCGGCTGGTCGGGGCCGGGAGGAACACCGACGCGATCGGCGCGGTGATCGAGGTCAAGGCGGGAGGGCGCAGCCAGATCCGCAACATCCGCAGCGGCACCAGCTACCTGTCCCAGGACGACTTCCGCCAGCACTTCGGCCTGGGCGACGCCGCCACGGTCGACTCGGTCGTCGTGACCTGGCCGAACGGCTCGACGACGGAGCGAGAGAAGGTCGCCGCCGACCAGTTGCTGGTGGTGGAGCAGGCAGGTCGCCTGCAGTAGAGAGCATCGCCGGGCCGACGCCCGTGCTCTGGGTGCGCGGACCTGAAATCCGACCGCCCGCAGACGGGCGCTCGGACTGTGACGCGGCTGGCGCGGGGACTCGCCAGCCAGGTTCTGGTCCGCTTACGGGCGAAGCTGCGGAGCGGCGCAGCCCGAAAGATGCAGCCGCCGGCCGGAGGCCGGCGACGATCCTCGCCCCGAAGACTCCTACTTCTCATGGACAATCGCTCCTGCGTAGACAGTCATTTCGACACACGTGTCGCTGACATCCTCGATCGGCACGTCGAAGAGGTTGCGGTCGAGGACGATCAACTCCGCGGACTTGCCGGCGGCGATCGTTCCCGCCCGCGACTCGACGCCGAGCAGTCGGGCGCCCGCGAGCGTGTAGAGCTCGATCGCTTCTTCCAGACTCACGGCCTGCTCCGGCGCCAGGGTTCCTGGATACCCGCCCCAGGGGTCGGCGCGGGTGACCAGCGCCTCCATGCCGGGCCAGGGGTTGATGCCGAAGCGGTTCGCCGTCCGGATCGATTCGCGGGCGGCGCGCAGGAACTGCTCCGCCGTCTTGTCGGGGATCGCCTGGAACACCGGGTACATCGCCGCTTCGAGCAGCAGGCCGTTCGGCTCGCCGGTCGCCTCGTCCAGCACGACCTCGTCGCCCTCGACGACCGTGCCGCTGTCGATGCCGACGAGTTCGAGCGCCCTGCTGTTCACCCAGCGGTTGTGGCAGGTGTCGTCCGCCAGGCTGATCGCCACGTCGCCGGAGAACCGGTCCAGCCACTCCCGCGGCGAGCCGATGTCGTGCTCGACGAAGAAGTTGCTCGTCCAGCGCCCGCCCTCGATCCAGGCCGCGGCGGGATCGGCGGCCACGCAGGCCGACAACGTCTCCTCGATCTCCGCCCGTCCGGCGGTGGGCGGGAACAGGCACTGGAGCAGCACCTCGGTGCCGCCGAGGACGGGATGGACGTGGACGTCGTAGATGCCCGGCTTGACCTCGAAGGTCACGTCGCGTGGCGGCTCGACGCCGAGCAGATGCTCGACGAAGTAGTCCCAGGTGCGGAGCAGGGCGTACGGCTCGGCGCCGCCGCCGTGGTTGCGGTTCGGAAGGTAGAGCAGGTCGTAGGGCTTGTTCGCCTTCATCAGCGCGTCGACGAACCGGAAGGCCTGCGCCGGCGGCACGTTCTCGTCCATGTCGCCGTAGACGATAAGGAGCCGCCCCTCGAGATTCCCGCCGTCTGCGGCGCGTCCGCGAACGTTCCCGGCTGTAGAGTTCCCGGCCATCGCGGTGATGTCGAGCGGTTCCCTGGACGAAGTTCCGCGGCGCCACGAACACCTGCGGGCCTCCGTAGACCGCGTCGATCACCGGGTGACGACCGCCCTCGACCTCGCGCTGCGGCGCGAAGTAGACCGAATACACCTCCGTCTTGCCGTCGGCGGCGAGGAAGGCGCGGCGCTCGGGCGGCACGAATCCCGCCTCGAACAGGGCGGAGGCATCGGCCTTCTCGATCTCGGCGAGCACCTTGCCGTCTTCCGTCGAGCGCAGCACGGTGACCGGCGGGCTATCGACGGTCGAGTACGTGTCGAGGAAGACCGCGAGATCGGGCCGGATCCGCGGCGGGGGCGGAGCCAGCCCGAACAGGACCTGCATCATCGGCACCGGCGCCGGCTCGAAGTGGTGGTCCGCCTCGTTGGCTGTGAGCAGCGTGACTTCGCCGCCACGGAGCGAGCCGGGATCGAACGGCGCGCGGTAGAGATGGCGCAGGTACGGATCGCCGGGCTCGCGGCCGCCGCCCGTGAAGTAGACCTGCTGGCCGGCCTCGTCGACGTGGACGATGTCGAGCACCGTCCAGTCGCCCGCGGTCACCGTGCCGAGGAGATCGGCCGTGCCGTCGTCAGCCAGCTCGTAGAGGTAGAGATGCCCCAGCCGGTGCGGTCCGAGTACCAGAGCACCCGCCGTTCGTCGTTTTGACCGCGCACGAGGCGGACATTGGGCCGGTTGTACATGTGGGTGTTCGCCTCGACCCGCGTCTCGTTCGTCTCCCAAACCACCGGCGTGGCCTTGCCTGACTCGACGTCGACGGCGACCAGGGCGGCGCTCTTGCCGGCGTAGGCGGACCCCAGCATGTACAGGCGGTTCCGCTCCAGGTCCCAGCCGATGACGGCGCCGCCGAGCCCGGGGGTATCGATCCCTTCAGGGAGCGAGGCGCCATCGAAGTCGACCCGGACGCGACCGCCCTTCTCCGTGTCGAACAGGAACCAGTCGACGCCCATCTCGTCCTCGTCGCCCGCGATCGGTTCGCGCAGCAGATGCACGACCGGCCGGCGGCTGCCGTCGGTCGGCACCCACTCGACGAACGGCACCGCCTCGAGCAGCCGCTCGTCGATGCGCGGAGCGAGCAGGTAGCGGTCGTCGGGCGACCAGCTCGACAGGTACGGCGGCTGGCGTAGCCCCGTCTTCCTGGACACCACCGTCAGCAACGACGAGTCGGGCCACTTGCCGTAGGAGGAGTACGGCTTGCCGTCATGCGTGAGGCGGGTCTCCTTTCCCGTCTCGAGCTTGCGCACGAACAGGTTGTCGCCGCGGGTGAAGGCAGCGCGGGCGCCGTCCGGCGACGGCAGGAGGCCGGGCCAGCGCCGGCCAGGGCCTCGGCGATCGACGTCGCCATCCGGGCATGGTCGAAGGCGGGCCGGCGCGACCGCGTCTCCAGGTCGAAGACCGCAAGCTCCGGGCCGGAATCGCCGTCGCGGCCGTACCAGAAGCCTGGCGTGCCGAGGTCGGCGTCGAGCCAGTGCGGCGTGACCTCCGCGTTGCGAAGCAGAGCGAGCAGGTTGCCTTCGACCAGCGCGCCCGCGGCCTGGTAGTCGTCCGCGTTCGGCCCGGCCGGCTGGGCGCTCTCGACAGCGGTCGCCGGCCTTGCGGCCGGCGCGGCAGCTCCCTCGGCCCAACGGCTGCGGTAAGCTCGCACGGATCCGGACCGGTTCTGCGGGAGGGTAGCGATGACGAGTCGACGCCTGGTTGGTTTTGCGCTCTGCCTGGTCTTTGCCGCGGCGGCCCACGGCGCTGCTGAGGCGGAAGGGCCGACATTCTATGAGGATGTCCTGCCCATCCTGCAGGAGAACTGCCAGGAGTGTCACCGGCCGTCGGGCGGCAAGATCTACCGGGGCGGGGTGCCGATGTCGCTCACGACCTACGAGGACGCCCGCCCTTGGGCGCGCGCGATCGTGCGCCAGACGGCCTCGAAGGAGATGCCGCCCTGGGACGCCTCCGAGCACTTCGACGGCGTGTTCAGGAACGAGCGCGGCCTGACCGACGGGGAGATCGCTACGCTCAGGCGCTGGGTCGAGGCGGGCGCCCGGCCCGGTCGGCCCGAGGACGGGCCCGAGCCGGTCGACTGGTCCGACGACGAGGGCTGGGCCTTCCCCAACCCCGACCTGGTGCTCAAGATGCCCGAGCCCTACTACGTCGAGGACGACGTCAAGGACATCTACACCAAGCACCGCCTCGTGCTGACGCCCGACATCCTGCCCGAGGACAAGTGGGTGCAGGAGATCGAGTTCCGGCGCGGCAGCGAGCTCGTCCACCACTTCAACATCTTCGTCAAGGGACCGAACGACGAGGAGACCCGCGGCGACGGCAACTACCTCGGCGGCGCGACCTCCGGGTCGCCGCCGCACGTGTGGCCCGAGGGCTACGGCTCCCTGCTCGAGGTCGGCGCGACGCTCACCTTCGACCTGCACTACCACAAGGAGCCGGGCCCCGGCAGCGGCGGCTGGGACCAGTCGTCGATCGCGCTGAAGTTCGCGACCAAGCCGGTGGAGCACCCGATCCACTTCTTCCCGATCAGCAACTTCGAGTTCGAGATTCCGGCCGGCCACGACTACTGGCACGACTTCGCCGAGCGCACCTTCGAACAGGAGGTGACGATCCTCGGCATGCTCCCCCACATGCACATGCGCGGCCGCGAAGCGAAGTACACGGCCTTCTACCCGGACGGCAGCGAAGAACTCATCCTCCACGTGCCGGACTGGGACTTCGACTGGCAGGAGATCTACTGGTACGGCGAACCCAAGGTGCTGCCGAAGGGCACCCGCCTGCGGATCGACATGTGGTTCGACAACTCGCCCGAGGAGGCGGAACACTGGGGCTTCAACGCGGACCGCGACGTGGTGTTCGGCCCGATGTCGACCGACGAGATGCTGATGGGCTTCATCTCCTGCGTCTACAGTGACGGCGAGCCGCCCAGGCGGCAAGGACGCGGTCGAGCGACCGAGACCGCCGGCGGCGAGTAGGCGAGCAGGGATCACCGGCCGCCGTGCCGGCTCGACAAGGAGGGCCGCCAAATGAGAGTTGGTTTCTTCGCCTGGTGCACTCCAACGTGCGGGAACTCGAAGGGCCGCTCAACCGCCCTCTGTGTCCTGCTCTCAGGCGTCATCGCCGCATGCGCCGCCGGCGATGACGTGGCACCGGCCGCCGGCTCCGGCGCCCAGGTCGTCCTCCTGAACAGCGACAACTTCGACCAGGAGGTCTACCAGGCGGACATCCCGGTCCTGGTCGATTTCACCGCGACCTGGTGCGTCCCCTGCAAGGTGGTCGACCCGATCGTCGAGAGCCTGGCGCCCGAGATGGCGGGGCGCGCGAAGATCGCCAAGCTGGACATCGACGAGTCGACGGACATCTACCGGGAGCTGGGGGTCAACGGCGTCCCGCACGTCCTCTTCTTCCGCGACGGCGAGGAGCAGGACCGGATCGTCGGCGTCCAGAGCCGGGAGACCTATGTCGACTACCTGGAGGCGATGATCGCCGGCAAGTCGGCGTTCGAGGCCTCGCTCTCGTTTCTCAACGACGACGCGTTCCGGCGGCACTTCGTCGTGTCGCGGCCGGTCGAGGATCTCGAGAAAGCGCTTCCCGATCGTCCGGACCTGCTCGTCGAACCGTTCGAGAACGGTCAGACGCCGCTGTCGCTCATCCTGATCTCGCCCAGCGTCCGGCAGAACGCCCAGATCGAACTCGCGCTGGCGCAGGAACCGGCGGTCTCCACGGCCGACCTGGCCGGCCTGGGCCGCTGCGACGACCTGAAGGCGGCGCTGGCCACGGACCCTGAAGCCGCCAGCCGGCCGGGCCCGGACGGCGCGTCGCCCCTGTGGGTGGCCATGATGCGTGCCCACCGGCTCGAAGACCGAAGCTGTCTGCGCACCTTGCTGGACGCCGGCGCCGATCCGTCCAGAGAGCAGGCGGACCGGTTCCACCTCGCCCGCCCGCTGGTGCTCCGGGAGGACGTCGACCTGCTGCGCGAGTTCCTCGACCGCGGCATGGACCCCGAGTCGACGAACGACGAGGGCTACAACCTGCTCCACTGGGCCAGCGTCTACGGCATGGTCGACGGCGCCCGGCTGCTCCTGGAGCGCGGCGTCGACGCCGGCGCGAAGACGCGGCAGGGCCAGACCCCCCTCGACATCCTCCAGGACCGGCGCGAGCGGCGGATGGAGTCTCTCGAAGAGGTCGAGTCCGATGAGCACCGGGCCGTACTGGCCGAGTCGCTCCGGGAGATCGACGAGATCATCGCGCTGCTGGAGGGCTAGCGGAGCCCCGCAGCCAGAAACGGGAAGACCATGTGTGCGCGTAGCGGTGTCCGGCTCACGGCTCTTCTTCTCCTGCCTCTCGGCTGTGCGGATGAACCTGCCGGGGTCCCGGCTCGAGCCAGCGAAGGGGCCGCTCCGATGGAGCAGAGATCATCGGCTCGAAACGCGTACTTCGGCGACCTTCACGTCCACACCAAGTACTCCTTCGACGCCTACATCTACGGCACCCGCAACGATCCGGACGACGCCTACAGGTTCGCCAAGGGCGAAGCACTGACCCACCCAGCCGGAATCGAGATGCGCCTCGAGGCCCCGCTCGACTTCCTCGCGGTCGCCGACCACGCCACCTACCTGGACATGTTCGAGCAGATGGACAACCCCGATTCCGCGGTTGGCCGACATCCGCTGTCGATCGCACTCCGAAGCGCCGACACGCCCGCCGATCGCACCGCCGTATTCCGGGAAGTACTGCCGCGTCAGAGGGGATATGTCGATCCGGACGACCTGCTCGATCTCGGCATCGTGGAGAGCGCATGGCGGGAGATCATCGCGGCCGCTGAGCGCCACAACGATCCCGGCACTTTCACCACCCTCATCGCCTACGAGTTCACTGCCAGCGGTCCCACGGGGGAGAACCTGCATCGAAACGTGATCTTCCGTGGCTCGAACGTGCCGAGCATTCCTTTCAGTCGCATTGACGCCGGGAACAACCCGGAGAAGCTGTGGGACTGGATGGACCGGCAGCGCGAGCAGGGCATCGAGTCTCTGGCGATTCCCCACAACTCCAACGGCTCGGACGGATGGATGTTCCAGTTGACCGACAGGGAAGGCAATGCCATCGATCAGGCCTACGCCGAGCAGCGGATGCGAAACGAGCCGCTGGTCGAGGTAACCCAGGTCAAGGGCACCTCCGACACGCATCCGCTCCTGTCTCCGAACGACGAGTGGGCCGACTTCGGGATCATCGAAGGGACCATCGGCAATGACTCCCTGAGCAAGCCTCAGGGCAGCTACGTACGCGATGCCTATCTGAACGGCCTTGCCATGGAAGAGGAGCAGGGCTTCAATCCCTTTCGCTTCGGCCTCATCGGCTCCTCGGATACCCACAACGCAGCCGGATCGTTTCGGGAAGAGGACTATTGGAGCAAGGCCGGCCTGTTGGACATAACGCCGGAGCAGCGAGGGTCGGTGCCTCGGGCCGAAACCGGCGAGTACAACGACGGGTCCAGTCAGTACTGGGGCGCCTCCGGTCTGGCCGCCGTGTGGGCCGAGTCGAACACCAGGGAGGACATCTTTCGCGCCTTGCAGCGCAAGGAGACCTTCGCCACCACCGGCCCTCGGATGCGGGTACGCTTCTTCGCCGGCTACGACTTCGACGAGACGACGCTGGCTGGATCGGACAGGCTCGCCAGGGCCTACGCCGACGGCGTCCCCATGGGAGGAGACCTGCTGGCCGATGGCGAGCAGCGAGCTCCGCGCTTTCTGCTGTGGGCGACCAGGGATCCGGCCGCGGCTCCCCTTGCTCGACTGCAGGTGATCAAGGGATGGACAGCAGACGGTGCGAGGCAGGAGCGGGTCTACGACGCGGCCTGCTCCGATGGCTCGACCCCGGACGACACCCACCGCTGCCCAGACAACGGAGGCAGGGTCGATCTGAGCACCTGCGCGACGACGGAAGGCCGAGGTGCTTCAGAGCTCGAAGCGCTCTGGCAGGACCCGGACTTCGACCCTGGGGAACGCGCGTTCTACTACGTTCGCGTGCTGCAGAATCCGACCTGCCGCTGGTCGACGTGGGATGCGATCCGGGCGGGTACGGCGCCGAAGCCCGGCCTGCCTCCCACCATCCAGGAGCGTGCCTGGTCATCGCCCATCTGGTACGTCCCCTAGCGGCCTAGTCGAGTCCGAACGCCAGCAGCACGTTCCCCGTCCCTGACGCGTAGCCTGACCCCGTGAACAGCATGCCGTCGACGACGGTTGGCCCCGGGCACCTCCACCGCCATCGCGCCGGTCGTCAGCAACTCGAGCACCCGCTCGGGGGTGAACTGCCGCAGCGCCTCCCGATCCGGGGCTCGCGAGCCGGGCTCCGGGCTTCCATGACAGGGCGCGCAGTGCTGCTCGAACAATGAGCCGCCCGGCTGGGCCCATCCAGTCACGGGCGTCAGGATCACAGCCATCATCAACGAAGCACGCAGGAGCTCGGCATGGCGCTCTCCTCGCTTCAGACCTCAGGGCAACGCGAACACGAAGACGCCGCCACCGCGAACAGCGGTTCGATCTTCTCCTCGCTGATATCGCGCAGCAGCGTGTCCTGCTCCGCGGGCATCTGGTGCACGTTCATTCCGACTTTCAACACTTCCCCGTCGTGCACCTGGCGGTGGTAGCGGCCCATCGTGCCGTGGAAGAACTGCTTGAAGTAACCGCTGCTGACCAGCACCGCCGGATCGCCGAGCGACTCGATGTCGTTGACCATATCCAGAATCCTGGCCTCGACCTCGTCGGTGAGCGACTCCATGAACCACGATCCACCGAAGGGATCCTGCACGCTGTTGATATTCGTCTCGAGGTCGATCACCTGCTGCGTGCGCAACCCCACGAGATGCGCCTCCTTGCTGGGGGTTCGGTAGCCCTCGTCAAAGGTCGAGATCTCGAGCGCGCTGACGCCGGCCAGTCCGAGTGCGACGAGTGCGACCGTCTGCACCGCGCCACGCACGATGTTGTTGGCCGGCTGCTCGGTGGTCAGCGAAAGTCCCGACGTGTGAACCGCGATGTTGACCGCCTGCGAGCGCGGATCCTTCGCGCCGAACTCCTCCTTCATCATGCGCGCGAAGATGCGACGCATGGCGCGAATCTTCGCGATCTCCTCGTAGAAGTCCATCGAGCAGTTCGTGAGGATGGCGATGCGCGGGGCGAAGCTGTCGATGTCGAGACCGCGTGCGAGAAGCGTGCGCACGATGTGGCGAATCTCGACGAAGCCGAGTGCCGCCTCTTCGACTGCGTTCAGGCCCGCTTCACTGAAGAAGTAGGTGTCTTCGAGATAGCCGTGAAACTTCGGCATCTCCTTGCTGCAGAACTCGATGACGTCGCAGGACATCCGCAGGTGGAGATCGAAGGGCATCTTGTATGCATAGGAGCAATGTTTGGAATAGAACGGCCACTCGATCACGGAACCTCGGTGCACGCCTGGAGGGACGCCGCGCTCCTTCGCGAGCAGGTAGAGGCTTGCCACCGTGAACATGGACGGACCGGAACTCGATATCGACATCTGGTCGAGCGGGATACGGTCGAGCAATTCACGATAGTCATCATGACGACAGAGCGAGACACCCTGCGTGCCGACGGTGTATCGCGCGAGTGGGTGATCGGGATCCATCAGCGACATCGTGGGACTCGTGGGACTGTCACGACTGTCACCGATCACATCGAGACCGGTCTGGCCAAGAGCCATCAGGTATTTGAACTGTTCATTCGAGCGTTTGGGATCGCCCTCACCTGACAACTCGCGCTGAATCCAGCCCCGCCCGGAATAGGCACGGGTTCCGCGGGTACACGGGTACTCCCCCGGATTGCCGAAGCGCTCGCTGTAGTCGCCATTGGACTCGGAGGGCCCGTACACGGGTGACAGCTTGATACCCGAGCGGGTCAGGTTCTCTTTCATGGCGATTCTCCTGTATCGAGCTGGCTAGCGAACACGGAGTCTTTTGTAACTGTACGACTATACTCGAGACGTCTGGCCCGATGTCAGGCTTGTAGGGTGCGTGATCAGGATGGAAGAGAGGAAGTATGAAGAGACTCATCCGATCCCTGTCGACCGTCTTGCTCCTGCTCGACCTCAACCCCGGAATCGCCGCCGCCGGCGACGGGGTGCCGCGCACGGCCAGTGGCCGACCCGATCTCACGGGTAACTACAACGCCGCGACCGTGACCCCGCTCCAGCGTCCGGAGCGCTACGGCGACAACCTCTATCTCAGCAAGGAGGAGGCCGCGCGGCTCGAGG
>JAAXHG010000062.1 GCA_012270995.1 Vicinamibacteraceae bacterium | reverse complement strand
GCGCCGAACGACGGCGTGCCCGCGGGGACGGATGGGGTCTCGCTGTCGTCGTCCGTCACCGTGACGCTGACCGACGACGACACGTTGCCGTAGTCGCCGCCGCTCGCGCTCAGGCTGATGCTGGTGCTTTCGTTGTCCGCGTCGTCGTCCTGAACGCCCGTCACCGTCACCGTCTGCGAGGTGCCGTAGTCGGCCGCGGTGAAGCTCAGGCTCGCCGGACTCACCGTCGCCGCAGCCGTGTCGCCGCTCGACACCGCCACGGTCACCGTGCCCGTCGGCTGCGTAGAAAGCGCCACGGTGAACGTGCCGTTGCCGCCCTCGGCTACGCTCAGATCCGTCGCGCTCAGCGCCAGGCCCTGAGTGTCGTCATCCGTCACCGTCACGCTGACCGACGACGAGACGTTGCCGTAGCCGCCGCCGCTCGCGGCCAAACTGACGGTCGTGGTTTCGTTGGCCGCGTCGTCGTCCTGGACGCCCGTCACCGTCACCGTCTGCAACGTGCCGTAGTCGGCCGCGGTGAAACTCAGGCTCGCCGGACTCACCGTAGCCGCCCCGGTGGCGCCGCTCGTCACCGTCACGGTCACCGCGCCCGTCGGCTGCGTCGCCAGCGCCACGGTGAACGTGCCATTCCCGCCCTCGCCGACGCCCAGGTCGGTCGCGCTCAGCACCAGATCCGGTGTGTCGTCGTCCGTCACCGTCACGCTCACCGACGACGACACGCTGCCGTAGTCGCCGCCGCTCGCGGCCAGCGTGATACCCGTGTTTTGGTCGGACGCGTCAGCGTCCTGGACGCCCGTCACCGTCACCGTCTGCAACGTGCCGTAGTCGGCCGCGGTGAAACTCAGGCTCGCCGGACTCACCGTTGCCGCCCCGGTGTCGCCGCTCGATACCGCCACTGTCACCGTGTCCGTCGGCTGCGTAGAAAGCGCCACGGTGAACGTGCCGTTGCCGCCCTCGGCTACGCTCAGATCCGTCGCGCTCAGCGCCAGGCCCTGAGTGTCGTCATCCGTCACCGTCACGCTCACCGACGACGACACGCTGCCGTAGTCGCCGCCGCTCGCGGCCAAACTGACGGTCGTGGTTTCGTTGGCCGCGTCGCCGTCCTGGACGCCCGTCACGGTCACCGTCTGCGACGTGCCGTAGTCGGCCGCGGTGAAGCTCAGGCTCGCCGGACTCACCGTAGCCGCCCCGGTGGCGCCGCTCGTCACCGACACTGTCACCGTGCCCGTCGGCTGCGTCGCCAGCGCCACCGTGAACGTGCCGTTGCCGTCCTCGGCGATGCTCAGATCCGTCGCGCTCAGCGCCAGGCCCTCCGTGTCGTCGTCCGTCACCGTCACGCTGACCGACGAGGAGACGCTGCCGTAGTCGCCGCCGCTCGCAGCCAGCACGATGCTCGTGCCCTCGTCGGACGCATCAGCGTCCTGCTTGCCCGTCACCGTCACCGTCTGTGGCGAGCTGTAGTTGCCTGTGCCGAAACTCAAGGACGCCGGACTCACTCCTGCCGCCCCGGTGTCGCCGCTCGTCACCGTCACGGTCACCGGACCTCTCGGCTGCGTCGCCAGCGCCGCGGTGAACGTGCCGTTGCCGCCCTCGCCGACGCCCAGATCCGTCGCGCTCAGCACCAGATCCCGTGTGTCGTCGTCATCTACGTCTACATCCACCGACGCCGAGACATTGTTGTAATCGCCCCCGCTCGCGTCCAGCGCAATGCTCGTCTCCTCGTCGGACGCGTCAGCGTCCTGCTTGCCCGTCACCGTCACCGCCTGTGGCGAGCTGTAGTTGCCCGTGCTGAAGCTCAAGGACGCCGGACTCACTCCTGCCGCCCCGGTGTCGCCGCTCGTCACCGTCACGGTCACCGGACCTCTCGGCTGCGTCGCCAGCGCCACGGTGAACGTGCCGTTGCCGCCCTCACCGACGCCCAGATCCGTCGCGCTCAGCACCAGATCCCGTGTGTCGTCGTCATCTACGTTTACATCCACCGACGCCGACACGTTGTTGTAGCCGCCGCCGCTCGCGCTCAGCGCAATGCTCGTCTCCTCGTCGGACGCGTCAGCGTCCTGCTTGCCCGTCACCGTCACCGCCTGTGGCGAGCTGTAGTTGCCCGTGCTGAAGCTCAAGGACGCCGGACTCACTCCTGCCGCCCCGGTGTCGCCGCTCGTCACCGTCACGGTCACCGCGCCCGTCGGCTGCGTCGCCAACCTCACATCGAACGTGCCATTGCTTCCCTCCTTGACCGTCAAGTCCGTCGGGTCCACCACCACACCCTTGACGTCATCGTCCTTCACCTTGACGGTTACCGTCGCCGACTCATCGGCGTAGTCGCCGCCGCTCGCGCTCAGGCTGACGGTCACCTCCTCGTTCTCCGCGTCAGCGTCCTGAACCCCCGTCACCGTCACCGTCTGCGGTGTGCCGTAGTCGTCGGTCGTGAAGCTCAGGGACGTCAGATCCACGTCTGCCGCGTCGGTGTCCCCACTCGACACCGACACCGTCACATCGTGTGTCGGCTGCGTAGCCAGCTTCACCGTGAACGTGCGGCTATCACCCTCGTCGATGGGCGGGTTCGTCAGCGATGCCGGCTTCACCACCACACCCTTGACGTCGTCGTCCTTCACCTTGACGGTCACCGTCGCCGAGACGTTGTTGTAGTCGCCGCCGCTCGCGCTCAGACTGACGGTCACCTCCTCTTCGGCCGCGTCAGCGTCCTGCTCGCCCGTCACCGTCACCGTCTGCCACGCGCCGTAGTTGTCCGTCGTGAAGCTCAAGGACGCCGGACTTACCCCCGCTGCCTCGGTGTCGCCGCTCGACACCGACACCGTCACCTCGTGTGTCGGCTGCGTAGCCAGCTTCACATCGAACGTGCGGCTACCGCCCTCGTCGATGGGCGGGTTCGTCAGCGATGCCGGCTTCACCACGAGATCCGGTTCGTCGTCGTCCTTCACCTTGACGGTCACCGTCGCCGAGACGTTGTTGTAGCCGCCGCCGCTCGCGCTCAGACTGACGCTCGTGTCCTCCTCGTCGGACGCGTCTTCGTCCTGCTCGCCCGTCACCGTCACCGTTTTCGCCGCGTAGGTGGTCGCATTGAAGGTCAGGCTTGCCGGACTCACTGTCGCCACCTTGATGTCCGCGCTCGACACCGTCACCGTCACCGTGCCCGTCGGCTGCTCGGACGGCTCCACCGTGAAGGTCCCAGTCTTTCCCTCCTCGACCGTCAGCTCCGCCGGGCTCACCGTCAGAATCGGCCGCTTCACCGTGATCTTGAAGGTCAGCGTGTCCGCATCGCTCGCCGCAGTGTTGTCGTCCGCATCCGTCACCTTCCACGTGCATGTCGTCGGACCCCACGCCGTCCTGGGCGTGCCGCTGAGCTGCCTCGTCGCCGGGTCCAACGTCACGCCCCCGGGCAGGTAGCACCCCGACAGCGAGTACGACAGGGGCCCGTTGCCGCCGGTCGCCGCCGGCAGCGTGACCGCGTCAATCGCCTTGCCCCTCAGCCATTCCTGATCGTCGATCGTTCGGTTCCCGAACGACGGCGCCGTGTCCGATCCCACGTGGATCGTCCGACTCGGCGTCGCCGCGCCGAAGGAGGTTCCCGGCGTCGAACTCGCCACGATGGGCCTGTCGGTGACGACCGTGGTGCGCGACATCCGCCACTGGAACGTGTAGTTGCCGGCCGTCCCCGGCGCCGTGATCGTGAACTGGAAACTCCGCGTCGCGTTCGGCGCCACGCTGCCCGTGACCGCCACGCCGTTGACTCCCCAACCATGGCCAACCGCATCCAGCGAGTACGAGGTCCTCGTCGTGGTCAGGGTCGAACCCTTCGTCTCGGTGACGACCGTCGTCTTCCAGGTCGTCGTGCCGGTGTTCTTCATTTTCACCGTCACCGTCGCCGTTTCGTTCGGCTCCAGCGCCTTCGGCACGCCGGAGTACGACACCCACGCCGCGTTGTCCCCGCCGCTCGCCGCGCCGGCCGTGAACGCAAGGGCAAGCAACAGCCCCGCTGCCGCCCCGCGACGGAGCTCCGCACAACCCGGTCCGCCCGTTCTCGAAGTCATCACGCGCAGGTCACCTCGAACCTTCTCGAACAGGCTAAGGCCCTGCGCCGGCGCCGCAGGCGAAGGCCTCCGTATCGACGATCGCCGGCGCCGGCCGGCCCGGCTCGTTGTAGTACCACCGCGACTCGCCGGCCGCCGTGTCGGTGACCACGATCCGGTAGCCCAGATCGGTCGTCGAAGCGCCCAGCACCCACATGCGCCCGTTGATCCCGCAGCCGTCCAGCACCTTGATCAGGATCTCCCAGTTCTCGGGATCGAAGAACCGGAACAGGCCCGAGTTGTTGGTGCCTGCGTGAACGACGCGTCCGGGTCCGGATCCGCCGTCCGAGCTCCGCCACTTCGCATTCACCTCGAAGCGCGAGTCCTGAAGGCAGAGAATCTCCGCAGTGAAACGGCAGGAACCGGCGGGTGCCGCCGCCTCCACGAGCATCGTCCGCGTCGCCGAGTCCGAACTCGAGCCGTCGCTGACCGTCATGGTCACGTCGTAGAACCCTGGCGTGGACCACGCGTGCGTCGGCGAGCTCAGGTCAGACGTGGCGCCGTCGCCGAAGCTCCACTGCCTCTGCGTCACGTTGCCGGTGCTCGCATCCGTGAACCGGATCTCCTCTCCGGTTCGTACACGGCAGGGATCATCGGAGCAGTCGACGCCGATGGACGCCTTGGGGGGCACTCGCGGCGGCTCGCCCGGCGCCGGCTCGCCCGGCGGTCGGGGCACGCGGGGGCTGCTCGCGGAGAATCCGCGTTGGTTGTAGGCGAACACCCGGACGACGTGCTGACCAAACTTCGGGTTGGTATTGCTGCCTGCGGCGTCCGCTACTACGACGGATTCCGTGTTCGGAGGCACGGTAGCCACCCTCCACCACGACTCCACCTTTTGGCTGCTGGCCTGAATCTCGAAGCCCAGTTCGTCGCTCGAGTTGTCCTTCCAGCTCATGACGGCGCGCCCTTCCACCGTCTCCCAGGAAAGGTCCGAGGGCGCCTTCGGGCCCGAGCCGCGCTCGCCCAGGGTCAGGAACGCATCGGAGCCCAGACCAGCCCGAGGCCGCACATAGAACCGGTAGCGGCCGCCGCGAGGCAGGTCCTCGAAGTCGACCCACGCGGCGCTGGCGGGACCGTCGCGTGATGGATACCAATCGCGCGAGTGATCCCAACCTCTAAGCCAAGCTGTGACGTCATAGCGCTCCACCTCCGGGTCGGGCGTCCAGGTCACGCGCACCGTCCTCGGCCCGATGGCCGTCGCAGCGACGTCGGCGACCGGTCCCGGAGCGTGCGGGTGCTCCCAGCGGAAGGTCGCCACTTCGCTGCTCGCGGAGTAACCCGACGAGTTGTAGGCGAACACCCGTACGCCGTATTCGTCGGCGGCTTGAGGTTGCACTGTATAGGCAAGGAAAAGGCCACGCTCGTTGTCCGGCCCGTAGTACGAGTCCCGCAGGATCGGCTCGCCGTCCTTCAGCAGCTGCACTTCAAACGCCGATTCGTTGTCCGAGTTGTCGGTCCAGCGGACATCGACCGTATCGAGGTTGGAGGCGACCGTCACGGTAACGTCCGACGGCGCCGCGATCGGCTCGCCCGGGATGACCAGCCAGACCTCGCTGCTGCGCAGAGACCGGACTTCGCCCTTGATCGCCCGGACCTCGAACCTGTAGAGGGAGCCCGGTTCCGTGTACTCGAGAGGCAGAGTCGCCCCGGTGCGGCCTTCGACGGCCCGGATCCGCTGCCCGCTGAGTTCGCGGTCGTGGAGTTCTTCCAGGTACTCGGATCCCCACAGGTACGCGACCTCGTAGCCGTCCGCGTCCGGAGCGTTGTCCCGCCAGGAGAGGCGCGCGGCGCCGCCGTCGAACCGAACCCGAAGATCGCTCGGCGCCGCCGGAACGCCGTCCATCGAGCGCAGGTGGTCGCTGAAGCGCACGCCGATGTGGACCGTCTCGCGAAGCGTGCGCTCGTTGTCCGCCTCGTCGGCGATGCCCACCGCCGCTCCCCAGGGGCGGATCCGGGGAGTCGAGAAGAACGGCTCGATCTGGCCCAGGTAGCTCATCGCCGTTCCCAGGCTCGGCATGACGTCGAAGTTCGCGTGGCCGAGAGCGTACGGCCTGTACAGAGACTCCAGCGCCTTCTTCCGCGCGGTGTTTGATGCGAACCCCACAATGTTCGCCCGATCGTGGTGGGCGCCCAGACCGTGGCCGATCTCGTGCGCGAAGATGACGGCGTAGTCGGGGCAGGGCCCAGGGTGGTTCGTGGTCCAGCCCCGGGCGAGGCCGGAGAAGCGGCGGGCGGTGGACCCCTTCGTGAATTGACGGTGGCCGCCGCAAGCACCCCCGAGAAGGTGTCGAGGTTCGCCCGTGAAGACGTGCACGAAGTCGGTCCGATGCTCGTGCTGAAGGCGCAGCAGATCGCCGTCCCGGAACATCCATTTGTACAAGGGGTTGTAGTTCCTCCATTGGTCGTGCCGGTCCAGGACTCTCCCCGCCCGATCCAAGGCCGCCGACGCCTGCGCGATGTGTGCAATGTGCGGCTCGACCGGGAGATCGTTGTTCCGGAACACCATCTTCAGGTAGTCGCCGGCGTGGCGGATCGCCGCAAGAGCGCCGCCGCGGTCGGCCCAGTGCTCGGCGGCCGTCGCCGTGTACGCCACCAGAATGTCCAGCCGATCGTGGCTCTGCGGATTGCTCGCGCGCTCGGGAGGATCCGCTGCATGGGCTGCTGCCAGGTCATGGGCATGAATTTCGTGGCCGTCTTGCGCACCCGCCTCCACCCCGCACCACCCCTCAAGACCCGGGCCGACGAGCGGCGCCATGCCGCCCCGGCCGTCCCGCTCCGCGTGGATCTGGTACGCGCCGCCGCCCGCCGCTCCGAAACGGCCCACCAGACGGCCGCCCTCCACCGTCAGCACCACCGTGTCGTACCCCGCGCCGGGCTGGCCGCCGGACCACATCAGGTCGCCGCCGCCGCGGTCCTCGAACACGCTCCGTTCCGCGGACAGCACGCCGCCGTCGGGCGTCGGCACTTCCAGCCGCGCCGGGGCGGCGCGCAGCAGCCCCAGGTCCACCTGCACGGCCGTCGGAACCGGCCCGATCGAAGGACCGAGGTCGCCCACCGATGCCGCTTGCCCGACGCCCGGCACGAGTGTCAGAAGCCGCTGCGCTTGCGCCGCCTGAGCCGGCGCCAGCAGCGCGACGACCGCCAGGACGCAAGGCAACGCCGCGCGGAGACATCCTCCAGGCACTCTCGAAGCGGCGGACACGTCCCTCACGTCACGGCCCGCGAACAGGGACGTGAGAACCGGAGAGAACCGGCCCCGCGAGATCCGCCCGCCTTGTCAGTCGCCGTTCCAGGCACATGGACGATGTCCATGACCTCTCCATGACCTCGCTCTCTCTTCGGCCGAGCAGACGCAACTCTTGCACAAGGGTCGGTCTCGCGGGCGCGGTTCCATCGATCCTGCATCAGCAAGCCGCGCACGCTAGCCGAAGCATGTCGAGAGATCAATGGCCCAAGCTCGTCCAGCTCCCCGCAACTCAAGCATCCGCAACAGCTTGCGGTACGCCGGCGGGAGCTTGCAGGTCAGACGACGGGACAGAGTCCGCCGTCGAGGTTGATGGCCGTTCCCGTGATGTAGGCGCCGCGTTCCGACACCAGGAACGCGATCAGGTCGGCGTACTCCTCGGCCTGGCCGACGCGCCCCAGGGGAACCTGCTTGCCCATCGCCTCGTAGACCGACTCGACGTCGACGCCTTGGCTCTTCGCCCGGCGCACCCACTGCTCGCTCTTGATCAGGCCGATGCAGATCGCGTTGACGCGGATGTTGTCGGCGGCCAGTTCGTTGGCGAGGGACTTCGTCAGGTTGATGCCGGCGGCCCGGGTGACGCTGGTCGGCAGCGCCCGAGCCGGCGCCGCCTTGCCGCCGCCGATCGTCGCGTTGACGATGGCGCCGCCGCCGCGCTCGCGCATCGACGGCACGACGCCGCGGCAGAACCGCACCGCGCCCATCACCTTGAGTTCGATGTCGGCCATCCAGGCGTCGTCGCCCAGCGCTTCGAGGCCCTGGGCGGCCGACGCGCCCGCGTTGTTGATCAGAATGTCGACGCCGCCGAACTCGGCCGTCACCGCGTCGATGAAGCGGTCGACGTCGCTGCTGGACGTGACGTCGGCGGCCTGCGCGAACACGTCGCCGCCGCCGACAGCGCGCAGCTTGTCCGCGGCCCGCTCCAGGTTCTCGGCCCGGCGCGCACAGATCGCGACGCGGGCCCCCTCGTTCACGAGTCGGCGCGCCGTGGCGAGCCCCATCCCATCGCTGCCGCCGGTGACGATCGCCACCTTGCCTTCAAGACCAAGTTCCAGCATCCGTTCCGTCCTTGAGCTGTTCGAGTGAAACCGTGAGTGTGCCTGTGTCGGGCGGAGGCGTGCAAGCGCGGGGCGGGCGCTTCGGGCTCGCCGCTCCGCGGCATCGCCCCGGATGCCGGCCAGAAGGCCGGCGCACCGACAGTCAGCCCGCCTGCCGCGCCGCCCCCCGCAACGGCGCCACGACCTCCTCGAACCGCGGATCCTGCCGCAGCGCCGCCAGGTCGGCATCGTTCTCGATCCAGCTCAAGTGCGGATAACCGTGCGTGATCGCCGACTCCAGGTACCGCAGGCCGCTTTCCGCATCACCGCACACGCAAGCGATGCAGGCCAGGTTGTAGAGCGCCACGGCATCCTGCGGATCCAGGGTCTCCGCCCGCGCGGCCCACTCCAGGGCCTCGTCCGTTCGACCCTCGCGGGCAAGAGCCACTGCTCCCAGGTAGATCGCGCGCTGGTCGTCGGGGTAGCGCAGCAGGCGCCTTTGCACCCTGGCCATCGTGAGTTCCTGGAGTCGCGTCGCTTCGGTCTTCCGGCCCAGCGTCGACAGAGCCGAGGCGCAGATCGAGCAGGGGGCGTAGGCCGTCGGATCGGCCTCGATCGCCCGGAAGAAGAACGTGACCGCTTCCTCCATCTGGCCCTGGGAGAAACGGTGACGGGCGAAGTTGTGATTCGCCTCGAAGCTCAGCGGATCGAGTTCCAGGGCGCGCCGGAAGTGGACTTCGGCCTCTTCCAGCCGGCCGTTCGTGCTGAGGGTCATCGCCCTCGCCGAGTGCGACTCCGCGACTTCCGGCGCCAGCTCCAAGGCCCGCGAACTCGACTCGTCGGCGAGTCTGAGATTCTCCGCGCTCGGCTCGTGAAACAGGTAGAGGTAAGCCGAGCAGTGGGCGGACGCCGCGTGGGCCAGGGCGTACTCGGAGTCGAGCTGGATCGCCTCCGCGAACAGCCGCCGGGCTTCGTAGTAGGTCCGCTTGCGCGCCTGGTGGTAGAGACTGCGGCCGCGCAGGTAGAGGTCGTAGGCCTGGCTCGATGCGGTGCGCCTCGCCTCGTGCCGCGGCGCGTCCGGCGCCAGGCGCAGTTCCAGGGTCTCGGCGATCAGCGTCGCCGTCTGGTCCTGCAACGCGAAGACCTGCTGCGAGTGTCGCTGCCACTGCTCCGACCAGACCTGGAGCCCGGTCCGCGCGTCGGTCACCTCGACGCCGATGCGCAGTTCGTCGCCCTCCTTGCGGACCGTACCCTCCAGCACCAGGTCGGCGCCGATCTGCCGTCCGACCTCGCGGGGGTCGGCCAGCGCGTCGTACTGGAAGGACACGCCGCGGGCCGCGACCCGGAGGCCGACGACGTGCGCGAGACGGTGGAGGATCTCCTCGGCCATCCCCTCGCAGAGATGAGCCTGGTCGCGCTGCGGGCTGCGGTCGGCGAACGGCAGGACGGCGATCGAGATCCTCCGCTCCTCCTCCGGCGGCGAGTCCGGAACCGCGGAGGCGCCGTCCGGCGCGGCCAGGTCCTCGATGACCGGGCCGACGAAGCGGAATCCGCGCCCGTAGACGGTGGTGATCCAGTCCGCGCTGCCGCCACCAGTGCGGAGAACCTTGCGCACCTCGCTGACCGCGCGGCTGATCGCCGCTTCCGACACGTAGGCGCCGTGCCAGATGTTCCGCAGCAGCTCTTCCTTGGATACCACCCGATCCCTGTTGGCGACCAGGAAGGCCAGCAATTCGAACACCTTCGGCTGAAGCTGGCGCGGCTGTCCGGCCACCTCGAGGCCGTACTGCTCGGGCTTCAGCACAAAGGGGCCGAAGTAGAAGATCACCGATGGATCCTAGCGGACGGGCTCACGCTCCGGTTGCTGACGGCTTCAAGTCCGATCAACGTCCGCTGAGGTTTGGATCAAGCTAGTGGCCATGGCCTCCCCATAGCCTGTTCATACCGTTTGAAGTGTGCCCGGGAGCCGGGGGTCGAACGACCTCCGGCGCGGGCAGCGTCTAGATCGCGAAGGCCGGGAACCGGAAGGGAGCGAAGGACATGTTCAACCAGATGAGAACTCGACACGCGCGGACGGTGGGCTGGGCCGTCCTGCTGCTGGTAGCCGTGCCGGCCACGGGCCAGTTCGGCACCACCGGCCAGGTGCTCGGCACCGTGACCGACGCGGAGGGTGCACCTCTGTCCGGCGCTACGGTCATCCTTCAATCGCAGGAGATCGAGGATCCGCTCGTTCTCACCACCGACGCCGACGGGTTCTACAACGCGACCAACGTGCGCCCCGCGACCTACCAGGTCTCCGTGGAGGCCACCGGATACGCCGCGCCGCCCGTATCCCTGGCGGTGCGGGTCGGCAGCATTCAGCGCGTGAACTTCGAACTCGCGGCCACCGAGGAAGTGAGCGAGGAGATCACCGTCGTCTCCGAGCGGCCGCCGATCGAGTCGGTCGATTCCCGGGTGAACAAGTACATCTCCTTCGAGGAGATCCAGAGCCTTCCGCTCCCGAACCGGAGCTTCCTGGACGTGCTGAAGATCCTTCCAGGGGTCCACGGGGGGCTGTCGGTCGGCGCCCTGGAGAACAGTGCGCCGAACAACAGCTTCAGTGTTCACGGCGCGCGCATGAACCAGAACCAGTTCCTGATCGACGGCGTGGCCAACAACGACCTGAGCGACCTGAACTACGACGATCTGGCCACGTCCGAGACCCGGGCCGGGCCCCGGGCTTCCGCCGGCGCCGGCCAGATGGGATCGAGCTTCTCGACGGGAACGGCGCTGCAGACCTACAACCTGGACGCCATCCAGGAGGTCCAGGTGTCGACCTCGATGTTCTCGGCCGAGTACGGCAACGCGTCCGGAGGCGTGATCAACATCATCACCCGCTCCGGCGCCGACCGGTACAACGCTTCGGCGACGATTCAGCAAGCGCACGACGGGCTGGTGGAACCGGGGTTCACCGGGGCGACCGCGGACGACGCGGAGCAGTTGGAGGGGCAGGACTTCACGCGGAGACAGGCCTCGCTGACCCTGGGCGGCCCCGTCAACCGGGGCACGACCCACTTCTTCACCAGCTACGAGTACGACGATCTGGAGATGGGCTACAACTACAACCAGAGCCACATCTACGTGCGGGCCGTGCCGCCCGAGCTGGGGCTGACCGCCAACGTCACCAGCCGCGACCGCCTGACCGGCAAGCTGACCCACCAGTTCTCGGACTCGAACGACCTGACCGTGTCGGGGAACTGGGTCAGCGAGCGGGCTGACGTTTCGCACTCGCTCTTCCGCGCCCGCCTGGAAGACGTGGAGGAGCAGGATCATGCCAACGACTCCCTGGGCATTTCCGTGCGCCACGTCGCCACCGTGAGGTCGGACATGACGCTGGAATCCGTGGTGGGACAGATTGGGTCCGACCGGAGCATGGAGACATCCTCGAATCCGTTGCGGCAACTTCGTCTCTACTTCGATGAAGGCGATCTCGTCTTCAACCTCCGAGGCGCCATCGGCCCCGCGGTCGACAACACGCTCGAGAGCTTCCAGTGGAAGGAACGCCTGTCCTGGCTCCAGGGCGATCACTCCCTGCGTGCGGGGGTCGGCGTGGAGCGTTTCGGTCAGCGTACCGAGCAGCCGGCGTGGCGCAACTGGAGCCACGGGTTCGCTCCCGACTTCTCTACCCCTCCGGCCAGTGGCGTCTACCAGTTGGCGACCGACATCGACGCCTCGGTCACGAACACGCATCTCTTCGTCCAGGACGACTGGTTCGTGAACGACCGCTGGACGTTCAATCTGGGCGGGCGCTACGACCGGAACAACCTGGTCGACGATCAGACGCTCGAGGCGCGGCTCGGCGCTGCCGTCGATGTTCAGGGGAACGGCCGTTCCGTGTTCCGTTTCGGCGCCGGGATCTACCACGATCGAACGAACCTGATCGGCCATACGGGGGCTCTGCGGCCCCCGCTCCTCTTTGGCGTGCCGATCGATCCCGCGACTGGCGCAATGGACCCGACGGGCATAACCGCGACTTCCGAGAGGATCGTCGATCCGAACCTCTACCTGCCTGAGATCGTCAAGTGGACCGTGGGTTACGAGCGCCAGCTCGGTGAGCGCAATACGTTGAGCATTCACGTCATCGGCTCCGACAGCGACGGCCTCTTCTTTACGGACTTCCTGAACAGGCAGTCATTCGAGCTCGACGGAGCGCGGCCCGATCCCACCAGGGGACCGGTCCGCTTCTACACCAACACGGGCTACAGCGAGGTCCTCGATGTCGAGATCGAATTCAAGCGCCGCTTTGCCAACGGCTCCCTGGTGCACGTGAGCTACACCAACCAGGACGCGGTCGGCAGTTCGTTCTTCGACCTGATCTCGGGTAACTCCACCCTCAACCGGGCGGCGCGCTATGAGGGTCTGGACGACCCGCCCGCGCTGTTCAATGGTCCGCTCAACACCGAGGTGGAGCACAGCTACAAGCTCTCAGCCATAGGGAACCTGCCCTGGGGATTCCAACTGTCGGGATTCCTGGACTACCGGTCCGGCACTCCCTACACCGTCCGGGACAGCGAGTTCATACGCTCACCCGGGGGCTTCCCCGCCTATCCGACGATTCTCTTCGAGGGCTTCAACAGCAGAAACGCGCCGGACTACTTCTCGGCCGACGTGCGCCTCGCCAGGAACTTCACCGTCGGGGAACGACACGGCCTTCTCGTCTTCCTCGACGTCTTCAACGCCACCGACCGGACGAACGCGATCGAGATGGACGGTCTGCGCAGCTACAACAACCGAGGCCGTCTCGGTGAGCCCGGCACCATCACTCGCGACGACTGGCCCCGGATCCGGACGCGCGGCGCGCAGCGCTCGGCGCAGTTCGGGATCAGGTGGTCGATGTAGGAGGGCGTTGACGTGAACTCGGGGTCGTCCACGGGCCGGCTTGGTCCGCTGCTGGATTACCTGGGGTCGCTCGACGGATGCGCCGACCTGGAGGTCCTGAGCGGTCTGCTGGGCGACATCCCGGTGACCCGGGCCGACCTCGGCTCCGCCTGCCGCTTCGGCGCGCACGGCTACCGGCGGAACCGGATCGCCGAGTCGGACTGGTACGAACTGGTCTGCCTGTGCTGGTCGAGCGGACAGCGGACCCCGATCCACGACCACCGGGGCTCGAGTTGCGCCTTCCGCGTCGTCGAGGGCGTGGCGACCGAGACGGCGTTCGAGCCGACGCCGTCCGGCCTCATCTGCCCCTGCGGTCGCCGCGAGCACGGGGCCGGCCGCGTCTGCGCCTCGGAGGAGGACGACTGCCACCAGGTCGCGAACACGCAACCGGCGGGCGAGGACCTGATCACGCTCCACATCTACTCGCCGCCGCTACGGCAGTTCAACGTGTACTCGTTGGACACGCCGACCGCGTCGGATCAGAGACGGCTCGGCTGCTGCCGGTAAGGTTGGAGGCTCCAGTCCCGCCGCTCTAAACCTCAAGGGGAACATCGACATGCGATTCACAAGATGGTCCGGACTGGCCCTGCTAGCGGCAGGCGCGCTGGCGCTCGCCTGCACCGAGCCGGCGCCGCAACTCCGCGTCGTCTACGCCGGCGACGCCGGCACGGCCCACGCGGACGCCTACCACGCGATGCTCGCGGAGCACTTCGACGTGCGGAGCATCGCCCGCAACGATCTGGCGAGCGCCGACCTCGGCGACGCGGACGTCCTGATCGTCGACGGCCAGACGATCGACCGGTCGGAGGAGCGGATCAAGACGATCCCGGGAGCGGAGGGAGTCACGCTGGAGACCCTGTCCATGCCGACCGTCCTGATCGGCGGCCAGGGCGCCCGCATCTCGGACGACCTGAACCTCCTGCTCGGCTGGCGATACGGGTGACTGTGCCTGTTCTCCAGGGCTGTCGTGCCACAGTCCCCGACCCATCCGATCTTCCAGGGACCTCTGCCGATCGAGCTGGCGCTCGAGGAGGTGCCTACCCCGCCCAAGTACAAGTACTACGAGTTGATGGAGGACGTTCCGGACACGATGACCACGGTCAAGGTCCTCAAGAAGGAATGGGACACCCTGAACCTGCCGGTCGGCGAGCGGCCGGACAAGAGCGAAGCCGGCGTGGTGACGACCGGCGACGGCTTCCTCGATTCACCCGACACGGAATGGATCGCCGGCGGCATGCACCTGAAGGGTCCGGACTACTTCGCCATCGGCCGCCAGGGGCGGCTGCTGCAGTGGGGGTTCTACGGCACTCCGGACGAGATGACCGAAACCGGCCAGCGGCTGCTGATCAACGCGGTCCACTACATCCACGGCTTCAGGGACCATCCGATCCTGACGACTCGTGAGGCCCGCCCCCGGGAGGGGCTGGCGACCAGCCTCGCGCTACTCGACAACTACGAAACCGAGGACATGAAGGAGTACTACGACACGCCGGAGAAGGTGAAGGAGGCCCAGGAACGCGGCCTCGCGTTCAGCTTCGGCGACGCGGTTCCCGAAGCGGCGCGCGGCGACCGCGAGGAGCGGCAGGCCTGGTACGCGGAGAACGAGCCGTACCTCTACTGGGACGGCGCCCGCGTCGGCAGCGAGTACGGGGGCAAGGTGTACTTCCGGCTCGACGGACGCTTCCGGATCGACGAGGACGCCAGGGCGCTGGGGATCGCGAACAAGGACCCGGCGCTGCTGGACCGCGCGGTCGCCGACCTGCGCGAAGGCGTCGAGCCCGAGCGCGCGCAGCGCTTGCTTAGCCGCTACACCGGCCTGAGCCATGACTCCGCCGACGACTGGCAGGGCTGGCTCGACGAGAACGGGGACTCGCTGTTCGCCTCCGACTGGGGCGGCTACCGCTTCCGGGCCGCCCAGGGCCCGGGAGGGCCGGACCTGCTCAGCTCGTCCCGGTTCGCGGTGGACGGCGGCGAGCTGGAGAACCTCTCCGTCGCCGTGAGTCCGGCGGTCGAGGTGACCATGTCGACGACGACCGACGGCGAGACCACGCTGGCCGTCCTCGACTTCAGGCTCGAACCGGGCTTCTGGATCTACGCCCCCGGCTCCGACGCGGAGTTCAAGTTCGGCGTCCGGGCACCGGCCGGCTTCGGCCTGCAGGTCGCGGGCGACCCGGTTCTGCCCAAGGTGGACGGCCAGGGCCGGATGCACGGCGACTTCCGCGTCGAAGTGCCGCTCGAGGGCCGTGGCGTCGTGGCGACGCTCCTGGTCGACTACCAGGCCTGCGACGAAACGCTCTGCCACTTCCCGGTGACCGACGCGCGGCTGATGAGCAAGGTCGAGACCTGAGAGTCGACCTGACAGCGCGCCGCGAAGCGGCGCGGGTGAGCGACATGACGTTCGTCCTGAAGAAGCCCGCTAACGGGAGACTCACCCCTCGGTCTCGTCCGCGAACGTGACGGCCTCGTGCGAGCAACGCCTGATCGGCGGCAACTCGATGCCGTGTGTGACACCGAAGTGCCTCCTGAACGCCTCCGAGGGTTTGTACCGCCGTTCCGCTTCCTCGCGCTTCTCCCGGATCAAGCGCCGAACGTACTCTTCTACCGAAAGACCGGCCAGGCGCGCTTCATGCCTCAGCCAGGCCCTGTCCCCCGGGTCGAGGTCACGGACGGTGATGACGGAACTCATCGTGAAGCGGCCTTTCAGTTGGATGGGAAGCGCGTCTGCGGCGCTGACAGGATGGTAGCGCCGAGTGCTGGCATCGGCGGTGCGCCGGGCGAAACTACACATTGCCGGGTGATAGCCTCGCGTCATCTGCGAGCGACCGTAGTCCATCTCGCCTTCTGAGGGAGGATCCTCCGTTGCGGCAGCGGGAGCATGAACGGACGGGAGTTCATCAGACGAGCCAGGCGATATGCGCGGAGGACGGAGCAGGACTTCCGTTTGGACACCCGCAGAGGGAAGGGAAGCCACGCGGTGCTCTATCTGGGTAACCGCTGGACGACGGTTCCGCAGAAGGAGATCGGACGAGGGCTGCTGGCATCCATGCTAAGAGATCTGAGTGTCGACAGAGGAGACTTCTAGCCGATGCGCTATGCCTATCCGTGTGTTCTCAACCCGGAAGAAGGCGGCGGCTTCTTTGTCGTTTTCCCCGATGTTCCGGGGGCGTTGACGTGCGGAGACGACCGAACCGAAGCTCTGGAAATGGCGGCGGACGCCCTTGTCGCCATACTCGCTAGTCACGTCCACAACGGAGAAGACCTTCCCACCCCAAGCGCCGTCGCGGATGGCCAGGAGGTCGTGGCCGTTCCACCCGTTCCCGCCGCAAAACTGGCGCTCTACTCGGCGATGCGGGAACAGGGCCTGAGCGAGGCGGCTCTGGCCGAGCAACTCGGGTTGGACGAGGCCTCGGTCGGCAAGCTGCTCGATCCGGACCGCTACTCCCACATCAGCAGAGTCACGAGCGCCCTTCGAGCCGTTGGGCGCAGTCTCGTGGTCGAAGACAGGGTCGCCTAGAGCCGCCTCTAGCGCCTGTGCGAACGGAGGCGCCGGATCTCGGCACGCCGTCCATGGGATGCTGCGCCGCGTAGAGTCGGACCGCCTGCAATGATCACCAGACGCGGCTTCCTTTCCAGCGCCGGGAGTGCTTTGGCCGGCATGACAGCCGGCCTGACCGCGGCGCGGCAGGCGGCCGCTGCGCTGGCTCAACACTCCGAGGCGTCGAACATGAAGATCACCGAACTCGAGACGATCCTGATCGACAACATCGACCCGCCGATCGGGCACCGCAAGTGGCTGTTCATTCAACTCAGGACGGACGAAGGACTCGTCGGTCTGGGTGAGCGCGTTTCCGGCGGCGCCACGAACCTGAAGCCACAGATCGAGTTGCTGAACGATCTGTTCGATCGCTTCGTGCTGGGCCAGAGCCCCTTCGACGTGGAGAAGATCTGGCAGCGGATGAAGACCACGCTCCACGACTACAGCCACCCCGGGCTGTACGGCGTGCCGGCGTTCTCGGCGATCGAGATGGCCTGCTGGGACCTGATTGGCAAGGCGACGAACCAGCCGGTCTACAACCTCCTCGGGGGCAGGTACCACGACAAGTTACGAGCGTATGCCTACCTGAACAGCTCCGGCATCTGGGAGAACCCGTCCCTTGCCGGCGAACGGGCACAGGAACTGGTCGACCGCGGCATCACCTGCTGCAAGCTCGATCCGTTCTCGCCGATCACGGGACCGCCGCGGGACTACACACTGAAGACGATCCGCCACGTGGCGACGATTTTCCGCGCCATGCGGGACGCGGTCGGCGACGAACTGGAGATCGGCATCGGCACTCACGGCCAGTTCTCGACCGCGGTGGCGCTGCGCGTCGCGGACATTCTCGAGGAGTTCGACCCCTTCTTCTTCGAGGAGCCGGTGCCGCCCGAGAACGTCGACGAGATGGCCCGCGTCGCGGCTCACACGAGCATCCCGATCGCCACCGGCGAGCGGCTGGTCAACATGTTCGAGTTCGCGGAGGTGCTGGAGAAGCAGGCGGCGCAGATCATCCAGCTCGACGTCGGCCAGTGCGGCGGCCTCCTCGTGGCGAAGAAGATCGCCGGCATGGCCGAGACCCGCTACGCGATGATTGCGCCGCACATGTACTGCGGCCCGGTCGCGGCGTCGGCGGCGATACAGATCGACACCTGCTCGCCGAACTTCCTGATCCAGGAGTTCAACACGAACGCCCTGCACAGCGACATCTTCGTCGAGCCGATCAAGTTCGAGAACGGGTTCATCGAACCGCCGACGGGGCCGGGTTTGGGCGTCGAGCTCGACATGGCGGTCGTTGAGAGGCATCGAGCCGCTTGAGTCAGGGACTGACGCTGGCGATTCTCGCCGCCGGCCGTTCGGCGAGGTTCGGCCGACCGAAGACGCTCGAGCCGGTCGGGCCGAGTGGCGAGGTGCTGTTCGAGTACGCGATCTGCGACGCGATTCGCGCCGGCTGCCGGAAGGTCGTGTTCGTCACGTCGGCGGACTGGAACGACCAGCTCATGAGCCGGGCCGCCGAGCGGGCCGGCGGGGCGGTTCCCGTCGACTCTGTGATTCAAAGCCTCGACGACCTGCCGAGTAGCGCCGCGCCGCCGGTGCAGCGGGCCAAGCCGTGGGGCACCGGCCACGCCGTCCTTGCGCTGCGGAAGAAGATCGAGGAGCCCTTCCTGGTCGTCAACGCGGACGACTTCTACGGCCCCCGGGCGATCGAGTCGTTCGGCCGCCGGGTCGGTGAGCTGCTGGACGGCGGCCACGGCTCGCATTTCCTCGCGGCGTACGAACTCCACCGAACCGGCGTTTCCCGGACGAGCGGTGTCAACCGCGGGATCCTCAAGGCAGGCACGGATTCGACCTTGGAGGGGATCGATGAGGTCTACGACGTGCGGGAGACCGACTCCGGCCTCGTTGGCCGCGACGGCGCTGGCGAAGCTCGATCGCTGGTCGCTGACAGCCCCTGCTCGATGAACCTCTGGGCCTTCCAGCCCTCGATCTTCGGATTCCTCGAAGACCGCTTCGAGGCCTTTCAAGCCACTCTCGGTCCTCCCTCGGCGGACCCGCTGACCAGCGAGTTCTTACTGAGCGAGACGCTCGGCAAACTTGCGAACGAGGGTGCGGCGCGTGTTCGTCTTCTTGGGCTGACCCAGAGTACCGCTGGACTCACGTATCCGGGGGACCTGCCGCCTGTCGCGACGACCTTGCAGCAATGCGTCGACGCGGGTGACTATCCGGCCGACCTCGGCAACTGGTTTGCCGGTCGCACCTCCCGAAGACCCGCGTGAGCGGTCGCAGTCACCAACGCCCTCCAGCCTGTCGTGGGTCGGGGGAGAGGGTCCCAGGGGGCTGTCGGCAAGCGACGCCCGACGACCTTTCATCGAACGACGCCAAACCGGAGCGCAGCCGACCGCAGCGAGCACTCACCTCCCATCCACCAGGAAAGTGCGAGCGGCCCCTGGGACCCTCTCCCCCGACCCGCGACAGGCGGGTATGTCCGTCGCCGTCGCCGCCGCCCCAGCCGTGCGCCTGAACGGCCTCGACTGGACCGTCCTCGCCGCCTACGGGGCGCTCGCCCTCGCCGTCGGCCTCCTCTTCGCGCGGCGCGCCGGCGCCGGCACAGGGCAGTTCTTCCTGGCCGGGCGGAACCTGCCGTGGTGGCTGCTCGGCACGTCGATGGTCGCCACGACGTTCTCGACCGACACCCCGAACCTGGTGACGGACCTGGTGCGGAACGGCGGCGTCTCCGGCAACTGGATGTGGTGGGCGTTCCTGATCACCGGCATGTGCACGACGTTCTTCTACGCGAAGCTCTGGCGGCGTTCCGGGGTGTTCACCGACATCGGCTTCTACGAGCTCCGGTACTCGGGGCGGGCTGCGCTCTTCCTGCGCGGGTTCCGGGCCGTGTACCTCGGCGTGTTCTTCAACGTGATGATCATGGCCTCGGTGCTGCTGGCCGGGATCAAGATCGGCGGCGTCCTGCTGGGCGCCGACAAGTACACGACGGTGCTCGTCGCGGCGGCGGTGACCGCCGTGTACTCCGCGACTTCCGGCCTGTGGGGTGTCGTCGTCACCGACCTCATGCTGTTCGTCATCGCGATGGCGGGCTCGGTCGCTGCCGCCTGGTACGCACTCGCGCACCCGGCTGTCGGTGGTCTCTCCGGCCTCGTCTCGAACCCCGACATCGCCGCGCGCCTCGCCCTGCTGCCCGACTTCGCGGACTGGGAGACGGCCGCCACCGTCTTTCTGATTCCGATCGCCGTCCAGTGGTGGTCCACCTGGTACCCGGGCGCCGAACCGGGCGGGGGCGGCTACGCGGCCCAGCGCATGCTCGCGGCCAGGAGCGAGCGGGACTCGATGGGCGCCACCCTGTGGTTCAACATCGCCCACTATGCGCTGCGGCCATGGCCGTGGATCCTGGTCGCGCTGGCTTCGCTGGTCGTCTATCCGACCCTGGACTCGATCGCCGAGGCGTTCCCGCATCTGGATCCGTCGATCATCCGGCACGATTTGGCCTACCCGGCGATGCTGGTCTTCCTGCCGCACGGCCTGCTTGGCCTGGTCGTCGCGTCGCTGGCGGCCGCCCTGATGTCGACGATCTCGACGCACCTCAACTGGGGCGCCTCCTACATCGTCGACGACGTGTACCGGCGTTTCGTCCGGCCGGGCCGCGGCGAGTCGCACTACGTCCTGGTAGCGCGGCTGTCGACGGTCGCCCTGGTCGCGCTGGCGGCGATCGTGGCGCTGTGGCTCGAGAACGCGATGCAGGCGTTCCAGATCCTGCTCCAGATCGGCGCCGGCACCGGTCTCATCTTCCTGCTGCGCTGGTTCTGGTGGCGGATCAACGCCTGGTCCGAGATCTCGGCGATGGTCGTGTCGTTCGCCGTCGCCGTGTGGTTTCAGTTCGGCCACGCCGCCGTCGGTCTGACGCTGCCTTCGGTTGCGGCTCAGCTCCTGCTCGGCGTAGCGCTCACCACGGCGGTCTGGTTCGGCGTCACGATGGCCACACGGCCGACGGAGACGGCGGTCCTGCAATCGTTCTACGACCGCGTGCGGCCATTCGCGCGCGGCTGGCGGAAGGTCGTCGAAACCCGGGCGGACGAGCCCGGCAGCGCCACCGCGGCGCTGCTCGCCTGGATGCTCGGCTGCGCGGCGGTCTACGCCGCGCTGTTCGGGACCGGTATGGCGCTCTATGGACGTCTCGGTGCCGCGGCGGTCCTCGGCATCGCCGCGCTGGCGGCGGCGTACGGCTTGTTCCGCCTCCTGCCGCGCACGGCCTAGCAGCCCGTGGTGGAAGTGCGTGTCGCACCGAGAGCGGTCAGGCGCCCGCCCAGCAAGGCGCGACGAGGGAGCATATCGGGCCATATTCGACCGAGGAGCAACGATGCTGGGCGGGATGCATGGCCGCTCGAATGCAGCGCGACTTTCACCACGGGCTGCTAGATCTCCTCGAAGCGCGCCGAGAAGTGCGGCAGCGCTTCCGGAGCGCCCACGATCCGTAGCCCCCGGATCCGCTCGCGCTCGGCGTACAACTCCACCAGCGCCTCGACCACGTAGTCCATGTGGGACTGCGTGTAGACCCGCCGCGGCACGGCCAGGCGGACCAGGTCGAGCGGCGGCTGTTGCCGCGCGCCGAACATGACGGTTCCCACCTCGCAGGTGCGGATGCCGGCATGCCGGTAGAGAGCGACCACGAGCGCCTGGCCCGGGAGCTGCTCGCGGGACAGGTGCGGGCAGAACCGGCAGGCATCGATGTAGATCGCGTGTCCTCCCGGCGGCTCGACGATCTGGATGCCGGCCTCCAGCAGCTTCTCGCCGACGTACGTCGTGCTGCGGATCCGGTAGCGCAGGTAATCCTCGTCGAGCACCTCCCGGAAGCCCTGCGCCATCGCCTCGAGATCGCGGCCGGCGAGGCCCCCGTACGTCACGTACCCCTCTGTCAGGATCGTCAGGTCACTGGCGCGGCGGAACAGCTCCTGGTCACGCAGGAGCAGGAGGCCCCCGATGTTGACGATCCCGTCCTTCTTGGCGCTGATCGTGGCGCCGTCGGCGAGATCGAACATCTCGCGCGCGATGTCCCTTGCGGACCGCTCCTGCTGCCCGGCTTCCCGCTCCTTGATGAACCAGGCGTTCTCGGCGAACCGGCAAGCATCCAGGAACAGGGGCACGCCGCGCCGGTCGCACAGGTCCCGCGTCGCGCGCAGGTTCTCCAGGCTCACGGGCTGGCCGCCGCTCGTGTTGCTCGTCACCGTGCACATGACGACGGGTACGCGTGAGCTTTCGGCCGCAAGCAGTGACTCCAGCCGGTCGAGATCGAGATTGCCCTTGAACGGGTGACGGTTCGTCGGGTCGGTTGCCTCGGGAATGCCGAGGTCGACCGCCCGGGCGCCGCTGTGTTCGATGTTCGCCCGGGTGGTGTCGAAGTGGGCGTTGTTCGGCACGATCCTGTCGTCGCCGCCGATCAGATCGAACAGGATCCGCTCGCTGGCTCGGCCCTGGTGCGTCGGCAGCATCCGCTCGAACCCCATGATCTCCTCGACGGTCTCGCGCAGGCGGAGGAAGCTCGTCGAGCCGGCGTAGCTCTCGTCGGCGCGCATGACCGCGGCCCACTGCTGCGCGCTCATGGCGCCGGTGCCGCTGTCCGTCAGGAGATCGATCAGCACATGCTCCGCTGCGATCTTGAACAGGTTGAAGCGGGCGTCGCGAAGCACCTCTTCGCGTTGCTCGGGACTGGCGAGGCGGATCGGCTCGACCGCCTTGATCCGGAAGGGCTCGATGATCGTCTTCATGGCACCTTCCTATACTGACGGAATGCCTCTTCCGGCCGATCTGCTGCCGCGGGACGCGGGGGAGGCTGTCCGCCTGATCGCGCTCGATCTTCTCTCGCAAGCCCGCGAGGCCGCGCCGCGCACCCTCGATCCGGAGGACACCGAGGGCCTCCACGACTTCAGGGTCGCGATCCGGCGGCTGCGAAGCACCCTGAGTGCCTGGAAGGGACTGCTGCGTGGCGTCGTGAAGAAGAGGGATCGGCGGACGCTCGCCGGGTACCAGAAGCGGACCGGCTCCAGCCGCGATGCCGAGGTGGCGCTCGAGTGGCTGGAGGAACAGGTCGATGGGCTGGAGCCGGAGCACCGGCCCGGCTCTGAGTGGGTCAGGGCGCGACTTCGTTCGGATTTGCGAGCACAGTCTGGCGACGAGAACCGGGCAGTGTGCAACGAGTTCACCGAGTGGGCCGGCGCCTTCGAGTCGCGCCTGGCTGACCGGGGACCGGCGGCAGCCGTTGGTCCGTCGTACCCTCACGCGCTTTCCGAGCGGCTCGACTTGGTTGCGCACAGGCTGGACGCCTGCATCGGCGGCATCGGCGACGACCGAGAGCGGGGCCCGCACAGAGTGCGCATCGCCGGCAAGCGGCTCCGCTACCTGGTGGAGCCGGTCCGAGCCGAATGCGAAGTTGCCGTGTCCCTGGTTGATCGCTGCAAGCGCCTGCAGGATGTACTTGGCACCCTGAACGACGCGAACGTCCTCGACGACCTGTTGAGAGGGTGGCGCGACGAGGTTCAAGAGTCGACCGCGGGGGAGCCCGGAGTGCTGGAGTTGTGCCGGCTCAACGCGGTTCGGGCGGAGGCCAGCTACCGCCTGTTCAGAATCGACTGGCTGGAAGGCGGCGGCATGCGGACGCTCCTTGACGAAGCCGCCGCTTTGGCCCGTCAGCTCCACGGCTGATCGGCCCCGACGATACAGTGCCGCAGTTCACCATGCACAAGGGTCCGAAGGGTCCGAGGTTTGGACCAGCCGTATCTGTCGTCGTTCTGACGGTGTCGGCTCTTGCCGTGAGCACATCGAAGCTCCCGGCCCAGGAACTCGCGTGGCGGGAACTCCCCGACATGCCGGCCGGCAAGTGGGAAGCCGCGACCACCGTGATCGATGGCAAGTTCTGCGTGTTCGCCGGCTACGAGGGACCGGTCCGGTCGAGCAAGCGGGTCGACGTCTTCGATCCGGCGGACGGAAGCTGGACGCGGATCCAGGACATGCCGAGCGCGGTCACACACCTGAACGCGGCGCTGGACGGTCGCACCGTCTGGTTCGCCGGCGGCTTCAAGGACGGCTACAAGGGCCACGCGATCGCGGAGGTGTGGAACTACGACCTGGACCTTGACCGCTACACGGCGGCACCGCTGCTGCCCGAGCCGCGTGCGGGCGGCGGTCTGGCGCTCGTGGGCCGCAAGCTGCACTACTTCGGCGGTTTGAAGGCGGATCGGGACACGGACGCCGCGGACCACTGGGTCCTCGACCTGGACGACCTGGCCGGAGGCTCGGCGACCTGGCGGAACGCGGCCCCGATGCCCGACCCGCGCAACCAGTTCTCGGCAGTCTCGATCGGCAACCGCATCTACGCGATCGGCGGCCAGTACAACCACGACAGCCAGCAGCTCGACCAGCCGCGAATCGATGTGTACGACGCCGAAACCGACTCCTGGAGCCGCGGCCCCGACCTGCCGAAGGGCCACTCCCACGGCGAAGCCGGCACCTTCGTCCACGAGCGCCGGATCGTCATGGTCGGCGGCCACACGACGCCAGCCGGCGGCAGGAAGTCGATCGACCCGGACATCCTGGTACTCGAGCCCGGCGGCGAGTGGGAACTCCTCGGCAAGCTGCCGATGCCGCTGTCGTCACCCGCCGCCGCGATCATCGGGGGCAAACTCTACGTAGCCGGCGGTTCGGCGACGGGCCGCGGAGCGCAGGCGAAGATGTGGGTGGCTGACCTTCCCTGAGCAGTGGTGCTCAGGCGCCGCCGAGCACGATCGAGCCGACGCGGCCGATCTCTCGGTAGTGGGCGTCGAAGGTCAGCACCGCCGCTCCGAACCGGACCGCGGTGGCCGCAATCCAGATGTCGTTCGTAGGCAGCGGACGGCCCGCCGTTCGCAGTTCCGAGACGATCTCACCGTAAATGTGGGCGACTTGTTCGTCGACGGCCAGGACTTGCACGACGGGCTGACGCAGGAACTCTCTGAGATCACCGAGGTTCTGATCGAACCGGGATCCCGCGCGAAAACCCGCGTGCAGTTCGCCAACGACGATGCTCGGAACGCCTATCCAGCGAGCTCGATCAATCTGCTCGACGACTCGCGTTTCGCCGCGGCGGAAGTTGCTGTAGGCCGACGTGTCGACACAGATCCCCGTCACCTCCAGAGTTCCTCGTCGATTTCCCGGAACGGCCGAACGGCCTCTTCAAACTCGCGGAACTCGTCCTCCGTCCACGTGCCGGCCAGCCGGCGAAGTCCGTTGCCTCTTTCCGGCTCTTCCGAGACGCCCAAAGCCTCGCCCATCAGGGCAAGCACAGTCCTGTTGAGAGAGAGGCCGCGTCGGCTCTTTTCCTCCTCGAGGGCCGCCGCCAGGTCGGGCGATACGTTGCGGATGGTCATCGTCTTCATCGAGCTTCCTCCGCGATGCAGTCAACAAGACGGAGTCTACGCAGTCGCTACGATGACTGCAAGACGTCCAGCAGTGCTTGAGTTGGGGCGCGCCAGGGCGGCGTTCGTGTCGCTACTCCGCCTCGAGCGCCCGACGCGGGTCGGCGCGGGCGGCCCGGCGGGCCGGAAGAAACGACGCGCTCACGGCCACCGCCAGTAGCACCAGGGCCGCCACTCCGAACGCGAACGGGTCCCGGGGAGTTCGGCCATCGAACAGCAGCGGTTCTACGAAGCGACCCGCCCACAGCGCGGCGAGGGTGCCGGCCACGACACCAGCCGCCGCTAGGGAGAGGCTGCGCGCGAGCACCATCCGCAGAACGCGCGACGCCCTGGCGCCCAGGGCGCGACGGATGCCGAACTCGTGCTCCCGCTGCCGTACGCCGAAGGCGATGACCGCATAGAGCCCGATGGCCGCGAGCAACACGGCGAGCGTCGCGGAGACGGCGAACAGGCGGGTTCCGGTTCTCCAGGTGCGAATCCGCGAGGCGAACTGTGTGGAGAGGTTCCGGACGTGGTGTCCCGGCAGTTCTGGAAACAGCTCGGCCAGGGCGGCAAGCACCGGCGACTCGACGCGCCCGGGGCTTGAGGCGGTTCGGACGATCAGCGCACGCTGGATGCTCGTCCATCCCGACAGGGTCGGATCGGATGACGCCTGGGCGATCGGCAGGTAGTAGACCGGGTCCGCTCCGGGCAGAGTCCAGTTCACTGCTGGTTCCACCACGCCGACCACCGTCGTGCAGTCGGCGTCGCCGCTGACGAACAGGCAACGGCCGACGGCGCTCCGACCGGGCCAGACCTGCTGCGCGAACGACGTGTTGACGACCGCGACCTTCTGCGTGCCTTCGCGGTCCCACTCCGTGAAGCCGCGGCCCTCCCGAATGTCCAGCCCCGCGACGTCGAAGAAGTTGGGCGTAGTGAAGTTCACATGGGGCCCGGAGCGGAACGGCAGGCGGTCGAGCCTGTCGATGCGCAGGTCCGCGTACGCCGCGCCGCTTCCCGACATCGGTGAACTCGTACCCTGGGCGACGTCCAGCACCCCGGGCAGATCCCGGAGGCGGGACTCCATGGCGCGGATTGCGCTCTCGTCGAGCGGGATGCCGTCCAGGCCATCCAGGCGGGTGTCGCCGTGAAAGCTCCCCAAAGTCACCGTGAGCAGGTGCTCCTTGGCGTAGCCGACATCCACCTGGCGCGCCGCTTCGAAGGAACGGTAGAACACGGCCGTCCCGCTGAGCAGGACGACCGACAGCGCGGCCTGGACCACGATCAGGCCGGTGCGGACGGGGGTTCCGAGCGCGCTGGCGCCCCGGGAGCTGTCGAGCCTTTCGATTCCCCGGCTGCGCGCCGCGTACACGGCAGGGGCCAGGGCCGCCGCCAAGCCGATCCCGAGCACGGCGATTCCGGTGAAGCCGATTGCCGTGGCGCCCAGCGGATCCTCGGCCCACTGGTAACTCGGCAAGAGCGTGCGGCGAAGAGCGTCGCCGGTGACCGTGGCAACGGCCAACGCCGCAATGCCCGAGAGGGCGGCGAGCACCAGGCTCTCCGTCACCAGGAGACGTCCGATTCCCCATCGTCCCAGGCCGAGTGCGTAGCGCACCGCCAATTCGCGTCGTCTGGCAGCGACCCGCAGCATCAGCAGGTTCGACATGTTGACGGCCGCGATGAGGAGCACCACGAAGGTGATCCCGCCTGCGATCAGCGGCAGGCGCATGTGGCGCCGCAGCGTGACGGGGCCGCGGGTTCGAAGGATCGGGCCGAGAGCCACGGTCGCCTCCCGGTCCAGGGAGTCCGGGAACCGCGAGGCGGCGCGCGCCGCCCGGACAGCGGCAGTCACCGCGGCCCCGGCGGCCTCCTCCGTCGCGCCGGGCGCCAGCCGGACGAACGGTGTGAGGTAGAAGGTGGTTCCGTACCGTCTCCAGCTGTTCCCCCGGCTGGCGGTTGCGGCGTGTTCAAGAGGGAGCCAGACGTCGACTGCGTTCGAGCGGGGTCCGGAGAAGCCGCGCGGCAGCACGCCGACGACGAGGTAGGTGACGTCCTCGAAGCTGACCGTCGTGCCGAGCGCTTCCTCCGCGCTGCCGAACCGCTGCCGCCCGTAGCCGTCGCTGACCACGGCAACGGGTTGCGCCGCCAGGTGGTCGTCCGTGGCGGCGATCAACCTTCCGGCCGTAGGAGCCACGCCAAGGAAGTCGAAGAACTCTCCCGTGACCCAGGAGACGGTGAGATTCTCGGCGCGCTGACCGCGGCCGTTCGTCCTGAACGAGACTCGGTGGCCCGCGACGCCGTCGATGAGTGCGCTGTCTGCGGCCAGGGCCTCGAAGTCGAGCCACTGCATCGCATCGACTACCCAGGTTCGTCCCGTGGAGGCGCCGCGATCGCCTGGATCGATGCGCTCGCTGACCCAGAGGCGATGAACGCGGTCCGGGTCCTCGATGTGGGGTGGCGGCTGGAGAAAGAGGCGGGACAGCATCTCGTACATCGGGGCGTTCAGGCCAATGCCGAGGGCCAGGGTGAGGACCACGGCGCAGGTGTAGCCGGTGTTGCGCCGCATCATCCGGAAGGCGGCGCGGATGTCCTTGAGGAGCAGCTCCACGGGCGCCCAGCCCCAGGTCTCGCGGGTCCGCTCGCGAATCAGCCTGACGTTGCCGAAGTCGCGCCGTGCTTCGGCATGGGCTCGTTCGGGAGACAGGCCCGCCTCGACTCGCTCTTCCGCTTCTTCGGCGAGATGGAAGCGGATCTCGTCGTCGAGTTCGGCGTCCCTCCGCCGCCGGTCCCAGCTCGAACGCAGGCGAAACAAGAACTGCTTCAGCATCCGGTTAGGTGGTGCTACTCAGCCTCCAACGCCTGACGAGGGTCGGCGCGAGAGGCCCGGCGGGCCGGCAGCAAGGAGGCCGCTACCGCGATGGTCAGGAGCACCAGCGCGGCGACGGCGAACGCGAGCGGGTCGCGGGGAGTCCGGTCGTCGAAGAGCAGCGGCTCGATGAACCTGCCCGCCCACAGCGCGGCGAGCGTGCCGGCTACGACGCCGGCCGCCGCCAGGGAGAAGCCACGGGTCAGCACCATGCGCAGGAGGCGAGACGCCCTGGCGCCAAGGGCGCGACGGATGCCGAACTCCAGTTCGCGTTGGCGTACCCCGAAGGCGATGACCGCATAGAGCCCGATGGCGGCGAGCAGCACCGCCAGGGCGGCGGAGGCGCCGAACAGCCCCGTACCGATGGTCCATGTACGGATCCGCGGCGCGAAGACAGTTTGGAGGCTCCGCACATTGTCGCGCGGGAGGTCGGGGAACAAGTCCGCCAGTGCGAGGAGGGTTGGCTGCACCGCGCGCGCTGTGTTCCCGCGAGTCCGCACGACCACCGTGCGCATGTTCTTCACGAAGCCGGCCTGAATGGGATTCGACGAAGCCTGGGAGATGGGCAGGTAGTAGACGGCGGCGCGGTCGGCGTCCAGTAGGCCCCTGTCGAGGGCGGATTCCACGACGCCGACGACCGTGGTGCAGTCCGTGGACGCCTGGCCGAAGAAGAGACACTGGCCCACGGCGCTCCTGCCGGGCCAGATGCCGTCGGCGAACGTCGTGTCCACGACCGCGACCTTCTGGGTCTCGGCGCGATCCCACTCGGTAAAGCCGCGACCTTCCAGAATCGCCAGGCCGGCGACGCGGAAGAAGTTGGACGTCGTGAGGCTTACGTAGGGACCTTCGTTGAACGGTAGGCGGTCCAGCCCTTCGACCCGTGGTGGCGGCATCGCGGCCTGCCCCCACATCGGTGAGTTCGTTCCCTGGGCGACATCGAGGACGTCCGGTAGTGACTGGAGGCGGGACTCCAGGGCGTCGATCGCGGCTTCATCGAGCGGCCCGGTGCGCCGAAAGCCCGCCAGGTCCACCGTGATCAGGTTCTCCTTCGCGTAGCCGACGTCCACCTGACGCGCCGCCTCGAACGAGCGGTAGAAGACGGCGGTTCCGCAGAGCAGCACCAGCGATAGCGCGACCTGAACGACGATCAGGCCGGTGCGGACCGGCGTACCGAGTGCGCTGGCGCCTCGCGAGCTGTCCAGCCTCTCGATCTGCCGGCTCCGCGCCGCGTACACGGCGGGCGCAATGGCCGCGCCGAGGCCGACCGCAAGCACGGCTAACCCCGTGAAGCCGACAGCCGTGAAGTTCAGCGCGTCCACGGTCCCCTGATGTCCTGGCAGCAGGGTGAGGCGCAGGGTGCGGCCCGCTACCCCTGCTACGGCCAGCGCCACGGCGCCGGAGACCGTGGCGAGCACGAGACTCTCTATCGCCAGCAGGCGTCCGACTCCCCATCTGCCGGCACCGAGCGCGTAGCGCACCGCCAGTTCGCGGCGGCGCGCCGCCACTCGCACCAACAGAAGGTTCGACATGTTGACGGCCGCAATGAGTAGCACCAGCAGCGTGACGCCGCCTACCACCAGTGCAAGGCGAATCTCGCCGGACGGCGAGGAGGGACCCCTGGTCCTGAGGATGGAACCCAGCACGACGGTCGCTTCGGGGTCGAGCGAGTCCCCGAAGGGCGAGTCGGCGCGTGCCGCGCGGACCGCGGCGGTCGCCGCTGCGCCGGCCGCGTCGAGGGTCAGACCGCGCGGAAGCCGGGCCAATGGCGTCAGATAGAAGCCACTTCCGAAGTTTCGCCAGCGGTCCCCGCGCAAGGCCGTTACCGCCGGTTTCAAAGGTAGCCAGACATCGACCCCGCCCGGATCCGGTCCGGAGAAGCCGGGGGGCAGCACGCCGACTACGACGTACGTGACGTCGTCGAATTCTAGTGTCGCGCCGAGTGCTTCCTGCGGGCTGGCGAACCTCTCCCGCCGGTAGCCGTCGCTGACGACGGCGACGGGTGCCGCCGCCGGGTCGTCGTCCTCCGGGCCGATCAGCCGGCCGATCGTGGGCTCTACTCCCAGGAGATCCAGGAACGCTCCCGTGACCCAGGAGACGCTGAGGTTCTCGGCGGTCTGACCCCGTCCGTTCGGCATGAACCGGCGTGCCGTGTAGCCCGCGACCGCGCCGGTGGGCGCGCTGTCGGCGCTCAGTGCGCTGAATTCGAGCCACTGCATCCGATCCCATGCAGAGGCCGGGCCAGTGAAGACTCCGCGATCGTCCGAGTCGTCGCGCTCGCTCAGCCAGACGCGATGAACGGCGTCCGGGTCCTCGATGTGAGGTGGCGGCTGAAGGAAAAGCCTCGACAGCATCTCGTACATCGGGGCGTTGAGTCCAATGCCGAGTGCCAGGGTGAGAACGACAGCGCAGGTGTAGCCGGCATTGCGTCGCATCATCCGGAATGCCGAGGCGATGTCCCTGAGAAGGCGCTCCGCCGGTGCCCACCCCCAGGCCTCGCGGGTCAGTTCGCGAGTCAGCAGGACGTTGCCGAAGTCCCGCTGTGCCTCGGCGCGCGCCCGTTCGGGAGCCAGGCTCGCGTCGATCCGTTCCTCCGCTTCTGCGGCGAGATGGAAGCGGATTTCCTCGTCGAGTTCGGCGTCCTTGCGTCGCCGGTCCCACAGACATCGAAAGCGGTGTAGAGCCTGCCGCAGCATCACCTGGTCTCAGGGCTCAGTCCGCCGGACGCAGCACCCTGGTCACGGCAACCGAGAGTTGCTGCCACCGCGACTGCTCGACGACGAGCTGCCGGCGCCCGGTTCGGGTGAGCCGGTAGTACCTGGCGCGCTTGCCCTTGTCGGAGGTCTTCCACTTCGCCGCGATCCAGCCGCGCGCTTCCAGCCGGTGCAGCGCCGGATACAGCGAGCCGGTCTCGATGCGGAGCGCGTCTTCCGACACGCGCTGGATGTGCCCGGCGATCGCGTGGCCATGTGCCGGGCCGTAGACGAGCGTGCGCAGGATGAGCAGGTCCAGGGTTCCGTAGAGAAGCTGGTTGCGGGGACTTGCTGGCGTCATGATGTAGACAAGCTACTCCATGTGACGTAGATTGTCTACACCATGAATACGCTGATTCACCTGGAGAACGTCTCCAAGGTCTTCTTCACGGACGAGATCGAAACCCACGCGCTCGATGGAGTCACGCTCGACATCGACTCGGGCGAGTACGTGGCGGTGTCCGGGCCCTCCGGTTGCGGCAAGTCCACCCTGCTGTCGATCCTCGGTCTGCTCGATACGCCGACCGCCGGCGACTACACCCTGAACGGTTACCCTGTGGCGCAGTTGAAGCAGTCCGAGCGGGCGCGGATCCGCAACCGGGAGATCGGGTTCATCTTCCAGAACTTCAACCTGATCGGTGACCTGAACGTCTACGAGAACGTCGAGCTTCCGCTCACGTATCGGGGAATCCGGCCGAGGGAGCGGCGCGAGCTGGTGGGCCAGGCACTGGAGAAGGTGGAGATGGCGCCGCGTGCGAAGCACCTGCCGAGCCAGCTCTCCGGTGGCCAGCAGCAGCGGGTTGCGGTCGCCCGCGCTGTTGCCGGCCAGCCGTCGATCCTGCTTGCCGACGAGCCGACCGGCAACCTCGATTCGAAGAACGGCGGGGCGGTGATGGACCTGCTGCGGACGCTGCACGAGGAAGGGTCGACGATCTGCATGGTGACCCACGATCCCCGGTACGCCGACTATGCCGAGCGGGAGATCCATCTGTTCGACGGGCGGGCCACGACCTGATGGACGTCGCGAGACCGGACCTGGCGCGGAAGAAGAAGGTTCGCCGGGTGACGTACTACTCCCTCGGGGGCTTCCTGCTCGTACTGGTCACGCTCGGTCTGCAGCAGGTGCAGCCGTCGGCGCCGCGCGTCGACCGCGACGATCTCTACATCGACACGGTGCGACGGGGCCCGATGGTGCGGGAAGTCCGGGGGCGGGGAACGCTGGTACCGGAGAACATCCGGTGGATTCCGGCCTCGACGGAAGGCACCGTCGAGAGGATCGCGATCGACCCCGGCGCCGAAGTGACGCCGGACTCGGTGATCGTCGAACTGAGCAACCCGGAACTTGAGCACCAGGCCAGGGAAGCGGAGCTCAACCTGCGCGCCGCCGAGGCCCGCTACGAGAACCGGAAGGTCGAACTTGAGAGCGAGCTGCTGATGCAGAAGGCGGGGCTCGCCAGCGTGGAGGCTGCACTGGTCGTGGCCCGGCTCGAGGCGGACGCCGACGCCGAGCTGGCGAAGGACGGTCTGGCTTCGGCGATCGAACTCCAGCGGGCGCAGGCGTCGAAGCGGGAACATGAAACGCGCTTCGCCCTGGAGGAGGAGCGCCTCGGCATCGCGGAAACGACGAAGGCGGCCAAGCTCGCGGTCGAGCAGGCGGAAGTGGATCGTCTACGCGCGATCTGGCAACTCAGGCTCGATCAGGTCGCGGCCCTGCGGGTCCGCGCCGGCATGTACGGCGTCCTCCAGCAGGTGCCGGTCGAGGAGGGGCAGCGCGTTTCCGCGGGCACGAGTCTGGCCCGCGTCGGAGACCCGACCGCGCTGAAGGCCGAACTGCGAATCGCCGAAACCCAGGCGAAGGACGTTCAGATCGGGCAAGTCGCCGCGGTCGACACGCGAAACGGCGTCGTCCCCGGCAGGGTGGTCAGGATCGATCCGGCGGTCGAAGAGGGGACGGTGACCGTCGACGTTGCACTGGAAGGCGACCTGCCGCGCGGCGCCCGGCCGGACCTGACCGTGGCCGGCACGATCGAACTCGACCGGCTGGAGGATGTGGTCTTCGTCGGCCGGCCCGTCGTCGGCCAGGAAGAGAGCGAGGTCGGTCTCTTCCGACTGGACGGCGAAGGAAACGGCGCTACCCGAACGCGTGTGTTCCTGGGCAGAAGCTCCGCCAACACGATCGAGGTGCTGGACGGATTGGTTCCGGGCGATCAGGTCGTTCTGTCTGACATGTCCGCCTGGGATGAGTTCGACCGGCTCCGTATCGACTGAGGCGGGCGGTTCTACCCCATGAAGAAGCCCTTGCGGTGCGAGACGCCGAGCACCTTCTTGCACAGGGCGCAGAAGTAGAGGTAGCGCTTGCCCAGGATTCCCGAGATCTCCCGGAAGTAGATACTCACGGGATGCTCGCAGTGGGGGCACAGCGGCGCGATGTCGTTGCGTTCTTCAGCTCGAATCATGAGTTCGACTCCTCTCCTCCTGGTCGTTGCTTCGGCGGCCGGTAACCCCAGGCCTCCACGGCGAATCCCCAGTTCCGGTCGACTACGTCGATCGTCTCCGGGTCGATCCGATAGGTGTTCTTGCGGTAGCCCGACAAGGTCGCCAGGTAGTCGCTGATCGGCTTGCGGGCCCGCTCCCAGCCCGGCAGCGCCAGCTCGTCGTAGAGACGCTCGAGTTCCGCCATGGGCGCTCGTTCGAGATCCTCGAAGCGCACTTCGGCCAGGTGTCCTTCCGGGATCGACTCCCGGTCCCTCATGTACTGCCTCATCATCGCGGCGTAGGAGTCGACGTACAGCGGCGCCTCGTCGATGGCGATTCGCGCCATCCTGGACGGGCCGTAGCGGAGGCGCTCGGCGACCCGCAACTGAGTCATCAGGACACTGACCGCGAGCACCTTCGCCAGCTTGCCCCAGTATCGCGGCGGCACGCCGCCGTTGTCCGCGATCAGCCGCAGCCAGACCCCGAGCGGCGCCATCGTGAACGGGTGCTGCCCGGCGGTCCTTGGGGGCCTCCACGGTGGTCATGGTAGCGCCGGGGGCGTACCCAGTCGTTCCTCGATTGCGTCCGACCGCGCCATCCAGCAGCATGGCCGCATGTGCCTCAACCGTGAGAACCAGCCATGAAGATCCTTCTCTACTCCCTGGCGGCGCTCGCCGTCATCGTGCTGGCGCTGTACTTCGCGTTCTTCTTCAATCCCCAGACGGAGGAGCAGGAGGAAGTGAACGCCGCGTGGAGCCGGTTTGCCGAGGAGGTCGCGGACCTCGGCCGTGCCATCGAGAGCGCGCCGTTCAATCGCGACGAACAGACCGCAGCCGCGGGATACCGGCACATCGCCCGCTATCTCTCGACCTTCCTGGCCGAGTACACCGACCTGCGGGACCCGGACTACCCGCAGTTCTCGCGCTTCCCCAACGGCGTCGCCCGCATCGGTTGGGACAATCCGGACAATCCCTATCTCGTGTTTGCCGTGCGGGGCGATCACGTCTACCGGTTGCGTGGCAACACGACCAATTTCGACCTCGTCACGATCAATGTGTACAGCGGCATGCTCGGCCATACGCCGGTGAGGAAGATCCGCACGGTCTCGAGCATCGCCTCCGACGATCTCGACGTCGACGAGAACGGAGACTTCGTCCTGACGCTTAGTGCCGTGCGGGCCGAAGGCGACTGGCTTAAGCTGGAACCGGACGCGCACATCGTCGTCGTACGACGCCTGGTTTCCGATTGGGAGAAGACCGACGAAGGCCTGTGGGAGATTCTCAATCTGACCACGCTGGGAACTGGCGCGCCCCGCCCCACGCCGGAATCGGTTGCCCGGGCGCTCGATGACGCCGTGACGCAGACCCGCTCCCTGCGAGAGCTCCTCACGCTCGCGCATCGGATCACGTTTCAGCTCAGGCTGCGGCCCAACACGGTGGAAGAACCCGCCGAGTCCGACCCGAATCTGGCGATGGCCGACGCCTTCCAGGCGGGCGCCCGGGGCTACTTCCGGCTGGAGGAAGATGAAGCCCTGCTCGTGGACGTGCCGGTCGCCGACTGCCGGTACACGAACATCCAGCTCGCCATCCGTGGATGGAGTCGCTCGACTACGCCAGCCACCAGTCGAGCCTGAATCACCGCACCGCCCACGCGGACGCCGACGGCCGGGTGCGCTACGTCATCAGCGGCCGGGATCCGGGCGTACAGAACTGGCTGGACACCGCCGGCTGGGCCGAGGGGTCCCTCTGCGCGCGGTGGACGTACTGCAGCGAGTACCCGACCGGCATCAACGCCCGCGTCGTCAAGCTGGACGAACTGGATCGATACCTGCCGCCCGAAACGGTGAGGGTCTCTCCCGCGGAACGCGCGCGGATCGTGGCGGCACGGCAGGCGGCAATCAGCCGGCGCTACGCCGGCGGGTCCTAGGTGAGGACTTCCCTGACCACCCGCGCCTTCTCGACGCCGGTCAGCCGGGCGTCGAGGCCCTGGTGCCGGTACGTGAACCGTTCGTGGTCGATGCCGAACAGGTGCAGCACCGTGGCCTGCAGGTCGTGGACGTGTACCGGATCCTTGACGATGTTGTACGAGAAGTCGTCCGTTTCTCCGTGGACGACCCCACCCTTCACGCCGCCGCCGGCCATCCAGATGGTGAAGCAGCGGGGATGGTGGTCGCGACCGTAGTTGTCCGCGGTCAGGGCCCCCTGGGAGTAGATCGTCCGTCCGAACTCGCCGCCCCAGATGACCAGGGTCTCGTCGAACAGACCGCGCTCCTTCAGATCCTGGATCAGGGCCCAGGCGGCCCCGTCGACGTCGCGCGCCTGCGCCGGCAGCACCGTCGGCAGGATGGAGTGGACGTCCCACCCCCGGTGGTAGATCTGCACGAACCGCACCCCGCGCTCGACCAGGCGCCGCGCCATCAGGGCGGCGTTCTGGAACTTGCCCGGCTGCCGTGCCTCCTCGCCCCAGCGTTCCCAGGTGCTCTCGGGTTCGCTCGCCAGATCGGCCATCTCGGGCACCGAGGACTGCATGCGAAACGCCATCTCGTACTGCTCGATGCGAGCCAGGGTTTCCGGATCGCCGACCTGTGCATGGCGCAGCCGGTTCAGTTCGCTTAGCCCATCGAGCACTCGCCGCCGGACGTCGGGCGAGACGCCGTGCGGATCCTTGAGGTAGAGCACGGGTTCGTCTCCTGTCTGGAGGCCGACGCCGGCGTACTCCGGTGACAGGAAACCGGCGCTCCAGAGCTTCGCCGAGATGGCCTGGAGGCCCGCCGCCGGGTGGCTGCGCTCCGCGTTCATCACGACGAAGGTCGGGAGATCCTCGTTCATGCTGCCGAGGCCGTAGGCGAACCAGGATCCGATGCATGGCCGGCCCGGAATCTGCTGTCCGGTCTGGATGAAGGTGATGCCCGGCTCGTGGTTGATCGCGTCGGTGTGCATCGAGCGGATGATCGCGATGTCGTCCGCCATGCTCGCGGTATGGGGCAGCAGCTCGGAGAACCAGGCGCCGTTCCCGCCGTGCTGTGAGAACTCGAAGACGGACGGGGCGATCGGGAAGCGCGACTGCCCGGAGGTCATCGTCGTCAACCGCTGCCCCTGCCGGATCGAGCCGGGCAGGTCCTTGTCGAAGTACTCCTTCATCTTCGGCTTGTAGTCGAGCAGGTCCATCTGCGGCGGTGCGCCCATCATGTGGAGGTAGATGCACTGCTTTGCCTTCGGCGCGAAGTGCGGCAGATCCGGCAGGCCGCCGAAGCGGTCGCGGGCGACGGGAAGGGCGAAGAGGTCGTCCGCCATCAGGCTGGCCAGCGCCAGGCCGCCGATGCCGCGCGCGGCGGTGCCGAAGAACTGACGCCTGGTCTCGGCTCGAACGGTTTCCTTGAATGGGTCCATCCCAGGTCCTCCGGCTACTTGTTCAGGGACTCGTCCAGGTTCATCAACTGGCTCGCCATCATCGTCCAGGCCGCGGACTCGGACATGGGCAGGCCGGCGTCGTGGGCCGACTCGCCGACGTCGACGAGCTGCCTGGCCGCCGCCTCGTCCGTGCCGTAGAGGTCGATCAGGCCGTCATACGTCCGTCGCGCTACCGCCCGCTCCGAGTCGTTGAAGTCCCTGGCCAGGAGTCGAGTCGTGAGGTAGTCGAGGCGGCGGTCGAAGTCGTCGCCGGCTTCGCGCATCGCTCGCTGGGCGAGGAAGCGCGACGCCTCGACGAACTGCGTGTCGTTCATGGTGACCAGCGCCTGGAGCGGCGTGTTCGTGCGCTCCCGGCGGACCATCGAGTGCTCGCGGTTGCCGGCGTCGAAGATCGTCATCGACGGCGGCGGCGCGGCGCGCTTCCAGAAGGTGTAGAGGCTACGCCGGTAGAGCTTGTCTCCCGAATCCCGCTGGTAGCGGGACGTGTTGCTCGAGTTCATCGCCACGCGTTCCCAGTGCCCTTCGGGCTGGTACGGCTTGACGCTCGGGCCGCCGATCGTGCGCACTAGCAGGCCGCTGGCGGCGAGCGCCGTGTCGCGGACCATCTCCGCGTCCATGCGGAAGCGGGGGCCGCGCGACAGCAGGCGGTTGTCGGGATCCTGCTCCAGCTTGTCCGGCGTCAGGGTGGCTGCCTGCCGGTAGGTCGACGAGGTCACCAGGCGTCGGAAGAAGCCCTTGACGTCCCAGCCGGATTCCCGGAACTCCGTCGCCAGGTAGTCGAGCAGTTCAGGGTGCGACGGCACGTCTCCCTGGGCGCCGAAGTCCTCGCTCGTGGTGACGAGCCCGGTGCCGAAGACCTGCTGCCAGAAGCGGTTGACGGTGACCCGCGCCATCAGGGGGTTCGTCTCGTCGATCAGCCAGTGAGCCAGGCCGAGTCGATTGCGGGGTAGGTCCTCCGGTATCGGCGGCAGGGCGGCGGGCGTTCTCGCGGTCACCCGCTCGCGCGGCTGGTCGTAGTTGCCCCGATAGAGAACGTGGGCGGCCGGTTCGCTGTCCGGGAGTTCCTGCATGATGTGAGTGATCGTGCCCCGGCGGCGGAGCTCCCGCCACTCGGCTTCGATCTCGAGCCGGCGGGAGGCGAGCCGACGCCACTCCTCGTCGTGTGTCTTGAGGTAGGAGCGCCGCAACGCCTCGCGTTCGGGGGCGTCGAGTTCCGCCGCCGGCTTGGCGGCCGCCGCCCGGAGCGCGTTCCACTCGGAGACGACCTTCGCTTCCTCGACGGACAGGACGCGGTCGAAGACGCGAAGGTCGGCGACGGCGCCGCCGGCCAGCGTCCGCGGCTTGCCGTCGCCCCTCACGTCGCCCCGCCCGAGGTAGAACGGCCGGTCGGTGCGGATGCGACCCTCGACCTTCCTGAAGTACTCGCTGCCCTGCTCGGGAACGCGACCGCCGTCACGGTAGATGTGCATGCCGCCGCGCTCGCCCGATCCGTCGTAGGTCGCGACGATGTGGGTCCACTCGCCGGGAGTGAGCCGCTGCGTGTTGTTCGGGTTGATCAGGATGCTGGTGACGCCCCGGCCGGGTCCCGCGCGGTCGCCGTAGAGGCCGAAGTAAAGCTCCCGCGCAGCCAAGGTCATCGCCCAGCCGCGGTTGCCGTCGGTCGGGTCGTACTGGCTCGCGATCGTGTAGGTGCCCTCGGCTTCCGGCATGCGGACCCAGAGGGCCAGGGAGAACGGCGACTCCGTGTCGAGTTCGAGGGTCGGCAGTTCGACCCAGGACTCTCCGTCGAAGAGCACCGCCGGCAGGTCGTTCGGGCCGGGTTCGATGCGGATCCCCTCCGACGAAGGGAGCGGCTGCCGTTCGCCCTTCAGGATCGCGGCCGGCTCCTCGCCGTCGAGGTCGAGCCGGAGGAGCTCGGAGGCCGTCCCCAGCGGAGCTTCGATGGACTGGTGGGCACCGGTGCCGAGCCACTCCTCGAACGCCGCCTCCATCGCGTCCGGGCGTTCCGCCATCGCGTCCTCGATCTCGCCGACCTCCTCGCGCAGGCGGTACCAGCTATCGCGGTCCTCGTCCCGCGGCACGACCAGGGTCGGCGGCGGGTCGGAGATGTTCCCGTCCATCACGTACTGCGTCGTGTTCCGGAAGAACGCGGTCAGCGCGTAGAACTCCCGCTGGCTGATCGGGTCGAACTTGTGGTCGTGGCAGGTCGCGCAGCCGACGGTCAGCCCCATGAAGACGCTGCCGACCGTCTCGGCCCGGTCCTTGGCGTAGACCGCCTCGTACTCCTCGATGACGGCGCCGCCCTCGTTCGTCGTGATGTTGTTGCGCTGAAGGCCGGTGGCGATCAACTGGTCGAGGGTCGGATCCGGGAGCAGGTCGCCGGCGATCTGGTCGACCGTGAACTCGTCGAACGGCTGGTTCCGGTTGAACGCCTTGATCACCCAGTCCCGGTAGGCGTACATCTCGCGGTAGTTGTCGATGTGGATGCCGTGGGTATCGCCGTAGCGGGCCGCGTCCAGCCAGTAGCGGGCGCGGTGCTCGCCCCAGTGCGGCGAGGCGAGGAGACGGTCGACGAGCCGCTCGTAGGCGCCTTCTTCCGTGTCGTCGAGGAAGGTCGCGAGCGTGCCCGGGTCGGGCGGCAGGCCGGTCAGGTCGAGGGCGACGCGCCGGGCCAGGGTGCGGCGGTCGGCCTCCTCGGCGGGCGTGAGCTCCTCCGCTTCGAGACGCGCCAGGATGAAGCGGTCGAGCGGATCGCGGGCCCAGGCTTCGTCGTCGACCGTCGGCGGCGCCGGCCGTTCGATGGCGGCGAAGGACCAGTGCTCGTCCCAGGGCGCGCCCTGCTCGATCCAGCGGGTAAGGGTCCCGATCTGCTCGTCGGAGAGTGACTTCTGCGACACCTCGGGCGGCATCCGCCGCAGCGGGTCCGCGTGGTTGATGCGCTCCACCAGCAGACTGGCGTCGACGTCGCCCGCAACGACCGCCGGACCGCGCGGTCGGTTGCTCCGGCCCGCCGGAGGCCGCGCACTGAACGCGCCGTCCCGCGTATCGAGCCTCAGATCGGCTTCGCGAGTCGCCTCGTCGGGACCGTGGCAGGCGAAGCAATTGTCGGAGAGGATCGGCCGGACGTCGCGCTGGAAGTCGACGGCGGGCGCCGGCTCGGCGGCGGCTTCGAGCGCGGGCGGGGCGGCTACGGCGAGAAACACGCCCGCGAGAGCTGCGACGGGCAGGCGAGAAAAGAGTGCCGTGAGCACTCGCGGGGCGGCGGCCGCTTCGACTGGCCTAAACTGTCCCATGGGGAGCGTAGAGACTAACCGACGGCTGCCGCGTCGTTCCTGGCCGTCGAGTGAGAGTGCTCTGGCCCCGAGAGGAGCGGAGCCGTGATCGAAGAAGTCCTGTCTTTCTGGTTTGAGGAGAGTGGTCCCGAGGAGTGGTGGAACAGCGATCCGCGGTTCGACGCCGCGATCCGTTCGCGGTTCGGAACATTGCACGACCGGGCGGTCCGGGGGGAGCTGTACGCATGGCGTGACACGCCGCAAGGGCGCCTCGCGGAGATCATCGTGCTCGACCAGTTCTCGCGCAACCTCTACCGCGACGACCCGCGCGCCTTCGCGGCCGACGGCATGGCCCTGGCGCTCGCGCAGGAGGCGGTCCGGACCGGCGCCGATCAGGCGGTCTCCCCGGACAGGCGGCGGTTCTTCTACATGCCCTACGAACACAGCGAGTCAGCCGGAATCCACGAGGCCGCGATCCCGCTGTTCGAGAGCCTCGACGAGCCGGAGACCCTGGACTTCGAGATGCGGCACAAGGCGATCATCGATCGCTTCGGGCGCTATCCGCACCGCAACCGCGTCCTCGGCCGCCCCTCGACCGAGGAGGAGATCGCCTTTCTGCGGGAGCCTGGTTCGTCGTTCTGATGGGCAGGCTCAGGGGTGTGTGGACCGACGGGGGTTGGCGTAATACGTTGCGGGACGCGAGGGCTTTTCTGGCGGCGGTTGGAGCCGCGGTTTCGATCCTCGCCTCCGGATCGGCGTGCTCGACGGCCGTGATGACGGCGCCTCCGGTTGCGCCCGCCAATGAGCTGCCCGTCGCGGCACCGGAACCCGCCCCAGCCTTGCCGCCGACCTCTGTTGTCGACGGTATCTTCACTGAAGCACAGGCGGAGCGCGGCCGGGTCGCCTACGGGGAGCACTGCGCCGAGTGCCACGGCGAAGAACTGCGCGGCGACGAGATGGCGCCGGGTCTGACCGGCGTGGCGTTCCGATTCCGGTGGCGTGGCCTCAAGGTGGCCGACATCTTCGAGAGCATCGAGTCGACCATGCCGCCGGAGGAACCGGCGACGCTCGGCGACCGGACCTACATCGACATCGTTGCATTCCTGCTGAGCGCCAACAGGTACCCGGCGGGGGATCATGAGTTGGCCGCGGACTCCAAGCTGTTGGAGGAATCACGGTCGAGAGGATGCCTTGACTTCATCCGAAGTCAAAGACATCATCTGGAGTCAGAGACGAGACCATGGTTCAGGTGACCGCAAGACTCCCCGACGATCTCGTCGAGAAAGCTGACCGCGCCGCGAGCCAGTTGAATCGCTCGAGAGCGCAGTTGGTGCGACAGGCGCTCGAGTACTACCTCGACGACTTCGAGGATCTGCGTTTGGCGCTGGATCGACTCAACGATCCCGCCGACACGGTCCTCGATTGGGAAGACGTCAAGCGTGAGCTACTCGATCAAGATCAAGGGTAGTGCCGCCAGAACTCTGAGGAGAATCGGCGCGCTAGAGCGAACGCGGCTCGTCGCGGCGATCGACCGTCTCGCTCGGGAACCCTCGGCGGGCGCCGCTCTCAAGGGGGAGTTCGGGGGGCTGCGTCGACTTCGCGTGGGGCGATACCGCATCATCTACGAAGCGTTTCACGAAGATCTGACGATTCTGGTCGTCCGCATCGGGCATCGCCGGGACGTGTACCGGTGAGATGGCTGCTCAAGGACTGGTGTACTCCAGCGCGAACACGAACAGGTTGTTCGCGAAGCCGGGCTTGAGCTCCGGCGTCAGCCGCAGGAAGCTCGACGTGGTCGCCGAGATGCCGGTGCTCACCGCCACGTACTGCGTGCCGTCGACCGCGTAGGTGATCGGGTAGCCGGTAACCGGCGCCCCGAGGTTCACCTCCCACAGCACCTCGCCCTTATCCTGGCTGTAGGCCTTGAAGCGGCCGTTCACGTCGCCGCCGAAGAGCAGTCCCCCGCCGGTGGCGACCAGCGAGGTCGTCGAGGCGCGCTGTTCGTGCAGCCACACGGTCTTGCCGGTCTCGGCGGAGATCGCGTAGACGGCGCCGAGGCTCTCCGTGCCGGGCGCCAGTTCGTGGCGGACGCTCAGGGCGTAGTAGGGGTGGGACGCGCTCGGGTCGGTCGTCGTCAGCGTCGGCATGCACATGTTGCGCAGCGGGTAATACAGCGTGTTGGTCTCCGGGCTGTAGGCGCCGGCCTCCCAGTCCTTGCCGCCGTGCATGTTCGGGCAGATGAGCCGCTCCTCCTCCAGCGCGTGGAAGATGACTTCCGGGTTCTCCGTCGCCTTGCCGGTCTCGCCGTCGATGCTCTGGATCACGTTCTGGTAGACGGTCGGTCGAGCCCAGAGGAACTCGCCGGTCTCCCGATCGATGGAGTAGACGAGAGCCGTCTTGCCGGGGATCCCCGTGATCACCTTGCGCACCTCGCCGGGCTCGATGTTCGGGTTGATCCAGGCCACCTCGTCGGGATCCGGCGCCACGGCGGTGTCGACGATCACCCGCTCGAACGGATGGTCCAGGTCCCAGTGGTCGTTCATGTGCTGGTAGTGCCAGACGATCTCGCCGGTGTCGCCGTCAAGCGCGAGCGTCGAGTTGTGGTAGAGGTGCGTCCTGTCGACCCCGCCGAGCATGAACTTCGGCGCCGGCGCCGTGACCGAGGTGCCGGCGAAGACCAGGTTGAGTTCCGGGTCGTAGCTCGGCGGCATCCAGGAGCCGACGTGGGCCCGTTTCTCGAACGGCACGTCGCCCCAGGTCTCGTCGCCGGGTTCGCCGGGGGCCGGAATCGTCCGGCGCCGCCACACTTCCTCGCCGGTCAGCGCGTCGTGGGCCGTGATCACGCAGGCGTCGGGCCCGCCGCGCGGCGAGCAGCTCCGGCCCGAGAACGCCTTGCCGGCGCCGATGATCGGGCCGGCGCCCTGGAGCGCGGGATGGACCTTGTAGTCGAGGACCATCGTCTCCCAGACCATCTTGCCGGTCCCGGCGTCGAGCGCGAAGAGGTGGTCGTCGACGCTGGTGTCGATGATCAGGTTCGCGAAGATCGCGATGTTCCGGTTGTTCTGGGACAGGAAGCCGCCGACGTAGTCCTTCGCGTCCTCGGGGATTCTGCGCCGGTGCTCCCAGATCAGGTCGCCGGTCGCGGCGTCGAGCGCCTGGATGACGTCGTTCGGGTTCGGCATGTACATGACGCCGCGGTAGGCGAGCGGCGTGCCCGTCTGGCTGCCGTCGTTGAGCGACCGCGTCCACACCATTCGGAGATCGCCCACGTTCTCCGGGGTGATCTGGTCCAGCGGGCTGTAGCCCCAGCCGTTCGCGGTGCGCCGCCACATGAGCCAGTCCTCCGGCGCCGGGTTCACGAGCATCTCGTCGGTGACCGGGACGAACGCGTCGCCGGACTGCGCGTGGACGGCGGCGAGGCTCAGGAGCTGAGCCGCGGCCACGGTGGCGGCGAGCGCGTATCGGTAACGCTTCGGCATCGGGAACCCCTTTTGGTCTGGCAAGAGCCGTAGAGTACTGCCCAGCGACGGCTAAGCTACCCGGCAATGCCACACAACAAGGTCGCCTTCGCTTCGGCTGCCGTGGCGGCAGCCGCCCTGTCCGTGCTGTGTCCGCCCGTCGCGGCGCAGGAAGCCGGCGACCTCGCCGGCGACGATGCCGTCTCGCTCCTCGTCCGCCTGGGCGTGAACGACAGCGCGGCCCGCGACTGGGACGGCTCGCTCGAAGTGGCGGGCGGCGAACTGCTGGGTCTCCGCGACTGGCGGCCACGACTCGCCAGCGAGGTTGAGGGCAACACCTGGAAGCTCGCCAGCTACAGGGGGCTGAACTTCAGGCCCAGCGCCATCCACGATACGCAGACCGTCGGTCCGGTCGAGTACGTCCGATCGCCCGGACTGGTCGTCGACGTGCGGGGCAACGGCGGTTCACGCCTGATGTTCGCCACCGCCAACGGCGAGTTCGAGGTCCGGCTCGCCGACGTCGCGGTCGGCCGGCGGCTTCGGTTTCTGGGCGGCGACGTGACGGTCGAGCGGGTACCCGGGGTCGAGCGGCTGACCTCCGACGACTACCAGAACGACTTCGCGACGATCCTCGGCAGTGACGGCGACGAGGTCTGGGCCGCCTGGCTCGGCTACCGCGACAACGCGAACGAGGTGCTGGCGCGGCGGTTCGACGGACAGGGCTGGGGAGAGGTCCAGACCCTGACCGAGCAGCCCGGCGATCACTACCTGGTCAAGATGGGCCGCGATGGGGATGGCCGTCCCTGGGTCGTCTACTCGGCTCAGAAGGGCGGCAACTGGGATCTCTACGCCCGCGTCCTGGACGGCGAGTCCTGGTCGCCGGCGGAACGGCTGACCGAGGCGCCGCAGCCGGACGTCTTCCACAACCTGGCGACGGACGCCGAAGGCAACCTCTGGCTGGTCTGGCAGGGCTTCCGCGACGGCGCGGCCGACATCTTCGCCCGCCGCTACGACGGCAAACGCTGGTCCGATGCGGAGCAGGTTTCGTCATCGCCGGCGAACGACTGGGAGCCGGTGATCGTCGCCGACTCGAAGGGCGGCGTCTACGTCGGCTGGGACAGCTACGGCGCCGGCAACTACGACGTGCTGGTCCGCCGCCACGCCGGCGGCGAGTGGGGCGAGGAGATGCCGGTCGCTGCGACGGCCAAGTACGAGGCGCACCTGAGCCTCGCCGTCGACGGGCAGAATCGCGTCTGGGCGGCCTGGAACGAAAGCGGAGTGAACTGGGGGAAGGACACGGGCTGGGTGCTCAACCGGGAGGGCACGCGGCTCTACGAGTGGCGCACGATGAACCTCGCGGTCCACGACGGCTGGGAGTGGCGGTCGCCGGCCGCGGACGTGAACGATGCGTTACCCGAAGAACTCCAGGGCTACAACGACTTCCCCGTGCTCTTTCCGGACGCCGCCGGACGCATCTGGCTCTATTTCCGGCACCGGACGACCCGCCAGGCCGACATCCTCAGCGAGTCGCCGGCCCACCGGGCCGCCTGGGAGGTCTGGAGGACGACGCTACAGGGAGACCGCTGGCTCCGTCCCCAGCACATCCCGATGACGGGCTTCCGTCAGGACGCCCGCTGGGATCTGGCTTCGGACGGCAACGGCGATGTCTGGGCCGCCTGGCCAATGGACAACCGGGACTACTCGGAGTTTCTGTTCGAGCACGCCGACGTCTACGCGGCGAAACTGCCGCGCCTGGTGACGAAGGTCGTGCCGCCGAAGCTGGTGGCCCTGGTCGTCGACGACGTGCCGGCCTACGTGATCCACGAGAACGAGGCGGAGGACCTGGAGCGAATCCGCAACTACGAGATCGAGTCGGAGGGGAAGACGTACCGGATCTACCGCGGCGACACCCACCGCCACACCGAGATCTCGATGGACGGCAACAACGACGGCTCGCTGATCCAGACCTATCGCTACGCGATGGATGTCGCCTCGCTCGACTACCTTCTGACTAGCGAGCACAACTTTCTGGGCGGGCCGGACATCGAGTACATCAACTGGCTCCTGCACCAGACGGTCGACGTCTTCTCGGTCTCCGGCCGCTTCCAGCCTTTCTACGGCTACGAGCGGAGCATCTCCTTCCCCGACGGGCACCGGAACATCCTGTTCGCGGAGCGCGGCACGCCGACTCTGCCGGTCACCGAGGCGGAGCGGACCCACGAGGAGGGCGCGGCGAGGCTGTACGAGTACCTGAAGGAGCACGACGGGATCGCGATCTCTCACACGTCCGCCTCGAGCATGGGGACCGACTGGCGCGACAATGACCCCGAGGTCGAACCCCTCGTCGAGCTCTACCAGGGCGATCGGGTCTCGAACGAGTACGAGGGCGCCCCGCGCGCCGCGCGCACCGGCAACCTGCGCTCGGCGCCGGGAGGCTTCCGGCCGGAGGGCTACGTCTGGAACGCCTGGGCCAAGGGCTACAAGCTGGGCGTCCAGGCGGCCTCGGACCACCTCTCGACCCACATCTCCTACGCCGCCACGATCGCCGAGGAGTTCACCCGTGAGGGGATGCTCGACGCAATGAAGAAGCGTCACAGCTACGGCGCCACGGACAACATCATCCTCGACTACCGGCTGCGGACGGGAGGCAGGGAGTACCTCCAGGGCGACATCCTCACCGCCGACGGCGATTTCCGGCTCAGCGTGCGGGTCATCGGCACGACGCCGATCCGCCAGATCGACATCATCCGGGACCAGACGTTCCTCTACAATCGCCAGAATCTGGAGGCGGACGTCAGCCTCGAGTTCGTCGACGCCGATGTCGAACCCGGCGAGCACCTCTACTATGTGCGGGTGATCCAGGTCGACGGCAACATGGCCTGGTCGTCCCCGATCTGGGTGACGGTGGAGTAGCAGACAACGTCATGAAGAACTCTCTCGCAACCGCTCAGTCAATCTCGTATCTGACCTCCGGCTCGCGACTTGCGGCGTGCGCTGCGGCCTTGTGTGGCCTGCACTGCGCACTCACGCCGGTCCTGGTCGTGGCGGCACCCGCGCTCGCGCTCTCCGAAGACGTCGAGCGGGCCGCCTGGGCCGGGACCGTTCTTCTCGGAGCGGCGATGCTCCTCCTGGGCCCGGCTCGCAAGAGCGCGGCCGTGATCCTCACCTTTGCCGGGGGATCGGCGCTTTGGGCGGCCTCCCTGGCGGGCTGGCTCGAGCCGTTGCCCGAAACGCTGACGTCGTCCGCCGGCAGCCTGACGATCGCGGGCGCCATGGTGCTGAGCGCCCGTCTTTGCCACGCTGCCTCCTGTGTGGTGTGCGCCGACGAGGAGCAGGTGAACCAAGAAGGCTGACGGGGACCGCTTCTCGCCCGGCCAGGTCCGGCGACGCGACGATCGAGCCCGCCTCTCTGACGGCGGCGCTCAGGTAAGTGGCGATCGTCGTGGCCCGCGATGAGGGAGTCGTTGCCGCGACAGCGCGAGGTGCTAACGAATGAGATGTGCCGACCCGGTGAGGTGGGCGGTCGCCATGGCTTGGGCGAGCTTCTCGTCGGCGGTGGCGAGCGGGCAGTCGAGTCGTTGAGCCAGCGCGGCGTACACGGCGTCGTAGACGGTCAAGTCCAGGGCGAAGGCCAGGGTACGGGCCGGCCGGATGAGTTCAGCCAGCGGCATGATCACGATCGGTACCGCGGCCAGCGCGTGGAAGGCGGTATCGGCATCAACTCGTGACAGAACGCCGCGGCGCACCTTCGCCCAGAGTACGTTCGCTACTTCCAGCAGCAGGAAGTCCGGGGCGTGAAGGACTTCCCGGTCCAGAAGGTCGCGCGCCGCGGCGCTGCCTTCCTCTTCAAGGACCCATTTGAGAGCGGCGCTCGCGTCGACCACGACGCGTTGGAGCGGCAAGCCGATTCAGCCCGCGAGTTCGCGGGTCCTTCGGTCCCGCAGCTTCCGAACCAGTTGCTCGGCCGGCTCATCATCATGACCGGCGAGAGCCGCGCGAACCGCGTCGAGGCGAGCCCGCGCTGCGTCGCGGTCGACCCCCACGGCCATCGCAAGCGAACGCCGGGCTTCTTCCTCTGTGGAGCGGCCAGCGGCCGCGGCTCGGCGCCGCAGCGCTTGCACCACCGCCTCGTCGACGTTGCGAATGGTCAGTTGACCCATGGGCTGGACGTTACAATGACAGCGCTGTCATTGCAATCGCGGGCTACCGATGGGGGCGCTAGTCGAACAGCGGTGTCATCACGACCTGATCGCCGAGCACGAAGTAGTTGATGATCAGGTGGTGGCCGTCGACCTGCCAGCCCCAGGGCTGGTCGGCGGAGGGCTCACCCATCACGGTGATCCAGTACAGCCACTCGTTGTACTCGTCGAAGTTGTTTTCGTTCAGTTCGCCGAGGGTGCGGTTGAGGTTCATGATGTCGCGGCTGAGCTTGAGTCCGTCCGCGCTGAGCGAGGCGCGCATCAGGCCGAAGGCCGCTTCGCGCTGCGCTTCGTCCATCTCGTCGAAGCCGACGCCCTGCCGCACGTAGAAGTGCTGGTTCATCCACTTGCGCCACTCGTCGTCGTCGACCCCGAACGTCGTCCTGGCGCGCTGTTCCGCCGAGAGGGCCGCCAGGAACTTCTCGGCGGCGAGACGGACCGGTTCGGTCGACACGCCGGTCGACTCGATCCTGTACAGGCCGCGCTGGATGCCGGAACTGGCGTGGATGCCGACGTAGGGATCGTCGGCCAGCCGGGCGTCGATCTGCTGGCTCCTCTCACGCATCCGGTCGGCGCGGTCGCCCGGACGTTGGGCGGCCGCGGTGGAAGCCGTTAGCAGGGCGAGGGTTGTAGCGAGGGTGTACCGGAGCATGGTGCTCGGATGGTAGCGCCAGACGGAGCCGCCGCTGCGCGCCGGATGCCGGCCAGAGGGCCGGCGCACCGACGCCTTGGTCTTCCTAGCCAGACAGGTAGCCGAACAGCCAGTCGAACTGGTCGGCAAGCACGACGTAGCGGACGACCAGCAGCGCCATTGCGGCCTCGAACGCGAACACGACCCAGAGGCCGACGTAGGTCAACCGCCGGGGCCGGATGCGTGGGTCCATCCGCGTGCGCTGGAGCCACAGGGTGGCGCCTGCCTGAATCGGCAGGAAGATCGCCGAAGTCAGGCCGCCGACCATGATCAGGATGACGAAGTCGGTGACGAAGTAGTAGATCCCGAAGGCGGCGAGCGGCAGGCAGACCAGGTAGCCGCGGATGATCTTCTTGCGCAGCGCCAGGTTGGAGCGCTCGATCAGGCCCATCTCCATCAAGTAGTCGGGGATCGAGCGGCCGCCGCCGCCGGCTCCCGAAAGGACGGTCGAGAACAGGATGCAGAAGGCGCCGATCGCGAAGATCCACACCGCCCAGAGGCCGAGGGTCTGCGTGAAGATGTTGGAGAGGGCCCCGATCGTCTCGTCGTTGCCCTCGGGCGTCAGCCCCATCTTGTTCAGCACCCCGGCGCCGAGGATGTAGTAGGGGATCGTGGCGCAGGTGACGATGATCAGGGCCAGCCAGACGTCGGTGTGGAGCACCCGCATCCAGCCGCGAGCGTGGGACTCCCAGTTCGGGTCGCTGCGGTCGGCGCCGAGGAAGCTCGGGTAGCCCTTTTCGACGCACCAGTAGGTGTAGGAGGAGATGTCGCCCGAGGTCGTGCCGGTGTAGCCGTAGGCCGAAAGCGCGAGGGCCGCGACGGCGACGAACAGGGTCATGTCCGGCTTCATGCCGCCGAGGATCTCGCCCGGCGTGGTCCGGAACTCGGTGAACTGCATCGCGATCAGGCAGATCAGCGTGCAGAACGTGAAGGCCAGGACCAGCGGCAGCATCACGCGTTCGAGCCACTTGTAGGAGCCGGTGCCGAGGATGATCGAACCGGCGACGGCGATGAGACCGGTGCAGAGAACCCCGTCGAGTTCGATGTTCCCCAGCGAGGCGAGGAAGGACATCGACTGGCCGGCGCCGCCGATGATGCCGCCCAGTCCCATCGTTCCGGGAACGTAGGCGATCAGCCCCAACCAGATCGGCCAGGAGATCCTCCAGATGCGTCCCGGCAGCCGGTTCATCGCCCGCAGGTAGGTGTCGCCCGACTCGATCGTGTAGCGGGCCATCTCCGCCTGGACCAGCGACTTGCACCAGCAGGAGAGGAGCATCCACCAGAGCAGGGTGAAACCGGCGACCGCGCCGAGGCTCGTCGTCAGCACCAACTCGCCCGAGCCGATCACGGCGCCGGTGACGATCAGGCTCGGTCCGAGGTACTTCAGGCGGTCCCGGAAGGTCGCCGGCGGAGCCACGGCCTCGCCGTGGCGGACGGTGTACGGATCGAGTACCTGGTTAGCCAGAAGGGACTTCCGGAGCGTCGAGGGGCGCTTCGGAAGCGCCGGTCTGTGGGCTGGGCCGCAGGCAGGGTATCAGTGGAGCGCCGGCGGCTTAGCGTTGTTCCTCGCGCGCTTCCTTCTCCAGCAGCCGGGCGCCGCGGAGCATGTTGCCCATCGAGTAGTTCCCCTCGTGGCAGGCGTACTCGTAGAGACGTTTACCGGTCCGCGGCCAGGGCAGGGAGCCCGTGTACGGCGCGGTGTAGTCGGAGTCCTCCACGGTGAACTCGTAGAACAGCGTTTCCGCGTCAATGCGGTGAAAACGCTCGACGACGCGCAAGCCGTCGTGGGAAACGTGCGGCGCGCGCAGGAAGTTCTTCGTCTCGACGACCAGGGTGTCGTCCTCCCACCAGCCGATCGAATCACCTCCGAGTGAGCGGTACTCCGGCGGCGCGTGCTCGGCCTCGAGGCGGACGATCCGGGTCCAGTGCATCCACTCCACGTGGATCGCCACATGGGTGTCGGTCTGCGTGATCGTCTTCAGGTTGTTGTAGGCCGACGGCCGGACCGGCACTGTGGGGCCGCCGGCGTAGAGGCAGCGGGTGCCCAGGGTCTGGACTTCCGGTTCGTCGTAGAGGTTCTCGCCGGTCTCGATCCACCAGGCGCCACCCGGGTTCCGGTTGTAGGCGCCGAGGCCGCGCGGTGTGAGGGCTTGCCCGCGTTCGGTCTTGGGCGGCAGCCGGCCGTCCGGCGGGTCCGTGATGATCGAGTCGCGGTACTTGCCGTCGACCTGGAAGGGGATCGTGCCGAAGTCGAACCAGAACGGATTGTGACCACCGATGTTGCTGCGGTGTCCGTCGCCGCCGACGGGCGGCGCCTTGCGGTCCGGGTCGCTGGGGACGTCGGCCTCGACCTTCGCGGCCTCGGTCGCGGCCGCGATCTCGTGCGCATCTTCGCCGCTCATGTACGGGTCGTCGCCGTACTTCGGATCGCGCGCCATCGGCGTGCGGGTGGCGATGTCGTAGGTGCCCGAGAGGTCCGGCCGGCCACTCGCGGTGCGGGGAATGTCGTCCTGGGCGGCGGCCGCGACGGGAGCGACCAGGATCGCTACGGCCGCGAGGAGTTGGATTCGCATCGGCTGTCCTCCTGTTGCCCTATCGAGCTGCACTCTCCGGCAGGGCGAAAGCGATGAGTTCCGCCGGCTCCGTCATGCCGCCGCCGGTGACCGCGATGAACTGCCGCCCGTTCTGCATGTAGCTCACCGGCGCGCCGTGCAGCGCGCGCTCGGTGAGCACTTCGGCCAGCAGTTCGCCGGTGAACTTGTCGTAGGCCTGAAGCGAGCTGCCGAGCACGGTCGAGCGGTCGTTGTAGACCTCGAATCGGGCGGCATGGGCGACCAGGAGCGTCTTCGTGACCAGGATGCCGCCCTCCGTCACCGCGCTCGACGAGAGTCCGCCCAACGGCCCCAGATTGAGGTGGCGGATCGCCGGGTGGTTGCGCGGTCCGTCGCCGAGCGGCACCTGCCAGGCGATGTCACCCCGGTTCAAATCGATGGCCGTGATGCGCCGATACGGCGGCTTGAGCAGCGGCAGGCCGCGCGGCCCGGCCGTCGACACGCGGTCGAGGACATAGGGCCAGAAGCTTCGCGCTCCGTCCGGCTTGACCAGTGCCATCCCCGAGGGCCGGGTCAACGACTGTACGTAGAGCATCCCGGTCTCAGGGTCGGCCGCTGCCCCCGGATGGTTGGCGCCGCCACCCGCTCCGGGCACGGCCAGGATCGCTTCCTTGCCGCCCTCGCCTCGGCGGATCAGGGGCATGAACATCGGCCCGAGGATGAACTTCTCCGCGATCTCGAGCGCCTCGGCGCGGAGTTCCGGCGTGAAGTCGATCAGGTCGTCCTCGCTGACTCCCTGGCGGTCGAACGCCGGCGGCCTGGTCGGAAACGGCTGGGTCTTCGACAGCTTCTCGCCCGGGAGCGTGCTTTCCCAGGGGACGCCGCGCTCCTCGATCGGCCACACCGGCTCGCCGGTGGCGCGATCGAAGACGTAGGTGAAGGCGGTCTTCGAGACCTGGGCGACGGCCTTGATCAGCCGGCCCTCGACGACGATGTCGATCAGGTTCGGCGCCGAGGCGATGTCGTAGTCCCAGACGCCGTGGTGGACGGTCTGGAAGTGCCAGACCCGTTCGCCGGTCGCGGCGTCGACGCAGATCAGGCTCTCGGCGTAGACGTTGTCGCCGTGGCGCAGTCCCCCGTAGTAGTCGCTGGTCGGCGTGCTGGTGGCGAGGTAGACGTAGCCGAGTTCCTGGTCCGCGGTCATGGGCGCCCACACGTTCGCGTTACCGGTTGTCTTCCAGGAGTCGTTCTCCCAGGTTTCGACGAACTCCTCGCCCTCCTGAGGGATCGTGTGGAAGCGCCACTTGAACTCGCCGGTGCGCACGTCGTAGCCGCGCACGTGGCCGGGCGGATTGTTGTTCCGGAGCGGGAAGTCGAAGATGCGGGAGCCAACGACGATCGTGTCGCCGACGACGATCACCGGCTGGCCGTGGCTGATGTTGCGGAGTTCCGTGTTCTCGCGACCGAGGTTTCGCGAGAGCTCGACGACGCCGTCCTCGCCGAAGGCGCGGTCGGGCAGCCCGGTGGCGGGGTCGATCGAGATGAGCTGCTTGCCGATCGTGGCGATGAAGAGGCGCTCCTGCTCGCCGTCGCTCCAGTACTCGAGGCCGCGGGTGTAGTAGTTGCTCTGTGCCGGCTTGCCGCGCCCGTAGCTCTTCGGGTCGTAGACCCAGAGTTCCTCGCCCGTCGCGGCGTCGAGCGCCGCGACCTGGCTCAGTTCGGTTGGGATGTAGAGGCGTCCGCCGATGACGAGGGGCGACGACCGGAACACCTGCCGCCGGTAGGGCGAGTTCGCCTCGATGCGAGAATCGGCGGACGCCCACTTCCACACGGGTTCGAGCCGGCCGAAGTTCGAGCCGTCGATCTGGTCGAGCGCCGTGTAGCGGGTGAACCCGTCGTCGCCGCCGTGATGGCGCCATTCGCCGTCCACGGCGCCGTACTGAGCGGCGGCGGCGTTGCAGAGGAGGAGGCCCTGGAGTGCTCCGAGGCCCCAACGGAGTTGGTGGAACACGACGGCTAGCATAGAACCTGATGACATCCACAAACTCCCGGGCGGGCCGATGAGAGCGGGGCCGTCCCTCTTGGTCCTCTCCTTCACCGCCTCACTCACCGCCCTGGCCTGCGCGACGCCGGACGCCGAACCGGCCGCTGACGCCGACCCGCCGACCGACACCGGGTCCTCCGTCCGCGTCGAACGGCTCCTCGACGCACCGATCATCGGGCCGGCGCTCGACCCAAGCATCGGAGAGAACATCCAGGGACCGTCCCTGATCCGCGTGCCCGACTGGGTTTCCGACCCGCTCGGCCTCTACTACCTCTACTTCGCCGACCACAAGGGCCACTACATCCGGCTCGCCTACGCCGACTACCTGCTTGGGCCGTGGTCGATCCACGTCCCCGGGAGCCTGCAGATCGAGGACTCCCACTTCCTGGTCGAGCCGCCGGAGGTGACGCCCGAGATGGTTGCCGAGTGGGAGGAGCGCCGGGGCCTGAAGCTCTCCCACGACATCCAGAAGGAGATCACGGCAACCCACATCGCGTCGCCCGACGTGCATGTCGACGATGAGAACCAGCGGATCGTCATGTACTTCCACGGCCTGGAGGACGTCGGCAGGCAGATCTCGCGGGTCGCCACTTCGACCGACGGCATCGATTTCGAAGCCCAGCCCCAGTCACTGGGCCGCACCTACATGCGGATCTTCCAATACGGCGGCATGACCTACTCCCTCGCCATGCCCGGACAGTTCTACCGCTCGGCTGACGGCTTCACCGACTTCGAGGAGGGACCGTTGCTGTTCAACCCGGACATGCGGCATTCTGCCGTGCTGCTCCGCGGCGACACCCTGTGGGTGTTCTGGACGCAGGTCGGGGAGGCGCCGGAACGGATCCTGCTGAGCAGCATCGACCTCTCCGGCGACTGGATGGACTGGACCGAGTCCGAACCGGTCGAAGTGCTCCGGCCCGAGCGCGACTGGGAAGGCGCCAACGCGCCGCTCGAGCCGTCTGTTCGCAGCACCGCCTATGGAAAGGTGAACCAGTTGCGCGATCCCGCGATCTACGAGGAGGACGGCCGCGTCTTCCTCCTCTACGCCGTGGCCGGCGAGAGCGGCATCGCGATCGCCGAAGTGTTCCTCGAGTGATTGGACCGCACACGGGGTTCAACCACTGGGTTCGCCGGCCTGTCATCCGTGCGCCCGATGACGGGCGCGCGGACTGGGTCACGGGTGGCGCGGATTCGCGCCACCCGGGTTCTGGCCGGCATCCGGATCCGTTCCGGCTCTTCGCAATCGCTATTGCACTCGCCGCTGCGCTTTCCGGCTGCACCGCCGACCAACCCGCCATCGACGGCACCGGCACGATCACGATCGCCGGCGCCACCCTGATCGACGGCACTGGCGCACCGCCGATCGAGGACGCCGTCGTCATCGTCCGCGGCGACCGGATCGAGCATGCCGGCTCGCGCGCCGATGTGCTGGTGCCCGAGGGCGGAGAAGTCATCGACGCCGCGGGCAAGTTCCTGATCCCCGGTCTCGTCGACCTCCACAACCACTACCGCGACGGCCTGGAGGAGTGGTCCTGGGCGTTGCAGCTCCACGCCGGCGTGCTGACCGTCCGCAGCCTCGGCTCGGACCATGGTCAGACGCCCGCGAAGATCGACGAGGCACGTGCCGGCATCGTGCCGGCGCCCCGCATCTTCACCGCCGGGGTCGGCTTCACGCACCCCGAGGGCTTTCCACCGGGCAAGCTGGGTCCGGCCACCGAAGAGGAAGCCCGCGCGATGGTGCGCGAACTCGCCGCTCAGGAAGTCGACCTGATCAAGATGTGGGTCGACACCTTCCTCGACACACGGCCGAAGATCGGGCCCGAGATCCGCGCCGCCATCGCCGACCAGGCCTCGCGGCACGACATCCCGGTTTCGGCCCACGTCTTCTTCGAGGAGGACGTCTGGCAACTGGTCGACGCTGGGGTCCGCTTCTTCGTCCACGGCGTCCGCGACCAGGAGGTCGACGACGAGTTCGTCGCCATGGTGCAAGAGAAGGGGCTCTCGTTCGCGCCCGCGCTCGGTCAGGCCAAGACCTTCTGGTGGGTCGCCGAGCACCCGGAGCTGCTCGAGGACGAGGAGTTCCGGGCCGGACTTCAACCAGCCCTGCTCGAACGACTACTCGATCCCGAGAACCGAGCCGCGATGCTGAAGAGCGAGTCGACCGCCAAACGGCGGGTCGCATACGACTACGTGACGAAGTTCATCCGCCGCATGAACGAAGCTGGAGCCACGATCACTGTCGGCTCCGACAGCGGCGCCGGCAACATCGCCTACGGCTGGGGCACGCACCATGAGCTGGAAACCCTCGTCGAAGAAGGCGGCTTGACGCCGCTTGAGACCCTGGCGGCGGCCGGCGCCGCCGCGGCCGCTGAACTCACCGAGGAACCAGACTTCGGCTCGATCGCCGAGGGAATGGCGGCGGACCTGGTTCTGCTCTCCGCCGATCCCCTGGCGGACATCCGCAACACGAGGCAGATCGACCGTGTGATGCAGGCGGGCGTGTGGCTCGAACGCGGGCTGCCGGAGTTCCCGCAGCCGGCGGCGGGTGACAACCAGTAAGCCCGTGGCTCAGTCGGTGGGCGGGTCGCCCGCTTCAGATCGCGCCAACCGCCAGCCCAGGAGCCCCATGTAGACGATGCCGCTGGCGGACATCAACCCGAACACCGGAGCGAGTCTCAGTTCCAGCGTGTTCGAGTGCCATGCGGCGATGAACAGCGCCAGCGACCCCAGGGCTAGCAGCGCGACGATGCCGTTCACCACCGGCGGCAGGCGCAGCGGTTCCGGTCGGGAGATGAGGCCGAAGGCCAGGACCGCCATCCCGGCATAACCGGCGACGCTGCCCGTGAAGTGCAGACCCCATACCGTGCGCTGCATGCCGAGCGCCGACTCCAGCCATTGCGCCGACTGCTCCGGGTCGGGCCCCAGCGCCGCCTCGCCCATGCCGATCAGCATGTAGTCGAAGCCTCGCATCACCATCTGCAGGGCCGCGCCGGCGGCCATCCCTAGCAGGCCAAGCCGCGGCACGGGGGCGGTCTACCTCCGCAACGTCACGATGCCGTTCAGCATGAGGAGGGCGCCCAGGACGAGGACGACCGCCACGGTGTAGGACAGGGTGGCGTTGCGCGCCATCGCCAGCGTCAGGTCCCCGAGGCTGGTGCTGGGGACGGTGTCCACCATGCCGCGGCCGGGTGAGAACGCGTAGCCGACGGCCACCGCCACGGTTCCGAACAGCAGCGAATAGCCGCCAAGTCTTGCTTCAGTCCAGCGCGTCATGTGCCTCCGTGATTCCGGCAACAGCGATCCGCCAAGGACACCTTTGTCAGACTATCAACCGGAGATGCCGGTGGTGACGGACTCGGGCGGAGTAACCGGACGGTGAAGAAAGCAATTGCTGCCGCGGCGCTCGTGGCCGTGTTCCTGGTGCTGACGACCACGCGATTCGGCATCTTCATCGTCTTCGACGTTCTGGGGGACGTTGGCTCCGACAACCTGCCGAGCGACCCCACCAAGGGGCCTCTCGTTCTGTCCGGCCTCCTGAGCGCGGAACAACGCATCCCCCTCCCCGATTCGCTGGAGCAAGGGTCGGGGCTCCACGTCGACCGTCAGCACATCTACGTCAGTACGGATCAAGCGGAGTTGTTCACTCTGTCGCACGCCGGTGTCGAAGCTGCATCGGTCAGCCGCTTGCTTGGCGGCCCCCTGATCTTGCGGCAGGGCCGCCTGGAGGGCATCGCCGTACAGGGAGAGCGGCTCCTCGGCATCGGCGAGCTGGGGGAGATCGCCGCTTGGCGGAGCGAGGACGGGAAGTGGAGGTCCACTGAGGCGGTGGCGTTGCCGGACGGGCTCGAGGACCTGGAGTTCACGGGTCTCACCTGGTTTGGCGACGATCCTCTTGGCACGGTCGACGATGGCCTCGGCGTCTGGAATCTCCGAACCGGCGACCGCCACGAGCCGGAGATCGGTGCCCACCTGCGGCCCGGGCGGACGGCGGACGGCGTGGTGGTTTCCGGGATCGCCGCGGATGCTTCGTCTCTCTACCTGATCACCGAGAACTACTCCTGCATCCTGCGGGTCGATCCGGTCGCCTGGCGCGTCACGGACGTTTGGGGTATTGACGCCAGCGAACCGTCTGACATTGCCGTGTTGGACGGCCTCGCCTACGTGACCGGCGATCACAACTACTTCGATCCGCGACCGCCGCTCCTGGTCTATGCGCTGCCTCCGCCTACCGGCACTCCGCCGACATCACCTCCGACTCGATGATCACGCCGCAGATGTGGCTCGTGTACTCGAACGGGTCGCCGTCAAAGAGGGCGAGGTCGGCGTCCTTGCCGACCTCGATCGAGCCGACGCGGTCGTCGATGCCGAGGATGCGTGCCGGGCTCAGGGTGACTGCCTCCAGCGCCCGTTCCATGCCGAGGCCGTTGGCGGCGGCGATGGCCGCCTCCCAGAGCAGGACGCGCGTCTTGGGCACGTAGCCCTCGAAACCGGTCTGGATGGCGAACGGTATGCCGGCATCGGCGAGGGTGGCGGCGGTCTCGTAGGAGCCGTTGCGGACCCTGCTCATCGTCGGGTGGAGCAGGACCGGCACGCCGGCCTCGCGGATCTCCTCGAGCAGCAGGTAGGACTCGGCGGCGCTGTCGAGCACGAGGTCGAACCCGAACTCCTGCTGCAGGCGGAGCGCCGAGGCCATCTCGGCCACGGTGTTCGCGGTGACCAGCAGGGAAAGTTCGCCGTCGAGCACCTGGCCGAGTGCTTCCTTGGAGAGGTCCCTGGGCGGCGGCTGGGGTGACGGCTTCGCGTCGCCGTCCTCCTCGCCGTCACCGCTGTCTCCTCCGTTCTCGTCGCCGCCGGCCTCCTCCGCCTTGCGCACTTGGTCGAGGTAGGCCTGGGCACCGTGAAGGGCGGACCGGAGCATCGCGATGCCCTTGGCCGACGTCCCCGGCGACTGGAAGTTCGAGGACACCGCGTTGCCGAGCGTCGCCGCCAGCATCCGCACCGGCATCAGGGTGGCCTGTTCGACGTTGCGGCCCCTGGTCTTGGCGATCATCGTCTGGCCGCTGACCAGGGCCCCCGGCCCGTGGCCGGTGTGGAGCGTCGTAACGCCGTACGAGCGGACCCACTCGACCAGGGTCTCGTTCGCGTCGTAGGCGTCGATCGCCCGCAGGTCGGGCTGGAGCGGCGACGACCGTTCGAGCTGGTCCTGGTCGCGCACCGGGCCGACGTTGCTGTTCAGGGCGCCGGAGAGGCCGACGACCGAGCGGGCGTCGACGAGTCCGGGCGTAACGACGGCGGCTTCGAGGACGTCCACGCCGTCAGGAATGTTCGCTTCGGCCGCGGGGCCGACCCACTCAATCGTGCCGTCGGCGCCGGCGATGACGACGGCGTTTTCGATCGGCGCGCCGGACACGGTGTGGAGGGTGCCGGCCCGGACCGTCACCTGGGCCGCGGCCGGAGTCACGGCAAGGGCGGCAAGCAGGACGGCCGGGACGAAGAAGGAGGTCGTGCCCAGACGCTTCATCGTGACTCTCCCTCGAGCAACTGCCGGATCATGTGGTCTTCGTGGGCGGTCGTGCGGTAGACCTTGTAGCCGCCCACGGCGTACTTTCGGTGGTCCGGGTTGGCCCGGTCGTAGATCATCGTCCCCTCGACCCAGGTCTGCTCGACCTTCGTATAGGTGCTGAGCGGATCGCCGGAGAGGATGACGAAGTCGGCGTCCTTGCCGGCCTCGAGCGAGCCGATCCGGTCCTCGAGCCCGAGCGCCCGCGCCGGCGCGAGAGTCAGTCCCTCGATCGCCTTCTCGCGCGACATGCCGTAGCGGACCGCGATCGCGGCCGCCCGGAACAGGAGGCGCGAGTCGGTCACCGAGTCGTCCGTGTTGAAGCTGACGTCGACACCGGCGCGTTCAAGGATCGCGCCCATCTCCATGTTCCAGTCGATCGTCTCCTCCTTGCCGCCCGGTGCGTCGATCCAGGTGATCGACACCGGCACGCCGGCGGCGGCCAGTTCCTCGGCGACCTTCCAGGACTCCGTGCCGTGCTGGACGACGACCCGGAACCCGAATTCCTCCTTGAGCCGCAGGACGGTGGCGATGTCGTTGTGGCGATGGGTGTGGTGCTGGACGATCCGCTTGCCGTCGAGCACCTCGACCAGGGCCTCCATCCGCAGGTCGCGCTTCGCCGGTGCGCCGCCGTCCTCATCGTTCTCTTCGGCCTCGGCGGCGGCCATCTTGTCCCGGTACTCCACGGCCTCGTGGTAGAGGTTGCGGACCAGGGCCGCCGATTTCGCGCGGGTGCCGGGGAAGGGCGGCGAGCCGATCGAGTTCGTGCCGTTCGCCATCTTCAGGCCGCCGCAGATGCCGGTCAGGGGATCGTCGCAGTAGAGCCAGTCCTCGATCGTGCGGGCGCCGTCGCGCAGCTTGACGTAGGCGGTCTGGCCGGACATCAGGTGGCCGGAGCCCGACATGATGTTGACTGTCGTGATGCCGCCGGATCGGGCCCGCCAGATGCTGTCGGAGGCGACGTCGATCGAGTCCAGGTTCCGCACGTCCGGGTGCAGCGGCGCCGAGCGGTCGCCGCCGGAGACCGAACCGATGTGGGAGTGAGTGTCGACGAGCCCGGGCATCAGCACCTTGCCGCTGACGTCGTGCTCGACGGCGCCGCGGGGGGTGCGCGTGTCGGGTCCACCGACCTCCGTGATCCTGCCGCCCTGGACGACGAGGACGCCGTCGTCGATCGGCTCCCCTGTGATCGGCAGCAGTTGCGCGCTGCGGAAGACGTGGGGGTCGTCCTGGGCAGCGGCGGGAAGGGCCGGCAAAGCCAGGGCCAGCAACAGTGCGACCGTGAACAGACGGCGTCGTGTTCTCATGCAGGTTCCTCGGTTGGGTGAGTACCGGTTGCGGCGGCGTCAGCGCCGGAACGAGGGGTCGAGATGGATACGGTACAACGCCTCCCGCGGGCGGTCGCCGTTGCGGCTGCCGCCCCAGAGGACGTGGACGGCGATCTGGTCGCCGCCCGGGCTCCAGGCCAGGTCGCCGACGTAGGTGTGGCCGAGGCTGTGCTCGGAAGTCGGGTCGTTGAAGAACGTGAGCCGGCGCTTGTTCGAGCCGTCCGCGTCCATCAGCCACAGCTCGCGCCGGGCAGAGGCAGGCACCATCTGATCGGGCTCGGTGCCGCGAATCCCGGCGCTCGAGGTGAAGGCGAGGTGCCGGCCGGTGGGCGACAGGCGGACGTACTCGTCGGCGCCGTTCCGGGAGTGGGTGAGGCGCTCGGGCTCGCCGCCGTCGAAGCGCAGCCGGTAGAGGTCGAGCGTGTCGGGCGACTGGCCGGGTTCCAGGTTCGCCGCGACGAGGGCGCCGCGGTCGTCGGGCATGTATCCCTGGGGCACGATCAGCGCGTCGGCCGGCGCGGAGTGGGACCTGATCTTCTTCAACTGCGGGGTGCCGACGCGGTTGACCTGGAACCGGGCGCTGCGTAGCTGCCAGGCGCCGTAGCGCCCCTTTCGCGCCTTGATCCGCTCGCTCCACAGCAGTCGCTCGCCGTCGAACGAGAAGTGGGGGTCGAGCGCCGCGGTGCCGCTGGCGGCGAAGCGGGTCAGCATCGTGAAGTCCTTGCCCTTGCGGTCGATGTCGTAGAACTCACTGTGCAGGGCGCGGTCGGGGGTCAGGAGCTGCAGGGGGTTTGCCATGAACTTGAGCCGCTTGGGATGGCTCTGGACCTGGACGATCAGCCGCTCTCCGGCGGGGTGCCACACCGGATTGAGGACGTTGTCCTTGCGTAGCGCGTACATGTCGCATGTGAGACAGCGCTCGGCGAGCCGGTCGGTGGAGGTCACGTAGACGTCGTAGCGGCCATCCGCTCCGGCCTTGTCGTAGGCCAGCCACTCACCCTGGCGGGACCAGTCGACCCGGGCGCCACCCTCGATCCAGCGCTCGATGCGCATCACCGGGTTGGACTCCGGATCGGCCGCCGGTGCCTGGACGGTCAGGCCGGCCAGCAGGATGCAGATCAGGCGGAAACCGACCATCGCCGGAAGGCTAGCAGCGGGCAGCGGGGTCGGTCAGTTCGAAGCCGTGCCGACGAGCGAGCGTTCAGCCCGCTTACGCGGGACCTTCGGCGGCGTCTCGCGCGGCGCGGCCGGCGGTTGCCAGTCCGCAAAAAATTGCCGGTACCAGCGCCGCAGCCGGATGACCGGCCCGTCGTCGCGGCACAGCGTCGGGTGCGTCGTGTAGCTCTTGTTCTCCCAGATCTGGATGTCGTGCTGCCACTGGGAGATCCAGTTGCCGACGACATACCACACGAGCAGGCGCGGCATCCGGCGGTCGGCGAACCAGTGGAAGTCGACCTGCTGCTCGAGCGGCGCGACCGGAAGGTGGGTCTGAACGATCTCGACCTCGCCGGTGCCGGGGATCGTGATCCTGAAGTTGATGATGCTGGCCGGGCCGGTGCAGGTGACCCTGGCGTTTGCCCGGGTTCGTTCGAGACGGCGGCCGCGAACCTTGAGCACGGTCTCGTCGAGGAAGTACAGCCTCCAGGGCCGGTCGTCGTCCAGTTCCCAGCCCGGCCTGTGTTCGAGCTGGACGCCGGGAACGGGGATTTGCGTCCACGGCACCGTCATCTGGCTGTGGATGTACTTGAAATGGGCGAAGTCGGCCGTGTTCTCGAGGAACTCGACGATGTGCATGCGAACGCGTCCGGCGTCATGGTGCCCGCGGTACGCGAAGCTCCCGTCGTCGAGTTCCGGGATGCGGGGAACCGGGTAGGGGACGTCGTCGCCGGCCCGCTGCCTGGCCGCGTCGGCGCGGTGATAGAGGAAGATCTGCCCGTTCACGTCCTGGACGGGGAAGCTGTCGGCCGCGACGCGGGACGGCACGCTGTCGCTGTAGGGCACGCAGGCCGCCCGGCCGTCGCCGGTGAACTGCCAGTTGTGGAACGGGCATTCGATGCGGTTCTTGCGAACGCGGCCATGCCGGAGGTTGGCACCCAGGTGGGGGCAGAACGCCTGCATGGCGTGCACGTCGTCGCCGTCTTTGCTCCGCCACACGACCAGTGCGCGGCCAAGGCACTCGAGGTAGCGGATCTGCCCGCGACCGAGCGACTTCGACGTCATCAGCCGGTACCAGCCGTCCGGATAGGGATGGGGATAGCCGGCAAGACGCAGGTCGTCGGATGTCGGCGGTTCCCGGCGCCTTGAACCGCGAGTCCTGAAGGCCATGACGGACCTCCAATCGCTACGAAGAGACCGGGTTGCCCGGTTTGCGCGCGTGGATCAGGAAGGACGGCGTGAAGATCCCCGCCACGCCGGCCTCGACCAGGGAGTCGGCCGCCACGTTGAGGATGCGGGCGGCTTCGCCGGTGCCGGCGGGCGCGATGCGGAGCAGTTCCAGCAGACTGGTCGCCCTGGCCGTGAACCATCGGCCGACCGGAATCCGTCCGAGCGACGCGAGCGAGAGGTCACGGCCCTGGAGCGACCGGTACCAGGGCCAACCCGGGTCGCTCTCGGCGGCTTTGTCCTTCGCCGAGAGAACCTTGAAGCCGGCCTCCTTCATCGCGTCGACCAACTGAGAAGCCGTAAGCAGGTTGGGCACCGCGTTCGTCAGTTCGACGCGGTCGCGGATGTCCCGATGGATGGGGTCGCTCGCTTCGAAGCGTTCGGTCAGACACCACTCGGTCAGGGCGATCTGGCCGCCGGGCTTCAGCAGCCGAAAGAACTCCCTGAAGCAGCGGTCCTTGTGGGGTGCATGGCAGATCGCTTCGTACGAGTAGGCCGCGTCGAAGTGGCCGTCGTCGAGAGGCACGTCCATGAAGTTGGCGAGCAGGAAGCCGCATGTGTCCTGAAGCCCCGCTCCGCGCACTGCGCGTTCGGCTCTCGCGATCTGGTGCGCGTTCAGATTCAGGCCCGTGATCCTGGCGCCGGTGGTCTTCGCGATGTTGATCAGCGGTCCGCCGACGCCGCACCCGAAATCGGCGACCCTGGCGCCCGGCCCCAACCCCAGGATGTCGGCCACCCCAGCCTGCAGACGGTGCTGCGCGGCGTGGAGTCCTTCGCCGGATCGACGAGGAGCGAAGTGGAAGGACTGGCCCCAACCGTACTCATAGAACCTGGTGACGACATCGTAGAAACGACTCACCATCGCCGGTTGATCGCGGAGGGCGCGATCTCCGTCTTCCTGTGTCGCGACGAACTCCCTGATCTCGAGAAAGTCGTCGAGCGCCTCCCTCAGGCTGCCGCCGCTGTTGGCCGAGACGGCTCGGCGATTCGGGGTTGTTTCCGTGCCGTGAGTGTCGATTCGCGCTGGCTCCGCCATGTGCTCCCTGCTACCTCCTGCCAAGAGCCTACACTCCGGTCAACGTCGGACTGCTAGCGTCCTTCCACCGATGCGCCGGTTTGCGGCACCTGCCCTGATTGCCCTGTGGATCGTCGGTTCGGCGCCCTTCCTGGGTCGGCTCACCCGGTGGATTCAGGAGGAAATCGACCGTTCGCTCCTCGTGATCGTGCCGACGATCCTGTTCTGGGTCGCCGCCGCGGCGTTCGCGGTCTGGGTGGTGCGTTCGGCAAGACGCCTGCGATGGAAGAACTGGATCGCGATGGCGCTCGGTCTGCTGTGGGCGGCCGTGCAGGCGACAGCACTCGCCCGCGGCCGTCCCGAAGAATCCGCCCTCGAGCGGATGCACCTGGTTCTCTACGGTGTCGTCGCTCTGCTGCTCTACCGGGCCTTCCTCCGTGGCGGCCGATCGGCGATCGCAGCAGCGTTCTCCGCGGCGGTCCTGACTTCCCTGGTCGGAGTCGCGGACGAGTTCGTCCAGTGGCTGGTCTGGACCCGCGTCGGCGACTTCTACGACTGCCTGCTGAACGCTTCGGCCGGCGGCTGCGGGGTCGTCTTCGGGGCGGGCCTGTTCGGGTTCGACTTCGTGGCGCCCACCTCAGGCGAACGCAAGATGATCGCGGTCCTGTGGCTCTGGCTCGTCGCCGCTTCGTTCCTCCTCGTCGACCGCACGAACCTCGGCCGCCTCATCGAGGACCCGGAACTCGGCAGCTTCCGCAGCTACTACACCGCCGGCCTGCTCGAGCACCTGAACGAAGGCCGCCGTACCCGCTGGTCCGCGAAGCAGCCGCCGCTGCCGCCCTTCCAGCCCTGGCAGATCCAGGATCACTTCCTCAACGAGGCCACCTGGCACGTCCAGGCCCGGAACGAAGCCTTCGACGCCGAAGACTGGCCGACCGCCGCTGCTGAAGAGGCAATCCTCAACCGCTACTACCCGGCCGTACTGGAGGAAGTTCGGAATCCCGACGGCAGCCTGCGGCACGCTTTCCCCGCCGACAGGGTCCAGCGCCTGCAGCAGGAGGGCGCGGTCCTCGTCCCGACCTACGAAAGCCCCGCCGGCGGCAACCGCATCTGGGTCCTTCCTCCCTTTGTTGCACCCGGCCTCGTAGTCGCCCTGCTCGTCGTGCCTGTCGTTCTCATCGCCGGCCGCCCCAGAGCAGCACCCGCGTCACGCAACGACTGAGCTGGTTCTCCACGCGCCGCAGTCCGACGCCGTCCAGTCTGCGCCGGGGTCCGGAGGGGAGGGTCCCAGCGAGGCTGTCGGCAAGCGACGCCCAGCGACATCTCAACGTCCGACGCCCAACCGGAGCGCAGCCGACCGCAGCGAGCGCCAACCTCCCCACTACTCAGGGAGCGCGAGCGGCCGCTGGGACCCTCCCCTCCGGACCCCGGCGCAGACGGGTGACTCGCTTCGCTACTCGCAGCCCTCGCGGGTCTCCTCGATCAGGCCGTCGACGACGGCGTTCAGGTCGCCCGTCGCGGCCCGCTTGAGCTGGCGGTCGGCGCTCGTGCCTTCGGCGAGGATCGTGTGGACGTATTCCGCCTCCTTCCGGACGCCGAGTTCGTCGAGCACGTCGTCGACGAACTCGAGTAGTTCCAGGGTCAGGAACCGGAGCGGCACCTCCTCGCCCTTGCCGAAGTCGATCAGCTTGCCGTCGATGCCGTAGCGGATCGCCCGCCACTTGTTCTCGTAGATCAGGTGCCGGGGGTAGCGCCGCCAAGCCTGGTTGTTGTGGCGCAGACGGATCAGCTTGGCCACGATCGCCATCAGAAGCGCGGTGAGGCAAAGCGCCTCGTCGATCTTCGTGCAGACGTCGCAGACCCGAAACTCGATCGTCGGGAACTTTGGATGGGGCCGGACATCCCACCAGATTTGGGTCGGTTCCTCGATGCACCTGGTCTGGACCAGAACATCGACCAGCCGCTCGTACTCGGCGTAGGACCGAAGCGACGGCGGCAGGCCGGAGCGGGGGAGGCTCTCGAAGACGACCGAGCGGTAGGACTTGAGTCCCGTGTTGCGGCCCTGCCAGAACGGCGAGCTGGTCGACAGGGCGAGCAGGTGCGGAAGGAAGTAGAGCGACTGGTCCATGATGTCCAACCGCAGGTTGCGGTCGGGAATGCCTACGTGGACGTGCATGCCGAAGATCAGCAGTCGCCGCGCCACGTCGCCGAAGGTCTCCTGCATCGTGATGTAGCGCTGCGCTTCCGTGACGTCCTGCTCCTGCCAGGAGGAGAAGGGATGGGTGCTGGCGGCCGCGATGCGGAGGCCGTTTCTCGACGCCAGATGGGCAATGGAACGTCGAAGCCGGATGAGCTCCTGGCGGGCCTCGTCGATCGACCGGCAGACCTCGCTGCCGACCTCGACCTGGCACTGCAGCTGCTCCGCCTTGATCTGCTCCTGGAGCACGATCTGGCCCTGTTCAAGGAACTCCTGGATGAAGGGCTTCAACTCCCGTGTTTCGGGGTCGATGATCTGGTACTCCTCCTCGATGCCGATCGTCAGCTCGGGGAGCTTCGTCTGCATGGTTCTTCTCCGGTGTTGGGGAAGCCGTTTCCGGGCAAGGATGGAACAAGCGTATCCGGCCGCTTTGATACCGTGCCCCCGCGATGAGCCGGCTCGCGACCATTGCCTCGCGTCCGCTCGTTCGCCGACCGGTTGCCGGCGCTCTGGTCGTCGCGGTCCTGCTTGGACTTTCCTGCGCGGGGTCCGAGGAGGCACCAGAAACCGGTTCGGGACCGTCGTCCTGGCGTCTCGGCGGTACGGCGCCAGCGGCTGATGGCACGCACGGCATGGTCGTCAGCGGCCATGGCCTCGCCTCGGATGTCGGCGCCGCGGTCCTCGAGCAGGGCGGAAACGCGATCGACGCCGCGGTAGCCGTCGGCTTCGCGCTGGCAGCGGTCCTGCCCGCGGCCGGCAACATCGGCGGCGGCGGGTTCCTCGTGTACCGATCCAGCGACGGCGAAGTGCGGGCCCTGGACTACCGCGAGAAGGCGCCCGGCGCCGCGACCCGCGACATGTTTGTGGATGATGAAGGCAAGGTCGCGGAGAGCGCGGTGATCGGCCACCTCGCGGCCGGCGTCCCGGGTTCGGTGGCAGGTCTTTGGGAGATGCACCGGACGTATGGAACCCTGCCCTGGAGCGACCTGGTTGCGCCGGCTGTGGAGTTGGCCCGGGGCCACGAAGTCGACGAGCCGCGATCCCGGAGTCTCGAATCGGCGGCACCGCGGCTCAAGCGGTTCCCGGCCAGTGCGATGCAGTTTCTGGTCGACGGCGAGGCGCCGCCTCCGGGCGCGATGCTGGAACAGCCGGACCTTGCGGCCGCGCTTCAGGCGATCGCGGAGCAGGGCCCGGACGGTTTCTATCGCGGTCGGATCGCCGACCTGATCGTGGCCGAGATGGAGCGGGGCGGGGGGCTCCTCTCGCACCAGGACCTCGAGGACTACGCGCCGGTGTGGCGAGAGCCGGTCGAGATCCGCTACCGCGGACACACGATCTACTCGATGCCGCCGGTTTCCTCCGGCGGCCTGACCCTGGGCCTGATCCTCAACATCCTCGAGGGCTGGGATCCCCTGCCCCCGTTCGGCAGCGCCGAGCTGATCCACCTGGAGGCTGAGGCCATGCGGCTCGCTTTCCGCGACCGGAACACCCTGCTCGGCGATCCCGACTTCGTCCAGGTACCGCGCGGGCAGTTCGAGTCCCAGGCCTACGCAGACGGGCTACGGGCGCGGATCGATCCCGAAGAGGCGCGGCCGCTGCCGCAGATCGAAGTCGCGCCCCCTGCTGAGAGCACGGAGACGACCCACTACTCCGTGGTCGACCGCTGGGGCAACGCGGCGTCGGTCACGACGACGATCAACAGCGGCTTCGGCAACGCGGTCACCGTCACCGGCGCCGGGTTCCTGCTGAACAACGAGATGGACGACTTCGCGGCGGCGCCGGGTCAGCCGAACCAGTTCGGGCTCGTCGAGGGCGAGAACAACGCGATCGTCCCCGGAAAGCGGATGATGTCGTCCATGACTCCGAGCATCGTGCTGGATCCTTCGGAAGAGCTGATGATGGTCGTCGGCACTCCGGGTGGTCCGACCATCATCACGACCGTCTACCACGTGATCTCAAATGTGATCGACCACGGCATGACCCTGCGGGAGGCGGTGGAGAGTCCGCGCGTGCATCATCAGGCGTGGCCCGACCAGGTCTTCTACGAGGAGGGCGGTCTTTCAGCCGAAACGGTCGATCGGTTGACGGCCCGGGGTCACGAACTGGTCGAGCGGGGCCTGAGCGGCGACGTGTCGGCCATCCGGGTGGAGGGGTCGAGCCTGCTCGGCGTCGCGGATCCGCGCCGGGGCGGCGACGTCAGGGCGCCAAGAGGAGACGCGCCCGCGGGCGGGTAGCGGGCCGCGAATGAACGGCCGGCGGATCTTCGCCGCGGTGACGGTCGGTCACCTCGGCATCGACATCTTCAACAGCATGGGGCCGGTGCTGCTGGCCTTTCTCAGCGTACCGCTCAACCTGAGCGCCGCCCAGATCGGGCTCGCGGTGGGACTGTTCCAGGTCCTGGCCGGGACGACTCAGCCGGCGTTCGGCTGGTTGGTCGACCGGGTCGGCAGCCGGTTCCTTGGACCGTTCAGCGTCGCCTTCAACCTGGCCTGCATGGCGCTGGCCGTCTATGCCGCCGCCGCGACGGGGAGGTTCCTGCTGTTCCTCATTCCGTTCGCCCTTGCGGCGGTTGCCTCGGGCGCCTTTCATCCGCTCGGAGTGATGCACTCCAGCACGGTGAACCTCGCCCGTTCGGCGACGTTCACGGCCATCTTCTTCTTCTGCGGTCAGCTTGGGCTTACGACCGGGCCGCCCTTGGCGGGACTCGCGCTCGATCGAGCGGGGCTTGTCGGGATCTACTGGCTCGTGCTCCTGGCGGCGCCCGTACCGGTCTTCATGGCCTTCGCGATGGGTCCGCGGCGAGTTCATGCGGCGCCCGGCCCGGTCCAGCCCGGCGCGAGTCCGGTCGCGGCCGCGGAGACGCGCCCGGGTCGCCAACGACCGGTACGCGGCGGCGTCATCGCACTTCTGGCCCTGGTGCTTGCCAGCCGCTCATGGGCCGTGTTCGGAACGATGGGGTTTCTGCCGCTCCTGCTGAGCCAACGGGGATACAGCTCCCTGGCTCAGGGTTTCGCCAGCGGACTGTTCCTGCTTGGGGGCGCCGTCACGGCGATTCTCGCCGGTGCCTGGGCCGATCGATGGGGTCGACGTCCGGTCGTCTTCCTGACCACGCTGCTGGGCTCCCTGCTCCTGGCGCTTCTGTCGGGCTCCGGGGGCCTCATCTTCGCCGTTGTACTGCCCTGCGGCGCGCTGCTGGGGGCTTCGCACTCCGTCCTGATCGTCATGGCCCAGGAGCTGCTGCCCTGGCGCAGGGGTCTGGCGTCGGGCACCGCACTCGGCTTCCTCTTCGCGACCGGCGGGATCGCCACCTGGGGGATCGGAGCGCTGGCCGACCGTTTCGAACTCGCCGCGGTGCTGCAGGCCGGCGCCGTCGTCGGGCTGGTGTCCGCCTGCGCCTCGCTGCTCCTGCCGAGGCGTGAACCGGGCCGACTGGCGACCGCGCCCGCGATCTCGGCCGTCGTCGGTTTGGCGCTCGCGGTTTCCATGCTGGCGGCGCCGCGACCGGCGCGTGCGCAGTTGAACGGTGAGATCAACGGCCAGGTGCGGCATGAAGAGACCGGCGCGCCCCTGCCCGGCGCGGAACTGCGGATCAACGGCGCGCAGTTGTACAGCCCGAGGGTCGTCCATGTCGGGGCGGGCGGCAGCTACCGGGCGCCCGGACTGCCGCCCGGCATGTATGGCGTCGAGGCGAGCGCCGAGGGCTTTGTCACCTCAGCCGCAGAGAACCTGATCCTGGTCACGGGCGGTGTACTACGTGTCGACTTCGATCTTCGCGCGGGCGGCGCCTCGAGTCTCGATCTGGCCTCGTCGCCGTTGCTCGACGTGGTCACCGGCAGCGACGGCAACGTGCTCGCCGGAGACGACCTGCGCGAGCTGCCGGGCTCGACGGCGGCGGTGAACCTGGACCTGGCCGCCGGTCTGGACGCCGTTGCCGGCGGTCTGGCGGTCAACGGCTGGCCTCCGGGGCTCGCCAACTATCGGATCGATGGGCAGGAGACAGCGATCGACACCCGGAATGCGACCGCAGTCGATGCACACTGGGTCGATCAGGTGCGCGTGCGGACGATGGACTTCTCCGCGGCCCTGGCCGGTCCGCACATCGACCTGATCACTCGTACCGGTGACACCGCCTGGCGAGTCAACGGCGGTCTGTCGGCTGTCGAACCGCTGGACAGCGCCAGGAGACCCGCCCTGCGCCAGATCGCCGTTGGCCAGACTTCCTTCGGTGGCACCGATAGCAGGAGCATCTCCGGCGAAGAGGCTCACGCGTTCGTGGGCGGACCCCTGCGCGACGAGCGGGCGCGTGCGTTTGGCGGCCATTCCGTGGAGCGCGCGAGAGGCGTCTTCGATCTGTTCCTGGCCGGCGCGCCGCTGACGTGGCGGGAGACGACGGATCTGTCGGTCGGCAAGCTGGACTGGTGGGCCGGATCGGCCAGCAACCTGAGTCTGAAGCACCACTCGGGAGCCACGGAACTCGACGGCCGCCGGCCGGCACTGCTGGTCCTACCCGACGCGGATGGTGTGGAGAGCAGCCGTTCCAGCCACCAGACGACGAGTTTGAACGTGGAGTGGGGAATCACGGATCGGTTGTGGCTCCGCGTTTTCGGCGGTCGCTCGGACCTTCGTGACGGTGCCGATCCCTGGCAGGACACGGGCGCCTACTTCGTGGCGCCCGAAGACGGTCTTGCCGTGGGCTCGCTGTCCTCCCGGGCCGCGGGACCGGTCAAGCGGGTGGCCGAGCGCCGGAACTGGGCAGTGGAACCATCGTTCTTTCTGTTCGATCACACGCTCGAGGTCGGTGTTCAAAGCGCTCGCGGCTCCCTGCGCCTGCTGCGCTCCGATCACCCGGGGCGAACGCTAAGGGTTCCGGGAGGCTTCATATCGGACTGGCGCGCCGAGCCTGTCGGCATGGCCGGCCTGCGGCAGGAGAAACGGGCGCTCTATGTGCAGGACGCCTGGCGCCTCGCCGGAGCGTTCGACCGGCGCTTGACTCTGCATCTCGGACTGCGCGCCGAGGAGGAGTCGACCGGGCCCATCGAGCTGGGTTTCGGCGACCGCACGGAACCTCGGCTTGGTTTCGCTTGGGACGTCACCGGGAGCGGCAAGTGGAAGTTCTACGGCGGTGCTGCCTGGTCGCACATCGACGTGTTCCGCCCGGTGGCGGGATTGGCAGGCATCGACGGAGTGGCGGCTCTGCGGGCGGCCGACCATTCGGGTTCGGCCCTGGTCTTCGAGCATGCCGCCGTAGACCCCGACCTGCGCCCCGGGAGAGTGCGGGAGGTTCAGTTGGGAACGAGATACCAGTTCCTGCCGGACGTCACGATCTCCGCCCGACTCGCCCGTCGCCAACTGCGCGACGGCATACGTCTGGTGCCCGTGATGGAGGGTGGCACGGTCGTCCCGACCCTGCTGACGCCGGGGCGGGGTGCCGGATCAGATCCCTGGGGAGGCGCGGGTGCCGGTCCGCCCCGGTTGCGACAGGACTGGTGGGGCGCCGAACTCAACGCGAATGTCGGCTTCAGCCCGTCGTGGCGAATCCACTTCGGTTACCTCTTGAGCCGGCTGACCGGCAACCACGAGGCCGGTGGACTCGGGCTCGAGGCGGCCGGGCCGGGGGCCGCCCATCCGCTGGTCGCTGCGCTCGACCTCTGCTCCTCGCCCGTCCCGTGTGACGTGTTCGACGTCACCGGGGACGATCGGCGCCTCAGCCCCGACCGGGAGCATCAGTTCTCGGGCTGGCTGGTACTGACCCCGGGCGCTCGCTGGATGATGGCTCTCGTCTACCGTTTCCGCGCCGGTGCCGCCTACGTTCCCCGAGCCCTGGCCGTACGGGTCGACGAGGCGAATCGCATTCTCAGCGCAGGATTCGCACCGTTGTCGCCGGCCCCGGAGACGCCGGCGAAGAGTTCGGATCTGAAGCGGGCGGACCTTGCCCTGACCTATCGCATCCCACTGCGCTCCGAGCACCGGAGACTCGCCTTCTTCGCCGAGGCGCTGAATGTCTTCGACCAGGACGCCGCGAACCAACTCTGGCCGCTCGCCTACCTCGATCCGATCCTGGTCGGTTCGGGCCGGCCCGACCTGCTCGCGGCGGCGGCCGCCCAAGGCGCGAGGCCGGACCTTCGCCAGGCGATGCCGGCGGCCTTCCAGGACAGCCGGCGCGTCCGGGCCGGGTTGCGGCTGCAATTCTGACCAAGGCGCCAGCAGATTCATGCCGACCGTTCCGGGCCCTCGGATCGGAACCGACAACGCTCGCGCAGTCCGCAGATCTCCGACCTGCGCAACGCGCCGGCGAAGCCGACCGCAATCACCGCTGCGTCCCGAACTGCGATGGTGCGTTGCTTGGGCCTGGTCGCAAGGCGGTCGCACCGCGCGAGGATCGCGCCGATGTCGTGCTCGCGAAGAGCCTTGACGCGCCGCGGCCGCTCGTGCGCCAGGCGGCCCAGTCCCCGAAGAACGCTCACAACCCTGGCGTGCCGCGAAGGCGACTCCAGGTCCCGCTCCCTGTACTTCAGGTTGATCGCGGCCAGAAAGATCCTGATGCTGCCCAGAGCGAGAGGTGATCGATGCACGAACCGGCAAGCGGCTCCTGGACTCCCGGGCGCTCCCGACCGCGTCGGCCAAGCCTCTCTTCAGTGCCGTAGAAGGTGCAGTCGAGTCTGTAGGCGACGAGCTCTTCGCTGTGGTCAACCACAGCGTGGGGGCGGCCTTCGGGGGGTGGCGCTACGCTCTTCTTCCCTTGGGTGAGGACGGCCCGGTATGGCGAACGATCCGGGCGGCGGGAACCGAGGCTCAGGAGTTGAGTTCTCTCGTGTACTACACAGACGACCGCATCAGGGTCGAGTTCCAGCTCAAGAACAGTTACATCAACGGCCCTTCCTCCGACTTGGTCGTGGAAGCGCCTCGGCGTGGTTCCTCCGCGATCAGAGTCACTTGGCCGAAGGGCATCACCCTCCCCCTTCTGGATGCAAAGTCCTCCAGCCCGCCTGCGCCGTAGGAGGGGCTTGGCGCCTGTGGGGAGTGAGGACTTCTACCGAGCAGGCCTCCTTGGCTCGCCGGTCCCGATGTCCGGCAGAGTGATCCTGTGCTACCTGGCCGCCTGCGGTGTCAGCCGGCGAGTCGCTACCACGAGATCCGCACCGGATACTGAGAGATCAGCCGGTCCGGCGTCACCAGAGTCATGCCGTGCTCGATCGCCTGGCAGATCAGGAGACGGTCGAGAGGGTCGCCGTGCAGAGGCGGGAGCCGCCGTAGCTGCAACGCGCTGGCCTCGTCGATCGGCAGGGACTTGAAGTGGTACCACTCTCGTCGGGTGGGAACGAAGATCTCGGGCGGCGCGGGCAACTCCAGTTTGCCGAGCCCGTGCTTGACGGCTATCTCCCAAGCCGTGACCGCGCTGACGTAGACATCGTTCGCGGGGTCCGCGACGAACTTTCGGACTTGCTTGGGGATTCTGGCGGAGCCCTGGCTCCACCAGAGGAACGTGCAGGTGTCGAGCAGCAGCTTCACTCGTCGGGAAACACCGGCCCGTTCTCGAACGCGTCGATGAACTCGCCCGGCAGGGGGTCGAAGAAGGAATCCGGGACCTCGAACTTTCCTCGATCCAGTCCGAACGGGCGGGGGTTCTTCCGGGCCGGTGGCACCGGACGGATCTCGGCGACAGGTTCGTTCCGGCGGCAGAGAAGGATCCTCTCTCCTGCTTCGACCTGCGCGATGTAGCGGGATAGATGTGTCTTGGCTTCATGCATGTTGAGCCGAATCATAGGCAGGAACTTAGTTCAGTTCTGGGGCCGATGTCAACCGGGAGGCGCCGAGGCCCGAGCGACGCTGCGCCTACACCAGCTCGCTCAGCCGCCGCAGCGCCGCCAGCAGATCGGGTTGCTCCGTCAGTACACCGCGAAGAGGGTCGGTCTTGAGCTTCTTCAGCCGCTCCGGCACGGTTCGGATGTTGTGGTCGCGCAGGTCGAGGCCGGGTTTGACCTCGGACCAGCGCAGCGGCGTCGACACGGGTGCGGCGGGAAGCGGGCGGACGCTGAACGGGGCGACGAGCAGCCGGCCGCGGCCGTTCTGGACGAAGTCGATGTAGACCTTGCCGCCGCGGCGTTCGGGATTGCGGGTGACGGTGGCGATCTCGGGCAGTTGCCGGCAGATGATCCGGGCGATCAGTTGTCCGAGGCTCCTGGACTGCTCGTAGGTGCAGGCGCCGCCGAGGGGCAGGAGGACGTGCAGGCCGCTCGATCCGCTGGTCTTGACGAAGCTGGGCAGCCCGATCTTGCGGCACAGACGCCGGATGGCGAGGGCGATCTCGATCACGTCCTCGAACGGCGCATCCTTCCGGTCGAGGTCGAGAATGCTCCAGTCGGGTTGACCAAGCTCGTGAAGTCGGCTGGACCAGACGTGGAGCACGATCGCCGCGAGGTTGGCCACGTAGATCAGACTCTCCCTGTTCTGGCAGACGAAGTACTCGACCACCTTCTCCGTGCGCGGGCTGGTCAGCCTGACCGTGTGCAGCCAGTCCGGCGCGAAGTCCGGCGCGTTCTTCTGGAAGAAGGACTTTCCCTCGATTCCGTCGGGGTAGCGGGTCATCACCAGTGGGCGGTCGGTGAGGTAGGGCTGCATCGCCTCCGAGACGGCGGCGTAGAAGTCGATCAGATCGCTCTTGGTGTAGCCCTCGTCCGGCCAGAAGATCTTGGATTCGTTCGTGATCTCGACCCGCCGCTTCGGGGGCTCCGGCGGCGTGTCCCCGGCGCCGCGCGGCCCGGTCCGGCGCACGCAGTCTTCGATCGGCTTGTCGTCGCGCAGGCGCAGAAAGACGGGATGCCGGAGCATGCCGTGGGGCGTCCATTCCTTGTACCGGACCTCGCAGATCAACTCGTCGTCCGGCTCGACCCAGGTCTGGTCCTTGATACGCCCGCCCATGACGTGGCCGTCGGTCAGCTCGGCCCCGGCCGCGGCGTCTTTGCCGGCGGGCGCCCGGCAGGGAGGATCCTCGCGCCGGCTCGCCGACAGACGCTCCGCCAGCTCCGCCAGGGTCGCGTCGTCGAATCCCGTGCCGACGCGCCCGGCGTAGACCAGCTCGCCGGCCTCCGCATCCCAGACCGCCAGGTGGAGCGCGCCCAGGCCGATGCGGCTGCCCTTGGGCGGCGACATGCCGGCGATCACGAAGTCGGCGGTTCGTTCGGTACGCAGCTTGACCCAGGACGACGAGCGGCGGCCGACGTAGCGGGATGCGGCGTCCTTGGCCATGGCGCCCTCGAGACCCATGGCCGCTACCTGCTCGAAGAAAGCCTCGCCCTGTTCCTCGATGTGGTCGGAGTAGCGGAGCGGCCCCGCCGGGGGCAGGATCTTCGCGAGCAGGGTCTTGCGCTCAAGGAGCGGCAGCGACCTCACGTCGTGCCCCTCGAAGGCGACGAGATCGAAGGCGAACAGGGTCGCGGGCCGGCGCACGGCCGCCTGTTCAATGTCGACCGCCCGGCTGAGCAGCGCCCGCGTCTGCAGTCTGGCGAAGCTCGGCCTGCCGTCGGGGTCGAGGACGGTGAGCTCGCCGTCCAGGATCAGGGACTGGACCGGCAGCGCGTGCAGGGCTCGAGTCAGCTCGGGGTAGAGCGCGGTCACGTCGCCGCCGTTCCGGTAACGCAGGAAGACGTTGCCGCCCTCCTTGGCCGCCATCAACCGGTAGCCGTCGTACTTCAGTTCGTAGATCCAGCCCGGCCGGGAGAAGGGCCGATCGCCGGTGATCGCCAGCATCAGCGCCAGGGTGCGGGGATCGACACGGCGCCGCCGCGCGGCTGATTCGGCGATCTCGGCGCGTACGTCCTCGATCCGGCCGCATCCGTCCCGCAACTCCTCGACGGTCAGTCCCGAGAGCACGGATTCCGGCGGCAGGTCATCGGCGCCGCCGGTGTCTGTGCGTGCGGCGGCGTCCGGCTTCTTCATCAGCAGCCACTGGTTGCCATCGTTCTGATTGCGCCTGCCGCCGGTGCGAAACAGGGTCCAGACGCCGCGCAGCTTGTAGCCGCGGAGCTCGAACAGGAGCTTGCCGCTCGAAATACCGGCCACCGGGTCCTCGAGCGGGACCCATCGGCCGCTGTCCCAGACGATCATCGCGCCGGCGCCGTAGTTGCCGGCCGGGATCGATCCTTCGAAGTCGGCGTACTCCAGGGGGTGGTCCTCGGTGGCCACCGCCAGACGCTTGACCTCCGGGTCGAGGCTGGGACCGCGGGGCACGGCCCAGCTCTTGAGCGTTCCCTCGAGTTCCAGGCGCAGGTCGAAGTGGACCCTCCGGGCCGCGTGCTTCTGGACCACGAAGCGGCCGACACCCGAACCCTTCGCGGGACCGAAGGGTTCGGGTGTCGCTTCGCTGGATCGCTTGCGGCGGTAGGCCTCGAGATTGCCGCGCGGCATCAGGGGTCATTCTCCCAGAAGCGGTTGCGGGGGCCCAGGCGCGGCGGGCTTCATGCCCCGCGCAACCGGTTTCGGTGCTATGATTTGTGGTCTATGCCTGCTCGTTCCGTCGGTACCGGCACCGTCTCGTTCGGCCTGGTTTCCATTCCCGTCAGGCTGTATTCGACGTCCGAGACCTCGGGCGGCGTCCGCTTCAACATGCTGGACCCGACGGACAACACCAGGGTCAAGCAGCAGTTGGTCAACCCGCGTACCGGCGCCCTCGTGGAGCGAAAGGAGACGATCAAGGGCTACGAGTTCGGCAAGGGGCAGTACGTCACCTTCAGCAACGAGGAGATCAAGGATCTCCAGGAGCAGGCCTCGCCGGCGATCGAGATCACCGAGTTCGTGCCGCTGGCGGAGGTGGAGCCGATCTACTTCGAGAAGTCCTACTACCTGGGCCCCGAGAAGGGCGGCGAGCGCGCCTACCGGCTGCTCAGCGAGGCGATGCGGAAGACGGGGCGCTCGGCGCTGGCCAAGCACGCCGCGCGCGGCAAGCAGTACCTCGTCATGCTCCGCCCCTTCGCTTCGGGACTGCTGATGCAGCAACTGAAGTACGAGGACGAACTGAAGTCCTTTGACGAGGTCCCTCTGGGCGAAGAGACGGAACTCAAGCCGGGAGAGCTCGAACTCGCCGTGCAGTTGATCGAGCAGATCGCCAACGACGAGTTCCAGCCCGACCAGTACACCGACGAAGTACGCAAGCGGCTGTGGCAGGCCATCCAGAACAAGATCGACGGCCGCGAAGTCGCGGAGGACGAGACGGAGGCGCCCCAGGCGCAGATCATCGACCTGATGGAGGCGCTCAAGGCGAGCCTCTCGAAGAACGGCGATGCCGAGACCGGCGACGGCGCGGGAGACCGCAGGACCAGGTCGGGGAAGAAAGCAGCAGCCGGCAACAAGACCGCGAAGAAGGCCGCGAGCCGAGACAAGGCGGAACCGCCGCGCAGGGCCGCCGTTGGTTGACACAAGGCGCGGTCAGTGAAGCCCTCCCGGCGTGGGCGCCGGCGCTGGCACAGGCGCGTCCGTTCAATCCACTGGATCCGCACCCACAGACGGGCTGAGAGCGGCTAAGGTAGCGCTTCGCCCTACCCGTCGCGGCCGAACCTCGGCCGCCCGAAGCGGAACCGACCAGTCAACGCACAGGAGTCCCCAAGATCGCACCCCCATCTAGAGAGCCGCGCATCAACCACCGGATCCGGAGGAGCCCGGTGCGGCTCATCGACCAGGACGGCACCCAGATCGGTGTCGTCCCCTTGGAACAGGCCAAGACGCGCGCTCAGGACGCGCGGCTCGATCTTGTGGAGGTGGGACCCAACGCGGTTCCACCCGTCGTGCGCATCCTCGACTGGGGCAAGGTCAAGTTCGAGCGCGAGAAGAAGAAGCGGGAGTCGCGGAAGAAGGCGGCCACGATCGACCTGAAGGAGGTCAAGTACCGGCCCACGATCGACCCGCACGACTACCAGATCAAGACGGACCGGGCGCTGCGCTTCCTGCGCGAGGGCAAGAAGGTCAAGGTGACGATCTTCTTCCGCTACCGGCAGCTCCGGAGGCCAGAACTCGGTATCGCCATCCTGGACAAGGTGAGCGACGCGATCGAGGGCGTGGGCGAGGTGGAAACCCGTTCCGGCCTGGAGGGCCGTCAGATGACGATGGTCCTGAATCCAGTCGCGCAGGAGGACTGAGGCCGAACCCAGGGGTCGCCGCCTGAGAGCCGGGCTTGACCATACGGATCCCGGTTGCCAATTTCGCGCTTCAGGTCGCGCTCTGATGGAGGCCGGCGGCAAGACCTTCATTCTGACCTGTATCGACATCTATCTCGCCGCGTGCATCGGTGTCGGCCTGTGGGTCCCGCGGCGCACGAAGTCGACGAGCCGACAGTCTGGCTGTTCCTCAACGGAGTTCGTTCCGTCTATTCGGCCGCTGAGGCAACGTGTCGACGAGAGTCGCTCTGTTCGAGGTACCACTGCGTGGCCAAACCGACTACCAACCCTTGTGCTGCCGAGCGGCCAGCAACGACCGCGGTGAAGAAACCCCACTGTCCAGCGCCGGCGAAGCTCAAGGGACCAAGTGCTGTTGCCAGAAGCTCTCCCACGAGGGGACCAGCGAGCCACCCACAGGCCACGCAGATCATCCACCGCAGAATCAGAGTTAGTTGGCCACGTCGCACGCCCGCTGCCAGAATGAGCCCCTGTCCGGTTCCGACTACCGTTCCAACCAGTGCGGCACGAACCGAATCAGCCAAGAGCCGCTCACCGGGGCCGATCGGCGCGAAGTCGCCGGCAGTCCTGTCCGCAAGTTGCATTTGGTCCCCGAGCCAGGAGACGGCGAGAGCCGCACCGAACCAGCAAACCCCGGTCGCGAGAACCCAATAGCATTGGCGTCGCCAACCCAGCGAACGCCGAAGCACCATTGCTTGGCCAAGCCCGACCGTGGCACCGGACACGAAACCAGCTCCGCCTAGCACCAGGTACGTACCGCTTGGCGGCGGGACCAGCGCCAGGACGAGCAAACCAAGAGGCCGCACGCTTTCGCCGCCCGCGATGCCGCCAAGCGTGAAGACTACGGTAGACGTCAAGAGCCAGCTAGCCCGCATGTTCCCTGATCGCGGCCGTCTCTCCGCCGGTTTCTTCACAGAAGCCCGTAGAGATGGCGTGGAGGCACCGCCGTGGCGCCGTGCGTGAACCTAGTATCAAAAGACATCACGGGCACCGGCAGCGCAATCTGAACGGCTGCCAGCGCTGCCTACTGCAGGCAGCTGAACTGGAAGGCTCGAACAACTGGGTACGCACCGTCAGCGTAGTGCCAGACAAACAACGAGCCCGCCGAGCTCCAGCCGAGAAACTCGTGGTGCCAGCCGAGAGTTGTCATCTCGTGACTTAACGAACGGATCTCCCTCACGCCGAAGTGCTTCCCCTCCCTCGGTGAGAAGACCTGGAACAAGACTGCTTCGTACCCAGGCGTATCCGCGCGGAACAGGTGAACCATGGTGCCGCCAGAAAAGAAGCGGAGCGCCAGCGTTTCGTGACTGAGGGCATAAGCTCTTTCTCCGCCGGTGCTCGGTCCCGCATGGAAACTGCGCACAAACTTATGGTCGCCGCTCGCGTCCAAGTCCTGGATCGGCTTTATCTGAGGCGTATAGCCGCGCAGTACTCCGTGATCAAAGCCGCTCTGGCTCCTGCGAAAGAAATGAACACGCCCCTCATAAGGTCCCGGCACGTAAGCGATGGTCCCGCCGCCGTCCAAGAGCGCGAAACGCCCGGGCCGACTAGCGTGAACGAATAGGGACGCTGCGTCAGCATCCACTAGTCCTTTGAGTTCAGAGACTACTTCCTCCGCGACGCTGAGGTCTCGGGACCGTATGTGAAGAAGCGGCCCGTGAAAGAACGGAGGCGCAAGGTAAAGGAGCAGCCAGCGACCATCGGCTAGTCGTGAAAACTGCGTCGGCCAACCGACCTCATGGTCCAGCACGAGTTCTCGCTTGAAAGTGCCGTCCAAGGACCACCAGGTGAAGGCCCGCCGGTAGGCATCCGCGACAACGATTGCCTCTCCGTCTAAGGCCATCGACTGGATCGAGAGAAGTTGCGCGCGGCCACGCCCTCGGCCGCCGAATTGATCCACAAATTGCCCTTGCGTATCATAGACCTTGATGCTCATGCTTCCCGCATCGCCAAGGTAGATCAGACCATTGTCCGGTGCAACGACTGCTCGCGGTTCTGCCAACGCCGTTGCGGGCGCGTCGGGGGAGTACTCAAGCTTCAGCGTCTCAGCGACCTCAATGGCGGTCAGGTCGGACTTTCTGTCGCCAAGGCATCCTGAAGACTCACGAGCCACTACGTTTGTGAGGGGCAGCGTCGCCGCGAGTACAAGCAGATCAACCCGCAACACAACCTGGCCCCCACTGTAGACAGGTGCGCCCGTAACCTCGCACGTTCTGGTAGTAGCAGTGGACGTAGCCGGTCGAAAGTCCCTCGACGCAGATCCTGTCGAAACAAGCCATGCAGCCGTCAGTGACTACATCGAACCAGAAGTCCCCGTCACCGCATTCGCCACCTGGCGCGAGCACGCTGGGATACTGACGACACAGGTCAGGCGTAACGAGGACCCGGATGTAGCCCTCGTGAACCTCGATATGGGGCACGGGTGACGGCGGTGTGGGCTCGCCACAAGCGAGGAGAAGCGGGCCGAGAAGCAAGGTGCAGACGAGGAGAGCGGCGCGGCTGATGAGCCGGAGCGTTGGCGGGTTCCGGTACTGGGTGAGAGTGAAGCAGAGCCTATCTTCGGTCATGGTCGGTCTCTAACGGGTGGACGCAGCGTGGAGGGCCGGAAGCGCCGAAATCGCGGCTCTCTTTTGGTCAGGCGAGGACATCGTGGTAGTTATCGTCTTCTGGAACAGTACACCGCCACTCTGTGCATCGACAAAAGACACGGTGGGCGGTCGGAAGGCGGGAGGCGGCATGGAAGTGACGTCGCCGACTATGCGGCCGTTGAAAGAGGCGAGATAGTGGGGATTGTAGAGCGCATCCAAGAGATCGCGGTCCGGTTCGAAGAGCACTGGAAGATCCAGTTGACGGCTGTGGGCAAAGTGGCGAGCGCGCCGCCGGTCGGCGTCGATGAGGAGGAAAACGGCTGTGTTGTTGGGTGAGCGCAGTTCACCAAGGATGAGAAGGTACTCGTGGACTTCGTTGAGGCACTCGGCGCAGACCGACGACTGCGAGGAGAAGACGGCGATTAGCGGAGCGGAAGAGAGAGCTACATCTGAAGCGTTGGGTAGGGCGAACAAGTGCTGAGTGTCGATCGTCGCTCCTGGAATCGGACCGAGGTCAGGGTAGCTCGCGGAGACCCGCGAGCGATTCCTCACCGAGACGGTGGCAGCGAGGGCCAAGCCGAGCAGAAGAAGCAGGAGGTAAATCGTCGACCGGGTCATCTCGGTGGGTGAGCGAGACTCGATGGAATCCGTCAACGAGGAGAAGGCAGTTCTGTCTGCTGCCATTGACGGAAGTACCAGGATCTCGCAGCCTGCAGGAGACTGTAGCCATTGAAGCGGATGTCCACAAAGCGGAAAGTGGCTCCGGCGGAACGGACACGAAAAGCGAGGTGGACGAGAGGTTGGGAATTCCTGGTGAGCCGGGCGTTGACCGTGACGTCACCGTTCACGTGGGTCCGGCTATCCAGAACTTCAAAGCGTTCTTCTCCAGTGCGAAGGCGAAGGCCGAGATGGAGGAGCGGCATGTGGAGGTCGATGAAGTGACGTAGATCGGGAACGGCGAACTGGCTGGGAATTCCAAGGTCGTGCTCTAGGCCGGCGGCAGCTATGTGCTGCATCGCGTACCAATCGAACCACGCGTCGGCATCGGCGCGGACGGCAGCCAGGGCGGCCTCTACAGCGGGGTCCTGTTGCAGACGTACCCGATAGACAGGCAGGCTGTCGGTTGCGCTATGGGATCCCCGGGTTTCGTCTTGGGTCCCTTTCCTCGGACGGATGGGCGGAAGCAACGCGTCTCCCCCGTCCGGTCGCCAAGTGGAACCGGCGGAGTGCGAACCAAGCGCATCGGCATGGGAGTTGAGGATTTCCTGAACCTGATCGAGCCTCTCTTGAATGACCGCGGCTGCTTGCCTGGCTGGTTCGGCTCCCTCCTGTGCGGCAACGTCGGTGGAGGCCTGTAAGAAGAGGCTCGCGCAGAGGACCAGGAAGACGAAACGAGCAGTATCGGGGAGACTAGGGAGGTGGTGGAAGTGCGCCATGGATCTCCTCTTCGGGCCGAATGCAGATTAGAGACTATACAGCACCACCGAGCGGATGCTCTTGCCTTCGTGCATCAGATCGAAGGCGTGGTTGATCTCGTCGAGGCCCATCGTGTGGGTGATCATGCTGTCGATCTCGATCTCGCCGGCCATGTACTGGTCGACCATTCCCGGGAGGTCGGTGCGGCCGCGGACGCCGCCGAAGGCGGTGCCGCGCCAGACGCGACCGGTGACGAGCTGGAACGGGCGCGTCGCGATTTCCTGGCCTGAGCCGGCGACGCCGATGATCACCGACTCGCCCCAGCCCTTGTGGCAGCACTCCAGGGCGGAGCGCATGACCTCGACGTTGCCGATGCACTCGAAGGAGTAGTCGACGCCGCCGCCGGTCAGATCGACGATGACGTCCTGGATCGGGTCGTCGTAGTCGGCCGGGTTCACGAAGTCGGTCGCGCCGAGGGAGCGGGCGAAATCGAACTTGGCCGGATTGATGTCGACGGCGATGATCCGGCCCGCCTTCGCCATCACCGCGCCCTGGATCACCGACAGGCCGATGCCGCCGAGACCGAAGACCGCGACGGTCGCCCCGGGCTCCACCCTGGCCGTGTTCAGCACGGCGCCGATGCCGGTCGTGATGCCGCAGCCGAGCAGGCAGACCTTGTCGAGCGGCGCCGCCTTGTTCACCTTGGCGGTCGAGATCTCGGCGATCACCGAGTACTCCGAGAAGGTCGACGTGCCCATGTAGTGGTAGAGCGACTCGCCGCCGCTCCTGAACCGGGAGCTGCCGTCGGGCATCATGCCTTGGCCCTGGGTGGCGCGGATCGCCTGGCACAGGTTCGTCTTGCCCGACGTGCAGAACGTGCACTCGCGGCATTCCGCCGTGTACAGCGGGATCACGTGGTCGCCCGGCGCCACCGAGGTGACACCCGGCCCCACTTCCTCGACGATCGCGCCGCCTTCGTGGCCGAGGATCGCGGGAAACAGCCCCTCCGGATCAGCCCCGGAAAGCGTGTAGGCGTCGGTGTGGCAGACGCCGGTGGCGACGACGCGAACGAGGACTTCGCCCTCCTTCGGCCCCTCGACGTCGACCTCTTCGATCTCCAGTGGTTTGCCCGCTTCACGGGCGACTGCGGCTATCGACTTCATCGGTCGCTCCTCAGAAAAAGCAAGAAAACTCCATGTTCTGGCTGGATGTTCGGACGCTACCATCATCTTGAAGCGCGGTCGGGTTGGTCGCCGGCAAGGCGTAAACGAGGGGGAAGAGATCTGAAGTAGAACCAAGGGAGGAAGACACATGCGCAGGCTGCTCATGGAGTGCATCGGCACGATGTTCCTGATGATGGCGGTTGCCCTTACCGGCAACAACGCCATTGCCGTCGGGCTGATGCTGGCGGTGATGATCTACAGTGGCGGACACCTGTCCGGCGCCCACTTCAACCCGGCAGTGAGCCTGGCCGCATGGATGCGCGGCAAGCTCGGTGTGGCCGACATGGTGCAGTACATGGTGGCCCAGCTTGTCGGTGCCTGTCTTGGTTGGCTCGTCCACAGCTACCTGGTGGGCGGAAGCACGGCGCCGATGCCGACCGAGCATCCGCTCATGCACGGCATGGTGGCCGAGGCGCTGCTGACCTTCGCTCTCGTCACGGTTGTGTTGAACATGATGTCCTCGCGGTCGGAGGGCAACCCGGCCGGCGGGCTGGTCACTGGCCTTACACTCTCGGCGGCCGTGTTCGCGGCCGGCGATGTATCCGGTGGCGCAATCAATCCCGCAGTCGGTATCGGTCCCCAGGTCATGGAGGCGGTCACGGGTGGCGGCTTCGATGCCAATACCCTGGCGCTCTACGGAGTCGGACCGCTCGTCGGCGGCGCCGTGGCGGCCCTCCTCTACAAGTTCCTCAACGACTGAGACGGACGGCCGTGGCCGCGGGTCTGCTGACCCGCGGGGGACTCGGCGTCGCGAAGCGGCGACCGTTCTTCGGCGTTTGAAACCGGACGCGACGCCGGCCTGTCGGCCGGGGCGCGTCGCGGTGCGTCTGCTGTTCCGCTGCTCGCTAGCGGTCGCCGGCGTGGCAGCGTTCCCGGGGTTGGCCGCGCCCGTCCGGGCGCAATTGCCTGGAGCGGCGATCGACGTCCTGGACTACCGCTTCGAGCTCGAGCTCTCCGATCGGACCGACGAGATCGAAGGCAGGGCGACGATCGCCTTTCGCGTCCTGCGGCGGGTCCACGAGGTCGCGTTCGATCTCGATGATCCGGCTGAACCCGGCGGCCTGGAAGCGGGTGGGAAGGCCGGAGAGAGTCGGTCGGCTGGCGGCATGGTCGTTTCCTCGGCGGCAGTTGCCGATTCGGCCGGTGCGGCGCCGACGACCGACGGGGCTCTCCAGTTCCGGCAGCAGGGCGACCGGCTCTTCGTTTCGCTGGACCGCGAGGCGTCGGTCGGCCACAGCCGCCGCGTCGAGATCCGCTATCGCGGTGTGCCGGCCGAAGGCTTCACGATCGGCACGAACCGGCACGGCCAGCGCACCTTCTTTGCCGACAACTGGCCGAACCGGGCCCATCACTGGCTGCCGGTCGTCGATCACCCGTCGGACAAGGCGACCGTGGCGTTCGTGGTCACGGCGCCGGCGCACTACCAGGTCGTCGCCACGGGCGCCTTCGTCGAGGCCGTCGACCTGGAAGACGGAATGCGGCGCACCGAGTGGCGTAGCCAGGCGCCGGTCGCGACCAAGGTGATGGCGGTCGGCGTCGCGCGCTTCGTCCGGCAGCGCCAGGCTGTCGCCTCTGGCGTGCCGGTCGAGACCTGGGTCTACCCGCAGGATCGGGAAGTCGGCCTGCGGGCGTTCGCTCCGGGACCGCGTGTGCTGGGGTCCTTCGAGCGACGGCTCGGGGACTACCCCTACGCCAAGCTCGCCAATGTGCAGACGACGACCCGCTGGGGCGGCCTGGAGAACGCCGGCAACGTGTTTTACGACGAGGATGCGGTCGACCGGGAAGGCGGCATCGAGACCCTGATCGCGCACGAGATCGCCCACCAGTGGTTCGGCGACGCGGTTACCGAGAGCGACTGGCCGCACGTCTGGCTCAGCGCGGGCTTCGCGACCTATCTGACCGCCTGCTACCTGGAGTGGACCTACGGCCGCGAGCGCTTCCTGGAGCAGATGGGCCGGGCCCGGACGAGGGTCCTGAGCTACGTGGAGGAGGCCCCGGACTCGGTGATCGTGCCGGAGACCGTGCCCGATCCCAGGCGGCTCCTGAGCCCGAACGTGTACCAGAAAGCGGCCTGGGTGCTCCACATGCTGCGCGGCGAGGTCGGCGACGGCACCTTCTGGAAGGGCATGAGGATCTACTACCAGCGGTTCCGCGACCGGAACGCCTCGAGTGCCGACTTCGCCGCGGTCATGGAGGGGGTTTCGGGGCGGAAGCTCGACTGGTTCTTCGACCAGTGGCTGCGACAGCCTGGCGTGCCGGAGCTCGAGATCGTGTGGGACTTCGACCCCGCGGCATCGGCGGTGGGGGTCGAGGTGCTCCAGACGGGGCCGACGATCTACGGGTTGCCGCTGGAGGTGGAGGCGGTCCTGGAGGACGGCCGAGCCGTTCGCGGCCGCGTCGACGTCGAGGGCGAGCGAACCACGGCGTCGCTGCCCGTCACGGGATTGCCCGAGCGCCTCCGGATAGACCCGGACGGCTGGCTACTCATGCGGCGCGTGGTTGAGGAGAGGCAGCGCCGCTAGCGCCGCCAAACCCGTCGCAGACTCCGTGTTTGGCCCCAGCCCCCACCTCACTAGCCCGCAAATTTCACCGAGGTTCGTAGCGAGGGCGCGTAGACGCGAGCGGATCCGCAGCCGCAGTAGGACATCGGTGCAATTTGCGGGCTAGCACCCTGCGTCGTAGAACTTGCTTCGCTGCGTTCTACGGCGCAGGTTCCTAGATCGCTACCATCGGTCGGGCTATGCCTCGGACCGAAAACGCCGCGGCCTCCGACTTCGAAGAGGCTCACGCCGGCAGCGCCTACGGCACGGTCCTCGCCGATCCGCCCTGGCAGTTCACGAACCGAACCGGCAAGGTGGCGCCGGAGCACCGCCGTCTGAGCCGCTATCCGACGCTGACTCGGGCGCAGATCGAGGCGATCCCGGTCGCAGAGGCCTGCGCCGAGGACGCCCATCTCTACCTCTGGGTGCCGAACGCACTCCTGCAGGAAGGTCTTGACGTGATGGAACGCTGGGGCTTCATCTACAAGACGAACCTCGTCTGGCACAAGGTGCGCAAAGACGGTGGTCCGGACGGCCGGGGAGTCGGCTTCTACTTCCGCAACACGACCGAACTCGTCCTCTTCGGCGTCCGCGGCAGACTCCGCACGCTGGCACCCGGCCGGCGGCAGGTCAACATCATCCGCAGCCGCAAGCGCGAGCACTCCCGCAAACCGGACGAGCTCTACGACATCATCGAAGCGTGCAGCCCGGGGCCGTACCTGGAGCTGTTCGCCCGTGGGCGGCACTCGGAACTCTGGACCGCCTGGGGCGATCAGAGCGGCGAGTACGAACCAGACTGGCCCACCTACCGAAATGCCGGCGGCCGCGCCCGCTGAAGGAGTCTCCCATGTGCAGGAACATCCGCGTCCTCTATAACTTCGAGCCCCCTGCCAACACAGAGGAGGTGCGCGCCGCAGCGCTCCAGTACGTGCGCAAGGTCAGCGGTTCGACGAAGCCGTCGCGCGCGAACGAGGCCGCCTTCGAACGCGCGGTCGACGCCGTTGCCGAGGTGACTGCCCGGCTGCTCCAGGAGCTCACCACGACGGCGCCGCCTCGCAACCGGGAGGTCGAAGCGGAGAAGGCGCGCGACCGTTGGCGGCGACGTCAGCGGCGGATCGCCGCGGCGTCGGCGTAGCTAGCTCGACGCGACTCCAGCCGTCTCCGCCGCCATCACCTCGTCGTAGCGGTCGATCACGCGGCGGACATAGGCGCGCTTCTCCAGGTAGGTGCCGGGGTAGAAGCTGCGCTTGAAGCCGTAGATGATCACGTTGCGCAGGTCTTCGTGGGTCAGGTTGAAGGCTTCGCAGGCGGACGCGATCTCCTTGGTCACGGAGGTTCGCGACATGAGCCGGTTGTCGGTGCAGAGCGTGACCGAGAGCCGGTCTTCCATCATCCGCGCGAACGGGTGGTCGGAGAGCGTCTGGAGCTGCCGGATGCTCTGCAGGTTCGAGGTGATGCAGACCTCGAGCGTGATCCGGCGATCACTGATGTACTGGGCGAGGCTTCGGATGTAGCGCTCGGGATCCTTCGCCGCCGCCGAGTTCGGATTGTCGCGCCGGAGCCGGTCCGCGGCGTAGAGATGGGTCCCGTGTCCGATCCGATCCGCCTGCAGCAGGGTGATCGCCTGGAAGATGCTCTCGGGACCGTAGGCCTCGCCGGCGTGGATCGTCTTCATCAGGAAGTTCTGCTGCGCGAAGAGGAAGGCGTCCCGATGCACGGCGGCCGGGTTGCCGGCTTCCGCGCCCGCGAGATCGAAGGCCACCACCGGCAGCCCGAGTCGGTCACGGGCCTCGACCACGGAGCGGGCCAGCGAGAGCGAAGCGGCCGCGTGGATCTCCGCCCTGGTCCAGCCGTTCAGAGCCGAGTACAGGCCGCGGTAGTAGGGACTGTGTCCGGGCCCGAACATTCGCAGCGCGCAAGCGATGATGCCGTAGCGGAATGGCGGCTCCGCGCCGTTCCTGACGCTCTCCGTTGCCTCGTGTTCGCGCTGGACCCCGGCGAGGCCGCGGTCGACGGCCGCCAGGACCCCGGCGATGTCCAGGTCGGGCCCGGTGTGAAGCTGGGGCGCCAGGCGCACCTCGACGTAGCAGACGCCCTCGGCCAGGTTGTCGGCGCCGAGCTCGTAGGCCGCCCGCTCGAGCGCCTCGGCGGTGCAAAGCGCCGGGGACGTGTAGGAGAAGGCCCGCAGGTAGTCCTCCAGGTCGTCGTAGCGCTCCTTGAACACGAGTTCCAGGAGGCCCTCCGGCGTCTGCGAGGGGAGGTCGAGCCGGGCGTCCCGGGCCAACTCGATCAGGGTGTCGAGCCGGAGCGAACCGTCGAGGTGAACGTGGAGATCGGTCTTCGGAAGCCTGCCGATCAGATCGGCGGACGGGACGGAGGCGTTCAGGTCGGTATGATGCGCGGTCTGCATAGCGCAGTGTACAGGGACCCGGAGGATGGGCGACTTCCGCGGGGAGCGAGACGATGAGCACGACCAGACGTTCCTTTCTCTACGGCATGGGCGGTCTTGGAGCGGCGTCGGCCGGCATCGGCAACCTGGGCGCGGCGTTCGCCGCTCCGGTTCGGGGCAGGGCGGTGGCTGCCAGCGACCGGATCCGGGTCGGCGTGATCGGCTGCCGGGGCATGGGATCGAGCAACATGCGTTCCATGCTCGACATCGACGGCGTCGAGTGCGCCGCGCTCTGCGATGTCGACGGCAACGTTCTCGCCGAGCGGGTCGAGTCCTTCGAAGACCTGACCGGCAGCAGGCCGGACAGCTACGGCGACTACCGCAAGCTGCTGGAGGACGATGAGATCGAGGCCGTGATCATCGGCACGCCGGACCACTGGCACTGCCGGATGATGGTCGACGCCTGCGAAGCGGGGAAGGACGTCTACGTCGAGAAGCCGATGGCGAACTCGATCGAGGAGGTCCGGGTCATGCAGCAGGCCGCCAGGGCCCACGGCCGGGTGGTTCAGGTCGGCCAGTGGCAGCGTTCGGGCAAGCACTGGCAGGACGCGATGGAGTATCTCTGGTCCGGTGAACTCGGCCAGATCCGTGCCGCCAAGACGTGGGCCTACATGAGTTGGGCGGCGCCGATGCCGGTACCCGACTCCGACCCGCCCGCGGGCGTCGACTACGATATGTGGCTGGGACCTGCCAGGAAACGGCCCTTCAACAAGCACCGCTTCCACTGGGACTTCCGCTGGTACTGGGACTACGCGGGCGGCTTGATGACCGATTGGGGTGTCCACCTGATCGACATCGTGCTGATGGGCATGAAGGCGACGGCGCCCAGGTCGGTGATGTCCTTGGGCGGACCGTTCGGCTATCCGGGCAGCGCGATGGAGACCCCGGACACCCAGCAGGCCATCTACGAGTACGACGACTTCACGATGACCTGGGAGCACAGCGTGGGCATCAGCCTGGGGCCGCACCAGCGCGGGCACGGCGTCTCCTTCACCGGCAACAACGGCACCCTGGTCGTCGACCGCGGCGGGTGGGAGGTGCTTGCCGAGACCGGCCGCAGGGACGGCGAGCGCTACGAGAAGACCCCGGCGATCGAGCGACGGGCCGCGGCCCCCGACCAGCGAGGGCTGACCCAACATACGCAGGACTTCATCGACTGCATGAAGACCCGCAAGCAGCCGCGCTGCAATGCGGACGTGGGCGCTCTGGTAGCGGTCAACGCGCACCTGGGGAACATCGCGTTCCGGACCGGACGGCGGGTGTACTGGGATCACGCGGCGGGTCGCGTCAAGGACGACGCCGAGGCGAACGCACTGCTGCGTGCCGAGTACCACAACGGCTGGCAGTTCCCCCAGGTGGCGGGCGCCGAGGCATCGGCCGGCTGAAGTTCGTGGCCGGGCGCCTGGCCGGCGTCCGCACTGAGGTCCTGACTTGACCGATCTCGAAGATCGCCGGCTCGGCGCCACGACGATCCTGTTCGGAGAAGGGGGCGGCAAGTACCCCGACAACAACGCGCTGGTTGTCGAGGGGGCCGAGTCGACGGTGCTGATCGATCCGTCGCTTGGTGTTCGGACGCGGGGACGGGACGGTCTGCCCCGTGTCGACCTCGTGCTGCTGAGCCACTGCCACGAGGATCACACCGCGGCGTTGCCGTTATTCAGGGACGCCACGGTCCACGTCCACGAGGAGGATCTGTGTGGCCTGCTCGATTTCGACGGCTTCCTCGACATCTTCGGCGTTGAACCGGAACGCCGCGAGGAGTACGGCCGGTACCTGAAGAAGACGTTCTTCTACGAGCCTCGTCCGGACGCCGTGCCGTTCCGGAACGGCGACCTGTTCGATCTCGGGGGCGGTGTCTCGGTACGGGTGATCCACACGCCCGGTCATACTCGCGGTCACTGCGCCTTCATGATCGAGCCCGACGGCGTTCTGTTTCTGGGCGACGTCGACCTGACCGGCTTCGGGCCGTACTACGGGGACGCCTGGGCGGACCTGGAAGCGTTCGAGCGCTCGCTCGAGCAGGTGCGCGGCATCGAGGCGGCGCACTACGTCACCGGCCACCACATCGGCCTGCTCGACGATCGCGACGCCTTTCTCGCTCGCCTCGACCGCTACGTCGATCGGATTGCCGACCGCGAGGGCCGGCTGCGCGAGTACCTGCGGGAGCCGCGGACGATGGACGACATCGTCGCTCACCGCTTCGTGTACCGCCCGCATGATGAGGGGGCAGGGATACCCAAGGCCGAACGGCGCAGCATGGAGCTGCATCTCGACCGTCTCCAGCGTGCCGGCCGGGTCGAGCGCGAAGGGTTCACGTTCCGCCGACGTTAGGGCGTCTATACTGCCGAACAGGAGGTTCGCTTTGCCTGTCAAGACACTTGCTGTGGTTGTCGTTTCGGCTTCGGCTCTGATCGCGGCCCTGCTCGTCGCCGCGTTGCCCGTGGTCGCCGCCGACACGGCGTCGGTGGACCATCTGCTCGAACCCGACACGATCCACCCCGCCACCGCGGACCAGTTCCGCGCCGTGCTTGAGCACCACCGGGGCAAGGTCGTCGTCGTCAACTACTGGGCCACCTGGTGCATCCCCTGCCTGCAGGAGTTGCCCGAACTCGATCTCCTGCAGGAGAGGTACGGCGACCGCGGTGTCGTGGTGCTCGCCGTCTCGATGGACGACCCGGAGAAGCTTGAGGATCGCGTGCGGCCCTTCTTCGCCAAGCGGGCGCCCGGCCTCGTCTCCTACCTGGCCACGGCTGGCGACAACTCGGTCGACTTCGTGACCGCGTTCGATCCGGAGTGGCTCGGCGCCCTGCCGACGACGATGTTCTTCGATCGCAGCGGCGAACTGACGAACGTGCATCTCGGACGGATGCTGTACGCGGAGTTCGAGGAAGCCGTCCTCGAACTGCTTGAAGCCGGCGGGGGATCCTGACCGGCGGGGACTGCCCCCACTCCGGTCTCGACCGGGGCCTCACTTGCCGGCGGCTTGGGCTAGCGCCGGCTTTTCTTGTTCTCCGCTTGGCGGCTGTTGCCGCTTGGTTGCCTGCCAAGGAGTTGTGATGTCCGGATCCGTCTTTGAACACTTCGACTTCACGGACGACTACGGTCCCGAGAAGGTCGTCACCGTCTACGAGCCCCGCTGCGGCCTGGAGGGGATCGTCGTCATCGACAACAGCGCCGCCGGGCCCACGATGGGCGGCATCCGCATGGCGCCGGACGTCAGCGTGGAGGAGGTGTGCCGGCTGGCGCGGGCCATGACCTGGAAGAACGCCATGGCGCGCTTGCGTCACGGCGGCGGCAAGGCGGGCATCCGGGCGAATCCGCGAACGGCGAACCGTGAGGCGCTGATCCGGCAGTTCGGGCGCGCGATCCGGCAGTTGACGGACTACATCCCCGCCCCCGACATGGGCACGAACGAGACCGCGATGGCCTGGATCCGGGACGAGGGAGGCCGCTCGGTCGGCCTGTCCAGGTCCCTGGGCGGGATTCCGCTCGACGAGACGGGCTCCACCGGTTTCGGTCTCGCCATCGCCGCCGAGGTGGCCGAAGAGGCGGGCGTCGTCGCGCTCGAGGGCGCCACCGTCTCCATCCAGGGTTTCGGCAACGTCGGACGGCCGGCGGCCCGCTTCCTGGCTGAACGGGGCGCGCGCCTCGTGTCGGTCACCGATCTCGACGGCACGATTCACGACCCGGACGGCATCGACATCGACGAACTCGTGGCGACGATGGACGCGACCGGCGGCGTCACCGCGCACCCGCGCGGCCGCCGCGTCGAAGGCGACGCCTTTCTGGACCTGGAAGTCGACTTCTTCGTGCCGGCCGCGCGCCCCGACGTGATCGACAGCGGCAACGCCGGCCGGGTCGGCTGCAAGGTGGTGCTCCAGGGCGCGAACATCCCGGTGACGCCGGCGGGCGAGCGGATCCTCCACGACCGCGGCATCCTCTCGATTCCCGACTTCGTGGCCAACGCCGGCGGCATCATCTGCGGCGCGGTCGAGTACGCGGGCGGCTCCGAGCGACAGGCATTCGAGAGGATCGAGGACACGGTGCGCCAGAACACGCGTGAAGTGCTGGAACTGGCCCGGACCGAGGGCTGCCTCCTGCGCGAGGCGGCGATGAGCATCGCCCAGCGCCGGGTCTCGGAAGCGATGGCCTACCGCCGGGCCGACTGACCCACGCGGTAGCCTGCGGCGCATGAGGCCTCACGACCCCCGGAGCGCCCACAACGCCCTGGCAGAACCGGCGGTCGACCGGCGCTCGGAACGCCGCGGCGACGCCGACTGGCTGGCGCGGAGACTGGCGGATCCGAGCAGCCAGTTGACCGCGGTCTGGCGCGAGCGCAGCCTGGTCTTCGACGCTCACACCGGAGACCGCGAGCCGGTTCCCGGCACCGTGGCGACGGTCGAGGCGGCCGGGCTGGTCGACGGCGCGGAGGATGTCGTGTTTCTCGGCGAAGCAGAGGGCGTCGCCTACTTCTCGGTCGACCTCTCCGATCGGGAAGATCCGCTCGCCGGCCCGCTCAGGGGTGCCGGCCGCTTCGTCGAGCTGCGCCAGGTCGGCGCCGCGATGAGCGGACGCGGCGCCAACCTGCTTGCCTACGCCCGCGCCATGGCTACATGGCATCGCAGGCACCGCTTCTGCGGCCAGTGCGGCGCCGCGACGGCAAGCCGGAACGCCGGTCACTTGCGGGTCTGCACGGCGTGCGGCATCGAGCACTTCCCGCGCACCGATCCCGCCGTCATCATGCTGGTTCACACGGAGGCCGGCGACGGCGGTTCCTGCCTGCTGGGCCGGCAGGCCTCCTGGCCGCCCGGCATGTTCTCGGCGCTCGCGGGCTTCGTCGAGCCCGGCGAGAGCCTGGAGAGCGCCGTCGCGCGCGAGGTCCGGGAGGAAACCGGCATCGCGGTCGACACGGTCCGCTACCACTCCTCCCAGCCGTGGCCGTTCCCGACCTCGATCATGCTCGGCTTCTACGCGACCTCGCCCGGCGGCGACGTACAGGTCGACACCGAGGAACTGGAACAGGCCGTGTGGGCGACCCGCTCCGAACTGGAGTACGCGCTCCGCGCCCGCGAAGTCCGCCTGCCGCCACCGTTCTCGATTGCCCGCCGGTTGGTCGACGACTGGTTGCGCTCCGAGCGCTAGCCCGCAGATTGCACCGATGTCCTACTGCGGCCGCGGA
>JAAXHG010000122.1 GCA_012270995.1 Vicinamibacteraceae bacterium | reverse complement strand
GCGCCGAACGACGGCGTGCCCGCGGGCACGGATGGGGTCTCGCTGTCGTCGTCCGTCACCGCCACGCTGACCGACGCCGACACGCTGCCGTAGCTGCCGCCGCTCGCGCTCAGGCTGACGCTCGTGCTTTCGTTGGCCGCGTCAGCGTCCTGGACGCCCGTCACCGTCACCGTCTGTGGGGTGCCGTAGTCGGCCGCGGTGAAGCTCAAACTCGCCGGACTCACGGTCGCCGCCCCGGTGTCGCCGCTCGACACCGACACCGCCACCGGACTTGTCGGCTGCGTCGCCAGCGTCACTGTGAACGCGCCATTGCCGCCCTCGGCGATGCTCAGATCCGTCGCGCTCAGCACCAAGCCCTGTGTGTCGTCGTCCGTCACCGTCACGCTCACCGACGCCGTCACGCTGCCGTAGTCGCCGCCGCTCGCAGCCAGACTGACGGTCGTGCTTTCGTTGGCCGCGTCGTCGTCGTGGACGCCCGTCACGGTCACCGTCTGCGACGTGCCGTAGTCGGCCGCGGTGAAGCTCAGGGACGCCGGACTCACTCCCGCCGCACCGGTGTCGCCGCTCGTCACCGTCACGGTCACCGCGCCCGTCGGCCGCGTCGCCAGCGTCACGGTGAACGTGCCGTTGCCGCCCTCGGCAACGCCCAGGTCGGTCGCGCTCAGCACCAGACCCGGCGTGTCGTCGTCCGTCACCGTCACGCTCACCGACGACGACACGCTGCCGTAGTCGCCGCCGCTCGCGCTCAGGCTGATGTTCGTGCTCTCATGTTCCGCGTCGTCGTCCTGGGCGCCCGTCAGCGTCACCGTCCGCGACGTGTCGTAGTTGGCTGCGGTGAAGCTCAGGCTCGTCGGGCTTACCGTCGCTACGCCGGTGTCGGCGCTACTCATCGTCACGGTCACCGCGCCCGTCGGCTGCGTCGCCAACGCCACGGTGAACGTGCCGCTGCCGCCCTCGGCGATGCTCCGCGGGGGAGGCCCTCGAAATCCATCCACCCTGCACCTGCGCATCAAGGTCGATACCATGGTCGAGCATCGACTACCGAACCGGATTGCCGGGTCGTTCCTGCCCGTGGCGACGGTTCGCCCTTATGTTGAACGGGCGGCGAAGCGAAGGTTCCTCAAGCGGAAGGCTGGCATGAACGAGATCGCCGCGAAGCCGAAGAGACTGTCCATCTACATGCGGGACGGGATGCGCTGCGTGTACTGCTCCAGGTCTTTGGAGTCGGCCTCCGTTGCCGCCGACGGTGGCGAGATGAGCCTGACTCTCGATCACGTCATCCCGCGGTCCAAGGGCGGGGATGACGAGGCCGACAACCTCGTGACCGCGTGCAAGCGGTGCAAAACGGCTCGAGGCAACATGTCGCTCGCGGCCTTTTCGCGGAAGGCGGCCGAGTTCGACGACGTGAAGGCGAAGCCGGAGACGATCCTCAAGAGGGCCAGGGGCGCGGCGCAGCGGAAGATCAAGAACTACGCGGACGCCAAGGACATCATGGAGTCGGAGCTCAACTGGACGAAGAGCCTCGGTCAAGCCACGCACAACGCGCTGCGCGGCAGGGGATAGGGCGCGATGTGCTAGCCTTCGGGGCACCGGATGGCCCCGCGCCGCGCCAACGGCCGGAGCCTTGACCCCGAGGCGAAAGCGGCCCCGGAGTAACTGAGAGGATCTCAGGCTTTGGACGCTAGAGCAATCGCTGTTGCAGATCGCCGTGAGGGTAGAACCCCAGACGGGCGTGTTTCTGCTGGTTGCACCGAGCGCACGTCGCCTGCAGGTTCCAGATGTCGTCAGGCCCTCCTCGCGCCTTCGGGACCTTGTGGTCTACGTGGGCTGTTTCGTCGAGCAGCTTCCCGCACAGCGCACATAGCCCGCCTTGCTCGGCCAGCAACGTTTCGAGGTGCTGCCGGTGTTTCCGGCCTGTTGACCGCTCGACCTGTCGGCGACGGTATTCGGGGTTGGTCCGGTAACGCTCACGGTTCCGCTCTGCGCTCCGCCTGTTCGCTGCGGTGGCCCATTCGGGCTCGCGGGCAGCGCGCTCGCGGTAGTAGTGGCGCGAACGTTTCCGTTCTTGTTCGCGGACAGTGGGATCCTCGGTGCCTGCCTGATCGAAGGACAGACTCCGCGAGTCTTGCCAGTTAGGAAGAGACGCGGTGACCCAGTAGCCGGCCCCCTTTAGGGCGGGGGTCCAGGTGACGCGTACCGTCGTCGGTCCGGTTGCCCGTACAGAAACGGAGGCCGGTTTCGGCGCGCCCGGGTTCTCCCAGCGAAACGTAGCCACCTCGCTGCTAGCGGAGTAGCCCGTCCCGTTGTAGGCGAACACACGTACCCCATACTCGGCACCGTCCCGGGGAACCACCTCGTTTGCCCAAACCACGGAACGCTCGCTGTCGGCGGCCACCAAGCGCCGGTGGATCACCTCGCCGTCCTGGAGAAGCTGCACGTCGAAGCCCGACTCGTCGTCGCAGTTGTCCGTCCACCGGACTCTAACCAAGTCGAGGTTCCAGACTTCAACTCCATCGACGTTGCGAGTGAACGTCACGGAAACGTCCGACGGCGCCTCGATGGGCTCGCCGGGGACGACGACCACGGCCACGTTGCTGCACAGGACCGCTCATCGCCCTTCGTCGCTCTGACCAGGAAACGGTACCGTGCCCCCGGTTCCCTGGACTCGAGGGGCAGCACCGCCTCGGAACGGCCCTCGACCATCAGGAACGATGAACGGTACCACGCTGCCCCTAGGGGACCAAATGAACGAGTCTCCACCTTGTCTCCACCTCGTATCCGTCCGCGTCCGGCGCGTTGTCCCGCCAGGCGAGGTGCGCCGCGCCGCCCTCGAACCAGGCCCGAAGGTCGCTCGGCGGCGCCGGAACGCCATCCAGAGACCGCAGCAGGTAGTCGCTGTGCTGCACAGCGATGAGCACGGTCTCCTGCAGCAGTCGTTCCTGGTCCCGCTCGCCTGCGATGCCGACCACGGCACCGTATGGCCGGATCCGCGGCGTGGAGAAAAACGGCTCGACTTGGCCCACGTAGCTCATCGCCGTGCCGAGGCTCGGCATGACGTCGAGGTTCGCATGGGCGAAGGCGTACGGCCTGAACGCCATATCGGGAGTGGTCTTGGTGTTGTTTGGATCATGTTGCCCAGACCGTGGCCGAGCTCGTGCGCGAAAGTGACGGCGTAGTCCGGGCAGTGGAGCGGATGATTCGTGGTCCAGCCGTCGACACTCTGACTTGTCCTCTGAACTTCCAGATCCTTGGCCAGCAAAGAGTGTCTGCCGCAGGCTCCCAGCAGGACCGCCCGCTCGCCCGTGAAGAGATGCACGAAGTCGGCGCGGTGCACGTGCCGCAGACGCAGCAGGTCTCCATCGAGGTCCATCTGTGACCCCAGCCATCGTCTGCCGAAGTCCTGGTGCCAGGCGAAGTCCCTCCCGGCCCGATCCAGAGCGGCCGACGCCTGCGCGACGTGGACGATGTGCGGCTCGACCGGGATGTTGTTGTTCCGAAACACCATCTTCAGGTGGTCGCCGGCGTGACGGATCGCCGCCAGAGCGCCGCCGCGGTCGGCCCAGTTCTCGGCGGCCGTCGCCGTGTACGCCACCAGGATGTCCAGCCGGTCATGGCTCTGGGGATCGCTCACGCGCTCGGGAAGATCCGCTGGGGGAGCCGTCGACGCGACGTGGGCAACTCCGTCATGGAAGTGCTCCGCGCCCGCCTCCACTCCGCAGAACGGCACGGGACCGTCCGGCTGCGGGCCGACGAGCGGCGCCATGCCGCCGCGGCCGTCCCGCTCCGCGTGGATCTGGTACGCGCCGCCGCCCGCCGCACCGAACCGGCCCACCAGACGGCCGCCCTCCACCGTCAGCACCACCGTGTCGTACCCCGCGCCCGGCTGGCCGCCGGACCACATCAGGTCGCCGCCGCCGCGGTCCTCGAACACGCTTTGTTCAGCGGCAGGACGCCGCCTTCGGGCGTCGGCACTTCCAGCCGCGCCGGCGCCGCGCGCAGCAAGTCCAGGTCCACCTGCACGGCTGTCGGAACCGGACCGATCAAAGGATCCAAGTCGCCCACCGATGCCGCTTGCCCGACGCCCGGCGCCAGCGTAAGAAGCCGCTGCGCCTGAGCCGCCTGAGCCTGCGCCAGCAACGCGACGACCGCCAAGACGCAAAGCAACGCCGTCCCTCGATACTCTGCAAGCACTCCCGAAGTGACGGCCACGTCGGTCACGTCACGGCCTGCAAACAGGGACGTGAGAACCGGAGAGAACCGGCCTCGCGAGATCCGCCTGCCTTGTCAGTCGCCGCTCCAGGCACATGGACGATGTCCATGAACTCGCGCTCTCTTCGGCCAAGCAGGCGCAACTCCTGCGCAAGGGGTCGGTCTCCTGGGAGCAGTTCCATCGATCCAGCGGCGGCAAGCCGCGCGCGCTAGCCGAAGCATGTCGAGAGATCAACGGCACGTACCGCCAGGCCTACCGCCAGGCCAATGACCCGTGCATCGCGGTTCCTTCCGCTTGGGGGGCCGATCCGCCATCGGACGCGTTGGGCTATGTGCGTCACTACATCCGATTACGCTCGAAGAACACGCCTGTATACGGTACGCTTGACGAGTGAAATCCAAGCCAGGTCGGCGCCGGGCATCCCACCTGCTTCGTGATCGGGCCTCCCGCGGTAGCTATCACCTCTCGACAGGGGAGTACCAAGGACACTGTGGCGGACTCGAGAACGTAGCCACTGTTCTCTCGGAACTGGGAGAGAGTCTCGATCCCACGGAGCTTTCGTCACTCGGCGAGTTCTCGCCTATCCCCTGAGTCCCAGCGGCTCGGTTTCCTCCTCGACATGGTCGGGCATTCATCCCGCAGCAAGGGTCTGGCCGACTTCGTGGAAGATCACGCGAGGGAAGCAGCGGTTCTGGTCCCCGGCGGGAGCAAGGACTCGGCCAGCCGCAATACCCGCTGGAAGCTCCTGGTCAACGCCGACCTGGAACCGGACCTCTGATCCCCGCCGGCTTCATCGCCGAATGGCGGGAGCAGGTCCCGTGGATTCAGGATTCGCAGGTGGAACAGGATCTCGTCATCAGCCGAGCCGTGACCGAGATCTTCGCCCACGATCACCTGGCCCGAGCCCTCGCCTTTCGAGGAGGAATCGACCATCGGATCCGGGCGCTGCTCGTAGCCGCGATCATCCTCGCTCAGCCGGCAACGGGAGAGGAGGCGGAGCCTGCCCGATACGAGAGCGCCCTTGCCGCATGGCGGGCCGAGCGGGTGGCGAGCCTGAAGGGCCCGGACGGTTGGCTCAATCTGGCGGGCCTGTACTGGCTGAAGGAAGGCGCCAACAGCTTCGGCGCCGCAGCCACTAACGACTTTGTGGCTCCCGAAGGATCGGCGCCGCCGAGGCTCGGAGACTTCGTGGTGGAGAACGGCACCGTCAGCTTCCGAGCAACGCGCGGGGCCGAGGTGTTCCACGGCGAGTCACCCGTCACCGAGACGCTCCTCGCCGACCATCAAGAGGAAGATGCCACTCTCCTCACGGCCGGCTCCCTGGCCTGGACCGTGATCCGGCGGATGGACCGGCTCGGAGTCCGGCTGCGCGACTACGAGCATCCCGCCGTGACGGCGTTCACCGGCATCGAGTCCTACCCCGCCGATCCGAGCTGGCGCCTCGAGGCCCGCTTCAAGCCCTACGCGGAACCGCGGAAGATCCGGGTGCCGACCGTGGTCGAAGGCCTCGGCTGGGAGCCGACCGTCCCCGGCACGCTGGAGTTCGAGGCCCAGGGACAGTCACTGTCGCTGGAGGCGTACCGATCCAACGACGAGTTCATGATCGTCTTCGCCGATGCAACGACTGGCGACACGACCTACCCTGGCGGCCGCTACCTCGCCGCCGACCTTCCCGGCGAGAACGACACCACGATCCTGGACTTCAACAAGGCCTACAACCCACCCTGTGTCTTCACCGAGTTCGCCACCTGTCCGTTGGCCACGCCACGCAACCGGCTGCCGGTCGCTGTCCATGCTGGCGAGAAGTACACAGAGAAGCCGTAGACCCCACCTCGCCGCAGCTCCGGCATGCCGGCCAGAAGGCCGGCGCACCGACACTCACCGGCACCGAGACCGCGTTTCCGAACCGGACGACGACGTCCAGCCTCCCAAGGGCTCAGGGGGAGGGTCCCTGGGAAGGCGGGTGCAGCAGATCCGGTTCCGCGACGCGGCTACGCGGCAGGACGGCTGCGGACGAGCCGTCCCGGCAGGGCGCCGGTGACCTCGTCGTGCTCCAGGACGACTTCGCCCGCGCAGATCGTGGCGTCGTAGCCCTGCGGGCGTTGCATGTAGCGCTTCGCGTTCTCGGGCAGGTCGTAGACGAGGTACGGGGCCTCGGACGAGAGGCGGTCGAAGTCGATCACGCTGATGTCGGCGCGCTTGCCCGGCTCCAGAACGCCCCGGTCGCTCAAGCCGTAGAGCGCGGCGTTGGCGCCGGTCTGCTTGTGGACGATCGTCTCCAGCTCGACCCGCTCGCCGCGGGTGCGGTCGCGTCCCCAGAAGGAGAGGTTCCACGTCGGCATGTGCGCGTCGCTGACGGCACCGACATGGGCGCCGGCGTCGCTCAACCCGTTGCAGGTCAGCGGATGCCGCATCAGACCCGCCATGTAGTCGAAGTTCCGCTTCGAGTAGCCGTCCAAGTAAAACAGCAGCAGCGTGCTGCCGTCGCCTTCCGTCAGAAGGTCGTAGAACGCCTCCGGCCCGGTGAGGCCGTGCCGCGTGGCATGGGCCGCGACGCTCGCCTCCTGGTCCGGCTCGTAGTTCGGCGGATCGCCGAGGACGTACACCGCCTCGGGCTGCGAGTGCATCAGTTCCAGCAGTCCCGGCAACAGGCTCCCCGGCGTCGCGTCGACCAGGAACGGGTGATCCACGTCCTCCGGGCTGTTGCGCCGGGCGTCGTTCGTCATGTCCCAGTCGCTGGTGAGGATCTTCGCCCGCACCTCCGGGTCGCGCATCCGCTCGAGGCGCTCCGGCATCGGCAGGTGGCCGACCAGTTCGCGGTAGGCGTAGTTCAGAACGTAGGGGTGCAACGACCCCTCCAGGTTCATCAGCACCGTCGTGCCGCGGCCGCGGATCTGCGGAAAGACCCGGATCCCCTTGTAGCGGCGCTCCTCGAGCGCAGTCAACCCTTCCTGCGCCGCCTCGCCCGAGAGATAGGTCACCGTGATCCCGTCCTTCCGGCCGAGGCCGAGCAGCCACTCGCGCTCGAACGGCCCGACGAACTGGAACACGCCGCCGCCGGCCTCGCTCATGCCGTTGGCGATCGCCTCGAGCTCCGGGTAGCGGGCGAACGTACCCGGGATCATCTCGCCCTCCTTCGTGCGATGCGCCAGCAGCCGGTTCGACGAGACGCCGAAGGCACCCGCCCGGATGCTCTCGCGAACGAGCCGCGCCATCTCGGCCAGCTCGTCGTCCGTCGGCTGGACGTCCTCGGCGCCGCGCTCCCCCATCACGTAGGTGCGGAGCGCGCAGTGGGGCACCTGGGTGATCACGTCCATGATCCGCGGCTTGCCGTCGATCGCGTCGAGGTACTCGGGGAACGTCTCCCACTTCCACTCCATGCCCGCCGACATGGCGATCGCCGGGATGTCCTCGACCGCGTCCATCAGGTCGAGCAGCCAGTCCCGGTCTTTCGGCTTGACCGGCGCGAAGCCGACGCCGCAGTTGCCCATGACGATCGTCGTCACGCCGTTCCAGCACGACGGCGTCAGGTACGGGTCCCAAGACACTTGGGCGTCGAAATGGGTGTGGATGTCGATCCAGCCCGGGACGACCAGCTTCCCTTCGGCGTCGATCTCGCGGCGCGCGTTGCCTTCGCCCCCGTTGACGCCGGTGATCACAGCGCCGTCAATCGCGATGTCGCCCTGGAACTCCGGCGCGCCGGTGCCGTCGATGATGCGGCCGTTACGAATCGCGATGTCGTGCATGGTCTGTCCTTTCGCTCATCGGTTGCTTGCCGGCAGCCGTTGGGGAAGAGATGTGCTTCGGTTGGAAACCGGCCAGCGATGCTACCTGTGTCGAACTCGCACCAGACAACCGATCGATCTGACAGATCCAAAGTGGCAACGCTTGCCGCCGGAGAGCGGCGAGTTCGTGCAGATGACGGCCGGCATGTAGGTCGATGCAGCCGTTGTCGGAGATGAAGACCGACGAGCGTGTTCTCTTCCAGTCCGCGTTCCCGGAGCGTCGCGGTGACGCGGCCCACCATGTCGTCGACGGACGACACCATCGCCGCGTAGATCCGGGCCCCCTCTTCCTCGATGTGCGGGTAGCGGTCTACGTACTTGCCCGTGGCCTGAATCGGCGTGTGGGGCGCGTTCGGCGCCAGCATCAGGAAGAACGGTTCGTCCGCGTGGCGCTCGATGAACGAGACGGCGCGGTCGGCAAACACGTCGGTCAGGTACTCATCGACTTCCACGACCTCGTAGCCGTCCAGGATCGCGCGCGGACCGTCACCGCGGTCGCCGGTGACCGGCGCCGGCCGTATCGCGTTCGGCTCCGTCGTGGCGGGCTGCCTCCGGGGCCAGCTATGGGCGTCGGGGTCGTTGGGGTCGACGTAGCTCGTGCCGCCCCCCAGGTGGCCGAAGAACTCGTCGAAGCCGCGCTTCAGCGGGTGGTACTGCTCGCGGAAGCCCAGGTGCCACTTCCCCACCAGGCCGGTCGCGTAACCGGCCGCGCGCATCATGTCGCCGAGCGTCGTCTCGTCCTCGGGCAGCCCTAGCTCGGCGTCGGCGTTCCGCTCGTAGTTCGCGGTCGGGTTGTACTCGTAGCCGAACCGGTTCTGGTAGCGGCCCGTGAAAAGCCCCGCCCGCATCGGACTGCAAACCGCCGCCGACACGTAGCCGTCGGTCAGCCGGACCCCGTTCGCCGCCAGTTCGTCGATGTGCGGTGACGAGACGACCGTCGATCCGTTGGCGCCGATGTCGCCGTAGCCGAGGTCGTCGGCAAGGATGACGATGACGTTGGGCGGAGGTGGCGCGGGCGCCGAGTTTCCGCCCGCGTCGGGATCCGGGGCGCAACCCGCAACCAGGAAGGGAAGGACGAGTGAAGGGAAGGACGAGTAACGCTGCGGCAGCAACTCTCTGGCTGGTCCTCATGTTCAGCTCCTTCCGTGATGCCGGCTACGCCCGCAGCACTCCGCATGTCCAGGTAAATGCCGGATGCTACCGACTCCGGCTGACAGGCGATGCGGACACGACAGGCGACCCGTCGGTCCGTAAGACGCTCGGAATGAAGCGGCCGCCTCGGGGCGTTGCTCTTCATCAAGTCAGTGAGGAGGTGCCGCCATGCCGATCCGTACCCTTGGATTCGTCGCCGCCTGTCTCGTTGCCGCTGCTCCGGCCGCGCCGGCCAGGGAAACCGACGACAAATGGGGTATGACGCCTCTTCACCGCGCAGTCGAGGAGAACTCCGAGCCTGAGGCGATCCGAGCTCTGATCGAGGGAGGTGCCGATGTTCGTGCCGTCGACGACCATGGCCGAACGCCCCTCCACCTGGCGACCGGACAGGAGCTGGATCCGGCCGCTGTCCGCCTCCTGATCGATGCGGGCGCACAAGTGGATGCAGTGGATTCGGCAAAGCGGACCCCGCTCCACAACGTCGCCCAGCGCAAGGGCAATCCGGATGTGGCCGCGACCTTTCTCGCGGCCGGCGCCCGGATTGACGCCGCAGACGGCCGAGACAGGACGCCTCTGCATGACGCGGTGGCAAACCACCTGGAAGGTGACTTGGCCCCAATGGTCCGGCTGCTGCTCATGGCCGGGGCGGATCCCCCGGACAAGGGACCGGGATGGCAACACGCTTCTGCACCATGCGAGCGCCGGGCTCGAGGTCGTCCGTCTCCTGCTGCAGGCCGGGGCCGACGTCAACGCCCTCGGTCAGTTCGGGGACACGCCCCTGCACGACGCAGCGGCCTGGAGCAGGGACGGGCGAGTCGTCGAGGAACTGCTGCTGGCCGGTGCAGCCATCGACGCCGCCGACAATGAGCGGCGCACTCCGCTCCTTGAGGCTGCCGAGTTCAGTCGCGATCCCGCGGTGGTGGCCATGCTCCTAGACGCCGGCGCCAGGATCGATGTGGAAGACCGGCACGGCCGGACGCTTCTCCACTTCGCCACTAGCAACTTTGAGAGCCCCGAGCCCGCTCTCCGTCTGATCCGCGAGGGTCTCGACGTGATGGCCGCAGACGAATCGGGCTTCACGCCCCTCCACGCGGCAGCAACACGTGCCGGAACGGCCGTGCTGACCGCACTCGTGCACGCCGGCATCGACGACGTGAACCTGCGAACCGAGGACGGCGCAACACCGCTGCACCTGGCTACCCATCCCGAAGCTGTTCGGTTTCTCATCGACGCCGGCGCCGACGTTCACGCCAGAGACAAGAACGGCCTTACGGCACTCCAGTACGCGGTTCAGTTGAACAACCCGCCAACCGTAGAAGCCCTTGTCGACGCCGGAGCCGACCCCGATGTCAGAGACACCGAAGGACGCACCCTCCTGCACCTGGCGGTCGGAACCTGGGAGCCCAGTGTCGAGGTGGTCGAAAGCCTGATCAGCGTCGGTTTCGCTGTCGAGGCAAGAGACCTCGAAGGGTCGACTCCACTACACCTGGCCGCGGGAGTCGATGTCCTGAGGGCGTTGATTGCGGCCGGCGCCGACCTCGAAGCCAGGGACCGGGACGGCAGGACGCCGCTGCACAGATTGAAGGACCGCGGCATCATCGAAGCACTGATCGCGGCCGGGGCCGACATGGAGGCGCAAGATGGCGCCGGCCGAACTCCCCTGCACCTGGCTGCCCGCTCGTTCGGACTCATCCATGCCTACACGCTGGAGGGGTGCCGCTCGTACTCGACCTTCGAGCCTCTCTCGGCCCTGCTCGCAGCGGGCGCGATGGTGAACGCAAGGGACAACGAGGGCAACACTCCCCTCCACTACGCCGCGTGGGAGGCTCCCGACGCCGATCCCGTCAAGGCCCTGATCGCGGCCGGGGCCGACATCGGCGCGCTGAACGATGAAGACGCGACCCCCCTCCACTACGCGGAAGCCAAGGCCGAGCGCGAGGATGTCATTGACGCGCTCCTCGGCAGGTCCCCCTAACGGCAACTCCAGTTCGCCGCGTCGCTGACGTCGCCCTCGCCGTTGTACTTGGCCGTCTTCGGCCAGGCGCAGAGCGGGCGCGTGAACGCCGGCTCCGGGCCAGGACGGCTGGCCTCGATCCGCTCCGGCGCGATCCCCTTCTCGGTCCAGGCGACCAGCGGGTCGACGTAGTCGGCGACCCAGGCGCCGGGGCCGCGGGCGCAGTGGATCATGCCGGGCACCATGAACAGGCGGAAGAAGTCCGCGGCTTCGTCCGCCCCACCGCTTTCCTTCTCCACCTCGTGCAGGTAGTCGATCGCGCGCTGTGGGCGCAGGGGATAGTCGTTCCAGCCCTGGTACATCAGCACCTTGCCGCCGCGCTCCCGGAACGCCGAGAGGTCCGCCGTCAGCACGTCGAGCGGCGCTGTGGCGGCCGCGAGCAGAGCCCGGTCGGCGACCGGATCGAACGCCTCGACGTCGAAGTCCGGTTCGAAGCGCATCAGCGCAACGAGGAGCACGTTCATGCCGTCGATCAGCGACTGGTCCGGCGCCCCGCGCCGGGCGGTCGGCAGCATCCACGTCGCCCAGTCGCCGGCGTCCTCGGCGCCCGGCGGCACGCCCGGCGACAGGACGTTGCCGTCCGCGTCGACAACGTCCCCGTACATGTAGCGAGCCGTCTGGAGCTGGCCCGCGGTGAGGCAGTTCTCCGTCGAATCAGGCGGGCACTGGAGGGCGTTCAGATCGAAGACGTCCGCGGTGCACTTCGTCGGATCGTCGATCACGCCGTCCTCCACTCCGTCCAGCTTGTCGCACGCCTCGCGGGACGCCTTGCCGAGCAACTGGAACGACTCCGCGGTCAGAGGATGCTTCGCCTGCAGGCGCGCCCCGCCGATCATCCAGGGCACGAACTCCTGGAAGCGGAAGGCCGGCGCTCCGGCCAGGACGCCGTCGTAGTCGTCGGGAAAGCGGGTCGCCTCGAGCATCGCCGCGCGCCCGCCGTTCGAGCAGCCCTTGACGTAGGAGTAGTCGATCTCGCGGCCGTAGTAGCGCTGGATCACCCGCTTGGCGGCCGCCGTCGCCAGGTGGACGCCTCGGTAGGCGTAGTCGAGCAGGGCCTCGGGCTGCCGCACGTAGTCGCGGTCCTGACCCTCGTGGCCGGTGTCGGTCGAGGCCATCGCGAAACCGCGGCCGAGCAGGCTCGTCGTGTCGCCGATGAACCCCGCGGCGCCGCCGACCGTGCTGAACATCATCCGGCCGTTCCAGTCGTCCGGCAGAGTGACTTCGAACCGGATCGCCCGGTTGACGACGCCGCGCACTCGGCAATGGGCCGGCGCGCGCTCCGAAGCCGCGACCCGCATCCCGGGCTCGATCGCGTGGTCGAGATCGGTCAGGGCGACCAGGCCGCGGCAGTCGCGGCCGGCGTCGTTGGCAGCGAGTGGAACCGCGACAACGAGGAGCAGCAGCAGAGCGAGGGTGGAGAGTCGGGTCGTCATGTGGTGCTCCTCCATGGAGTGTCGAAGATCAGACTGGAACGCCGGCACGGGCGATGAGCGCCACCGTGCCGTCCGCCTTGGCGATCCAGACGAAGGCCGCGGTGCGTGCGGGATCGTCCGGATCCGGGCCGGTCACGACACCGTTGACGGTGATCGCGTCGCCGGGCCAGACCGGATTCGTGAACTTGAGGTCGAAGGAGCCGCTCCGCCACCATGCCTCGCCGAAGTGCTCTTCGAGAATGTGGCCGACGTAGCCCATCGTCATCCGGCCGCCGACCACGACGTCCTGGAAGCCGAGTTCGCGGGACGCTTCCCTGTCGGTGTGGTAGTTGGCGTTGCCGTGAAAGAACTGGCCGCACATCTCGAGGGAGATCGTGCGCTCCAGGCCGCCGAACCGTTCACCCTCCGGCACGTCGAAGCGTCGCGCCCCAGGCTTCTCACGCGGATCGCGCAGGTCGACGTCCCCGGAGTACTCCTGGTCGCGCAGGAAGCTCTGGTGATGGTGGGTCTCCAGGACCTGCCGGCCGTCGCCGTCCCTGAGTCGGACCCGGTAGTCGACGACGACGCGGTTGCGCCGGTCGTAGATGTCGCAGATGTCGCCTTCGACGCTGTAAACCGTGTCCACCTTCATCGGCGCCGAGAGCGCCCACTCCTCGCGCATCCAGAGATGTCCGGTCTGGTTCGCGAACGCGATCTCGCGGAAGTAGTCGCCGTCGGGGCCACTCGCGATCGTGGACGGCAACAGGCCGCTGCTCGGCGGCTCGAGTTCCAGGCCACCGTAGTAGTCCGCGAGCACGGCGTCGTCAACGACGAAGGTCCCGCTGCTCAGCCGCTCTCCAACGTACGGCCCATTCCCGTTCGACCCGTCCATCCTCTTCTCCCCGTTTCTGCTTCGCCTGAGAAAGGCGGAGCCTATCGCTCCAGGGCTGCACGCCGCGCCTCGACGAGCAGGGGCCACAGGCCGGCCCCACCGGAGCGAATCGCCATCTCGCCGACCCGCTGCTGCCAATAGCCCTCGTCCCCGTTGGCGTCCCGCCAGGTCCAGAGCCGGCGGGTGAAGCGGTGCAGATCGTGCTCGCGTGTGTAGCCAATCGCGCCGTGGAGCTGGTGCGCGATGCGCGTAACTTCGTAGCTGGCCTCGCTGGCGCGCGCCTTGGCGCAGGCCGCCGCGAACGTGGCATCGCCGCTGTCGCCCGAGAGCGTCGCTTCGACGGCGGCGATCGCGGTGTCCGCCGCGACGCCGACCGCGGCAGTGTGGCTCGCCATCACCGCGACCATCTGCTGAACCGCCTGGAAGCGAGCCAGGGGGCGTCCGAACTGGACCCGGCCCTGTACGTGTTCGATCGTCAGATCGAGAGTGCGCTCCATCGCGCCGGCGATCATCGCGCTGCGGGCGGCGGCCATCAGGACCGACGGCGAGGGCCCTGAACCCAGGCCGCTCGACTGGCCCGGCGGGATCGGCGGTAACCCTCCCAGGCGTCCCACCGGTTCGGCGGCACTATTCGTGCCGCGCTTGAATTCGCTCTCGCCAGCAGCCACCCAGCCCACCGTGCCTTCTCCCTCCGCGATGACCACGGCAGCGATCTCGTCCGGCCAGAGCACATCGGAAGCACCGGCTCCGGTGACGAGCCCCAGCGGACCGGATGGCGCTCTGAGACCGGCGCCCGAGAGCAACCATCGGCCCATCATCGTCTCCACGAGGGGCAACGGCAACGCAAAGCCGCCGGCCGTCCGCGCCACCGCCATCGCGTCGCCGAAGTCGACTCCGGCGCCCCCGGCTTCTTCGGGCAGAAGCATGTCGACCAGACCGTTGTCCTCGATGGCCCGCCAGTGGTCCTCCGGGAAGCGGCCTTCCTCGACTGCCTCGAAGACCTCGTCCTCCGACGCCGCCTCGAACAGGAGCGCCGCCGTATCCAGGAGGACTTTCCTCATCGCCATCCGAGCGCCCGAGGACGGGCGCTCGGACTGGTTCGCGGATCGGCGCGGATCGCGCAGCCCGGGTCCGCTCATCGCAGCCTCAGTCCGCGGGCGACGATGCCGCGGAGGATCTCCGTCGCACCACCCTGGATCGTGTACGACGGCGCGGCCAGGACGACCTGGTGCAGGATGTCGAGGAGGGTTCTGTCCGAGAGTCCTTCATCGGCCACAACGCGGCGAACGATCTCCGGCACTTCCTGCTGGAAGTTGGTGCCCAAGTCCTTGACCAGGGCCGACTCCACGTTCGGCGTCTCCCCGGCCTCGAGCGCCGCGGCAACCGAAACCGAGGCGGCGCGGAGCGCCCAGAGCCGGCTGACGAGCAGGCCGACCTGGCGTTGCGCCGCCGGCGACGTGTTCCCATCCAGCACGTCGACCAGTGCGCGCAACAGATGGAAGTTGGTCAGGAAGCGCTCCGGACCGCTCCGTTCGTAGGCCAGTTCGGACGTCACCTGCGCCCAGCCGTCGCCGGGATTGCCGAGCAGGCAGTCGTCCGGCACGAAGGTGTCCTCGAAGAAGACCTCGTTGAAGTCGTGGCGGCCCGGCAGGTCGATGATCGGCCGCACCGTGATCCCGTCCGAGTTCTTCAGATCGATGATGACCTGGCTCATGCCGGCGTGCCGCTTGTCCGACTTCGGTTCCGTGCGCACCAGGGCGACGCAGTACTCGGCCTCGTGCGCGTAGGAGGTCCAGATCTTCGACCCGTTGAGGCGCCAGCCGCCGTCGGTCCGCTCGGCACGGGTGCGGATCGAGGCCAGGTCGGAACCGGAGTCGGGCTCGCTCATGCCGACGGCGAAGGAGAGTTCCCCGCTGGCGATCGGCGGCAGGAAGCGACGCTTCTGCTCCTCGGTGCCGTAGCGCAGGATGCTCGGGCCGATCTGGCGGTCGGCGAACCAGTGGAAGGCGGTCGGCGCACAGGCCGCCAGCACCTCTTCGGTGACCACGTAGCGCTCCAGGTAGCTTCGCTCGGAGCCGCCGTACTGCCGCGGCCAGGTCATGCCGATGAAGCCGGCAGCGCCCAGCGCACGGCTGAGCGCTCGGTTGCGGCCCCACCAGGAGAGTCCCTCCGCCAACCAGACGCCCCCGGCGCGCGTCTCTTCGAGTAGCTCCCGAACCTCGGAACGGAGGTTCTCGGCCGCTTCCGGCAGGGCCGCGGGCAAGAAGCGGAGATGGACCGTGGGGGCCTTCACAGAGGGACGGCAGAGTAACAGCGACCTCGGTACCGCCAGGGAATAGGATGCCGGCAATGATCAGAACCAGGAAACGAAGCCGCTTCCTCGCCTTCCTGAAGTGGACCGGCATCTCCGTGGCCGCGCTCGCCGGCCTGGCACTGGTGCTGAACCTGACGACGGGAATGCACCTTCAGATCACGGGCGGTTTGACGCCGCAACTCGACTTTCACGACGAGGACCGCCACTACCGGGCGATCGAGGCGCACCGTGAACAGAGCGCGGACACAGTACCCGCCGCTACTCCCGTGCCGCGCGAGCCGGTGGCCGATGAACCCGATGAGCAGGCACTCCTCGCAACCGAGCCGCCCGAAACGCCTGAAGCCGGCCCGGCAACCGACCCCAACGACGCCCCAACTGACCCAGAAGCTCCGGCCCTGGCGGAGGCCGATCCGGAAACGGACCCGCCCGCCCCAACCGCGTCATCCGGCTCCTGGCCCTACTACCGCGGCCTCCACATGGACGGCCGCTATCCCCAGCCGATCAATACCGCCTGGCCGGACACCGGACCGCCCGAACTGTGGCGCATCCCGGTCGGCGGCGGCTACGCATCGTTCGTCGTCGGCGACGGCCTCGCCTACACGATCGAGCAGCGGCGGGAACAGGAAGTGGTCGCCGCCTACGACCTGCTGACCGGCGTGGAACGCTGGAACGCGAGCTGGGACGCCCGTTTCGAAGAGAGCATGGGCGGCGACGGCCCACGCGCCACGCCGGCCCTGTACGAGGACACCCTGGTGGCGCTCGGCGCGACCGGCGAACTAGAGGCGCTCGACGCCGCGACCGGCGCTTCCATCTGGCGCACGAACATCCTCGAGGACTCGGGCGCCGCCAACCTGACCTGGGGCATGGCCGCGTCACCGACGATTCTGGACGAAGCCGTCCTCACCGCGCCCGGCGGCCGCAACGGGGCCGTGATCGCTTACGAGCTCGAGACCGGCGCGATTCGCTGGCGGGCTCTCGACGCCCAGGGCGCCTACACGGCGCCCGCGGTCTTCACGCTGGACGGCCTTTCCCAGATCGTCCTGATCGGCGCCGATCAGGTCACAGGGATCGCCACCGACGGCAGCGGGACCTACTGGAGCCGGCCCTGGGCAACGATGAACGGCATCAACGCCGCGCAGCCGCTCCAGGTGGCGCCGAACCGCATCTTCGTGTCGTCAGGCTACGGCCACGGCGCCTCGGTGCTCGAAGTCGACGCGGACCTCGAAGCGAACACCGCGTCGGTCAGCGAGATCTGGTTCAACAACCGGATGAAGAACACCTTCTCGACTTCCGTGTTCCAGGACGGCTACGTCTACGGACTGGACGACGGCATCCTCGCCTGCGTCGACGCCGAAACAGGCGACCGCATGTGGAAGGGCGGCCGCTACGGTCACGGCCAGGTGCTTGTCGCCTCAGGCCACCTGCTGATCACCACGGAACGGGGCCAGCTCGTCCTCGTGCGCGCGATCCCGGAAAGCCACCAGGAAGTCGCCGCGCTGCCCGCCGTCTCGGGCCGCACCTGGAACAACCCGGCGATAGCCGAAGGGATCCTGCTGGTGCGCAACGACCGAGAAGCCGTGGCGTTCGACATTCGGCCGCAGACCTAGCAGCGTCGCAAGACCGCCCGCTGGCGCAGACGCCGGCCGTTTCACCCACTAGACTTTGTCCGTTTCACCCGCTAGACTTTGTCCGTTTCACCCACTGTACCTTGTCCAAATCACCCGCTGAGCTTGTTCGTTGTCCTACCTTCCCCGGATTGTCGAGACGGAACTCGACGACTGTCTGGCCGCTGCCGGCGCCGTGGTCATGGAAGGCCCCAAAGCCTGCGGCAAGACCGCAACCGCCAGGCAGAGAGCTGCGAACGAGGTTCTGCTTGATGTCGACCGCAACGCAAGGCGGCTCGCTAGCCTGGATCCCGACACCGCGCTCGCCGGCGCCACGCCGCGACTGATCGACGAGTGGCAGCTCGAGCCATCGATCTGGAACCACGTTCGTCGCGCGGTCGACGACCGCGCCGCCCCCGGTCAGTTTATTCTCACCGGCGCCGCCGTGCCCGCCGACGACGTGACGCGGCATTCAGGAGCAGGGCGTTTCACCCGAATCCGGATGCGTCCTCTGTCGCTCTTCGAAGCCGGACGTTCCAGCGGTGAGATCTCTCTGGTTGCACTGCTGAACGGTTCGCCCCAGGGAGCCGAAGCGTCCTCACTCAGCATTCCAGAGCTTGCCGAACTCGTGGCAATCGGAGGCTGGCCGGCCAACCACGGCCAGTCGACGAGCGCAACCCTGCGATCGAACCTGGGCTACCTGAACGAGATACGCCGCACCGATGTCTCCAGAGTCGCCGAACGACGAGCAGACCCGATCCGGGTCGGCCGGCTCCTCCGCTCGCTCGCCCGGAACACCGCGACGGAAGCAACGCTCTCCAAGCTGGCCGCCGACGTTGGCGCCAGCCAGATCACCATGAAGCCCGAGACTGCTGCCGGCTACCTCGACGCACTCAAACAGCTCATGGTCGTCGAGGACCAACCTGCCTGGTCACCTCACCTGCGCTCGCGGGCAATCCTCCGGGAAGCCCCCAAGCGTCACTTCGTCGATCCGTCGCTGGCTGTAGCCGCTCTAAGGGCTACGCCGAAGCGCTTGTTGGACGATCTGCGCTTCCTGGGTCTTCTGTTCGAGTCGCTCGTCATCCGCGACCTCAGGATCTACGCGCAGGCCAACGACGCGGAGGTCTTCCATTACCGGGAGAAGGGCGGACTCGAAGTCGATGCCATTGTTCAAGCCGCCGATGGGCGCTGGGCCGCGTTCGAGATCAAACTCGGCGAGCGCTGGATCGACGAAGGCATGAAGAACCTCCAGCGCTTGGCACAGCGGGCGCCGCAGGCCATGAGGGACACGCCGAGCGAGCCTTCCGCCCTCGCGGTCATCGTGCCGAACGGCTACGGCTACACGGGGAGGAACGATGTTGGCGTGATTCCGATCGGCGCGCTGGGGCCGTAGTCCCCGCGGCCTCGCGCTACGATTTGACGAAGGACGCGCTATGAGCACTCGTAGAGAATGGGCGGGGCTGCCCCTCTATCCCGAACTGCACTGGATCACACTCAAGTCCATTCGCGGCTTGCCGATGCCGGCGACCAACGAGGAGATCAACGAGGCCGTGATCGCCGCCCTCGACCTCACGGCAGAGCAGCAGGACGTGCCCGCAGCCAACGGCCGGCAGACCGAGGCCGGCTATCGGGTTGCCTGGTGCAGAAGCGACCTCAAGGCTGTCGGCGCAATCGAGAACGTGGGAACAGGCTTGTGGCAGCTCACGGACGAGGGCGCCAAGATGTCGGAAGAGACGGTCCGCCGCCGCCACAAAGACAACAGGAGGCTCCACCGGACATCCCAGTCCGGGAAGTCCGGGGCGAGGCCTGATGCAACGGATCGTGCCAACAGCCGCGAGACCGACAGCGAACGCGACTGGACAGAGGACCTCCTCGACCGTCTGCTCGTTATGTCCCCGGCCGCGTTTGAGGAGCTATCGAAGCGTCTGTTGATTGCTACCGGCTTTGAGGATGTCGAAGTCACGGGCCGTAGCGGCGACGGCGGCATCGATGGCACCGCTCGCTACCGATTCTCGCTCATCTCCGTGCCGGTGTACTTCCAGTGCAAGCGCTACAACGGCAGCGTAGGGCCCAAGACCGTGCGTGAGTTCCGGGGCGCCCTGCCCAGTCCGAACGACCGAGGTCTGATCATCACGACCGGGACATTCACGAAGAGCGCCAAGGAGGCCGCGACTCCACCGGGTTACCTGCCCCTGGACCTGATCGACGGCATGGGCTTGTGCGAGCTACTCAAGGAGAGACGGCTGGGCGTCGAGGTTCGTCAACGCACCGTCGAGGACGTGATCATCGATCCGCGGTACTTCGACCGCTTCGAGAAGCCGTCCGGTCGCTCACGCGGGACTTCTTGAACGGAATCTCGACGACCAGGTACTCGCCCTCGCGCGTCACCGGGTAGGTCTCGGCGGCGTACGGGCCCTTGACCATGCCCGGGGCCGGCGCGTCGGGGTCGTCCGCCGGCTCCGCGCCGGCATCGGCAGCCTCGGCGATCTCCTCGCCGGCCACGGTCTCGACCTCGTAGCGGCGCACCCGCAGGCGCTCGGGTGCGCACCAGGACTGGCCGGTGCGAACGTGGAACTCCCAGCCGTGCCAGGGGCAGCAGAGGATCTCGCGGCTCGGGCGGTACTCGAAATCACCGGGGCGGTCGGAACGGATCACGCCCCAGAGCTTGCCCTCGCAGAGCTTGCCGCCCTGGTGCGGGCAGCGGTTGCGGAGCGCGAAGAACTCGCCGTCGAGGTTGAACACGCCGATCGAGCGGCCGGCGACGGTGACGATCTTGCGGCCGCCCGATTCGATCTCGGAGGCCTCGGCGACGACGTACTTCATGCGCGGGCCGCCGTCGCCGACACCACCCGCCGCAGACGCCCTACAGCCCGTAGAGGGCGCGGGCGTTCTCGCACTGGATGCCCTTGACGAGTTCCTCGTCGAGCCCCAAGGGCAGCACGACGTCGGGATTGTCGCCGTCCCAGTGCGGATAGTCGCTGGCGATCAGGATGTGGCTCGCCAGCTCGCCGAAGTGCTCCATCAGGGCGAAGAAGTCGCGGCGCCGAGGCGGCTCCTCGATTGGCTGCGTCGTCACGTAGACGTGCTCGGCGATGACCTCCGACGGCAGCCGCTCGAGATGCGGCGCTTCCTCACGCAGCAGGCTCCAGGCCGCGTCGAGGCGCCAGACCAGGGGAGGCAGCCAGGCGAAGCCGTTCTCCACCGAGATCATCCGCAGGCTCGGGAAGCGGTCGAACACGCCTTCGACGACCATGCTCGTGATGTTCGCCTGCACCGCTTGGGGCGGGCTCGTGTGGTCCTCGATGTAGTACGAGGCGTGGCCGGCGCCGGTGATCGGGTGGCCGTAGGCGCCGAAGGCGTGCGACGCGACGTGCATTCCCGTCTCCGCGCAGGCCTCGTAGATCGGCCAGTACTTGCGCCGGCCCATCGGTTCCTGCATCCGCCCCAGGAACAGCACCTGCACGAAGCGGCCGTCGGCGCCGCAGCGCCGGATTTCCGCGGCCGCGGCAACCGGGTCCTGCGGCGTCACGACGACGGAGGCCCGCAACCGCGGCTCCGGGTCGAGCCACTCGGCGACCTGCCAGTCGTTGGCGGCTCTGGCAAGCGCCGCGCCGAGGTCCAGGTCGAGCGCCGAACTCACCGGCGACAGCGGGTTCAGGATCGCGTGCTCGACGTTGTACGGATCGAGAAAGTCCTCGCGCGCGAAGCCGACCTCGGAACTGGGAGTGCGCCCGGAAGGCGGCCGCGCCTCCTCGCGGTGATCCATGAAACGCGGGTAGTAACCGCTGTTCGGATGGCGGATGCCGAACGTCTCGAGGTGATCGCGCCAGCGCTTGGAGAGATACGGGTACAGGTCCTTGATCGAGTCGAGCTCGTTGTGGAAGTCGCAGTCGATGATCGGCGGCCGTTCGGGCGCCGCCCCGGCCTTCAGCACCGAGGGTTCGGGCGAGGGATCGAGCAGGGTGACGGTCATGGCTGCCCTCCTTCCGAGAGACGGTAGAAGCTGCGCGCGTTCTCCGACCTGATCTTACGCCGTAACGACTCCGGCAGCAGCCGCAGCAGGAGATCGCCGGCGTCGCAGGCGTGGACGTGCGGATAGTCGCTGGCGTACAGGAGCAGGTCGTCCGAACCGAGTTGGTCGACGATCTCGCAGAGCTGCGCCGGCTCGGGCGGCGCGTCGAGCGGCTGGATGCCGACCCGCACATGCTCCCGAAAGTAGTCGGAAGGCGGCCGCCGCACCCACGGCACCAGCCGCCTCAGGTTCCGCCACTCCTTGTCCATGCGCCAGAGGTGAGCGGAGATCCAGGTGAAGCCGGATTCCAGGAACACGACCCGCAGACCCGGGCACGCGTCGAACACGCCTTCCACGATCATGCTCGTGAGCTGCGTGGCGAACACCTGAGCCATCGCGGTGTACTCCTCCAGGAAGAAGGACGGCCAGCCCGTCGGCGTGGGCGGCGTCACCGGCGCGCCGCCGAAGTGGATCGCCGCCACCAGACCGCTCTCTTCGATCGTCTTCCAAAGCGGGTGGTAGTGCCGGCTTCCGAGCGGATGCTCGGTGCGGACCGGAATCAGGACCTGGACGAAGCCGGGCCGGTCGGCGCAGCGCTCGACTTCCTCCGCCGCCGCCGCCGGCAGCCCGATCGGCACCACGACCGAGCCGCGCAGGCGGCGTTCGCGCTCCAGCCACTCCATCGCCTGCCAGTCGTTCGTCGCGGTCGCGAGCGCCGCGGCGACGTCCGGGTTGTGGATGCTGTCGATCGCGTACAGGCAGCTCGAGATCGCCACCTCCGCGCCGCCCTGTTCGAAGACGGCCTCGCGGAGTTCGGTCAGCCCACCCCGCCGGCCGGCGACGGGTGACCGCGGTGGGTAGTACTCCTGCGAGGCGCCCTTGTCCATCGTGTTGTCGAAGTGCTCGACCCAGTGCCCCGGCAGCAGGGGAAACAGATCCTTCAGGCGCGGATTCGGGATATGGACGTCGGCGTCGATCATGGCTCGGAATCGCCCAGCTCAAAGTAGAAGTGCCAGTGGTTCGAGCACCCCGGATTGAAGGCCGCGTCGCAACCGGGGCAAGTCGCCTCGCATCCCAGGTACTCGGTGATCGCGAGCCTGCGGCCGCAGACTCCGCACAGGACGGCCTCCCGATCGCGCTCGGCCAGCGGCCAGACCTCTACTTCATGGCCGGCCACTTCCCGGTGGCACTCGATGCACGGAAACCACTCGCCGCAACACTTGAATCGCATGGCGATCACGTCGGTCGGGCCGTGGTAATGGGCGCAGCGGGTCTGCGCGTCCGCTCTGACGCCGTGGACGACCGGCCGCGGTCTCGGGGCCGCAGCATCAGCCAACCTTGACGCCAACTCGACCGTCACGGCAGCGCCAGCGCGACCAGCTTCGGCGTCGTCTTCCGGGCCGCCAGCGCCGCGATCTGCTCCTCGCTGAAGTTCAGGCCGGGATCCTCCGCGATCTCCCCGAGATCGGCGAGGAACGAACCGCCTCCCACGGCGACGACGATGTACTGCCGCCCGCCCACCATGTAGGTGATCGGATTGGCGTGGGCCGTGTCCGGCAGCGGCACGTGACCGAGCAGCTCCCCGGTCCTCTTGTCGAATACGTTGAGGCGTGGGGAGTTGTCCTTGCCCCGCCCCTGGCTCTGGGTAACGAAGAGCAGCGACTTCGTGAGCATCGGCGCGCCCCGGCCGCCCCCGAGCATCGGCAGGTCGAGACCGGCCAGCGCCGGATGGTCCTTCGGGCCGTGGCCGTTCGGCGTCATCCACAGGTGCTCGCCCGTGTTCAGGTCGATCGCGGTCACCCGGCCCCAGGGTGGCTTGACGAGGGGCAATCCTCTCGGGCCGCCCGTCGGGGCGAAGAAGGAGCCGACGTAGTTCAGGTTCGAGCGCGCGGGATCGGGCTTGCTCAGTGGATGGACGCTGATCGTCGTCGACGACGGGACGTAGAGGACGCCGGTCTCCGGATCGACCGCCGCGCCCGGCCAGTTCGCCCCGCCGCCCGCGCTCGGCAGCATGAGAACGCCGGTACCCGTACTCGGCGGCGTGAACAGCGGCCCCATCCGGAACCCGGAGGCGATCTCCTTCGCCTCGGCCAACAGTTCGGGCGTCAGGTCGATCAGGTCGTCCTCGCCGACCCCCTGGCGATCGAAGGCCAGCGGCTTCGTGGGAAACGGCTGGGTCGGCGACGCCCGCTCGCCCGGGACGTCGGACTCCGGCACCGGCCGTTCCTCGATCGGCCACACCTCTTCGCCGGTCACCCGGTCGAAGACGTAGGTGAAACCCTGCTTGGAGACCTGCGCGAGAGCCTTGATCTTCCTGCCGTCCACCGTGATGTCGACGAGCTGCGGCGGCGTCGGGAAGTCGTAGTCCCAGAGACCGTGGTGAACGGCCTGGAAATGCCAGACGCGCTCGCCGGTACCGGCGTCGAGGCAGACGATGCTCTCGGCGAACAGGTTGTCTCCGAGCCGGTGGCCGCCGTAGAAGTCGTTCGTCGGCGTCGACACCGGCAGGTAGATGTAGCCGAGTTCCTCGTCGACGGTCATCATGTTCCAGACGTTCGTGTTGCCGCTGTACTTCCAGGATTCGTTCTCCCAGGTGTCGACTCCGTACTCGCCCTCCCGCGGGATGGTGTGGAAGATCCACTTCAGCTCGCCGGTGCGCACGTCGTAGCCGCGGACATGGCCGGGCGGCGCGGCCTGGCGCAATGGCCCGTCGCTGACGACCGAGCCGACGACGACCGTGTCGCCGACGATCGCCGGCGGCGAGCTGTGGGTGATGGCGCGCGGGTTGACCCGGCGTCCAAAGTCCACCATGCCCCGCTCGGTCAGCAAATCGACCTGGCCGCCGTTGCCGAAACCGCCGACGGGCTCCCCGGTTACGCCGTCGAGCGCGATCAGGCGGCGGTCGTGCGTGGGCAGGAAGATCCGGATCTCGTCACGACTGCGGCCATCCCGTTCAACCGGACCGCGCCACGCGGCCACGCCGCGATGCTGGAAGCCGACGTTCGCGGGCCGGCCGGCGCGCCAGGACTCGGGATCGTACGACCAGAGGGTCTCACCGGTGGCCGCGTCGATGGCCGCGGCCTGGGCCACCTCGGTGGCAACATAGAGCACGCCGTCCAGCATGATCGGAACCGGCTTGAACTGGCCCGGCTTGACCCCCGGGTTCGCCTCGGCGACGGCGGTCGACGGGGACTCCCATTCCCAGGCCACCTGGAGCTGGTGGAAGTTCGACCGGTCGATCTGGTCGAGGGCAGAGTACTTCGTGTTGTCAGGGCCGTTTCCGAAGGCCGGCCACTCGACGGTCGAGGCGTCTTGGGCACTTCCGGCCAGCGCCACCGCCAGCAAGGCGGTTACCGCAACCAGAACCCGGACCACTCCGGAGAATCGCCCTTCCATCCGCATCCGACATCCCTCCCGGAAGTTGCGCCGGAGCCTATCGTCCGCTCTCCGCGGCCTTCCCGGGCCCGTCCGCGCCGAGCCGGAAACCGGGTTATCGTTGCGCCCGCAAGGCACAGCCAGGAGGGCAATCCATGCCAGCACTCGACGGTCTGCGCATTCTCGATCTGACGCAGTACGAAGCCGGAACTTCGTGTACCCAGGCCTTGGCCTGGCTCGGCGCCGACGTGATCAAGGTGGAGCGCCCCGACACCGGCGATCCGGGGCGTGGTCTGGCCGGCGGACGCGGCACGGACGACTCCGAGTACTTCCTCAACTGGAACAGCAACAAACGCAGCATCGCGATCAATCTCGCCTCCGACGAAGGGCGCGACCTGCTGCTGAAGCTGGCGCCGCGGTTCGACATCCTGATCGAGAACTTCGGTCCGGGCGTGGTCGAGAAGCTGCGCCTCGACTACGACTCGCTGCGCGAGGTCCACCCCGAAGTGATCTACGGCCGGATCAAGGGGTTCGGTGGTAGCGGGCCCTACAGCGACTACAAGTGCTTCGACCCGGTGGCCCAGGCGGCGGGCGGCGCGATGTCGATCACGGGCGACCCGGACGGGCCGCCGCTTCGCCCCGGCACGACGATCGGCGACTGCGGCACCGGGGTGATGATGGCCTTGGCGCTGTGCGCGGCCCACGCCAACAAGCTGCGCACCGGCAAGGGCCAACTGGTCGAGATGTCGATGCAGGAGGGCGTGACCTGGTTCATGCGCACCGCGATCGCGATAGGGGGAGCGTTCGGCGAGAAGGCCGCCCCGCGCAGCGGCTCCGGCCGCGGCGCGATGATGAACATGTACCCGTGCAAGCCCTTCGGCCCCAACGACTACGTCTACATGCTGGTGGTCAACGACCGGATGTGGCGGGCGCTCTGCAAGGCGATCGATCGCCAGGACCTCGCCGACGACGAGCGCTACGCCACGCCGAAGCTGAGGCACCAGAACAGTGACGAACTGTCCGAAGCGATCGCCGAGTGGACCGGCCGCCACACGAAGCACGAGGCCATGGCGATCCTGGGCGCGGCCGGAGTGCCGGCCAGCGCGGTCCTCGACACACTCGATCTGTTCGCCGACCCGCACCTGCTCGAGCGCGGCTTCGTCCACACGGTCGAGCACGAGGTCAGGGGGCCGGTCAAGGTCCTCGGCTCGCCGATGAACCTCAGCGACAGCCAGGTCGAGATCGAGGCGGCGCCGCTTCTGGGCCGCCACACGGACAGCGTCCTGGCCGGTGAACTGAATCTCTCCCAACCAGAAATCGACCGGCTGCGCGAGGACGGTGTGCTGGGCGCGGCGCCAACACCCGTCGCCGACGGCCAGGAGACCCATACGAGATGACGACGACGACCGGCGCCGCCCTGATCGCCCAGAGCCTGAAGCAGCAGGGTGTCGACTACATGTTCGGCATCGTCGGCTTCCCCGTCTACGGAGTAGCCCACGCCGCCCAGCAAGCGGGGATCCGGTACTACGGCTTCCGAAACGAACAGGCGGCAAGCTATGCCGCCGGCGCCGTCGGCTACCTGACGGGGCGACCCGGGGCCTGTCTCGCCGTTTCGGGTCCGGGCATGGTGCACGGCATCGCCGGTCTCGCCAACGCGGAGAAGAACTGCTGGCCGATGGTGCTGCTCGGCGGCGCCAACGACCGCTACCAGAACGGCCAGGGCGCCTTCCAGGAGTGCCCCCAGGTCGAGGCGGCGCGGCCGTTCTCGAAGTACTCGGCCGAGATCGACGCCGCTCACCGGGCGCCGTTCTACGTGGAGCAGGCGGTCCGCACGTCGATCTACGGCCGCCCGGGCGCCTCCTACCTGAACCTCACGAACGACGTCCTGACCGCCCAGATCGACGAGGAAGACGTCGAGCAACCCCCACGCTGTCCGGAGCCGCCGACCTCACTCGCCGATCCGCGGGAAGTCGAACGCGCGGTGGCGGTGCTGCGCGAGGCGAAGAACCCACTGGTCATCGTCGGCAAGGGCGCGGCCTACGCCCGCGCGGAGCAGGAAGTACGGCGGTTCGTCCAGCGCACGAACCTCCCCGTGCTGCCGACGCCGATGGGCAAGGGCGTCGTCTCCGATGACGATCCCCACCTGATCTCGCCGGCGCGCTCCTTCGCGCTCCAGAACGCGGACGTCATCCTGCTGATCGGCGCCCGGCTCAACTGGATCCTCCACTTCGGTCTGCCGCCGCGCTTCAGGAAGGGCGTCCGGGTGCTCCAGATCGACCTCAACGCGGAGGAGATCGGCACGAACGTTCCGACCGAGGTCGGCATGGTCGGCGACGCGCGGGCGGTAACCGCGCAGCTCAACGAGGCGCTCGACGCCGAGCCCTTCACGCTGTCCGCCGACAACGAGTGGCTGGGCCAACTGCGTGAGAGCGCGAGCCAGAACCAGGCCGCGGTGCAGGCGATGCTCGAGGACGACAGCGAGCCGATGGGCTACTACCGCGCCCTGCGCGAGATCGCCGACCGGCTGGAGCCGCAGGACATGCTGGTCGCCGAAGGCGCGAACACGATGGACATCTCGCGCACCGTGCTGCCGAACATGGAGCCGCGCAAGCGGCTCGACGCCGGCACCTTCGGCACGATGGGCGTCGGCACGGGACTCGCGATCGCGGCGGCCGCGGTCCATCCGGACCGGCGCACGATCTGCGTCCAGGGCGACTCCGCCTTCGGCTTCTCCGGCATGGAGGTCGAGGTGGCCTGCCGGTACGAGATGCCGATCACCTTCGTCGTCATCAACAACAACGGCATCGGCGGCGGCGTCAGCGAGTACATCCCGGGCAAGCCCCTGCCGCCGTCCACCTACACCCTCGGCGCCCGCTACGAGCGCGTGATCGAGGCCTTCGGCGGCGTGGGCTACTGCGTCGAGAAGGTCGCCGACCTCGGGCCGACGCTCGACGAGGCGCTCGCCTCCGACCGGCCGGCGCTGGTCAACGTGCTGATCGATCCGAAGGCGCAGCGCAAGCCGCAGAAGTTCGCCTGGCTCACCCGCTGACGGTTCCGTGCCCAGGCTCGGCTACAGGCGGTTGCTTCGACGGCTGATGCGGGCATGGCGCCCGCGTTCCCGGCCCGAGCGCGAGGCCGCCGCCTGCAGGATCCAGAGGAGACTCTGACGGCATGGGCATCAAGATCGGCGACGTCTCGATCACCCCGATCATCGAGATCGACTACCCGGTGCCGGCGTCCTTCCTGTTGCCGGACGCCACGCCCGAGAACCTGGCGCCGGACCTGGACTGGCTCGAGCCGCACTTCGTGACGCCCGGCGGCGAGCGGCTCAAGATGATCATCCAGGCCTTCCTGGTCGAGTCGCGGGGGCTCAAGATCGTCGTCGACACCTGCGTCGGCAACGACAAGAAGCGCGCCCTGCCGGCATGGAACGAGCTCGACGGGCCGTTCCTCCAGGAGATCCGCGACGCCGGCTTCCCCCGCGAACAGGTCGACCTGGTCGTCTGCACCCACCTCCACATCGACCACGTGGGCTGGAACACGATGAAGGTCGACGGCGAGTGGGTCCCCACGTTCCCCAACGCCCGCTACATCATGGCGCGGCCCGAGTTCGAGTACTGGCGCGACGAGCGCGAGGTCAACTGGGGGGACGTCTTCGGCGACTCGGTGGCGCCGGTGTTCGAGGCCGGCCTCGTCGACCTCGTCGACTGTGACCACGAGATCAATCCCGAACTCCAGTTCTTCCCCACCCCGGGCCACACGCCCGGCCACTGCAGCATCGCCGTCTCGTCCGGCAGCGAGGAGGGAGTCATCTCGGGCGACGTGATGCATCATCCGTGTCAGTGCGCCCACCCCGACTGGTGCTCGATCGCCGACGTCGACCGTGAGGCCGCGATCGCAGCCCGGCGCAGCTTCTGCGAGCGCTTCAGCGACACTGGAATCACGGTCGTCGGCACTCACTGGGCCGCGCCGACGGCGATGCTGCTCACCGCGCATGGAGAGGTCTGGAAGACGCGCGTGGACTGAGCCGCCCGGGACAACGACTCCGCTACACTCCGCCACCGTCATGACCGTCGCCCGGAAGCCGTTCACGCTGTTCGCCGCCGCCATGGCTTTCGCGCTCGGTGCCTGCGGCGGCGGGGAGACGGGACCGCCCTTTCGCGAGGTCGCGGGCACGCGGCTGCTGATGGCCTCGGTCATGGAGCCGGCGGCAGACCACATCTGGGCGTCGGCTGGCACGATCATCACTCCGGAGGAGACGATCGAAATCCAGCCGGAGACCGACGAGGAGTGGATCCTCGTCCGCAACGCCGCCGTCACGATCGCCGAGTCGGGCAACCTGCTGATGATGGACCGGCGCAGGCTGGACGACGAAGACTGGGTCGGCTGGAGCCGGGATCTGATCGACGCCGGCGACGCGGCGATGCAGGCGGCCAACGCCCAGGACGTCCAGGGCATCTTCGACATCGGCGAGCAGATCTACTTCGCCTGCGCCGGCTGCCACGCGCAGTACTGGGCCAACGACCCGAACCGATTCCGCCAGTAGCACCACCACACGGAGGATGACCGGCGTGCGGCGTGCCCTCGTCTTTCTCCACCGCTGGTTCGGCATCGCCGGCAACCTGCTGTTCGTGGTGTGGTTCGCATCCGCGCTGGTCATGATGTACGCGCGGATGCCCGCGCTCGAGCCCGGTGATCGCCTGAACCGCCTGCCGCCGCTCGACCTGGAGGCCGTGGCGGTCGATCCGGGGCGCGCGGCGGCCGCGGCCCGCCTGGAGGCGGGCGCGGCGGAGATCCTCCAGCTTCGGCTCGGCATGGCCGGCGATCGACCGATCTACCGGTTTCGCACGTCCGCCGGCTGGACCGCGGTCTACGCGGACACCGGTAGCCAGATGCTGCAGCTCTCCGAGGATCAGGCAACTCTGATTGCCGCGCAGTTCGCGCGCCAACCGGTCGCTGGCGGCGCCCCGCCCCCACCTGGCTACGACCGGCTTCTCATCCGCCCCGACCAATGGACCTTGCAGATCGGGCCCCTGTTTCCCGTCCACCGCATCCATGCCGGCGGCGACGTGCTCTACGTCTCCGATCGCACCGCCGAAGTGGTCATGGAAACGACGCCCGGCTCTCGTTTCTGGGGCACTGCCGGCGCGGTGTTCCACTGGCTCTACTTCACGCCGCTGCGTTCCCACTCGACGCTCTGGTACCAGTTGATCGTCTGGGCGTCCGCCGCCGGCTGCGTCCTGACCCTCTCCGGCCTCGCCGTCGGCGTGATCCGTCTGACCCGGCGGAAGCGCTCGCCCTACACGGGCATCATGCGCTGGCATCACTACAGCGGTCTGGTCTTCGGCGCCGCCGCCCTCACCTGGGTCCTGAGCGGCGCACTGTCGATGGACCCTTTCGGCTGGCAGGCGGGGCGCACGACCGGTTCGGCCCAGCACTCCGCGGTCGCGGGAGGAAGGAGCGCCCTCGACCAACCGGATCTGGCCTCGATCCGGACCGCCCTGGAGTCCGTTTCAACCAGCTTCCCGCCGCGCGAAGTCGAGTTCCTCCAGTTCGCGGGTGAACCACTCGTGCTCGCCTACCGTCCGCCGTCGTCGGGCAACGGCGCCGGCTACGGCGGGGCGGCCGATGCCGGTGGTCCCCTGTCGTTCCAGGCCGTGGTGCAACCCTTCGAGCACCGGCTCGTCACGCTCAACGGCGGAACAGGGCGGCGTTTCAGCCGTTCCGAACTTCTTGCCGCGGCGAAAGCGGCGATGCCTGAATCGAACCTCGTCGACGCGGTCGAACTCGACGACTACGACGCCTACTACGAAGACCGCCGGCATCGCCGCTTGCCGCTGCCCGTCCTGCGACTGCGCTTCGACGACCCGGCCGCCACCTGGATCTACCTCAGTCCGTCACTCGGACGGATCGTCCACCGCGAACAGCGCCGGAGCCGGATCGACCGCTGGCTCTACCGCGGCCTCCATCGCCTCGACTTCCCCGGCTTCTACCACCGGCGACCCTTGTGGGACGTCGTCGTGATCGTGCTGCTGCTGGGCGGCCTGTTCTCCGCCGCTTCTTCCCTCGCACCAACGGCAAAACGCCTCAGGCGCCACGCGGCGCGCCTGAGGCGTCGGGAAGGCTGAAGCGAAACGCGAACCGACTCACCGCGACCCAAGAGGCGCGCGGTGAGCGGCTTGACGCCTTTCGCTGGATTCCCAGCTACCGAGGCGGCTCGGTCGGGTCGCGGCCGTCGCGCGGCGCGCCGGTGCCCGAGGAGCCCATGAAGATCTTGCTGCCGTCCTCGAACGTGACGTCACGGCCGTTCGCGCGCCGTGAGCGGTCCTTGCTCTGGTAACCGTCGACGATGATGACCGTGCCGGGAAGCAGGTCGTCCCGGGAGAGGCCGCGGCGCAGCAGGGTGTTGGGCGTGCCGCCCTCGACCATCCAGACGTGCTTCGTGCCGTCTTCCTCGGTGTGCTCCATGTGAATCCAGGTGTGCGGATTGACCCACTCGACCTTGACGACCGGGCCCTTCAGCAGCAGGGGACGGTTGGGATCGAACTCGGCGCCGAAAGCGTGGTGAGCTACCAGGGGCACCGTCACCGCGATTGCCGCGACGACAAAGCCGACTCCCGTGATGATCATGGCTCGCTTACTCATGGACGTCTCTCACTCCTAGGTTGTGGTGTAAGTGGGGGAAGCCGACTCTAGCAGGATCGGCTCGATGTCATTCTCCGGAATCTGACGCGCCCGCCGCCGCCAAGGCGTCCTCCTCCAACAGGCGGGCGCCGCGCATGATGTTGCCGAGGGCGTAGTTGCCCTCGTGGCAGGCGTACTCGTAGAGGAGGGCAACGCTCCGGGGCCAGGTGTACTCACCGCTCCACGGCGCCGTCCATACGTTCGGATCCTCGACCGTGAACTCGTAGCGGAGGTGGTCCCGGCCCATCGGCGTGAACCGTTCGACCACGTGAAGGTCGCGGGTCGCCGAACGAAGCGCCGGCCTGTCCGCGAAGTTCGTCGTATCGACGACCAGGGTGTCACCCTCCCACCGGCCGATCGAATCGCCCATCCAGCGCCGCTCCGTTGCCGGCACGTGCTCGCCGCCGATACGGACGACGCGGGCATCGTGGACCATCTCGACCAGGATCATCACGTGGTCCTCGGTCTGCACGATCCGCTTCAGGTTGTTGTAGAGCGCCGGCAGCATGGGCGGGCCACCGGTGGAGCTGAAGCCGAGCAGGCAGCGTTCCGCCAGGGGCCGGAGTTCGGGATCGTCGTAGGGGCCGGGGCCTTCGCGCTCGAGCCACCAGGCCTCCCCGGTGTTGGCGCGGAAGAAGCCCCGCCGGGCGGCGAAGCGTTCCCGGGCGGCGTCGGTCAGCGGCGGATGGCGGCCGTTCTTCGGGTCGATGATGATCGAGGTGCGGAACTTGCCGTCGACCTCAAAGACGTCGGTCCCCCGGTCGATCCAGAACGCGTTGTAGCCACCGACGTTGCCGGCCGCGCCTGGGGAACCGTCGCCGCCTTCCGGGGGCGCCTCGCGGTTGGGATCGCTGACCTGGGCCTCCGCCTGCATCCGCTTGCGCTCTTCCTCCACGATCCTGTCCGCCTCTTCCCTGGTGAGATAGAGGTTGTCGCCGAAGGCCTGCGGACGCACCAGCGGCGTCAGCGTGCCGACGTCGTAGTGGCCGGAGATGTCCGGACGGCCGGAGGGAGTCCGCGGAATCTCCTCCGCGCCCGCGGCTGCCAAGGGAGCAACCGCCGCAGCCAGGACCACGGCGGCAAACGCGATCAACCTGCGATCAAGCATCGGCTCAACTCCTTCCGCCGGGCGGCGCGGCACCGCGCCGGAACTCCGGCCGCTAGTCGACCAGCTTCATCCGCGGCAGCGGATTCCGCCGGTACTCGCCGTACATCAACTCCTCGACGAACTCCACGCAGCGGAAGTCCATCAGGCGAGCGTTCGGCTCCATCCGCCGGTAAAGCGGCATCTCGATCGTCCACGGCTCGGTGTACGTCACCGGGTCCGTGAGCGTTGCCTCGTAGTGCATGTGGTTCGGGCCTACCAGCGTGTAGCGCTCCTCCACCTGCAACTGGTTGCTGTAGTGGTTGCCCGAGCGATCGAGCCAACCGCCGCAGCCGGGCATGTCGCCCTCACGCTCGGCACAGTCCTTCGCCAGGAGCCCGCTGACGTCCACGACCAGGGTGTCGCCCTCCCAGCGGCCGTAGGACGTCCCCATCCAACTGTCGACCTGCGAAGGCTTCGGATCCTCCATGTAGATGTCGCGAACGGCTCCGGCGTACTGGTAGGCGATGAAGACCGCGTTCTCGCTGTGGAAGATCTGGAACGGCTGCGGCATGTAGGTCGCCCGCGGCACGCCAGGCAGGTAGCAGAAGACCTCCTGGTCGCGGGTGGACCAGTTCCCCTGGTTCTCGTTCTTCTTCGCGAGCGCTTCGTCGGTGTACGGGATCTTCCCGCCGCCCTTGATGACGCCCATGCCCGGCGGCACCGAGCCGACCGCGCCGAAGTTGAGAACTTCGGCCGCGGGCAACGGACCGTGCGGACCCTCGCGCAACTGCATCGCGGCGCGCGCCATGTGCAGCTCAAGGTCGTAGTTCGCTTCGTTCAGGGCCTGCCAGATGCCGTTCAGGTCCGGATGACCGTCCGAGAGCCGCTCCGGCTCGAAATCCTGGGCCGCAAGCGGCGCCGCCGCCACGGCGAGAACCGCGACCGCAGCCACGGCAAATCGACAAAACATGCTAGTTCCCAGTCTCATGACGTTGGCCATACTCCTCTTCGGCAGACGCCGGGTTGTCTGTACGGAATGAAGGCGAACCCTGTCACCTTAGGCGAATGGGGTCAACCCCGAAGCACTCTGCCCGCACAGCCTCCCATGCGGCCGTCAACTACTGCCGCCCGTGCTTCTCGACGTACTGCTGCTCCAGGTACCGCGCGCCGCGGAGCGTGTTGCCCATGGAGTAGTTCCCCTCGTGACAGGCGAATTCGTAGAGCCGGGCGTCTGTGCGCGGCCAGGGCAAGGAACCGCCGTAGGGAGCGGTGAACTCCGGATCGTTGACCGTGTACTCGTAGAACAGGGTGTCCCTGTCCTGGAATCGGAGGCGCTCGACGACATGGACCCCTTCCCGGTGGAAGCCCCAGTCGCCGAGGAGGTTCGCCGTCTCGATAACCAAGGTGTCGCCATCCCAGTGGCCGACCGAGTCGCCGGCGTAGGAGCGGTAGTCCTCCGGCGGGTGCTCTCCATCCAGGCGGATGATCCGGGCCCAGTGCATCCACTCGATCAGGATGACGACGTGGGTGTCGGTCTGGACGATCGTCTTCAGGTTGTTGTACGCCCTGGGACCGATCGGCATCGTCGATCCCTGGTGGAAAACGCAGCGGTTGCCGAGAGTGAGCGATTCCGGTCCGTCGTAGGGGTCGTCCCCGTTATCGAGCCACCAGGCCGTGCCCGTGTTCTCGTAGCCGAACGGCGGCAGCGAGTCGAACCGCGCCTGGCCCGCCTCGGTTCGGGGCGGGAGACGGCCGTTCGGCGGATCCGTGATCACGGAGGTCCGGTACTTGCCGTCGACCTTGAAGGCCGCCGTGCCGCGATCCAGCCAGAAGAGGTTGTAGCCGCCCACGCCCCGGAAACCCTCCTCGGACAGGCCGGCGATCACGCCGCGGTCCGGGTCGCGGACTTCGAGGTCACGGGCATTGGCGGCAACCGTACCGTCGGCGATCGTCCGCGCCTCGTCCTCGGTGAAGTACTCCCGGTCGCCGAACCGGGGATCACGCTCCAGCGGCGTCAGGAAGGAGACGTCGTAGTTACCGGAGAAGTTCGGCCTGCCGCTCGGCGTGCGCGGAATGTCCTCGGCCTCGAGGCACGGCACGAGCAGCAGACTCACGGCTGCACACAGGGAGAGGGTAGGGGTCCTCATTCTCGACCTCCTGGTAACGCGCTGTCTGTGAACGACACGAGCCTAGCCCGCATGTTGCACCGGCGCCTTCTTGAGTGGCGAGTTGAGGCCGGTGGTCGGTTGATCTGTCTGGCGGCGTCATGACGTCGCTCGGCAAGCGCTTCCGAGGGGTCTTCGTTCGGTAGCGGAGACGGTTTGGGGTCGCCGGCCTGTTGTCAGGGCTGGTTTCGGGCGCACTCGGGCCCGGTGGTGGATGCGAGGCGGTGTGCTGTGGTGTCGTTCTTCGGGTCCGGGCTCAGGCCGGCGGATGGTAGAGGGGTTTTCGTTGGAGATTGGCCAGTGCCTCTGGGCGAAGTCGTCCTGCCAGGGGAAGCCGTGATGGCCGCTACCGCAACGCTACGGGCCTTTGCCGTCGCCCCCGACCGCAAGGCGGCGCTTCTCCTGGCCGACGGCTGGAGCCAGCCGGCCCGCGGGCTGACGATCATGGAGGCCGCTCCACCCTGGGGCGACACGGAGAGCCTGTACAACCCCCTGGTTCACGCCGCGAATCAGGTCGGCTTCAGCCTGTATCCGATCGATCTCCCCGGATTCAGAGACAAGGTCGCCTGTTCGTCGGCCCCGCTCTGGTGGGGCTCGCCCCGGACCATCTCCTCAACCGGCGACTCGGTCTACTGGCAGCGCCAAAGCCGGCGCTGACTCCCCTTACAACGACGACCGAGGCAGGACCCTGGGTACGTCCACCCGGCCACACCCAATCCCGAGCCCGTCGCTCCAGGGGTGGTGCCGGAGAGAGAACGGGCACGAGGTCCTCCTGTTCCTGGCCAGGCAGACGGGCGGACTACCGATGCTCGACGTGGCCCGCGACCGAGCCTCGGAGAGGCGGCCGAGGACAACCGCACCTACTACTGGCTCGGCTTCGAAGCGCCTCGCGACAAGGACGACGAACTGCACGACATCAAGGTGCGGCTGCCCGGCCGCCGCGGCCTGCGCGTTCGCACCCGGAAGCACTTCCTGGATGTGTCCCGGAGCACCGAAGTCACGATGCTCGTCGAAGGTGCTCTGGTGTTCGACGACTCGCCGGGCGAGGACGTCCTCGAAGCGCGCTTCGGCACGCCTCGCAAGGCCGGATTCAGGAAGATCTCGGTACCGGTAGAGGTGTCGATTCCTCTCGACGACGTTCAGCTCCTGCCGATGGACGGTCGTTGGATGAGCGAGCTGGAGTTCCGGGTCACGCTGATCGACGAATACGGCGACCGCTCCGAGACGCCAATTGACAAGATCCCGATCCACGGCTCGCGGGCGCCGTTGCCCGGGGACACTTTCGTCTACGAGACGGAGCTCGTGATGCGCAAGCGCGAGCACCGGTACGTCGCTGCCGTCTACGACCCCGTGTCGGGTGCGATCCTTTCGGCGCGGGGGACAATCGGTCCCGCGGGTCCCGCGGATACAGTGAGTGAACGCAAGTAGGTGACATGGTGAGACCTCCATCCCCAGCCCTGATCGCCCTGGTTTTGGCTGCGCTGCCGGCCGCCGCGCAGGAAAGCCCGCTGCCGGAACTCTTCTCCGACACGATCGATGTTCGCGTGGTCAACGTCGAGGTGGTCGTTACGAACAGGAAGGGCAACCGGGTCCAAGGGCTGGAGGCGGCCGACTTCGAGCTTCGAGTGGACGGCGAGAGCGTGCCGGTCGAGTACTTCACGGAGGTCGACGGAGGAATCGCCCTGACGAGCGCCCGGGGGGATGCGACGGAGACAGTTTCTTCCCTCGTCCCCGGCGAGCCGGTGCCCACGAACTACCTCGTCTTCATCGACGAGTACTTCGCGGTCAGGCGGGACCGCGACCGGGTGCTCAAACGGCTTGAAGAGGACCTGACCCGGCTCAGTTCGCACGATCGCGTCGCCGTCGTCGCGTTCGATGGTCAGAACGTCTCCCAACTGACCGACTGGACGGGCTCGGAGGACCGGATGCGCGACGCACTGGCGGCGGCCCCGGAACGCAAGGCTCTCGGCCTGATGAGGAGAGCCGATCAGGATCCGCTCGAGGGCGCCGTCCACGCGGGCTCGACCTGGCCCCTGAGCCGACGGGAGCAACGAATCCAACGATCCGTACTCGCGGCCGGCGCCACGGTACGCAGTTTCGCCGACGCTCCCGGCCGAAAGGTCATGCTCGCTCTCGTAGACGGCTGGAGCACGCCGTCCTGGAACACCGGTCAGCTGGAACGCCTTCGCTCGCCCCCAAGCGTGGAGGACCTCTACGGACCTCTCGTACACGCCGCGAACCTGGTGGGCTACGCGCTGTATCCCGTCGACCTTGCCGGCTTTCGCCCCGTCTTCGAGGCCGGCGCGACGCGAGCAGGCGACGCGTCCGTCGGTTACAACGACCCCGGCAGGGGCTCCGGCGGTTTAGCATTAGCCGCACAGTCCCCCTTCAGCCGTCCCGCGAGCTTCAACATCGAGTGGCGCCAGGAAGCCGCTCTCTGTTACCTCGCGCACGAGACCGGCGGGGTGCCGATGATCAACGCACTCCGTGACAGCGCACTCGCCGAGGCCGCGACCGACACCCGCTCGTACTACTGGCTTGGCTTCGCGCCGCCCCGAAACCAGGACGACGCGCTACACGACATCGAGGTGCGGCTGGCCGGGCGCCCGGACCTACGGGTCAGGACGCGGCGAAGTTACTTCGACCTGTCGAAGAGCACCGAAGTGACGATGATGGTGGAAGGAGCCGTGCTGTTCGGCGATGCACCGGGCAAGGAAACGCTGGGGGTTCGACTCGGCGCCCCGAAGCGCACCCGGGGGCGCAAGATCCTGGTGCCGATGGAGATCGCGATCCCACTCGACGACGTGGAGCTACTGCCGATGAGCGGCCTGGGGAGAACGAGCTGGAGTTCCGGGTCACTGTGATCAACGAGGGTGGCGAGCGATCCGAGACGCCCATCGAGAAGATCCGGATCTCCGGCCTCGACGAACCGCCCCCGGGCGCCGATGTCGCTTCGGTCCACGATCCGCTGACCGGCGGGATCCTGTCGCCAAGAGGCACCGTCGGGCCTCGGTAGGGAGAAAGCGAGAGCCCGGCCGAAGACGGGCTCTCCTCGAGGTCTGGGCGGGTACCCGCGGGCGAGCGCCGCGTCCCGCCGGGACGACCTCAGAAGCTCAGCGTCGCCGACAGGGCAAACCGTCGCGGCGCCTGCCAGCCTATGTAGCGGGAGGTGTTCACCTCGCCCTGGCTCGACAATCGCAGAGATTCCTGGTTGTTCGTCACATTCCTTCCGTCGAGACGGAGGCTGCCCCTGACGTCCCCCTTGATCGGGAACTCCCAGTCCAGCGTGAGGTTGATGTTCCAGTTCGAGTTCTGCGGATCACGGGTGCCTCGAGGCTCGAGGAACAGGGACGTGCTCGAACTGACGGCGGCCTGTACCGGATCGCAGCCGTCGAAGGTGCTGCCGCAGCTTCCGAGCCCCGCGCCCGCGGTCCGCTGCCAGGGCTTGCCGGAACGCCATGAGAACGAGCCGCCCAGCATGAACCGCTGCCCGGTGTTCCCCAGATCCCAGGTCTTGAAACCGAAGCTGTTCCAGGTGAGCTCGTTGTTCTCGCCGACCGTGCCGTAGCGGTTGATCGTCGACACCGGCTGCCCGAGGAATCCCGAGAGCAACGCCTCGCAGTCGACCGGGTACGGCCTGACGATCTCGTTGCCGTCGGCTCCGATCACCGGCTGGCCTCCGCTCCTCACGAGCTGACCGCCTGCACAGGAAGCGATGTGGCCCTCGGTCAGGACGACATCCAGGTTCCGCCCGTAGTCCGAGTTCGTGTTGTCGAACAACCCGCCCCAGAAGTGGCCCCTGGCGTCGGCCAGCGTCAAGTTGTTGTAGAGCGCCCAGTCGTTGCGGAAGTTCCTGTTGAGCTGCAACTGGAGGGACCGGTAGGTGCGCCTACCCTCTTCGAAGTTCGCGAGCACCTCCGGGTCCGCCAAGCCGAGCGCGCCGAGAATCTCCTCGTAGTCCTTGTAGTTCTCGGTCAGGGTGAAGAAGTCGCCGTTCGGCAAGCGCTGCTGCGTCGTGCCGATCGAATTCTGGAACGTCCAGTAGATAGCGCTCGCCTGGAAGTACCAACTCCGGTTCAGCGACCAGCGCAGACTCAGGTCGACCTCGTCCTTGAAGTAGGGCTCGATGTCGATGTTCGGGATCACCCCCGCGTCGATCTGCTGCCACATGGCGCCGGGACGCTGCCTGCCGACAAGGCCCGTGTAGCCCACGCCGTCGCAAACGTACGAGAGGAAGAACGCCGCGGCCGCATCGCAGTAGATGAGGCGGTCCCACGCATTCGTTCCGTTCCACCCTTCGAGCAGATGGTTGTTGACGAGATCCTGCGGCATATGCTGGTAGGAGCGGCCCAGGTTCAGGCTGAGCAGAGTGCGGCCGTCGCCTCCGAAGTCGTAGGCGGCGAAGAGCCGGGGAGAGACGTCCTGCGCGTCGATCACCGTGCGGCGCACGTCGTTCTTGTGCACCTGATCTTCGTAACGGAGCCCCAGGTTGAAGGTCCAGTGATCGCCTGCGGAGAACCTGTCACGGGCGAACAGCGCCACGTTCGAGGATCTGGTGCCATCGAGGACGGGTTGGCCCACCATGTCGGCGGGCGAGAAGTCCTGCAGGTAACAGAGGCGATAACCCAGCGCGATGATGCTGCAGACGTCGAAACCGGAGGGGCTGTTGATGTCGAACTGGTTGCCGACGTAGGTGTTGTTCCGTTGCAGGTTCTGCACCCAGCCGACGCTCTGCCAGTCCGCCCCGAACAGCGCCTCGTGGTTGTCGTTGGCGAACCAGGTGGTGCGGACGTTCGCCTGGTCCCGCGGATAGTCGTTGCGGCCGAAACCGTTGTCCAGTATCCAGCCGTTCCACCAGTGATCCTGTCCGTCGAAGCCGACGTAGCCATGGAAGTTGTTGCCCGGGTTGTGTGGCCCCAGGTTGCTCGGCGGATAGCGCGGATCCTGCTGTTTCTCGAGAAGAGCGGATTCCAGGTCGTACCCGTCGCCCGCGTTCAGGGGCTTGTGCTCACTGGAATCGTGGAATGCCAGCTTGAACTCCATGAACACGTCCTGGCTGGCGCTCCAGTTCCAGTTCCCGGTCAGGAGCTCGCCGCCGAAGATATGCGGCGTGGCCGTGTACCTGTCCGCCGGCAGGTCGCCGAGGATGAACGTAACGTCGAGCGGCGACGAGGTGTAGTAGGCGGCAAGGGCATGGGAGGGGCTGGGCTGGAAGTTCAGTTTGGCGATTCGGCTGCCAACGTAGGCGCTGTTGTCGACGATGTCGCCGCCGTACGTCTCCTGGCTGCTGAACGTGTTCGTGTCGGCTGCCGCAACGAAGAACCAGGCCCGGTTCCGCGCAATCGGACCGCCAAGGGACCCCTGCAACGTCAGGTCCGAGTAGTCCTTCTGCTCCTCGGTGCGGACGAAGAAGTCCGGATTGCAGTATGGGGAGCGGGCAAGGAGATCAGGTCTGACGACCCTCCTCACCTTGCACGTGGTTCGCTCCGCGAGCTCCGGATGGTGTTTGAACTCCGACACCCAGTCGCCCTGCTGCCGGTGGGCATAGTAGTCGCCGTGAAACCGGTTCGTACCCGACTTGGTCGTGACGTTGGTGACGCCACCGGTGGCGCGCCCATACTCGGCGCTGCCGGAGGTGGACTGCAGGGAAGTCGAGGACACGGCGATCTGGGGCAGATACAGGCGGGAACCGCCCCGCCGCGTGTAGGTCGTGTCCACGCCGTCGACGAAGACAGCAGCCTCCATCCAACGCGAACCGTTGGTCCCCGGGTACTCGTCGGCCAGGTCACCGTCGGACGTGACGCCCGGCAGCAGCGCGAGCGTGCTGTAGTAGTTCGAGTTGAGCGAGGTCACGTTCTCCGCCACTTCCGATGTGACCGTGCCGGCGGATGTCGACTCGAAGCGGTTGATCACCGGCGCCTCGGCGATGACCGTTATCTCTCCCTCCGCTTCGAGCCGCATCGTCAGTGCGACTTCCGAGCGGGTACCGGGAGTCACCTGCACCGCGCTCTCCGCGGCCCCGTAACCATCGAGGGCGCCTCTCACCGTGTAGGGCCCAGGGGTCACCAGGGCGAATCGGTACGCACCGTCGGCATCGGCGATCGCGACCTTGTCTCCTCGCTCGCCGGCGAGGGTAACCGTTACGCCAGGGACGGGGTCTCCGTTCGTGTCGACTGCTCTTCCGACGACGATGCCGGTTTCCGGACTGTCGGCGGCGGCGGGCGGCACCAGACCGAAGAGAACGAGGGTTCCGACCAGAGCCAGGGTACGTTTCATGAGCCGATCCTCCTTTTTCCTTACTGGCTAGCCAGCCACTAAGGGTGAGGGTTCATCCAACCCCCCGGGGCGGCCAAGCCGGAGGAATCGGGATGAACAAAGAGCGTCGGATACCCTGCTGGACTGTCCGAACCCCGGCTGCCCTGACCGGAGAGAGCTACCTGTCGCCTTGTGGAAAGAGACTATAACAGCGTTACGGATTCACGGGCGCCTTCCGTCCCGGCGCCAGTACGCCAGCCAGCGACCGCCCCACCCACGCCCTGCCGTCCTCGATCATCGTGTAGAACACGGGCACCGCGAGCAGGGTCAGCAGCGTCGCCGCGGCCATGCCGCCGATCAGGGTCAAGGCGAAGCTCTTGTAGCTCAGCCCCATCTGCGTCGGTTGACCGAACAGCAGCGGCACCATGCCGCCGATCGTGGTCAGTGCCGTCATCATGATCGGCCGGAAACGCCGGTTGGCGGCCTCCAGGAGAGCCTCGGTCCGTTCCATGCCCGCGGCCCGCAGCCGGTTGACCGAATCGAGGAGCACGATCCCGTTGTTCACGACGACGCCGATCAGAATGATCAGGCCCACCAGCCCGAGAAAGTCGAGGTCGCGTCCGGCCAGCAGGTGAATCCAGGTCACCCCCATGCTGGCGAGCGGGATCGTGACCAGGATCGCCAACGGCAGCAGGAAGCTCTCGAACAGAAACCCCATCAGCAGGTAGACGAAGGCGATCGACATGAGCGCCGCGATCATCAGGTTCCGCGTCTCCTCGGCGGCGACGTTGCGCACCAGCCGCGCCCAGGCCACGCCTTCGGGCAAGTCGGTCTGCGCGGCGACGGCGCGCACCGCCCGCCGCGCCTCGCTCTCCCGGCCCTCTTCGAGCTCGACCGTGATCCGGCGCGCGGTCTGCTTGTCGCGACGGGAGATCCGGGTCGCCGACGGCTGCTGGCGCACGTCGACGAGGGTGCCGATGGCGAGCGCCTCGCCGCTCTCCGTCGGTACCGAAAAGTCACGGAGTTCGGCGAGACTCTGGCGGTCCTCCTCCTCGAAGCGGATGCGCACCGGGATGTCGCGTCCGCCGTAGTAGATCCGCGGCAGCGCCTGGCCGCGCAGCGCGTAGCCGACCATCACCGCCAGCGTCCGCGGGTTGACCTGCTGGCGCATCGCGAGATCCCTGTCCAGGACCAGCGCCAGTTCGTTCGGGGCCTCGTCGGCCGACTTCTTGACCGCCAGCACGCCCGGAACGCGCGCCAGCCGGTCCTCGACGCCGCTCGCCACTTCTTCCAGAACCTCGGCGTCCTCGCCGAACAGGGTCAGCGTCTCGAGGGCCTTGTCAGTCGTCTCCTGCTCCGACGCGAAGCCTGTGTGGAAGCGCACGCCCGGCATCTCGGGCATGAGGTCGATCACCCGTTCCGTGACCTCGCGCATCTTGAGGTCGGCGCCGGTCGCCATGATCCCCTGGATCTGGCCCCAGGTCCGCTCGTGGAAGAAGACGAGGTAGTCGAGATCGAGTTCCTCGCGCAAACCGTCGATCTTCTCCTCGGCGCGCGCGAAGTACTCGATCGTCTCGTCGAACGAGATGTTGCGCGGCAACCGGACCTCGACGTTGAAAAACGCCTGGTCGTCCTCCGACATCGGAACGACCTCGAGCCGGCCGCTGGCGGCGACCTGGGTCAGCGCCAGCGCAGCCACGAGCAGGAGGACGACGTCGAGCCGGCGGCGCAGGCCGTACGCCAGCATGCCGCTGTAGACGCGGTTCAGGAGACCGAAGGTGGCGTCGTAGGCCCGTCGCAGGACGACGTTCGAAGCGTTCCGGGCATGGCGCAGGACCCCCTCCTCGGCCGACGATCGCGACGGCAGAGTGATGTAGACGGCCAGCGGAACGACGACAAGCGCCACTACCAGGGAAGCGAGCAGGGAGACCGTGATGGGAATCACGAGCCGGAGCAGCATGAACTGACCCTGACCCTCGACCAGCGACACCGGCAGGAAGACGATCACGGTGGTCAGAGTGGCCGTGGTGATCGCCAGCGCGATCTCCCCCGCCCCCTGAAGCGTCGCCTGACGACGTCCCGTGCCGCTCTGATGCAGGCGGTGGATGTTCTCGGCCACCACGACCGAGTTGTCGACCAGGAGCCCGACCGAGATCATGAGCCCAAGCAGCGAGATCACGTTGAAGGTCTCGCCGAAGAAGTACATCGCGACCACCGCCACGACCATGGATAGCGGGATCGAGAAGGCGATGATCAGGCTCATCCGCAGCCGGCGGAGAAAGAAGAAGAGCACGATCATCGCGAAGATCGCCCCGATCCGGCCGCTCGACAGGAGCACTCCCATCGAGTCGCGGATGATCTCGCCCGAACTCATGATCACGTCCGCCTCGATGGCCCCGAGGCGTGGATTCGCCGCCAGTTCCCGCACCACGCCCTCGACCTCGCGGGCCACGTCCAGCGCGTTCGCCTCGCCTTCCTTCTGCACCCGGATCGCGTAGGCGGGCAGGCCGTTCACCCGCACCCGGAACTCGTCGTCGGGCACGTCGTAGCGCACGGAGGCGATGTCGCCCAGCCGCACCGTGTCGGTGATCAGCATGTCGCGTACGTTCTGGGGCGCGGGGTAACCCGCCACCGACCGCAGAAGCAGCTTGCGGTCGCCGGCGCGAACGTTGCCCGACGCCAGCGTGAAGTAGTCCGATTGCAGGTCCTGGGCGATCTCGAAGATGTTGAGCCCCGCCGCCTCGACCCGCTGCCGGTCGAGCTCGATCAGCACTTCCCGCTCCAGCAGGCCCTGGGCATCGACCGAGGCCACCCCGGGTAGCCGTTCCAGCTTCAGGATGACCTCGTTCTGGATCAGGTTGTAGGTGTCGGCCGTCCCCTCGTCGACGAGGACGCCGACCATCGCCACCGGCATCTGGGTGTCGTCGTCCTTGCGGATGAAGACCTGCTGGACGTCCTCCGGCAGACGTGCCCGGGCTCGCTCGATCCGGTCCCGGACCTCGCGGTAGGCGACGTCCATGTCGGTCCCGTGCGCGAAGCTCAGGAAGACCTGGCTGAAGCCGACGGCGCAGAACGAGTACTGGTTCTGCAGCCCCCGGATGGTCGCCAGTTCCTCCTCCAGCGGGATCGTGATCTTGTCGAGCACCTCCTGAGGCGGCGCGTCGCGCCACGGCACGGTCACTCGCAGGAAGGGCGAGCTGTAGCCGGACGGGATCAGTTCGATCGGCAGCGACAGGGCCGCCACCAATCCCATGACCAGGACGGCGCCGACGACGACGAGGACGCCGACGCGGCGCTCCAGCGAGAGCCGGGGCAGCGACCTGCCCAGTCCGCCGGGGATCATGGACGCATCACCTGGGGCGCCACCGCTCCGGCCGGTCCGGGGGACTCGGCCGAGGCAGTGGCCGGGCGGGATCTCCGCTCACGCGAGAACGACAGCGTCTCCCGTAGCCGCTCGAAGATCTCGTAGATCGTCGGTACGACGATCAGGGTCAGCACCGTCGAGGCGACCAGGCCGCCGATCACTGCCAGCGCCATCGGCGTGCGGATCTCCGCGCCCTGACCGAGGCCGAGCGCCATCGGCAGCAGGCCGAGCGTGGTCGTCGCCGTCGTCATCAGGATGGGCCGCAGCCGCACCAGGCCGGCGCCTACGATCGCTCGGCGGCGCGGCAGGCCGCGCGCACGCAGCCGGTTGATGTAGTCGACGAGGACGATCGCGTTGTTCACGACGATGCCCGCCAGCATGATCATGCCGAGGAAGACGACGATCGAGAGGTTGACGTCCAGCAGGTAGAGGGTGACCAGGGTGCCGAAGAACGCGAGCGGGATCGAGAACATGATGACCAGGGGATGCAGCAGGGACTCGAACTGGGCCGCCATGATCACGTAGACCAGGAACACGGACAGCCCCAGGGCCAGCCAGAGACTGGCGCTCGAGCGCTGCCACTCCTGGCTCTGGCCGCCGACCAGGAAGCTCATGTCCGCCGGCCACTCGATTCCGCTGGCCAGTACTTCCTCAATCCGCTCCACCGCGCCACCGAGTGAAGCGGCCCCCAGGTTGGCCTCGATCACCGCCACCCGCTTGCCGTCGATCCGCCGCACCTCCGACGGCCCCTCGCCGACGGCGACGTCGGCGACCGCGTGGAGCGGAATCGGGCGCTCGCCGCCCGGGTTCACGACCAGACCGTTCAACTGGTCCGTCGAGCGGCGGTCCTCCTCGGCGAGCCGGACCACGATCGGTATCCGCCGGTCCCGCAGGTTGTAGAGGGTCGCCTCGAAGCCTTCGATCTGGTTGCGCACCATCTGGGCGACGACCGAGGTCTGGAGGTCGTAGCGGTTGAGGATCGCCCGGTCGTAGACGATCTGCACCTCGGGCGCGCCGCGTTTGAGCGTCGTCTCGACATCGGCGAGTTCGGGCATCGCCGCCATCAGGTCACGCACGCGATCGCCGTACTCCTGAAGGCGATCGAGGTCCTCGCCGTGGACCTCGACCTCGATCGGGGTCTTGAAGCTGAACAGGACCGGGCGCGAGACGCGCGAGGAGGCGTCCGGAATCGACTCGAAGCGGCGCCGCAGCCGCTCGACCACATCGTCCTCGGCCGCCGCCTGGACCGGTTCTAGCAACACCTTGAACTTCGCGGTGTGCTCGCCCTCGTCGGAGCGCTGGGTGTTCGTCACGTCGTAGCCGTAGGTCACGAGCAGCCGGTCGATGTGGCGCTCCTCCTCGAGGATCGCGCTCTCGACCGCGGCCAGCGTGCGCTCGGTCTCGGCCAGGGGCGTGCCCACCGGCAGCGAGACTTCGATCGTGAACTCGCCTTGGCGAACCTCGGGCAGCAACTCGCTGTCGAGACGGCCCAGGAGCCACCAGGAACTCCACAGCGTGACCGCCACCACCGCAACGACCGCGACGGGGAACCGCAGGGACCGATCGAGAAGCACGGGATAGACCCCGCTGAGCCACTCGAGCAGGCGCCGCACGACGATCAGCGGCCCTCGGCTCAGCCAGGTGAACACCTTGACCAGGACCGGCCCGATCAGGCGCGCGACCAGGAACGCCAGGCCGGCCAGCAACAGCAGAATCGCCTTGGCGACCAGCTCGAGGACGCTGCCCACGATCAGCCGGACGGAGACGAACGCCAGCGCCGGCAAGAGAAACGACCAGCCGATCAGGGGATTCCGCGACCGCGCCCAGCCAAGCAGCGCCGCCGCATCCCGGCGAAACGCCTCCCACGCCGCGTAGCGCCGCAGCCGGGAGACCGCGCCGCCGCGCTCCGGCAAGGTCCAACCGCGGCGGCTCGCGAGCATCGGGATGAAGGCCAGCGCAACGGCCATCGACGCAAGCAACGAGACGACGACCGCCAAGCCCAGGTCGCCGAACGCCTGGCCGGCGATCCCTTCGACGAAGACCATCGGCAGGAAGACGGCGATCGACGTCAGGATCGAGGCAATCACCGCCGAACGGACCTCCTTCGCGCCGCGGATCGCTGACGCGACCAGGTCGTCCCCCTCCTCCCGGCACCGGAAGATGGACTCCAGCACGACGATCGAGGAGTCGACCAGCATGCCGATGCCGAGCGCCAGGCCGCCCAGGGACATGATGTTGAGCGACACGGAGGCGGCCGAAAGCGGCGCGAAGGTGATCAGCAGCGAGATCGGGATGGACACCGCGACGAACAGCGTCGTGACCAGGTTGCGCAGGAAGAGGTAAAGGACGATGACGGCCAGGAGCCCGCCCAGGATCGCCGTGTTGCGGACTTCGGCGATGCTCCCCTCGATGAACTCGGAGCGGTCGGAGACCACCGTCAGCACCGCTCCCTCCGAACGGTAGAGATCGGTCGAGAGGGTCGCTCCGCCGAGGGAGGGACTCCGCCTGCCGCTGCCGCCGCCCCCGGCACCGCCCGTCAGCCGTTGCAGCAGGTTCCGGGGTCGCTCCACCGTCTCGCCGCGCGCCCTCGCCCGCTCCGCTTCCAGGTCCAGCTCGCCGACCCTCTCCCGCACGCGGTCGGCCAGAGCGACCATGTTTGCGTCCGCCTCCTTGTAGACGTCGAGTTGAACGCTCTCGCCGCCGTCGGTGCGAGTCATGATCTCGCGGTCCCGGTGCGATCCGCGGACTTCCGCCAAGTCGCCGACCCGGACCTCGCGTCCCTCTACCGTCGCCACGACCGTGGCCCGGATCTGGTCGAGGTTCACGTACTCGTTGACGGTACGCACCATGTACTCGGTGCGCCCCTCCTTGAGCGTGCCGCCCGCGACGTTGATGTTCTCCTGGCCCAGGCGATCGATCACCCGCTGGACGGACAGCCTGGAGCGCTGCAGCGCCTGAGCGTCGAGGAGAACGTGGATCTCCTCCTCCAGGCCGCCGCGGACGCGAACCGCGGCGACGCCGTCGATCGGCTCCAGCGCCCGCTTGACCTGGAGCTCCGCCAGTCGGCGCAGGCGGCGCAGGCCCTCTTCGCCCTCGAAACGTTCGTCCTCGCCGGACAGGGACAGCTCGAGGACAGGGTCGAGGCCCGGGTCGAAGCGCAGGATGAGCGGACGCTCCGCCGAGTCGGGCAGGAGGACGAGGTCGAGCTTCTCCAGCGTCTCCTGCACCGCGTCGGACATCGGCGTATCCCAGGCGAACTCGAACACGACGTCGGAAACGCCGGCGCGGCTGATGCTGCTCATCCGCCGCAAGCCGCCGACTACGCCGAGTTGCTCCTCGATCCGCCGCGAGACGTCGTTCTCGACCTCCTCCGGCGCCGCGCCCGGATACTCGGTGCGCACCGTAAGCGTCGGGTAGGACAGCTCGGGCATCAGGGTCACCGGCAACCCCTGGTAGGACAGCAGGCCGAACACGACCGCCGCCAGGAAGACCATGGACACCGCGACCGGGCGATGGGTAAGGAACGACTTGGCAACCCTTACTGGGGGTCCGGCTGCATTCGACCGGCGATGCATCACGTCTGACATCGTTGCTCCTCAGTCAAATGCGGCCCGGTATGTTCCTTCGTCGCGCCTTGTCAGACGCGCGCCTCGCCGCTCTCGGTGCGACGCCGGACCCCCAGCAAGGGCTGCAGGCCTTCATGCCGCGCTCCTGTTGATGCGTCGGCTTGAGCCTTAGCTTGCCGGCTGGTAGGTCGGAGTCGATGCCGCTCCCAGTTCCGCGCCCGAGCCGAGGGCTTCTCTCGGGTCGAGCAGACGGATCCGGGCGCCGTCCTTGAGGCCCGCCTGCCCGGCCACGATCAGACGCTCGCCGTCGGCCAGGTCGCCCTCCAGATGAACGACGTCCTCACTCTCGACGAGAATCCGGACCAGCAGTCGCTCCGCGCGGGGACCGTCATCGCCCTGCGCGACCCGGAACACGAAGACCTGCTCCTGGTCGTAGACCAGCGCCCGCTTCGGCGCCAGCAACGTGTCCTCCAGGGCGGCGGCCACCAGGTCGACTTCGACGTACATGCCGGGCAGCAGGCCCTGGTTGCCCGGGATGCCGAGCGTGACCTTGACCGTGCCGCTCTGGGGATCGACGACGGGCGAGATGCGCTCGATTGCGGCCTCCCGCGACCCCGCGAGCGACTGGGCCAGCACGCGAGCCGGCTGGCCGACGAACAGACCCGCCAACTGCCGCTCGGGCACGTACACCCGGGCGACGATCGAGTCGAAGTCGATGATCTCGAACAGCTTGGTGTGGTTCTCGACGTGGTCGCCCACGTTGATGAGCCGCTCGGTGACGACGCCCGAGATCGGCGCCGTAACCGTCGCATAGCCCAACTCCCGCTCGGCGTCCTCGAGGGCGAGCTCGAGCTGCTCCAGGTCGTAGCGGGCCTGGTTGTAGGCCTGCTCGCTGATCAGGTCCTGCTCGAAGAGGCGCCTCTGGCGCTCGTACTCCAGGCGGGAGCGCTCGAGCTGGCTCTCGACCCTCTTGAGCGCCGTGCGCTGCGCCTCGTCCTCGAGTAGCAGCATGGTCTGGCCGGCGCGCACGGTGTCTCCCTCCTCGACCAGGAGGTCGGTCACATGCCGCTCGGCCTCGGCCAGCACGTCGACTCGACTCTCGGCCTCGAGGTTCGTCGAGAACCGCAGCACGGACTCGATCCGGCCACGGAACATCGGCAGCGCCGCGACGGGAATCGCATCGTCGGCGGCCAGTGTCGCGGCCTCCGACGCCGGCGGCTCGCCGGCGACGCCGCTGTCGAACGCACAGCCGGCCACGAAGGGCAGGAAGAGGAGGATCATCGCCGCGAGGGCCTGAGCGGTCGGGATCCTGAAGGTATGGGCGAAGTTCATGGCTTTCTTTCAGGTGTTTTGGGGTGCTGCGCGGGCAGCCAGCCAACTCCTTCGGAGAGAGCTTTGTGAAAGCGGGGCCTGTTCATCCGGCCAGCCGCCCGCGTCATCAGGGAATACGCCCCTGCCGCCGACTTTGTTTCCGGGAATCTAGGAGCTTGCGCCGCGGAACGCGGCGAAGCAAGTTCCGCGACGCCAGATCCTGGTGAGGTGGGGGCTGGGGCCAAACATGGAGTCCGCGACAGGTTTGGCGGCGGCTAGGAAAGCTGACTTTCGGCCAGCCGCGCCCAGTACTTGGCGCCGATCGTCAGCAGCTCGTCGTTGAAGTCGTACCTCGGCGTGTGCAGCATCTCGCTGTCGCCGTTGCCGATCATCATGAAGGACCCCGGACGCTCCTCGGCCAGGAACGCGAAGTCATCGGAGCCCATCAGCGGCTCCATCTCCGTGTCGACCTCCCAGCCCATGCTGAGCGCCGCGGCGGTCATCTCCTCCGTCTCGCGCGGCGCGTTGACCGTCGCCGGGTAGTAGCGCTCGTAGTCCACCTTGGCCGAGGCGCCGTGGGCGGCGCAGATGCCGTGGACGACGCGTTCCAGCCCCAACTCCAGGATGTCCTGCACTTCGCGCAGGAAGGAACGCACGCCGCCGGCCAGGTACGCGGTCTCGGGGATCACGTTGAAGGCCTCGCCGGCATGGCTCATCGTCACCGACACCACGGCCCGGCGCCGGGGATCGACGTTGCGGGACACCAGGGTCTGGAGACCCAGCACGACCTGCGACGCGGCGACGATCGGGTCGATGCCGCTGTGCGGCCAGGCGCCGTGCGTACCGCGGCCGCGGATCTCGATCTCGAACTGGTCGATCGCGGCCATGAACGGACCGCTGTTCGTCGCGAACGCGCCGGTCGGCACGCCCGGGAAGTTGTGCAGGCCGAAGACCTTGTCGGCCGGGAAGCGTTCGAACAGCCCTTCCCGGACCATGACTCCGGCGCCGCCGTCCTTCTCCTCCGCCGGCTGGAAAATGAGCTGCACCCTGCCGTTGAAGTTCCTGGTCTCGGCGAGGTAGCGGGCCGCGCCCAGGAGCATCGCGGTGTGGCCGTCGTGCCCGCAGGCATGCATCTTTCCGGGCGCGGTCGAGCAGTGCCCGAAGTGGTTCTGTTCATGGATCGGCAGCGCGTCCATGTCGGCTCGCAGCGCCACCGCGCGATCCGAACGGCCGGCGCGAATCGTCGCGACGACTCCGGTCTTCGCGATCCCGTGATGGACCTCCTCGACGCCGAACGACCGCAGCCGTTCCGTCACGATCTGCGACGTCCGCTCCTCCTCGAAGGCGAGCTCCGGGTACCGGTGGAAGTCCCGCCGCCACTCGGTCAGCTCGTCGCGCCAGCCGTCGATCCGGCCGTAGTCATCGGAGGCCATGGGGGACGGAGTTTACCGCCGCAGGTCCCGGTGTAGTTTCACGCCACCGATGAAGTTCGAAGCTACTCCGCTCACCGAGGCTCACGGCGCGATCCTCGGCCACAACGTCTACGACGACGACGGCCGCCGCGTGCTGCGGAAGGGCCGCGCCCTCGGCGACGACGAACTGGAAGTGCTGGCCGGTCTCGGCCGCGACCGGGTCTTCGCGGCACGGCTGGAACCCGGTGACGTCGACGAGAACGAGGCGGCTCGCCGAGTCAGTGAAGCCGTTGCCGGAACGGGTCTCGACCTGCGCGGGCCGACGACCGGGCGGGTCAACCTGCACGCGCGGACGCTGGGGGTGCTGCGCGTCGACGCCTCGGCCCTGGACCGCATCAACGACTGCGACGGCGTCACCCTCGCCACCCGGCCCAACCACAGCGTGGCCCGCGCCGGCAAGATGGTCGGAACGACGAAGATCCTCCCCTACGCCCTGTCCGAAGGGACGGTAGCCGCGGCCGAGGGCGTCGCCGCAAGCCCGCTGATCCGGCTCGACCCGCTGCCGCCGAGCACCGCGGGCCTGATCGTCTCCGGGACCGTCGCCGCCGGCCGCTCCGCCGGCCGCGAACGGCTCGTCGCCGGCTTCGAGAAGGCCTTCCGGCAGCGGCTCGGCACCCTCGGCGCTCAACTCACCCAGGTACGCTTCGTGCCGATCGACCGGGAGCAAGAGACCGAGGATCTCGCGGCGACGGCGTCCCAACTCGCCCCGGACGTCGATCTCCTGATCCTCGCCGGCGAAACGGCGATCCAGGACCGCCACGACCTCGCCCCGACCGCCATCGAAGCCGCCGGCGGCTCGGTCATCTGCTACGGCGCCCCGGTCGACCCCGGCAACCTGCTGCTGCTTGGCGAACTCGGCGGCACGCCGGTCCTGGGCGCCCCCGGCTGCGCCCGCAGCCCGAAGCGAAACATCGTCGATCTGGTGCTGCCCCGCCTGCTCGTCGGGGACCGGCTGACGCGGCGCGACATCACCTCGCTAGGCCACGGCGGCCTGCTGGAGGACGTGCCGGAGCGGCCGTTGCCGCGGCGGCGGATTGAAGGCTCCTGACTCCGCTACACTCCGCCTACCCACCCTCATCCGGAGGACCTAGAATGAGAGTCCGAGTCCCCACGGCGTTGATCGCCGCCTTCGCGCTGCTGATCGCAGCCCCTGCGCTGACCGCCCAGGGCGACGTCAAGCGCGCCGCCAACGGCAAGCCCGACCTGACCGGCACCTACGACGCCGGCACCCTGACGCCGCTTCAGCGGCCTGAGAAGTACGGCGACAACCTCTTCCTGAGCCCCGAGGACGCGGCGAAGATCGAGGCGGACGCGGCCCAGTACGCCGCCGACCGGCACCAGGTTTCCGATCCGAACCGCAAGCCGCCGCCGGTCGGCGGTGACGGAACGACTGGCGGCGCCGGCAACGTCGGCGGCTACAACCGGTTCTGGGTCGAGACCGGAACCGAGGCGTTCGCGGTCGACGGCAAGTTCCGCACCTCGATCATCTTCGATCCTTCGAACGGCCGCATGCCGGAGATGACCGAGGCTGGCCAGGCGAGATCCGCCGAGCGCCGCCGGCTGCGCCGGCCGAACGACGGCTCCGCCTGGTGGCTCGACATCGAGGGTCACGGCCCGTACGACGGTCCCGAGACCCTTCCGGTGACCGAACGCTGCATCGTCGGCTTCACCGGCGCCACGCCGACCTTCCCGAGCCTCTACAACAACTTCAAGCGCGTGGTGCAGACCGAGGACCACATCATGATCCTGATCGAGATGGTCCACGACGCCCGCATCGTGCGGCTGAACGCCGATCACCCGGATCCCGAAGAGCGGAAGTGGCTCGGCCACTCCATCGGCTGGTGGGAAGGCGACACCCTGGTCATCGACTCGCGGAACTTCCACCCGAAGGCGATCCTGCGCGGCGCCACCCAGGAGTCCCACGTCACGGAACGCCTCACGCTGCAGCCGAACGGCGACATCCTCTACCGGTTCACGATCGACGATCCGGCGACATGGGACGCCCCCTGGTCCGGCGAGTACATCTGGAAGCACAGCCCCGTGGACGTCTACGAGTACGCCTGCCACGAAGGGAACTACTCGATGGGCGGGACGCTACGAGGCGCGCGGGTGCTGGAGGCTGACGCTCTGGCCGCCAAGGCCGCGAGCACCGGCGCCGGCAGCGGGGAATAGCGCCTGCGGTTCGCCGGCGCCTACCGATACCGGCCAAGACGCCGAAGTGTGGTCGCCCGCAGTCGACCTGACACCTCTCGTTCCTAGAGGGGTCAAAGGACGGGCGACCCCTGCGATCACGCAGACTGTACAGGCCTCGTGCGACAGATCTGTAGTCTTCACGGGCTGTTTCGTGAATACCTCGCGACCTCGCGGGCGAGAGTGCTCAACAGCAGGTCTCGGCTTCGGAACACCGGCCCTCCGCTACACTTCGGCATCCAGTCGAAACAGGAGGACGCAGAATGAGAGTCCGACCGCTCGCGGCCCTGACCGCCACCCTCGTGATGCTGCTCGCTGCGCCAGTTCTGGCGGCCCAAGGCGAGATCAAGCGGGCCGCCAACGGCAAGCCCGACCTGACCGGAACGTACGACGCCGCCACGCTGACGCCGCTCCAGCGGCCCGAGGAGTACGGCGAGAACCTCTACCTGACCCGGGAAGAGGCCGAGAAGATCGCGGCCGACGCGGCCAAGGCTCGCGCTGACCGCCACCAGGTCTCCGATCCGGACCGCGACGCGCCGCCGGAAGGCGGCGACGGCTCACCCGGCGCGGCGGGCAACGTCGGCGGCTACAACAGCTTCTGGCTCGACCGCGGCACCGACACCTTCGCGGTGGACGGCAAGTTCAGGACCTCGATCATCATCGACCCCCCGAACGGCCGTTTGCCGGAAACGACCGAGGCCGCCAAGGCGAGATTCGCGGAGCGCGCCAAGCTGCGGCGGCCGAACGAGGGCGTCGCCTGGTGGCTCGAACTCGACGGTCCGGGCCCGTACGACGGCCCCGAATCGCTGCCGATCAGCGAGCGCTGCATCCTCGGCTTCACCGGCGCCACGCCGACCTTCCCCAGCGGCTACAACAACTACAAGCGCGTGGTGCAGACCGAAGACCACATCATGATCCTGATCGAGATGGTCCACGACGCCAGGATCATCCGTCTGAACGACGAGCACCCGAGTCCGGAGGAACGGCGGTGGCTGGGCGATTCGATCGGCTGGTGGGAAGGTGACGCCCTGGTCATCGACTCGGTGCACTTCCGGCCCGACGGCTTCCTGCGCGGAGCGACGAAGGACCTCCACGTCACGGAGCGACTGACGCTCCAGCCGGACGGCAACATCCTCTACCACTTCACGATGAACGACCCGGCCACCTGGGAAGCCCCCTGGTCCGGCGAGTACATCTGGAAGCGCGACCCGGAGCGGGTCTACGAGTACGCCTGCCACGAAGGCAACTACTCGATGGGTGGCACGCTCCGCGGCGCGCGCATACTCGAGGACGACTGGCGCGCCGGCAAGGCGGCCAGCACGGGCGGCGAGTAGGCGAGTAGTCGCCGGTAACACCCGCCGGTATGGGGTCCTCGGGGGGTGGGGTCCCAGCGGCCGTGCGCGCTCCCGGAGAGGCTGGGAGGACTGGGCGCACTCCACTACGCTCGCTCCGGTCAGTCGTCGTTCGCTGTGGGGGCGCAGGGCGTCGCTCGCTTCGAGTCCGCTGGAACCCCACCCCCCGAGGACCCGGACCGGCTGGACGTCGTCGGGCTACTCGTTGCGGCGGTTGGGGCCGATCGAGATCTCGGTGATGTGAAGACTCAAACCCTCGCCGGCGCTTAGGCCGACGACACCGGCTGGACTGACGTCTTTGCACGGAAGCTCGGCGACGGCCTCGCCGCCGAGGTAGAAGATCGTCTGTTCGCCCCGGATGTCGACTTCGAGGACGTTCTCCGCGGGCGAGGTCGCCGGCTCGTCGAGCACGGTGACCGCGTCGTGGGCGGTCCAAGGTGCGAGTTCCTTGATCTCATCGCCGGTATGTCGGGCTATGCGGAACCGGCCGGTGTTGTCGATCTGGAAGGAGACGTAGGTTGGCTTGTTCCCTTCGAGGTCGCGGCCGCCGAGGAAGAGACCGAAGGGCGTGTCGACGCGGGTCGAGCCGGATCGTTCGGGGTCGCCCTTCGGAAACAGGTAGATCGTGCTCTTGACGGCGTAGTTGCCCGAAGCGAACCGGCCCGGGTCCCAGAGCAGGCTGCCGGGGCCGGCGTAGACGTGCCAGCCGGGTCGCATGACGACGAAGTTGCGCTCGGCCGGTTCGTCGGCGCCGTCGTAGCGGACCTTCCAGTGTTCGGGACGCTCCAGGTTGTGGCCCGACTGGGCCGAGAGGGCTACGGGCATCACGAGAATGGCAGCCACGACTCCGGCACTGAGGCAGAGACTTCGACGGTGACGCATCGGGACTCCTCTACTCCGGTTCGTAGACCAGCCGCATCTCGGAGACGACGTTCCTGCCGCCGTCGGCGAGCAGTTCTTCACGGGCGAACCAGCTCGGCTTCATGGCGCCGACCGAGAACAGCTTCTCTGCCTGGTCGCGGTAGTGCGGGGAGTCGGGCCGGTCGCTCTGGCCGATCGGAGGCTGGGTGTAGCTGCGGATCGGGTTGCTGAGGATGACGACCTCGGTCGAGGTCTGGCCTCGGTTGCCCCAGCGGCGGCCGTCGGCGCGCGGCGCGATGAAGCCGACGGAGCGCATGGTCGCCATTCCCGCTTCGCCGAGCGAGCCGCCGCCGACCGGCCAGGACACTTCGTCGTTCGAGTCCTGGCGGCCGACGCGGAACACGTCGCCGAAGGCCGCATCGAAGCCGCCCGGGCCCGAGCGGAGCGACTCCGCCGCGGTGTCGATCGCGGCGGCCAGGGCCGGCAGCTCGTCGTCGCGGAGACCGGGCGGCTTCGGCGCCTCGCGGATCAGTTCCAGGTAGTCGTTGACCCGCGCGGTCATCTCGTTCATCCCGTCGCGGCCCACCAGCTCCCGGAGCGCCTCGCGCCAGCGGAAGTAGGCGAGCGCGCCCTGGGAGTCCGGCTCGGAGACGCCGTCCCACTCCTCGATCCGCCGCACGATCTCGGCGTGCTCCTTCGAGCGCTTGCCGGGGACCGACGCCTCGGCGCGACGCAGCTCCTCGACCCAGCGTTCGAACTGGTAGACGGAGCGGTTGAGCGCCAGCTCGACGATCTCCTCCTCGCTCCACCTGGCGCCGGCTGCCCGTTTCGCCTCAAGCAGCGCCACGGCGGCGGCGCCCCGCTGATGGGTGTAGAGAGCGGGCTGGTTGTAGAGGTATGCCGGATAGCGCTCCGGGACCAGCGGCGAGTCGACCAGCATCGTGTCCGGGCTGATGTTGTTGTTCTGCATGTAGCCCCGCTCGGGGTTGAGCAGGGACATCAACTCGGACGCCGGATGGATGCCCAGCCATTCGGTCTCGGAGGTCGAGCCGTCGACGGGACGGCGCCAGTCGTAGCCTTCCGGCCGGATCGGGACCCGGCCCGTCCGCTGGTAGTAGATGTTGCCGCCGGTGTCCGCGATCATCACGTTCTGCGGCATGATCTGGCGCACGTCCAGCGCCGCGGCCGCGCCCTCGTAGTCCTCCGCGACCATGAACCAGTACTTGGACTCCAGGTAGCCGATCTCCTCCTCGTAGGCGAGGGCCGCGGCGTAGGCGCGGTCGCCGCGGCGGGCGACGATCGGGCCGTGGTGCGAGAACCGGAACGTCGCCTCGCGCGGCTTCGCCTCGCCGGCGACCGCCACTTCGACGGTCCGGCTCTCCATCTGCCGCCATTCGCCGTCGTAGAGATAGCGGCCCGGATCCTCCGGGTCGAGGGTCAGTTCGTAGACGTCGGCCGTGTCCGGGCCGCCGGTCGTGTGGGCCCAGGCGACATGTTCGTTGTGGCCCAGGTTGACGTAGGGGAAGCCGGAAGTGGCGAAACCGCTGATGTGGATATCGCCGGCGTGGAGGCGCAGCTCCCAGTAGCGATGGCGGCCGAGCCAGGAGAGGTGCGGGTCGATGATCAGGGCCGCGGCGCCGAAGGTCGTCTGGTCCGGCGCCAGCGCGATCTCGTTGGAGGCCCGCAGGTCGACGTCGAAGCTCGGCTCGATGCCGATGGCCCGCAGGTCGGAGCGCGCCTGCCCCGCCGGCCAGCTCCAGATGAACCGGCGGCTGAAGGCGACCGGCATGTAGACGTCGACCGGGCGGTCGCCCCACCATGCCGGCACCTCGTCGGGATGCGCGTCGAGGAAGTCGTTGATGCCCGCGATGAAGGCCGCCAGGTGCCGGCGGAGTTCCGGGTTCAGCTTCGCCTCGTAGTGACGCTTCGCCGTGCCGTAGTGGTCCCACATCCGCGACTCGAGATCGGACCGGACCCAGGCGTCGTTGTTGCCGGGGCCGAAGGCGGCGGCGTACTCACCGAGTCCGAAGAGGTAGTTCTCGAGCAGTTGCGACAGCCGGTCCTCGGCCATCGCCCAGCCGGAGGCGTAGAGCCCTGCCTCGGCGGACTCGGCGTAGATGTGCGGGACGCCCCAGGTGTCCCGGTAGACCGTCGCCTCCTCGCCGCCTCCACCGGGGGGCGCGCAGCCCACGGTCAGCCCGAAGAGCAGCACGGTCAGAGTCGTCCCGAGCACCGGCCAGATGCCTCGCTTCTCCATCTCGCTCCTCCTCAGACCGCCGGCTTCTTCGCCGACTTCGGCCGGAACGCCTTGATCCGCTCCTCGTTCGTCGTCAAGTACGGCCCGCCGATCAGGTCGACGCAGTACGGGATCGCCGGAAACACGGCGTCCAGGCACTCGCCGATCGCCTTCGGCTGCCCCGGCAGGTTGACGATCAGCGACGAGCCGCGAACACCGGCCGTTTGCCGCGACAGGATCGCCGTCGGCACGGCCAGAAGCGACACCTGCCGCATCAGCTCGCCGAAGCCCGGCATCTCCTTCTCGCAGACGGCCAGAGTGGCCTCCGGCGTCACGTCGCGCCGCGCCGGTCCGGTGCCGCCCGTGGTCACGACCAGGCAGCACTCTTCGTCGTCACAGAGTTCGCGCAGCGCCGCCGCGATCTGCTCGACCTCGTCCTCCACGACCCGCGCGCAGGCTTCCCAGGGCGAAGTCAACACCTCCGCCAAGTAGTCGCGGATCGCGGGCCCGCCACGGTCCTCGTAGACCCCGCGGGACGCGCGGTCCGAGACGGTCACGATGCCGATTCGAGCCGAAACGCTGGACGTGCCTTGGCCCGTCAAATCAAGCCACAAACGCGAAGCCAGACGAGAAGAGTCAGCGAGAGGTTGAGGACCGCCAGAAACTCAGCAACCATCAACTCCGACTGCAACGCCCTGAGTTGGTCTTCCAAGGACGTGTGATTACGTTCGAGTCGTCTCATTCCCAGGCGCACGCACGAGTAGCCGACTGCGTGACAATACCAACCACGCACGCAAGTGTCGCCACACTCGCGTTGATACCCTCTCCGGCCGTGCCGGACCCGAAGAACGACTCGCGATTGAACGAACTGAGGGCGCTTCTCCAGGAGCGGAGCATCGCCAAGGGAGACTTCGTTCTGACCTCCGGTGCGCGCTCGCACTACTACTGCGACACGAAGGCGACCGTGCTGTCTCCGCGGGGGTCGCGGCTCATCGGTGAAGCCCTGTGCGAACAGCTCCGGCCCTTCGGAGTGGACGCGGTGGGCGGTCCCGAAGTCGGCGGAGCCTACCTGGCGACGGCCGCATCCGTCGCGAGCGACCTGGACGGTACGCCGCTCTTCGGTTTCCTGGTGCGCAACAAGGCGAAGGGCCACGGCACGAGCGCCCGAATCGACGCCTCGTACCACCCGGACGGGCGCAAGCTGATCGTCGCCGGCCGCCGGGTGGCCGTGATCGACGATGTCGTCACGTCGGCCGGCTCGATCCTCCGCGCGATCGAGGCGGTCGAAGCCGAGGGCTGCGAAGTCGCCGCGGTATCGGCGGTCGTCGACCGCCAGGAAGGCGGCGGCGAGCGCCTGCGAAGCCGCGGCTACGACTTCAGGCCGCTGTTCGTCGCCGACAACGAGGGCGACCTGACGCTCTACTCCGGAGACGGACGATGAGCCGGTCGGCTGTCAACGGCCGGCGCTTCGCGGCCGCCGCGGCCACCGCCGCGCTGGCCGCCCTGACCCTGACCGGAATCGCCACCGACCCCGCGCCCGCCCACGTGCGGATCACGACCGACATCAACTTCGCCGACGATGTCCGCCCGATCCTCCGCCGCTACTGCATGCCCTGCCACAACCCGAAGGGGTCGGCGCCGGACTACATCGACCTGACGACCTACGGCAACGACGCCAAGCCCGGCGCCCGCGCCTGGGCGGTCGCGATCGAGGAGGAACTGCTGACCGGCAGCATGCCGCCGTGGACGGCGGACGCCCGCTACGACCACTTCCGGAACTCGCGTCGCATGAGCCAGCAGGAGATCGACATCGTCGTCGCCTGGGTGCAAGGCGGTGGACCCCAGGGACCGCGCCGCAACCTGCCGCCGCCGCTGGAGTTCACGGAGGAGGAATGGGTGCTCGGCGTTCCCGACCTGGTGCTCGAGCCCACAGCCGAAACGGTCGTCGCGCCCGGGCAGCAGACCGCCCTTGGTCGCGAGCGGCTCGCCGTCGAACTCGAAGAGGACGCCTGGGTCACCGGCTACGAGTTCCGGCCCCAGCACCCCGGCGTGGTGTACCGGATGGCGGCCTGGGTCCATGAGCCGGAGGACGCGCCGCAGGAACAGCTGGAGGTCGAGGTCCAGGTCCCCTACGACCCGTTCCGCGACGAGGACGAGCCGGAGCCGACGCGGATGCGCACCGGGCGCCCCGGCCCCCACTTCCTCGGCCAGTGGCTGCGCGGCGACGATCCGGTGCTGCTGCCGGACGGCGCCGGCAAGCGGCTGCGCCGCGGCTCGACGATCGAACTCGTGGTCGAGTACCGCCGGCGGCCGAACGACGACTCGCGCATCGAGATCAGCGACCGCTCGAGTCTGGGCCTGTTCCTCAACCAGACCGAGGACGAAGTTGAACTCTGGGTCGAAGCGCAGCAGGCGGGCGGTCAACTCACCCTGAAGGGGCGGCGCGCCGCGAGGCCTCAGACCACAAGCCTGACGATCACCGAGCGCGCCCGTCTGATCGGCCTGCATCCGCACGTCGGCGACCTGATCGCCAAAATGGAGGTGCGGATCCACTTTCCCGACGGCCGGACGCAAACCGTCCTGTACGTACCCGAGTACGACCCCGAGTTCCCCGCCTCCTACCTGTTCGAGGAGGCGGTCCATGCGCCGCCGGGCACCCGGGTCGAGCTGATCGGATCGTTCGACGTCGGCAAGGCGAAGAACCCGGTCGTCCAGCCCTTCGCGCTCCAGGTCGACTACGAACTCGACGACCACCTCGTCCTGCCGGAGATCTTCGTGCCGCGCGAGCAGCCGCAGAGCCGCGGCGGCATGCTGGCCGCCGGCCTCGGCGGCACCGACCTGCCGGCCGGCGAGGGCGGGGCAACGCCAGGCTTCGCGCCCAACCCGGCGGACCCGAACGCCGCCGCCCACATGGACCACAACCCCCTCCACGGCGGCCAGTTCTTCATGGCGGCGAACAACTACCACCACCTCGAGGGCGCCCTGCCGAGGGCCGGCGAGTTCCGTCTCTACGTCTACGACGACTTCAAGCAGCCGGTCGATCCGCGGAACTTCGGCGGCGACGTCGTCTTCGAGGCGTGGAACGAGGAGACCGAGAGCTGGGACGAGACCCGCTACCCGATGGCGCCTCTGATCGGCAGCCAGTACCTGGTCTCGGAGATCCCCGAGGCGCTGCCGAGCGAGTTCTTCGCCCACGTCTGGCTGGCCGGCGAACAGCAGCGGTACGACTTCTACTTCGAGGAGACGACGGTCGAACCGCCCGCCGGCGCTTCCCGCGGTGGCGGAGCGATCCGCGCCGGCCCGCACAGCCACGAGCGGCCGCCGATGACGATCCCGGAGGACCGAAACGCGATCATTGCGCTCCTGGCGAACAAGCGGGACCGGGTCCGCACCCAGATCGAGAACGGAGAGTGGCTCACTCTCTACGTGCCCGCCTTCGACGCCCGCGACCTCGCGGAGGCGCTGCTCGATCGACTGACGGACCTGAGCGCCCGGCAACGCGGGCAGGCCCGGCAGGCGATCGGCCGGGTGATGCAGAGCGCTGCCGAACTCGACCGCAGCGGCGACCTCGCTGACCGGGCGCGGGCCCAGCGCGCGTTCGAACGCTTCGACGGCGGCGTCCGCGAGCTGGACGACCTGATCAGTCCATAGACTGCCTGCGGAGGAGGAGGATCCAGGACTTGCGTTCGTCTCCCAGCGCGGCTGGCTCAGGATTCCTCGGTCTCTTCCTGGGTGCGCTGCTTGGCTGTGCGCCGGGAGACGAGCCTCGGGATGCCCCGGGACCCGTCCCGGAGATCGAAGCGGAGCCTCTGCCGACCTGGGAACAAGTCACCGGCGAAGTCGAAGCAGGCCGCCTGAACGTCATTCTGGTCACGATCGACACGCTGCGTGCCGACCGCCTCTCGAGCTACGGTTCGGAGCAGGTTTCCACCCCACACATGGACAGGCTCGCACGGGAAGGGGTGCGTTTCTCGAACGCCGCCACCACGGTGCCGTTCACGCTTCCGGCCCACTGCTCGATCATGACCGGCACCTACCCACCGTTCCACGGCGTCCGGGAGAACGTCGGCTACTCGCTCGACGAAACGCTCCCCACTCTCGCCGAGGTGCTCTCTGCGGCCGGATGGGACACGGCGGGATTCATCAGCGCCTTCGTCCTCGATTCCCGCTGGGGAATCGGCCGCGGTTTCGACCGCTACCGCGACGACTTCCAGCTCGACCCGCGGAAGCCCTCCGTCAACGTCGGCCAGGTGCAGCACGAGGGGCCGGACACGATCGAGCACGCGCTGGCCTGGCTCGACGAGCCCCGCGACGCCCCCTTCTTCCTGTGGGTCCATCTGTTCGAGCCGCACGACCCCTACACGCCGCCCGAGCCCTTCAGGTCCCAGTATCCCGACCGCCCCTACGACGCGGAAGTGGCCTACACCGACTCGCTCGTCGGCCTGCTGCGCGAAGGGCTGGAGAGCCGCGGCGTGCTCGACGACTCGATGTTCGTTCTCACCTCCGACCACGGCGAGGGACTGGGGCAGCACGGCGAGGGATTCCATGGCTACTTCATCTACGACTCGACCGTCCACGTTCCGCTCATCCTGCGGCTGCCCTTCGGAGACTTCGAAGGCCGGGTCGTCAACGAAGCGGTCAGCCACGTCGACATCCTGCCGACCGTCCTCTCGATCGTCGGCCAGGACGTGCCACCGGAGGTGCAGGGCGTCGATCTGCGGTCGCTGATCCTGGGCCGACAACCGGCATCGCCGCGGGAGGTCTACACGGAGTCGTACTACTCCCTCTACCACTACAACTGGGCACCCCTGCGCTCGATCCGCACTGACTCGGAGAAGTTCATCGAGACGACGAACCCGGAGCTCTACCTGCTGCGGGAGGACGCCGGCGAAGCGAACAACGTCCTGCTCCAGGAACGGGACTTGGCGCGGTCCTTACGCGACCGCCTGCTCGCCTACTCCGACAACCTCAAGTCATCCCGTGGCCGGCCCGGCGGGCGCCCCGACCTCGATACCGAGACGCTGGCGCAGCTACGCGCCCTGGGCTACCTGGCCGGCCGCGCAAACAGCGGTGTCGACGAGGACGACGGAGTCGAGCGAGCGGATCCGAAGGAGAGGATCGCGGTCCACCGGGCGATCATGGAGGCGCAGAGCTTCATCGGGCGCGGCGATGAAGAGGGAGCCGAAGAGTACCTGCGTGCCGCCCTGGAACTGGACGCCAGCATCGTGGACGCGAACCAGATGCTGGGCGGGATCATCGGGCGGCGCGCCGACGAGGCGTCGCGACGCGGAGACGCAGCAGCTTCAGCCGAACTCAACGGTCAGGCGCTGCAGCTCTACCAACGGGCGCTCGCGCTGAACCCGGAACACCAGGCCTCCCTGCTCGGACTCGCCACGAGCTACTGGCGGCTCGGCCGCCCCGAGGAGGCACTGGTGGGTTTTCACCGGCTGGTGGAACTCGCGCCCTACGAATCGAACGCGGCGATCGCGATGAGCGACATCTACGCCGATCTGGACCGCCTCCCCGACGCGCTGCGCGTCGTTGAAGCGGCAGCCGCCGAAGAGGTGGCGCCGGCGTGGATCCACAATCAGCACGGCGAACTCCTGGCCCTCCTCGGCAGAAGCCGGGAATCGGCCGTTCACTTCGAGAAGGCGATCGCGAAGAACCCGGAGATCGGTCAGCCCTACTTCAACCTGGCGCTGACCCACGAGGAGGCCGACCGCCCGGAGGCGGCGATGGCGGCTTACGAGCAGGCGATCCGGCACGCGCCTTACCACTTCCGCGCCCAATTCAACCTGGGACACCTGTACGGCCGGCTCGGCCGGCCGGAGGATCACCTGGAGATGTGGCGCGCGGCGCTCCGGTCGAACCCGGAGTTCGTTCTCGGCTACTACCACCTGGCCAAGCTGCACATGGATCGCGGCGACGACCTGGACCGCGCCGAACTGCTGGTCCGCGAGGGGTTGCGCCGCGATCCGGAGGGCGCCTTCGGGCCCTTCGGCTACTTCGTGCTGGCCGACATCCTCAACCGGAAGGGACGCCTGCCCGAGGCCAGGGAAGCCGTCGAGAACGGGCGGCGCCTGCAGGCCCGGGGCTAGGCCGGCACTACGCCGGCAGGTCACCCACCAACTCGAACCACACCTGCACCTTGCCGTCGTGGACGAGGTACATGGCCGTGATGTTCGAGGTCCTGGGACCCTCGTCGGTCGTGAAGCTCTCCTCCCGCTCGTGGATCACGAGGTGCCCGAGCACCCGCTCCCTGGTGATCATCAGGTTGGGATCCTTCAGGCCGCCCATCAACTGCTTCATGTTCTCGAGGATCACGTCGCCGCCCTCCGTCATCGACCGCGCCCACGGCCCTTCGGCCGCGTGGGTGATGAACCGGGCGTCGTCGGCCATGACGCTGGAGAACCACTCCCAGTCACTCGTCTCGAGCGCCTTGACGAAGTCGCGCGCGGTCTGCCGGTGGGAGATTTCCTCCACCGTCAGACCGGCATCCTCATCCGCTGAAGCGGTCTGATCCGCCGCGGGGGCGGCTTCCTCCTCCGCGGCTCCGGCTTCCTCCGCCGGAGCGCAGGCCGACGCGAGGATTCCGAGCGGAGCCGCGGCCAGTAGGGTGCGGCGATCGAACGGGAACGGCGTCTCAGCCTTGATCTTCATGTCGGAACCACCTTTCTGAATCTAGAAGTCGAGGCCCACGCGTATCGCCATCCGCCGCGGCAGGAAGTACCTCGACGGCACGAGTTCTGCCGGATAGCGGCCGTAGCTGCCCCAGTAGTAGTGGCCGTCGTCGTCCAGGAGGTTCAGCGCCTGCAGGTCAACCTTCAGGCCAACCTGGTCGCCCAGCGTGAACCGGCGCGACAGACCGATGTCGATCTGCTTGCGCGCGGGCATCCGGCGGTCGCCGGTCATCGCCTCCAGCGGAACCGTGACGTTCCCCTGGTTCAGACGCACGCGCGTCATGTAGCGGTACGGTCGGCCGTCCTCGTAGTTCAGGATCGTCACCAGCCGCAGGTCCCAGGGCAGATCGAAGGTCGCCTGGGTCCGGAACGTCCACGGCCGGTCGCTCTGACCCAGTTCGCCTCCGAAGAGGTGATGGTTCGGGTCGGAACCCTGGTTGCCGATGTAGAAGGCGTTGTTCTGGCTCTCCTGAAGCGCGTCGGGCTGGAACCCCTTCGATTCCGCCCAGCCGAGCGACGCGTTCAGCGACCAGCGGCCGGTGTGCCGTTTGGCGAAGGTGAGGAAGGCGCCCTGGTACTTCTGGTGGTACTTCGTCCCCGGCGGTGCGTTCGCCGCGTTCCCGGGGCGGTTGCCCTTCTGCAGCGTCGGCTGGACGATCATGTTCTTCAACATGCTCGTCTCGCCTGTCAGCGGGTTGACGTAGGGCACGTCCTCGTACTCGCCGTCGTCCCCGATCTGCCAGCCGATCATGTCCGTCGTTTCGTGCGTGATGAGCTGGAGACCGACGACGTACTCCCCGACCTGCTTCTCGTACCCAACCGCGTACTGATCTGTCTGGGGCCGTTTCAGGTCCTTCCTCGGCAGTCGGAACGTGCCGTTGCCGACCTCCCAAGCAAAGGTGAACGGGCCATGCCGGTTCGCGCTCGTGCGCCACTGCGCGACCGGCCGGTCGGGATGGGGCTGCTGCCAGTTGGAGACGACGTTCATCTCGTGGTAGCGGCCGGCGGATAGCCGGAGCACGGCCTGGCGGTCGCCGTCGCCGATCCGGTAGGCCAGTCCAAGTCTCGGGTCCACGCTCGAGTAATCCACGACGTCCGGGTACTTCGGCGAGAACTCTCCAGTCGTCACGCCGCAGTTCAGCTCGTCGCAGAGGTAGGACTCCAGGAGCGGATAGGGCGGAATGTAGCCACCATCCGAGTCGGTCCGTACACCGAGATTCAGCGTCAGGCGGTCGTTGACCCGCCACGAGTCGTCCACGTACAGCCCGAACGCCTCCGTCTCCGCGCCGTAGTAGTGCTCCTTGCGCGAGTACTCGTAGTAGGTGCCGAAGAACTTGTAGTAGTACTTGCCGCCGAAGCCGGGATAGACGGCCGCCGCCTTCTCGCCGCTGCTGCTGTACTGGAATCCGAACTTGAACTCGTGGCTTCCGGCGAGGTCCTCGGCGAAGTGCGTCACCTTCGCGTGGCCGCGGTTCCACCACACGGGATACATGTAGGGGTACCTCTTGCCGCCGCTCGACGTCGCGGGACTCGTGTCGTAGTCGATGAAGGGCGCCTCCAGGCTGCCGGTCGCCGAGACGTTGCGGTTCTTGTTGTGGATGTCGTTCCAGTTCAGTTCCAGGATCGTGTTGCTGCCGAGGATCCCCTGGTAACCCAACCGGGTGTAGGGGACCACGACGTACTCCGTGCCCACCGCGCCCGGATTCGTGATCACGCGGCCGCTGTCGCCGTAGGAGCGCGCGTAGTCCTCGAACTGGAAGGCGCCCGTCAGCGTGTGCGAAGGATTGAGCGACCAGTCGAGCTTCAGGTTGTAGTGGTCGAAGGTGCTGACCGGGATGTCGATGCCGGGCGTCGCTCCCGGCTCGATCAGCAGATCCTCCTTGAGCCCGACCGCGGCGAAGAAGTACAGCTTGTCTCTCTCGATCGGGCCGCCCGCGGACAGGGTCCAACTGTTGTATGTGTCTCTGACGAAGCCGCGCTCGACCCCAACCGCGTCCTCCACTTGCGGACCCGCCGAGGTCAGACCGTCGAACTCGCCCGTGTAGGCGATGCGTCCCTGGAAGGTGTTCGTGCCGGACTTGGTGACTACATTCACCGCGGCGCCGGTCATGTTCCCGTACTCGGCGGGCGCTCCGACGCCGAGCACCTGCACCTCGGCGATCGTGTCCGGGTCCGCCCAGGCGCCCCAGATGTTGCCGGTATCCGGGAAGCTGATGTCCAGGCCGTCGACGTTCCAGGCCACCGACCCCTCGTCCCGTCCGTAGGCGGAAACGAACCCCGAGTAGACCCCGACCGACCCGACGTTGCCGTTCGCCGACACGCCGGGAGCCATCAGGGCGAGTTCCTGGAAGTTGCGCTGGGTCGTCGGCTTGGCGTCGATCAAGTCGGCCTGGAAACTGCTGCTGGCCGAGGAACTCGTCACGTCGAGAATCGGCGCCTCCGAAGTCACCGTGATCGCCTCCTCGACACCTGCGACCCGCATCGAGAAGTCGACGACGGCGACACCGGAGATCGAGACGCGGACACCCTCGACCGTCTCGGTTTCGAGTCCCTCGAGCGTCGCGGTCAAGGTCACCAGGCCGGGCGGAAGCCCGGGGATCAGCCAATCACCGTTGACACCCGACATGGATGTGCGTTCGCCGCGCACGATGTCGCCCGTGGCCTGCACCAGGACTCCGGGCAGCGGCTCGCCGTCCGCCGAACGGACCGTGCCGCGCACGCTGCCGACGTTCTGGGCGTACATCGCCGTCGACACAAGGAGCGCCAGAACAACCAGGGTGAAGACGAGCTTCGGGGCGAAACGAGGAGACGACGTCATGCGAACCTCCTTGGCGCTGTTTCCAACACCGTAAGGTTTACGGTGTTCCGTCGGGGAGTCAAGGAACTTTTCTTAGCGAATCTGAGCGAACCTGAAAATGCCCCTATCTACCTTGACTTCCCCTACCGTGTCGGACACAGTGACTCGATCAGGACACAGTTGAGAAGGCGGTTCCGGCATGACCCGGGGACGCTTTCCGGAGGAGGACGACATGGGTTTGGCGCGACTTCTCGCCCGCGGATCCGTAGCGGTCACGCTCCTTGCCGCCTCGGCAACAGAAGCCTGGACCCGAAAGGAATAGGTATGAAGAGGACGTTCTTCGCGCTGGCGCTCGCCGCCTCGATGGGGTTCGCCGGAGTTCCCGCTTCGGCACAGATCGATCCGGCCTCCTTGCCGGAGCCGCTGATCACCGCGACCCTGCCGGACAAGCCGGACGGCGCGCACTGGGTCTGGATCGCGTCCTTCGCGAACTACGCGCACGCAGACCTCATCGATGCCGACTCCGGCACGCTTCTCGGCTCGATCGAACTCGGCTACCAGGGCCTCCTGCCCCAGATCCCCAGCACGGGCGACGAGATCTACAACCACGCCGTCTACATGACGCGCGGCTACCACGGCGATCTCGTCGAGGTGGTCGAGATCTTCGATGCGAAGACGCTCGAGATCAAGGGAGAGATCCCGATCGACCCGCCGAAGGCGATGCGGGGGCTGGCGAGCAGCAACTTGACGACCCTGACGGACAACGATCGTTTCCTCATCCAGTCGTTCTTCACGCCCGCGCTGAGCTTCGGCGTCGTCGACCTCGAGGAACGGAAGTACGTCGGCGAGATCGAGACCGGCGGCTGCGCGCACACGATGGCGGCCGGCCCCCGCCGGTTCCTGTCGCTGTGCGGGGACGGATCCGTGCTGACCGTCGATCTGGATGAGAACGGCGCCGAGAGCGGAAGAGAAACCCACCCGGGCTTCTTCGACGCAGAGGGGGATCCCCTCCACCCCACGGGCGCCAGGTCGGGGGACGTGTGGTACTTCGCCTCGGTGCGCGGCGTGATGCACGCCGTCGACACGAGCGGCGGCGGGATCAGCTTCCAGGAGCCCTGGACGTTCCGTGACGAGGACGACGCGGGGGTCTGGGTGCCCGCCGCGCCGAACCAGCACATGGCGATCCACGAAGCGTCCGGCCGCCTCTTCCTGCTGATGTCCTCCGTGCCGGATCTCGAGCGCAAGCCCGGCGGCTACGACTTCCACCGCGGCTTCGGCTTCGAGACCTGGGTGTTCGACATCGAGAGCAGTGAACGGCTGGCGCGCTACAAGATGGACAAGGCCGCGGCCGCGGTCGCGGTGAGCCAGGACGACGCGCCGCTCCTCTATGTCTCGACCTACAGCCACGTCGACATCTACGACGCGAACACGGGCGAGCTGACGCGCACCCTGAACCCCGATGTGGAGGTCAGAGGCGTCCTCGTCCTGATGCAACCCTGGAACTGACTCCGCCCATGAGCCTCGGCATCGACCCGGTCGTCCAGATCGCCGCGCGAGTTCTGCTCACGCTGCTGTTTCTCGGCACCGCCGTGCACAAGATGCGCGACCTGCGCACGACCGCGGCGATCACGTCCCGCTACTTGCAGAGCTTCGGCCTGCCTGGCTGGCCCGTCCTGGCCGCCGTCGTCACGGCGGCACTGGTTGCCGGAGAGCTTGCCGCCGCCGGGCTCTGCGCCGTGTATCCCTCGGGAGCGGCGGCCGCCGGGCTGGTTGCGGGACTGCTCGGCCTCTACGCGCTCGGCATGGCTGTGAGCGTCCTCCGCGGCATCGCACCAGAGGACTGCGGCTGCTCGTGGGCCGGCGCGGCGGGCCAACCCGCCGGATGGGCTCTGGTGCTGAGGAACCTCGTGCTGGTCGCCGTGGCTCTGCTGCTGGCGCCCGAGGCAACCGCGCGGCCGCTCGCGTTCGCCGACTATGCCGGCGCGTTCTCGCTCGGCCTGTTCGCCATCGCCATGTACGCTACGGCGGACGTCCTCATCGCCAATCACGGTCTGCTCCGGGAGCAAACGTCGTGACGACCTCCGTCGGCATCCTGTTCGCGGTCATGGGATTCGCGATTCTCTGTCTGGCCGTGGTGACGTTCGCGCTCGCGCGCCAGGTCGGCGTGATCCACCAGCGGATCGGCCCGGTCGGCGCGCTGGCCCTGAGCAAGACGGTGCGGGTCGGCGAGAAGTCGCCGGAGTTCCAGCTCGACACCCTGGACGGCGAAGCGGTCGTCCTGGGCGCTCCCGATCCGGATGGAAGAAGCACGCTGATCACGTTCCTGACGCCCAAGTGCCCCGTCTGCGCCCAACTCCTTCCTGCGCTCCGATCCATCGCCCGGGAAGAGTCGGACTGGCTCCGACTCGTCTTCGCCAGCGACGGCGATCCGGCGCAGCACGCGGAGTTTCGCAGCAAGAGCCGGCTCGACGACTTCGCCTATGTCCTCTCGCCGGAACTCGGCATGACCTACGAGATCGGCAAGCTCCCGTACGGCGTGCTGCTCGACGAGAACGGGTTCGTCGCGGCGCAGGGGCTCACGAACAGCAGGGAGCACGTGGAGAGCCTGTTCGAGGCGAAGAGGCTGGGCGTCAGTTCGATACAGGAGTTTCTCGAGCGCCAGGAAGAAGGCCGGGTGCTCATCGCAGGCGGATCACAACCACCATCGTGAGGTTTGCCATGAACTGGTTCGACAACATCTCGGTTCGCGTGGCCACTCGTCTGGCCGACAGGACGTCCCGGCGATCCGTGCTGGGTTCCATCGGCAGCGCCATCGCCGGCGGCGTTCTGCTGCCGCTGCTGCCGGTGGACCGGACCTTCGGCCAGGAAGCCGCGGACGACGCGGCCGAACCCATGCAGGATCCCATGCAGTGCGACTACTGGGCGTACTGCTCGGTCGACGGCTGGCTATGCGGCTGCTGCGGCGGTTCGACGAACTCCTGTCCGCCGGGGTCCAAGGCCGCGCCCATCACCTGGACCGGCACCTGCATGAATCCGGCGGACGGCAAGAGCTACGTCGTCGCCTACCACGACTGCTGCGGCGCCTTCCCGTGCCAGCGCTGTTACTGCAACACGAACGAGGGCGACACAATGCGCTATCACCCCCAGCGCTCGAACTCCGTCCTCTGGTGCGGCAACGGCGGCGCTCCGTTCGGCTACCACTGCACGATGTCCCGCATTCTGTCCGTCGCGGAGTAGGAGTCCACGACTCGTGCATTCCAAGGTACACCGCGAAGGGCATCGCCCGCTCGTTCTGCTCGCGATCCTCGTCGTGTGCGCGAGCGGGGCCGCGGCCGGGGCCGAGGCGGACGAGAAGGAGACCTACCGTCTCGCTCACCTCGACTACATGCTGCACTGCCAGGGCTGTCACATGACCGACGGCTCCGGCGTGGAGGGCACGGTCCCACCCCTGCCCGGCGAAGTGGGCAAGTTCATCGCCAGCCCCGAGTGGCGGGACTATCTCGTTCAGGTGCCCGGCGCCTCCCAGGCTCTGATCGACGACGAGGCCCTGGCCAGGTTGATGACCTGGATCGTCAGGCGCTTCGATCCCGAGAACGCGAAGGATCTCAAGCCCTACGAGCCAGCCGAAGTCGGACGGTTGCGCAGCCAACCGGTCACCAACCCGACCGAGGTGCGGCGCCGGATCATCGAGGAGATACAGGGCTCGGCAGCCGAGGAGTAGGGCCCGACGCCACCTCGCGGGGCGCGGGCCTCCTGCCCGAATCCGGTTCGGAGCGCCGTTCCGATCGACGCTACCGCCGTACCCGCGGCCCCTCCGGCACGACCTCCTCGAAGCGCTTGATCCTGCCGGCCTCCTCGTGCCGCCCCAACCCTTCGAGGGTCTGAGCGAGTTCGAACAGGAGGACATCCTCCGGCAGGCTGCTCTCGCCACCCTCGACCAGGCTCTCCAACCTCTCAGCCAGTTCCTCGAGGCGGCCCTCCTCGCGGTCCAGGAGGATCAGGCTCATCTCCGCGTCCGCCGCCAGGTCGTCCGGTCCGCCCTCGGCCAGCCGCTGCCAGAGGGCGCGCGCCTCCTTGAACCTGCCGTCCTGCGCCTCCAGCTCGCCCAGATGGCCGTACGCGGCCCATGCCGCCCGGCTACCGCGGTAGTCCTCGATCAGGCGTTCGAAGCGCCGCCTCGTTTCCTGGGTCCGACCCTGAATCCGGCTCGTCACCAGGGCGTCGTCGAGAGCCGCTTCGGCGCGGCTGTCACGGACAACGCGGTTCGCCAGCACTCCCCCGGCCGCGAGCACGACGAGCACCAGGACCACGCTTCGGGCCCATGGGTGCCGCCGACGCTTTCTCGCCTCTGCTCGCATCGTCCTCCCCTATAGTGTCAAAGGGAAAGAGGTCCCGAATGGCCAAGATCAGGGAAGTCCCGCGGCTACCGCCCGCCTGGTGGCTACCGGCGTCCTTCACCCTCCTGCTGCTTGCGTTCTCACTGCTCCCGCAGTTTCGCGCGAGCACCGAGTTGACCTGGTCGCTCTGGACCGCCTGCGCCGTGCTCGCGGTTCTGCAGGGTCGTCTTGTATGGAAAGGCCTGGTTTCGGTGCGTCAGCGCGGCGCGGACGCCGCGACTCGTCTTCTGGCCAACTCCGGCCAGGACGGCCGTGAGCTGGAACTGAAGGTCTCCCTCATCCCCTCGCACTACGTGCAGGCCTTCGTCCAGTCGTGCATCTACGTCTACTGGGGCCTCTACTGGGAGCAGATGCGGCACCAGGCGGCGCTGATCGTCGCGCAGATCGTCTTTGCCTACGCCTTCGACATGCTCGTCGGCTGGTCGAGGCGCAAGACCTGGCACCTCGGCTTCGGGCAGTTTCCGATCATTCTGAGCACGAACTTCTTCCTTTGCTTCAAGGACGAGTGGTTCTACCTCCAGTTCGCGATGATCGCAGTCGGCATCCTGGGCAAGGAGTTCTTCCGCTGGAACCGGGATGGCCGCAAGCGCCACATCTTCAATCCGTCGGGCTTCGCTCTCTCGGTCTTCTCGCTCGGCCTCATCCTCTCCGGGACGACGGATCTCACCTGGGGCGCCGAGATCGCGACGACCCTGGCCAACGCGCCCCACATGTACGTCGCGATCTTCATGGCCGGTCTGGTCGTCCAGTTCTTCTTCTCGGTGACGATCGTGACCCTGTTCGCGGCGGCCGCCCTGGTCGTGGCCAACCTCGTCTACTCCAGCGTCACCGGCGTCCACTTTTTCGTAGACGCCAGCATTCCGATCGCGGTCTTCCTGGGTCTGCACCTCCTCGTCACCGATCCGTCGACCTCGCCCCGCAGCAGGCTGGGAAGCGCGGTGTTCGGCGCCCTGTACGGCTTGAGCGTCTTCGGCCTGTTCGAGTTCCTCCGCCACGTCGATGTCCCCCTCTTCTACGACAAGCTCCTGTTCGTACCGGTTCTCAACCTCTGCGTGCCGCTGCTCGATCGGCTCGGAAAGTCGCGCCGCGTGGAGAGCTTCCGCCTCTCTGCGCTGCTTCAGGCGACGAAGCCGCGCCGCGTGAACTACGCCTTCATGGCCGCCTGGATGGGGCTCTTCGGCTGGATGCTGGCGTCGAACTTCGTCGGCCAGGCGCACGAGGGCGACGACTTCAGGTACTGGCAGACCGCCTGCGACGAGGGCAAGCGGTTCGCCTGCGAGAACCTGGTGACGAAGCTCGAGCTCACGTGCAACAACGGCGGAGGCGAGGAGTGCAACATGCTGGGGGTGCTGTTCAATCGGGGAGAGGTGGTGCCGCTCGACCCGCTGGAAGGAGTCTCCTACTTCGACCAGGCGTGTCGCGGCGGCTTCCACAAGGGCTGCCAGAACGTCGTCATCCAGGCGGTCTTCGACGGCAATGTGTCGATGACCTCCGCCGGTGTGTCCGACGCGATCGAACAGCTCCCAACCGGCTGCGAGGACGGCGAGAGCATGAGCTGCTTCCTGCTCGGCTACGCCCATGTGCACGGCCACGGCGTACGGAAAGACATCCCCCTTGCCCAGGACCTCCTCTCCACGGCCTGCGACATGGGCGAAGCCGCGGCCTGCGCCGAACTGGAGAGGGGACTGGGAACGCTCTTCTTCCCGCCCGGCAGCGCGCCGAACCGCTAGAAATCGAGCGACATCCGCATCTCCATCGGGATGCCGTGCTGGTGCGGGATGGGCGCCACCGTTTCGGCCAGGCACTCCATGCCCAGGGAGTTGTAGAAGTGGACCGCGGGCGTGCCCGAAAGCACGTCGAGGTGCAGACCGCGAAGACCCTCGCTCTTCGAGTCGTCGATCGCCCTCTGCATCAACTGCTTGCCGATCCCCTCACCGCGCCGCGACTCCACGACGGCGAGCGCGTGAACGTAGTAGACCGCCGACGGAATCGCGACATTCAGGTAGCTGCACAGATAGGCGGCCCGTCCAATCTCGGCGAGCTGCTCCCTCGTCACCCGGCCCGACTCGATCAGCGGCGCCCACAGGGGCCCGAGCGTCTTCTTGCGTGTGGCGAACTCCGGGCCGCGGAAGCCGATCTCGATCGCGAGGATCTCGTCGCCTTCAACCGCGATCGTCGTGCAGTCGTAGCCGAACAGCGTACCCGCCACGGGCCAGGAGGCCTTCACGATCTCGTCGTAGTACTCGCGGCCGCCGAACTGGTATTCGTAGGTCGTCGGTCCGGTCTCGTAGACGAGGTCCGCGACTTCGTCCGCCCACTTCTGGGCATGAGCCTCGGTTGCCTGCATGATCTCCATCTCTGCGCTCCCTTCCCTGGTTGTCATCAACGTAGATGTGAACACGATAGCTTCGGCGGCGGTGATCCACTACCGACCGATGAGGATGGCCGACGTCGGCCGCGCCCCGATCGACTGCCAGGGCACCGAAGACGAAGTCCGTGCCCGTATCGCCGACCTTGGAGCGAGCGCGATCCTCGCCTTCGACGGAGACCGGCACGTGGGCCAGCTCCAGTTCCGCCGCTACGACCCGGCACTACGCTCTCCCGCCGGCATCATGGATCCGTTGTACTGGGGCGACTTCGGTCAGGCGAATCCACCGGCTCTGCCACCGGGGACGCTGAACCTGTTCTGCTACCACGTGGGCCAGTTGGAAGCCGGCGACGCCCGTGATTCCCGCTACCACGGACGCGGCATCGGCGTGGCGCTGCTCGAGGAGTTCGTGAGCTGGGCCGACGCCGCCGGCGTCGAGGCGACCGTCGCCAAGGCGGTGCCTCCCTTCCGTCCCCTGGGCGTCTTCATGGGCGGTCACCCCACGTCGATCTACGAGGACAGTGGCTTCGAAACCGTCGCGCGCTGGTGCGACCGCGACCTGCGCAACCGCCTGCCAAACGTCCTCGCCGGGGAGCACGGCAACGGCGTCGCAGCGGCGCTGCGGGACCTCTGCGATCAGGGGTTCACTCTCGACGAGCTGGCCGAAGCGGCGATGGTCGTCCGCCGCCGGCACTAGAGCCGCCAAACCTGTCGCAGACTCCAGGTTTGGCCCCAGCCCCCACCTCGCCAGGAGCCTGCGTCGCTACTCCTGGCCATGGATGCGCCTGGAGTCGAAGTCCATCCAGGTGACGCGCCACTCGCCGTCGCGCTCGTTCACGAGCATCTCGAGTCCGAAGTCCAGCCCGGTGGACGTGATCCACCGTGTTCCGGTGACCTTGGCCGTGCCGTTCTCCCACTCCACCAGCATTTCGTCGCTCGGCGTCTGGCTCCCGGCGGTCGACCCGAGGTAGTCACGGAAGACGGTCTTGTCGGCGCCGCTGTAGGACCTGAAGTCCTCGCCGAGATAGGTCCACATGAGGTCCATGTCGCCCTCCGCCATGGCCTTCAGCATCGCGCGCACCGCGACCTTCACGGCCTCCGTGTCCTCCCTGGATCCGGCGGCGACGTCAGCAGGCGCGGAGGACGTCCCGGCCGGCCGGTCTCCTGCCTCCGTGACCCGCGTCGAAGCCAGATCGAAGGCCGCCAGGTGCTCCTCGTCCTTCACGAAGACCCGGGACCCGGAGAGCGCCACGTGGGACCAGGTCGTGCTGTCGGCCACTTCCCAGGAAGCCAGTTCCCTGTAGCCGGCCGGATCCGCCGCGATCAACTTGAGTTCCGCCTCGTCCGTGAGCACGAGCAGGCGGTCGTCAACCGCGATCACCGACGCGTACGACGCCCACCTGCCGGGCCCCTGCCAGACGAGTTCCCCCGTGGCGGGGTCGAGACAGACGAAGGTGCCCGCCCTCTTGTTCGATCGGAAGTAGAGGTGGTCGCCGACCAGCACCGGAGAGTCCATGTAGAGCTCCGCGTCGGTCGTCTTCCAGACCTCGCTCACGGCCCAGGCTCCGCCCGGCTCGGCCGGCGGCTCGACCTTGATCGCGGCGGTTCCCCACTGGTAGCCCGAGAGGATGAAGTTGCCGTCGTAGCGGAGCGTGGTCGGCGTGTTCTGCTGGAAGGCCGTCGTGAAGGGGAGCGACCACAGCGGATCGCCGTCCGTGGCGCCGACCCCGAAGAAGGACACGTCGTCCAGGGTCACGATCTGCCGCACGCCGCCGTGGTCGAACGCCATGGGCGAGGAGTACGCGGGCGGCCCGTCGACACGCCACACTTCCTTGCCGGTCGTCTTGTCGTAGGCGACCAGAGCGCCCTCGTCGCCCTGCTGCTCGTTGCCCGTCGTGCCGATCGGCACGATCAGCAGATTGCCCTCGATGAGCGGCGACGAGGCGGCGCCCCAGATCGGGTAGGGCTCCACGTAGAGGTCGTCGAACGTCTTCTCCCAGCGCACCGCGCCCGACCTGGCATCCAGGGCCAGAAGGCGCTCCCGGATGCCGAAGCTGTAGACCGAGTCACCTTCCGCCAGCATGGTCGACTTCGGACCCGGGCCGTACTGGATGGCCGCGGTTCTGGGCGCATAGGAGACCGCGTAGCTCTGCCGCCAGAGCTCCTCGCCGGTCGAAGCCGAAAGGGCGAGCACGACCTCCTCCTCGCCCTGCCGTGCGTGGATGAAGACGCGGTCGCCGACAACGATGGGCGAAGACTGACCGCCGCCGACAGCAACCTTCCAGAGCTGGTCGAGCACCGCGGGAAGCTCGGCGGGGAGCTGGCCTGAGGCGGCCTGACCGTCGCGATTCGGTCCGCGCCACTGCGGCCAGTCGGAGCCTTGCACGGCCGCGCCGAACGTCATCGCGCCGAGGACGAGCAGCGTGGCCGTCCCTCTTCCGATCGGCCGGCGTCCTCCTCTCGGCTCGAAACGTCCCGATTGCGGTGCTCCGCCCATGGCCTGGTCCTCCCCGTCCGATGTCCTCGGTCGCTACACGTTGTCCGAGTCCCTCCCGCGGCGTCAAGGGACTTTCCTTAGCGAACCTTTGAGGACCTTTGCATGCCGGTGTCCGAGACCCGCGCCCCGCCTCTGCAGGCCGCTGTCCCACGCTTCCGGTTCGCGCCCTGGCCGAGACGCGCGGGGCGCAAAGCTGCTAAGGTACGCGCCTCGTGCGCCCGCTGGCCAAGCCGGCGGGAGCATGTACCGCAAGAGAGCGAGCATCCGCAACGCGAGGGAAGACGGAAGATATGGCCACCAAGGCAGCGGTCGCCAAGAACGAGCGCCGCAAGAAGATCGTCGAGAGGTACCGGGAACGGAGGGAAGAGTTGCGCGCCCTGGTCAGGGACGAGCGCCTTCCTCCCGAGCAGCGCTTCGAGGCGCAGCTTCTCCTGAACAAGCTGCCGCGTGACGCCAGTCCGGTTCGGGTACGCAACCGCTGTGCCGTCACCGGACGGCCGCGGGGCTACTACCGGAAGTTCGGTCTGTCTCGCATCGCCCTGCGGGATCTGGCTCTCCGCGGCGAGCTCCCGGGCGTGATCAAGGCGAGCTGGTAGCGCTTCAGCCGCCGAGAGCCGCGGCCAGCTCGTCGAGCACCTGCCGCTCCTCCCTGGACACGCTGCCCACCAGCCCCAGGAAGCCGCCCGTGGCTTCCGCGACGCCGCGCGCACGGTCGAGAATGTCGCCCCGTACGGCGGCGGCGTCCTCCTCGCCGAGTTCCGAGACGAGTGCCGTCGCGTAGCTCTTCCAGGCCTCGAGCAGCACCGCGCCCGGGCGGCGGTCGAGCCAGGCCTCGAGCAGTGCCGCGGCCGTCGATCCCCGGGTCACGCCCGCGTCCCTCGCCGCTTGCATGATGGCGTCGCGCTCCTTGGCGTCCATCTCGTGGTCGGCCCACGCCACTTCGATCAGCGGCACCAGCCCCACCGCCACGAGCGCCTCGCTGTGCACGCCGGCATCGAGCAGGGCGCCGAGAACCTCGCGATGCGCGATGCCCGAAGCCGCCGCCAGATCGTCGAGCTGCTCCTCGCGCTCCTTCTTCGCCCGCAACCCCTCGATGAGTTCGCGGTCCATGTTGCGGAAGAAGGCATCCTCCAGTGAATCGCCGCGTTCGCGGAGGGCGTCGGTGGTCATCTGGCTCGCTTCCTGTGGGTCCTGGGGTGAGTCTCAGGGGCCGAAGGCGGCGGCATCGTAGCACCTGGATCGGGCGCCCGTAGTGCGCGCTGGTACGCTCCGTCCTCCCCTCATCGCCATCGTTCATCGCCTCAGGGAGACACGCCCATGCTCCACCGTCCAGCGCTGGATCGCCGACCGGTTCTGCTCACCGTTCTTCTCCTGTTCTTCGCGTCCTCCGGCGCGATCGCCCAGCCCGTCACCGTGTGCATGCCGGCGTTCTTCATGGACGGGCTGGCGGATCTCGAGGACCAGCACGAGAACCTCAGCCTGGTCGGCATCGACGACGACCTCGACCCCGACGTCTGTGACGGGCTGATCGCGGGCTACCGGGGGGTCGAGCAGTACCTGACCGCCGACAGCAAACTGCGCTGGATCCAGAGCAACTCCGCCGGAGTCGAGGGCTTCCTCGAGATCCCGGACCTGCGCGACAGTGACATCGTGCTGACCAACGCGAAAATCATCCAGGGCCCCGAGATCGCCGACCACGCCTTCGCCCTGCTCCTGAACTTCACCCGCAACATCAAGGCGTTCAACGCCCAGATGCCGGAAGGCTGGAACACGGACCGCGCGCTGCCGATGATCGAACTCCGGGGCAAGACGGCGTTGGTCATCGGCCTCGGCGGCATCGGCACCCAGATCGCACAGCGGGCCGCCGCCTTCGGAATGACCGTGCTCGGCGTCGATCCCAAGGACATACCGATCCACCGCGACGTCGCCTACGTCGGCAAGCCGGACGAACTCGACGACCTGCTGCCGCGGGCCGACGTCGTCTTCTCGTCGGTTCCCCACACGCCGGCCACGGAGGGTCTGATCGGCGCCCGCCAGTTCGAGCTGATGAAGCAGGACGTGTACTTCATCAACATCTCGCGCGGGAAGATCGTCGACACGGACGCCCTGGTCGCGGCGCTCGAAAGCGGCAAGGTCCGCGCCGCCGGCCTCGACGTGACCGATCCCGAACCGCTGCCGACCGGCCACCCGCTGTGGACGATGTCGAACGTGACGATCACGCCGCACCTGGCGACGATCTCCGACCGGCTCGAGGAGCGGCGGACGCGGCTCCTGCGCGACAACATCACGCGCTTCGCCACCGGCAGGCCGCTCCGCAACGTCGTCGACAAGCAGGTCGGCTACTAAGAGAACTGGGTGCGCGGGTCTGACATTCGACCGCCCGCTGACGGGCGCTCGGACTGTGACCCGCGGGGAAAGCGGATGCCGCGAAGCGGCGAGCCCGAGCCGTACGCCTTGATCCTCCGCCGCTACAGAACGTTCCTCGCGCTCCTGCTCTGTACCGTCGCCGCGGCCGCCCAGCCCGCTACGGAGACGCCACCGCAGCTTCTCGACGCGTTCGCGTTCCGCCACATCGGACCGATCGGCAACCGGGTTTCGGCGGTCGCCGGCGTCTCCGGCGATCCACGGACCTGGTACGCCGGCGCCGCATCGGGCGGGCTCTGGCGCAGCAACGACGGCGGCGTCGGCTGGGAGCCGATCTTCGACCGGCAGGAGGCGGCCTCGATCGGCTCGATCGCGATCGCTCCCTCCGACCCGAACGTGGTCTGGGTCGGCACCGGCGAGAGCTTCATCCGCAGCAACATCTCGATCGCGCAGATGTACCACGTCTCGACCGACGACCGCCGGCCCTATTTCGTCTACGGCAACCGCCAGGACGGACCCTCGATGCGCGGACCGAGCCGCATCCTCTATGGAGGACGCACCCAGGGCATTCCGGTCGGCGAGTGGCATTCCGTCGGCGGCTGCGAGGTCGGCTTCTCGATGGTCCACCGCGCCGACCCGGACCTGGTCTGGACCGGCTGCTACGACGGTCAGCTCGAGCTGTACGACCTGCGCTCAGGCCAGTCCCGCGACGTCAGCGTCTGGCCGCTGGCGATCGAGAGTTCGCCGGCGTCGGACCTCGAGTACCGCTTCCAGTGGACGGCGCCCTTCGCGACTTCGCCTCATGATCCGGAGCTCGTCTACGCAGGCAGCCAGTACGTCCACAGGAGCCGCGACCGGGGCCAGAGCTGGGAGCGGATCTCCCCCGATCTCACCACCGCCGACCCGGCGCTGATGCGGCGCAGCGGTGGCCTGACCCTCGACGACGCCGGACCGACGATCGCGCCGGTCGTCTTCGCGATCGCCGAGAGCCCGCTCGAGCCCGGGCTGATCTGGGCCGGCACGAACGACGGACAGGTCCAGTTGACCCGCGACGGCGGCGAGAGCTGGATCAACGTGACCGCGAACCTCCCCGGCCTGCCGCCTCTCGGCACCGTGAGGAACATCGACCCGTCGGACGTCGACGCCGGCGCGGCCTACGTGGCGGTCGACCGTCACCAGGAAGGCGACACGACGCCGTACGTGTTCCGGACGAACGACTACGGCGAGACATGGACAGATCTCGCGGCCGTCCTGCCGCGCGGGCCGCTCGCGAACGTCCACGCCGTCCGCGAGGATCCCGAGCAACCCGAACTCCTGTTCCTGGGCACCGAGAACGGCCTCTGGGTCTCCTTCGACGACCTGCCGCCTCGGCGCGCTTGCGTCCGTTCCTGGATTCCCTGCGCTGGCCGCGCCGGCTCTACGCCCGACTCACTTACCTGGCGCGCTCGGTCGGCCAGACCGACGCCCGGCCGACGGATCATCGGACCGCCGTCTGGCGGATGCTCAGCGACGAACTCGCCGCGCAGGAAGACCGTTTCGACGCTACTCTTGTCGGCCCGCTGGCCGACCTGAACCGGACGCTCAAAGGCAGCGGTTTCCTCTGGTGGCCCCTCCTTGACCCTGACCGCATCCCAACCGCCGCCCCGCTTCGAGCCGGCGACCCACCGGCAGCGACGCATCGAAACCAGCGGCACCGAACTCGAGATCTACGAGTGGGGCCGAGCCTCTGGCCCCGCGATCCTGCTGGCCCACGGCATCCAGGACTTCGCGCTCACCCTCGCGCCGGTCGCCGAGGCGTTCGCCGCCGACCACCGGGTCATCGCCTACGACCTGCGCGGCCACGGCGAGAGCGCGCATCCCGGCATCTACACGATGGCCCACCACATCGCCGACCTGCACGCCGTGTTCCTGGACAGTGAACTCGACCGGCCGATCGTCATCGGCCACAGCCTCGGAGGCCAGGTCGTGGCCCAATGGGCCGGCATCTTCTCCGAGCTACCACGGGCCATCGTGCTGATCGAGGGTCTCGGTCCGCCCTACGCGCTGAACCGCTTCCCCGAAGAGGTCAAGCAGAAACGGGTCAGGATGGGGATCGAGTCGATGACCCACCCGCGCAAGCACCGGATGGTCGCGTCCAGGAACCACGCCTGGGATCTGCTGAAGCGGGTCCATCCCCGCCTTGACCCCGATCGGGCACTCGAGTTCGTCGACCTGGGAACCCGCGCCTTGCCCGGCGGCGGCCTTGAGTGGAAGTGGGATCCCCAGGTGGTCACGACCTGGATGTCGAACGTGCCCGAAGCTTCCGAGGAACGCTGGAGCTGGGTGACCTGCCCGACCCTCATTCTCACCGCCGCCCTCGCCAACGAGTTCTGGAGCAGCCGCCGCGGCATCGACGAACAGCACGCAACCCCTGAACCCGAAGAGATCGCCCGTCGCGTCGCCCTCTTTCGCCGCGGCCGGCACGAAGAGATCGAAGGCGCCGGCCACATGGTCCACTACGACGCCCCGGCCCGGCTCGTCGCCACCATCCGCCGGTTCCTGGATCGGCTGCCGGCGGCGTAGCGCCGTTTACCGGTCGTTTCGCTCCAGAGGAAAGGTCGCCTCGATCGTGTAGCGCGCCTCCGACGGGTGCAGGATGCTCGAGTACAGATGAAACGACGCGACTTCGCAGACCGGGCTCCGGAACAGGGAGTGGACGGACAGATACCTCTCCAGGTCAATGCGCGGCGGCGGCCGGCGGAATCGAACCAGGCTGACGTGGGGAGTGAATCGCCGGCGCTTCGGGGCCACGCCGGCTCGCCGGAGGGCCCGGGTGACGTCGGCGGCAAGGGCTGCAGGTTCGGCCTTGGGCGCCGCGCCCGTCCACAGCACTCGCGGGTCGCCGCGGCCGGGAAAACAACCGAGGCCGTGAAGCTCCAAACGGATCGGGTCGGCCTCGACTTCGGCCAGAGCACCTTCGACCCGCTCCACGATCGAACCGTCTACCTCGCCGATGAAGGCCAGCGTGAGATGCAGACCGGCGTCGTCCAGCCAACGGGCGTTGCGAAGGCCGAACTGCAGGCTTCGCACAGCCGCCTTCAACTCCGGAGGCAGGTCGAGGGCAACGAACAGGCGGGGCAACGCGGGTCTACCCTCCGCAGCCCGTGGGTGCGCAACCGCGCACGGAAGCGAGCGCGAGGTAAGCCTGGGAGCTTGCGCCGCAGAACGCTACGGCGTGAGTTCCGAGGCGCAAGCTCCCAGGGAGGTGGGGGCTGGGGCCAAACATGGAGCCTGCGACAGGTTTGGCGGCGCTACGGCGCCAGCAGGTTGGTGAGCAGGTCGGCCAGGCGATAGCCGGCGAGTGCGGCGCGCTGCAGGGAGATGTCGTAGGCCCGGTCGGCATAAGCGCCGGACGGTGCTTGGCCCCGTTCGAGGTCGGGGGGATAGAGCGATTCGCGGACGATCTGGTTGGACTCTCTTGCCCAGGCCTCGAAGTCGCCGGGCTTGAGGTTGGCCCGGACGGCGTCGTCGAACGGGTGGCGGGCCCGAGCCTCGGCCGCGACCCGGTCCTTGCGGGCCTCGTACTCTCGGTCGCGCGCCTCTCCGAAGAGTCTCCAGAACCGGTCGGGCGACGGCGAGTCGAAGGGCGCGGCGAATCGAACCTCCGTCCGCTCCCTGTAACGGGCCCTGAACCGGCCGTCCAAGGCGCCGTCCCAAAAGGCGTGAAGGTTGCGGTTCCACTCGTCGAGAGCGAAGCCGTTTCCGCCGCGGTCGCCTTCCCGTTCGTCGCGGCGCTCCGTGACCCGGGACGCGGCGTGAAGGGGCTGGTGGACGTCGCCTACGAGGTGGAAGATCCAGGCGAGGTGGATGGCCCGCTTGTCCGACCGGCCGGACGCATCGGCGACCGACCGCGCAAGTTCGACCAACTGGCTCACCGCATTCGGTACCGCCACCGGCAGATCCGTGTCGTGGGCGGTCCCATCCGCGCCCTGGCGCCAAGTCCAGCCGATGTAGTGCCAGGTCGGGCGGTTGTACTTGTCGAGCTGACGCGCCAGGTCGGGCCAGTAGGCGGCCCGCTCGAACAGGATGCGGTCCGCGTCTTCGCTGGTCTCGGCATCCCCCAGGCGATACGCGAACCGACCGCAGCCCCGACGGCGATCCTGGTTGAGATCGAGACAGTGCATCAGGCTGTCCCGAGGCGCCTGCCGGAACAGGGCCAGAACCCGGCGCCGGACCTCCGGCTCGAGTTCCTGCCAGGCGATCCGGGCCACAACCTCGTGGCCGAACTCGTTCCAGGCATGGCTGGGGGCAGCCAGAGGCAGGAGAAGCAGGGCGACGGAGGCGATCGGATTCCATCGTCTTGTGGACATGGGTGAAGTGTAGCGACGGATACGTTTCGCGCTCCCGGCTTCGCCGCATCGCGCTTGATGCCGGTCAGATGGCCGGCGCACGGGCGGGTCACACCGCCGCCGCTACGCCATCGGCGTTGATAAAGTGCGCGCCGGTTCGCCCGAGCAGAAGCCCCGTCCACCGTGTCCAGCGTTCAGAACTTCACGCTCTACGACGTTCTCGTCCGCAACGCGACGGCGTTCGGTGACCGCCTCGCAATCGTCACGGAGGATGGCGAGGAACGGAGCTTCGCGGAACTCCGCGAACGCGTCGACGCCCTGGCGGCGGGGCTCGACGGCCTGGGGCTCGAGGTCTCCGACCGTCTCGCGGTGCTGGCCCAGAACTCGGCAGCCTACGTGGAGCTCTATCTCGCCTGCGCGCGCCAGGGCATCATCGTCTACCCGATCAACTGGCGGCTGCAGCCAGGGGAGATCGAGATGCTCGTCCGCGAGCGGGCGAAGCCCCGGGCGTTCGTCACAGGCAGCGACTTCCTCGACGCGGTACCGGGCGGCCCCGGCGACGACGCGATCCCCCACTGGTTCCAGTTCGGCGACGATCCTGCTGAAGGCTACGCCTCGCTGGACTCGCTCTACGCCTGCGCCGAGGCAGCGAACGACCTGCCGCAGCCCGACGTCTCCGCCTTCGATCCCTTCGCGGTCATCGCGACCGCCGCCGTCGACGTCATCCCGCGCGGCGCCCTGCTCAGCCACTCGAACCTGGTCTGGGCCAACCTGCAGGAGATCGCGTCGCTCGGCCTCGATGGCTCTGACCGCAACCTGGTCGCGCTGCCGCTCTTCCACATCGCGGCGCTCGGCCACCTGCTAAGCGTTTTCCACGCGGGCGGCGCCAACGTGGTCACCGCGAAGTACGATCCTGTCCAGGCCGTCGAGTTGATCGACCGTTACGCGATCACGATGATCAGCGACTTCCCGCCGGTGCTCACCACGCTGCTGGACGCGGCAGCCGAGGCCGGCAGCCGGCTTCCCAGCCTCCGCCACGTCACCGGCCTCGACTCGCCCGACACGATGCAGCGGCTGCACGACGAGACGGACGCCACCTTCTGGGCCGGCTTCGGGCAGTGCGAGACGAGCGGTTTCGTCACGATCCAGAACGCCCGCGAGCACCTCGGCTGCGCCGGCAAGGCCGCCGAACTCTGCAGCGTTCGCCTGGTCGACGACGACGACCGCGAAGTGCCGGCCGGCGAGGACGGCGAGATCGTCGTCCGCGGACCCCTGGTCTTCCTGGGCTACGACGGACAGCCCGATGTCACCGCCCACACCTTCCGGGGCGGCTGGCACCACACGGGCGACATCGGCCGCTTCGACGAGGAAGGCAACCTGTTCTACGTCGCCCGCAAGCCGGAGAAGGAACTCATCAAACCCGGCGGCGAGAACGTCTACCCCGCCGAGGTCGAGGCAGCGATCCTCGAGCTCGACGCCGTGCGCGCGGTTTGCGTCTTCGGCGTCAGCGACGACCGCTGGGGCGAGGCGATCCGCGCCATCGTCGAAGTCGCTCCAGGAGCCGATGCCTTCGCCGGTCTCGACCAGGAGTCGGTCCGCGAGCACGTCGGCTCCCGGATCGCCCGCTTCAAGCGGCCGCGCGACGTCATCTTCACCAGCGAGTTGCCGCGGAGCGGCGACCACGTCGACCGCGCCGCGGTCAAGGACCGCTGGGGAGACGCCTGAGCGGACCGTGGCGAAGCCGCCGCGGGCAGGAATCGGCCCGAAAGGGACCGACCCCGAACTCGTCGGGATCGAGAACGCGATCCTCGACCTCCTGGTTCGCGTAGAGGATCGGCACCTCGACAAGATGGGCCTCGACAAGGGGATCATGAAGCTCGTGACCGCCGAGGAGCAGGAAGCGATCCTCGATCACGTGCTGAATCGCGACGGCGAGGTCCTGCAGCCCGAGATCGAAGCCGGCGGTTCCTGCGCCAACGTGTTGCGTGCCGCGTCCCTGCTCGGCGTGGACGCGAGCTACAGCTCCGCGGTCGCCGGCGACGACACCGGCCGCCTGTTCGAGCGCGGGCTGGACGCCAGCAGGGTCCGGAACCGGCTGGCACGGATCGACGGCGTCACCGGCACCTCGGTCGTGCTGGTGACGCCCGACGGCGAGCGGACGATGAACACGCACCTGGGCGTCTGCCGGCAGTACCGTCCGGAGCATGTGCCCGAGGAGGACATCCAGAGGTCTCGGATCTTCTTCACCACCGGTTACATCTGGGACACCCCGAACCAGATCGACGCGATCGAACACGCCATCGAGGTCGCCCGTGCAGCAGGGGCGAAACTGGCAATCGACGTCGCCGATCCGTTCGCGGTCCGCCGCTCGCGCGACCACCTCATGCGGCACAAGGAACACGGTTTCGACATCCTGTTCGCCAACGCCGAGGAGGCGCGGATGATGACCGGTCTCGGGCCGGAGGCCGCGGCCCGCGAGCTGGCGAAGACGATCGAGGTGGTCGCGGTCAAGGACGGCGTACGGGGCGCCTGGGTGCGCCGGGGCGACGAAGTCCACCGCGTTCCCGCGCACCGGGTCGACGTCGTCGACACGACCGGCGCCGGCGACTGCTTCGCCGCCGGCTTCCTCTACGGACTGCTGCGGGGTCTGCCGATCCGCACCTGCTGCGAGCTCGGCATCGCCATGGCGGCGGATACCATCACGCACCTGGGCGTCAAGCTGTCGCCCGACATCCGGGAACGGCTGGCGGCGATCGAAGAGCGGCAGGCCGAGGCGGTCCAGTGACCAGGAGAGAGACCATGAACCGGAACATCGCTTTCATCGTCGCCGTCGCGCTGGCCGCGCCGGTCACAGTCACGGCCCAGGAGACGAACCCGATCGAGCCGCACCACGTCGCCACGCTGCGCAGCGTCGGCACGGTGGAGGTGTCGCCCGACGGCAGTCTCGCGGCCTACCTGCTGAGCGTCCCGCGGCGGCCGCTGGACGAGGACAGCGGCGGATCGTGGACCGAGCTGCACGTGCTCGACATGGCCGAGGCCGGGTCCTCCCGGCCCTTCGTCGCCGGCTCCGTGAACGTCGGCCGGCCCAGCTTCCGGGGCAACGAGGAGATCCTGTACACCTCCCGCCGCGGCTCGGACAAGGCCTCCGCCCTCTACGGCATCCCGGTCGGCGGCGGAGAGAGCCGCAAGCTGGTCGAACACGCCAACGGCGTCGGCTCCTACGTCCTGTCGCCGGACGGCAGCCGGGTCGCGTTCCTGGCCCGCGAGGAAACCGCGAAGGAACTGAAGACGCTCCGCGAGAAGGGCTTCAACCAGGAGATCTACGAAGAGGACCGGCCCCTGACGCGGCTATGGATCGCGGACGTTCCCGCGCTCGATGCCGACCGTAGCGACGACGGGTCGAAGCCCGTCCTGGTCGAGTCGGTCGATGGGCACGTCATCTCCGCCGTCTGGAGCCCCGGCGGCGAACGCCTCGCCACGGTGACCACGCCGACCGCCCTGATCGACGACTCCTACACGAGCAAGTCCGTCGCGATCGTGGACGCGTCGATGGACGACTTCCCCGTGGTCTCGGAGGTCGAGGCGATCGGCAAGCTCGGCCAAGTGGAGTTCAGCCCGAACGGCGAGCGGGTCGCCGCCGTATCGGCCGCCGATCGGCACGATCCGGCGGCCGGCAGACTCATGCTCCTCGGGGGCGCCGACGACTTCAACGACCTGCTGCCCGACCTGGAGGGTCACGTCGCCTCGTTCGCCTGGGAGGACGACGAGCACCTCCTGTACGCTGCTTCCGTCGGCGTCTGGAGCACCCTGGGCAGGGTGTCCATCGACGGCGAAGCGGAAACGTTGATCGAACCGGGCGGCCCGATCGGGCTCAGCTTCAGCCTGCCGCGCGGCGGCGGCGCGGCGGCGCTGGTGGCGGATAGCCCCGATCACCCGAGGGAGATCTACCGCTACGACCCGGCCGAGCCGCGGGCGCCGCCGGTGCGGATGACGAACTCGAACCCCTGGCTAGACGACATCGACCTGGCCCGCCAGGCGGTCGTCCGGCACACCGCGCCGGACGGGCTCGAACTCGAGGGCCTGCTGCTCTACCCCCTGAACTACGAGGAGGGCCGGCGCTACCCGCTGATCCTGATCGTGCACGGCGGCCCGGAGAGTCACCACGGCAACGGCTGGCTGACCAGCTACTCGAACCTGGGCCAGCTCGCGGCCGCTCGCGGCTTCGCCGCCTTCTATCCGAACTACCGCGGCAGCACGGGACGCGGCGTCGAGTTCTCGAAGCTCGGCCAGCACGCCGCCGCCGGCCCCGAGTTCGACGACCTGATCGTGGCGGTCGATCACCTGATCGAGATCGGCCTCGTCGACCGCGACCGGGTCGGCATCACCGGCGGCTCCTACGGCGGCTATGCGTCGGCCTGGGGCGCGACCTACTACTCCGACCGATTCGCCGCCGCGATTCCCTTCGTCGGCATCTCGAACAACATCTCCAAGCTGGGGACGACGGACATTCCCCTGGAGATGAAACTCGTCCATCACCGCACGACGCTCTGGGACGACTGGGACTACTTCGAGAAGAGCAGTCCCATCTACTACGTCAAGCGCAACCGCACGCCGACGCTGATCCTGCACGGCAAGGAGGACCCCCGCGTCCATCCCAGCCAGTCGCTCGAGCTGCACCGCCACCTGAAGACCCTCGGGCAGGCGCCCGTGCGGCTGGTCCTCTACCCCGGCGAGGGCCACGGCAACCGGCGCTCGGCGGCCCGTCTCGACTACATGCTCCGCACGCTGCGCTGGATGGAGCACTACCTCAAGGGTCCCGGCGGCGACCCGCCGGCGCACGAGATCGACCATGCCGCCTGGCTGCCCTGGGCCGAGAGCGGCGACGACGCCGACGAGGAAGCCGCAACCCCGGACGCCGAGTCGACGGGCGGCGACGAGTGAAGCGAGCGTTCCCGCTTGCCGGGGCGGGCATCCGCGTGCTCGCCGGCCTGCTGGCGCTGGGCTTCGCCGGATGCGCCGAAGACGCCGTCGAACCCGCCGCGCCGGTCGTCGAACGCCCGACGTGGAAGCCGCCGGCTCCGGCGCCGAAGCCAAAGCCCTGCGGTATCGGCTGCATCGAGGGCGAAGGCAACGCCACGGTACGGTTCCAGATGGCGGGCGGCGACCACACCGCCACCGCCTCCGTCGAAGGCAACCGCGGCGTGTTCTCCGTGGGGCCGCCCGTCGACATCTCGCAGAACGCCGAGGAGTGGTCGGGGATCACGACCTTCTTCGTCCCCGACGCGGGCGTCCACACGCTCAGAATCCGGGCCACCGGCAAGTGGAGCCTGACCATCCTGAAGGGCAAGCAGGCGTATGCGGACGGCTAGGAGCTTGCGCGGCGGAACGCCGCGAGCAAGTGCTGCCGCGCAAGCTAGTGGCGACGTGGGGGCTGGGGCCAAACGTGGAGCCTGCGACAGGTTTGGCGGCTCCAGCGGGCCCGACAGATCGGAGCTGACGCTGCCGTGAGACCGGGCGTCCTCGCGCTGCTGGCGGCGGTGTGGCTCTCCCTTTCCGGGCCGTACACCATGCACGAGTTGCCGATCCTGATCTTCGGCCTACTCTCGATCGCCTTCGTCTGGCGCCTCTACCTCGCCCTCGACCGGGCGGCTGGCGGCGGTTCCGAGTTCTTCCGCGCCTCCTCCTGGCTGCGGCTGCCGCGGTTCCTGGTCGCCTTCGCGCTCAAGGTGGCCGCCGCCAACCTCCACACGACGAAGCTCATCCTGTCCCCAAAGATCGAACTCCATCCCCGTCTCCGGCGCGTGCCCACGAGCCAGAAGACGTCCTTCGGTCAGGTCCTGTACGCGAACTTCATCACCCTCACGCCCGGGACGATCACCCTCGACCTACGGGACGACGAACTGCTCGTCTACGCCCTCGACGCGGAGAGCGAGGCGGACGTGATGGATGGCTCGATGGACCGTGACGTGCTGCGGCTCGAAGGAGGCTCGGACTGATGTACGTGGCCGGGATGGCGGCGATCGTGGCGACGATGTTCCTGGCGCTCGCACGCGCCGCGAACGGCCCCACCGTGTTCGACCGCATCCTGGCCGTCAACATGTTCGGGACGAAGACGGTGCTGCTCATCGCGGTCGCCGGCTTTCTCACCGGTCGGCCCGAGTGGCTCGACCTCGCGATCGTCTATACCCTCGTCAACTTCACCGGCACCCTGGCGGTGCTGCGCTTCGCGCGCTTCGGAAACCTCGCTCGCGACGACCGGAAGGCGGACCGGTCATGAATGGCGCGCTCGACATCGTCACCGCGGTCCTGCTGAGTGCCGGCGGGCTCTTCTGCGTGGTGGGGGGCATCGGTCTGCACCGCTTCTCCGAGTTCTACCAGCGCACCCACGCGGCGAGCGTCACGGACACCGCCGGCGCCGGTCTGATGCTCCTGGGCCTGATGTTCCAGGGCGGCCTGTCGATGGTCACGCTGAAGCTGGTCCTGGTGCTCGCCTTCCTCTTCTTCAGCAGCCCGGCGATCGCGCACGCGCTGGTCAAGGCGGCTCACGGCCACGGACTGGCGCTCGAGCTGGAGATCGAAGACGAGCCCGGGAGGAACGGCGATGCCGCCGGTTGAACTCCTCCTCATGCTGCTGCTGCTCGCCACGGCCATCGTCGTGGCTCGACTCAAGGACCTGTTCGCCGCCGCCATGCTGACCGGGATCGCGAGCCTGCTCGCGGCCGGTCTGTTCGTCCTGATGGACGCCGTGGACGTCGCCTTCACCGAGGCCGCGGTCGGCGCCGGCGTCGGCACCGTTCTCTTCCTCGGGGCGCTCAGCCTGACCTCGCGGCGCGAGAAACAGGAGCGAACGCGGATCCTGCCGATCCTGATCGTCGTCGCCACCGGCGCGGCCCTGATCTACGGCACCTGGGACATGCCGGCCTACGGCGACCCCGACGCCGTCATCCACCACCACCTGGCGCCGGACCTGATCGCCGAGACGGAAAACAAGATCCACATCCCGAACATCGTCACCGCCATCCTCGCCAGCTTTCGCGGCTACGACACGCTGGGTGAAGTCGTCGTGATCTTCACGGCCGGCGTCGGGGTCGCGCTGCTCTTGGGCGGACTCGGTCTGCGACGCAGCGATGCCGGCACCGAGGAGGAGTCGTGAGGCCGCCGTCCAGAGTCCGCGAGATGCCGATCCTCCGGGTCGTCGCCCGGGCGCTGGCGCCGGTCATCCTCCTGTTCGGTCTCTACGTGCAGTTCCACGGCGACTTCGGCCCAGGCGGAGGTTTTCAGGCCGGCGTCATCTTCGCCGCGGGGCTCATCATCTTCGCCCTGACCTTCGGGGCGGAAGCGCTGCGGCAGGTCGTTTCCGTCGTGCTGACGGAGCGCCTGATGGCCGCGGGCGTGCTGCTCTACGGCGCGGTCGGCGTGCTGGCGATGTTCCTGGGCGGGGAGTTCCTGAACTACTCGGCGCTCGATCCGTTGACGACCGGGCATCACGGCCAGCACCTCGGCATCATCGCCATCGAACTTGGCGTCGGCATTGCCGTCGCGGCGACCATCATGCGCGTCTACTACGCGTTCGTCGGCCGCCGCCCGGAGAGTGACGGCGAAACCCGTGAACCGTCCCTGGGCGCCGAACCGGGCGGAAGGACGTCATGAGTTCGGTCCAGTCGTTCTCCGGGCTCTGGGCCTACTGGCTGCTCATCGCCCTGATGATGGTCGGGCTCTACATCGTCATCGCCCGCGACAACCTGATCAAGAAAGTGATGGGCCTCAACATCTTCCAGGCGGCGGCAATCCTCTTCTACGTGACGATGGCCAAGGTGACCGGGGGCACCGCGCCGATCGTGCCGCACGATCCCGCCCACCCGGGAGGCCATGGAGGACACGAGATCGTCTACTCGAACCCGCTGCCGCACGTGCTGATGCTGACCGCGATCGTGGTCGGCGTGGCCACCACCGCGCTGGCGCTGGCGCTGGCCGTGCGCATCCACGGCGAGTACGGCACATCCGAAGAGGACGAGGCGGTGGCCTACGACATGGAGCACGGCTGAGGACTCGCCGTTGATCGAGAAGATCCTCGTCCTGGAAGTCGTCCTGCCGCTGCTCGCGGCGCCGGTCTGCGTGCTGGTGCGCCACCCCCGCTTCTGCCGTTTCTTCAGCCTCGGCATCGTCGCGATCTGCTTCTGGATCGCGGTCGCCCTGCTATTCGAGGTGCGGGGTGGCGGCGTGGTCTCCTACCAGCTCGGCGGCTGGCAGCCGCCGCTGGGAATCGAGTACCGGGTCTCGACCGTCAACGCCTACCTGCTCGCTCTGGTCACCGCGATGGCCCTGGTGGTCCTGAGCTTCGACTCGCGGGGCGGTCCGCCGCGCGTGCCGGAGCAACGCAGGCACCTCTACTACGCGGTCTTCCTCCTCTGCATCGCCGGCCTGCTGGGCATCGCGATCACCGGCGACGCCTTCAACATCTTCGTCTTCCTCGAGATCTCGTCGCTGGCGTCCTACATCCTGGTCAGCCTGGGCGGCCACCGGCGGGCCGTCATGTCCGCCTTCTACTACCTGGTGATGGGCACGATCGGCGGCGTCTTTTTCATGCTGGGGGTCGGCCTGCTCTACCAGGAAACGGGCACGTTGAACCTGCGCGACATCGCGGCCCGGCTCGAGCCGTCGCTCGACGATCGCGGCACAGTGCTCGCCTTGGCGCTTCTGGTCGTCGGCATCTCGATCAAGCTGGCGGTCTTTCCGCTGCACCACTGGCTGCCCAACGCCTACTCGTTCGCGCCGCCAAAGGTCAGCGCCTTCCTGGCCGCGACGGCGACGAAGGTCTCCTTCTACCTGCTGGCGATGGTCCTGTTCACGATCTTCGGCGCGCCCTTCGTGTTTGGGGAACTGCGGCTCCAGGCCGTGCTGCTGCCGCTGTCCATCCTGGCCATGTTCCTGGCCTCCGGCGCCGCGATCTTCCAGACGGACCTGCGGCGGCTGCTGGCCTACTCGAGTGTCGCCCAGGTCGGCTACATGACGCTGGGGCTCTCGACCGCGAACGCAACGGGGCTCGCCGGCGGTCTGGTTCACCTGTTCAACCACGCGGTGATGAAGGGCGGGCTCTTCCTCGTCGTCGCCTGCCTGCTCTACCGGGTCGGCTCGGTCCACATCGACGCTCTCGCCGGCATCGGCCGCCGCATGCCGCTGACCGCGGCCGCGCTGGTCATCGGGGGCCTGAGCCTGATCGGCGTTCCGGGCACGGTCGGCTTCGTGAGCAAGTGGTACCTGGTGTCCGGCGTGCTGGAACGCGGCTGGACCGCGGCGGCTGTGCTCATCCTGCTGAGTTCCCTGCTGGCCCTGGTCTACGTCGGCAAGGTGGTCGAGGCCGTCTACTTCCGCAAGCCGGCCGAGATCCAGCCCATCGACCAGGTGCGGGAAGCCCCGCTCGGGATGCTGGCGCCGGCCTGGGTGCTAGCGGCGGCCGCGGTCTTCTTCGGCCTCACCACGAACTGGACCTACGGCGTCGCCCGGGAGGCCGCCGAACTCCTGCTCGCGGGTGGGATCTGAGTCGACGATGAGCTCCGGGACGACGATTCTGCTCGCCCTGCTGCTGCCCCTGGCGGCGGCGGTCTCGTGCCAGGTCTTCGGCCGCCTCGGGCATCCGAACCTGCGTGACCTGGCCACCCCGCTGATCGGCGCCGGCACGTTCGCCGCCGTCTGGCGCCTTGGCGACCAAGTGCTGCGAGGCGGCCGGCCGGAACTCGTCCTGCTCGAGGTGCTGCCGGGGGTGGAACTCGCGTTTCAGGTCGAGCCCCTGGGACTGCTCTACGGCCTCGTGGCGAGCGGCCTGTGGATCGTGACCTCGATCTACGCCGTCGGCTACATGCGCGGCCACCACGAGCAGAACCAGACCCGGTTCTTCACTTTCTTCGCTCTCTCCATCTTCGCCGCGCTCGGCATCGCCTTCGCCCGCAACCTGTTCACCCTGTTCCTGTTCTACGAGGCGCTGACGCTTCTCACCTTCCCGCTCGTCACCCACCACGGCACGGACGAAGCGAGGCGCGCGGGGCGCGTCTATCTCGGCATCCTGCTGTTCACATCGATCTCCTTCCTGCTGTTCGCCATCCTCTTCACCTGGCGGCTGACCGGCACGGTCGAGTTCGAACCCGGCGGCATCCTGGCCGCGGACACGAGTTCCGGCATGGTCACGGCCCTGCTGTTGCTCTACGCCTTCGGCGCCGGCAAGGCGGCACTCATGCCGTTGCATCGCTGGCTGCCGAACGCGATGGTGGCACCGACCCCGGTCAGCGCGCTCCTGCACGCGGTCGCGGTGGTCAAGGCGGGCGTGTTCGCGATCCTCAAGGTCGTCGTCTACGTCTTCGGCCTCGACCTGCTCACCGGCAGCAACGCATCGCTCGCGCTGATGACGATCGCTTCCTTCACGATGCTGATGGCGGCGGTGGTCGCGATCCGTCAGGACAACCTGAAGGCGCGCCTGGCCTACTCGACGATCAGCCAGCTCGCCTACATCGTCCTCGGCGCGGCGATGGCGACCGCCACCGGCGTCCTCGCCGGCGGCATGCAGATCGCGATGCACGCGGCCGGCAAGATCACCCTCTTCTTCTGTGCCGGCGCGATCCTGGTCGCCACCCACCGGAAGAAGGTCAGCGAGCTCGATGGCCTGGGCCGGACGATGCCCTGGACCTTCGCCGCCTTCTTCGTCGCCTCGCTCTCGATCATCGGCATCCCTCCCTTGGGCGGTTCCTGGGCCAAGTGGTACCTGATGGTCGGCGCGCTCGAGACCGGATTCGCCTGGCAAGCCGCGTTTCTGGGCGTGCTGATGGTGAGCTCCCTGCTCGCCGTCTTCTACCTGATGCCGGTGGTCGTTCGCGGCTTCTTCGCGGCCTCGCCCACTGCCGGCCCCAGCGGCAGCGCCGGCGGCGACCGCAAGCCGATCGCCGAAGCGCCGTTTCTCTGCACAGTACCGTTGGTGCTCACGGCGCTGCTCTCGCTGGCCCTCTTCTTCGTCGCCGGTGACCTGGCGACACTTCTCAGCTTCTAGCCAGGCGACGCCTGAGGGTCGGTGCGCCGGCCTTCTGGCCGGCGCCTAGCTGTTAGGGTTAGGGAGACGCGGTGGCGGATGCGTCTTCAGACCGCGTTTGGAAGCTCGACGAGCTGCGCGAGAAGATTGTCGCAGGCGAGGGCGGAGAAGCCGGGAATCGAGGCCGGAATCACTGCCCAGACACGCCGGGCAGCGGGCCTACGGCATGTACGGCGTCGGACTAGGCCCGAGCTGCGCTGCCTTGACGACGGGAGGACCGCCCGGGAACACCTGGCTCGTGCCCCGAACCATGACGTTGAAGTGGGCGAGGCACGCCTCCACCGCCGGCAGGCCGGGCACCGAACCGAGCACGGCGGCGACCACCGGCACCCTGAGCGCACCTTGCCTGTCCAGTCGAGGTTGGCCTGAGCCACTCTCACTCCAAGCGGACGTTTCGCGCGTTCTGCTACAGTTCCTCGGCTCAGCGAAAGGACGTGTGTGACGTCAGACGTCGACCGAGGAGGCTACAGCAGCATGAGAGATCGTCTTCCATTGGTAGCGAGTCTGTTGGCTCTAATCTGGTGGGCGCCTCCGGCAGAAGGACAGGGACCGCCGGAGGAGATCCCGGAACTTCGCTGGACATCGGTCGCGAGGGCTCTTGACGAGGACGTGCAGGATGGTCTGCACTCTTACAGCCGGAAGCTGATCAACGAGCAGTCGGAGAAGTTCCGGGCGACGTTCGGTTCAGCCGCCGAACATGGTCTACGGGAGGGTCATCTTCCGGCGGCGAAGTTCTGCACCGTCAAGGGCATCGGCGCGGGCGTTGGCCTCCTGGGTCCGGACACCTATGGCGAGTTCGGAAGCGGGCTGCTTCTCGCGGAGGTGGCCGTGGTTGCGACCGTGACGGACATCGTTCCCGGTTTTGGCGCCGCCGCATTGGTAGAGTCGCTCCTTGAGCTCAGTGACGCGGTTCCGCTTCACGACCGGTCTCCCATTCCCGGCTACGTCCTCTTGCCTGTACAACGGGTAGTCGCGGAAGACCGTGTGTTCTGCGGCGGCTATGGTGGCGAGTACGACCCGGTCGTCGGCGCCCGCGTTGTCGTGATCGGGCCTTGGGTTCAGGGGGTGGTTCCCGTCGGTCCGGGACGCGGAATGTCGTCCTTGTTCGCCACCGTGCAGAAGGACGGCGAGTCGCTAGGCTGGTTGCCTTGGATCAGCGGGCCGCCCGGCAATCTCGTGGATCTGCAGGCCCGTGTGGGCGAGGCTGTTGACGGCAACCTCTTTTCGCTGACATCGGACCTGGTCCAGTTGAAGGAGGGCTCGAAGAGACGCGGAAAATTCGGTGGCGAGTGGAGGCGCCGGACCGAGCGGGGATGTCGACTCGTCGCCGTCGATGAAGTGAGCGGAGACCAGACCGAGCTCTGCATCGACCCCAAGGCGCCCGCGGCGGTGAAAGCGCGATTCGAGAAGGCATGGCGGCAGCAGTGCGCGGACGGCGGGACCCACCCGTTCGCCGAAGTGTTGGCGGGCGGCGTGCGGACCCCGACCGACATCTGCGAGCGATGAGGAGGACGGTTGTCCTTCTCGCGCTCGTCACCGTTCCGGCGGCTCAGGCTCAGGAAGCCCCGGTAGACTGCACGCCGGGGTCCATGTCCGAGGACTACGGTGGCGCTCTCTCCCCCAATGGTATCTCCCTGATCAGCCCGGCGGGCGATCAGGTCGTCGGTGACGACGTTCGCAACGATGCGATCGGCAAGTGGACGGGAGAGAATGGCTGCGCGGAGGATCAATTGCCGCCGCTCTTCACCGCCGCCGTCAGCAACGCGGAACTCTGGACGGTCAAGCAGGGGCGCTATACGGACTTTCCTGATGTGGAAGTCGGCCCCAATGTCTGCGGTATCGCGCCGCTGGGCACCAGCCGGACGATCTACCTATTCGACGAACCTGGCTGCAAGAAGAAGTGGCGGCAGATCGAGATCCTTGCGCATGAACTGGGCCACGCGATGAGGCTCGGCCATACCGAACAGACTCAACAGTGCAGCGATCGCCTGATGTACCCAAGCATGACCCTGAAGGACTCAACTTCGGACAAGAAGAACCCCCACCCGGACGACTGTACGGCGCTCAAGCGGGAAGTCGATCGGGGTGACCCTCCCGGTGGCGGCGATCCTGGTGGTCCCGGCGGCGGCACGAACCCCGGCGGCGGCGCCGATCCGAACCCCGACTGCACCAAGAATCCGGACGACCTCCGTTGCGAGCCTGACTGCACGCTGAACCCGAAAGCTCCGGGTTGCCCGGACGTTACCTACGGCCCCGAGTGTTTCGGGAAGTGGGAGGACAAGAACGGCAACGGGAAGATCGACCCGGGAGAGTGCGACCCCTTTGCGTTCTCGGGCGTTCCCGGGTCGGGGAGCGTGACGACGACTCACGCGGGCGTGGCGAGCAGCAGGAGCTACGTGATCGGGCTTCGCACCGAGTCCGCGGTAACCGTTTCGTTGACCGATCTGACGCGCGACTTCGACTGTCGTGGGGCGGCTGGCGACAGCGTTCGCGGCGGCGTCGCGCCGGCCTGGACCCATGGAAGCGGCTCTACGTCGTGGTCGTGCTCGAACCGCGGCGGCGCCGCGGACGACTCGTGGAGCGGTACGCTCGCCGCGGGAGACCACACCATCACGGTCTGGCCGTACGGAGGCGGTCCGGCGGGCGACTACACGCTCTCGGTCGCGATCTCCGAGAAACTGATATCGGGGCCGCCGCGCACGCTGCCCTTCACGGTGACCGAGACCGACGTCGTGGGAGACCAAGAGTACGAGTTTTCCCTGTCCGCCAGCACGAGCGTAACCGTGTCCTTGACGGGCATGAACAAAGACATCGATTGTCGAGTGAACGCTTCGTTCTGCACGAACAAGGGTGGTACAAAGGACGACTCTTGGTCGGGTACGCTTGCTGCCGGAACTCACACCGTCACGGTGTACCCGTACAAAGGCGGTTCCGGCAGTTTCACACTGACCGTAGCGCAGGGCCCGGTGCCAGGACCCGCCGATCCACCTCCGACTCCCAGTCCGCCCACGCCCGAGCCACCCCCGCCCGAGCCGCCGGAACCGGATCCGTCGCCTCCGCCCCCGGTGCCACCGCCGGAGCCTCCGGGAGCACCGACGTTGAGCGGCGCCGTGAACGAGACGAACCAGGTCCTGTCCTGGACCGTACCCACCTCGTCGGTCTCGATCGCCGGCTACCAGCTGCAGGTAAGGAACTCATCGGCAAGCAGTTGGAGGTGTACCTCCGCCGGTTCGGAGCCGTCCTGCGGTCTGCCCGGGTCGACTACCTCGTGGAACGTCACGACTCCAGGGGGAATGACCCGGCACTATCGGGTCAGAGCCTCGAACGCTGGCGGCAGCGGGGCCTGGTCGAGCGAAGTGGTCCTGACTTCAAGCGAGTGAGCCGCCCCGACTGGTCGGGCACTACCGGCTCGGACCGGCGTGAAGCGCACGGGAGGCTGGGCGCCGGCGTACTGACGTTCGCCGGCCTGAGCAGCCTGGCGCTGGGCAGTTCCTGGCAATGGCTGGCCTTCCTTCCGGAGCTAATGCGGCTGGGGACCGGGACATGATCGATCACCGAAGCTCGACGCGGTGGTCAAGGCGACCCGGCGCAAGAAGAATCTCCTGCGCGGCAAGGACGCCATCGCCCGCACCCACTGCCCGAAGCGCAGCCTCTCCTCCCGCGGCACCAGTCCCAGCCACCGCTTGAACTTCCGTCGATCCGCGAACTGCGACACCTCCGCCAGACGGACATCCACCGGCAGGAGTTGCAGGGCCGCCAGCGCCTCCCGGTCTCGTCCCGCGTCCGGTGTCGGCCTCCGGTCACTCCGCTCCCTCCGGCCGACACCGGAGACCTACCCCCCTACTTCGGGGCCTCCAACACGGCCTACACCGACCCCGACCAAGTGGGACATTTTCAGTTGCCAGAAGTGGGACATTTTCGGTTGCCATTGACACCACAGGGAACCGGCGGCGGTCTTCATGGGCCGAACCAGACTACCGGGCAACCAGGAGCGCTAGCGCCGTTGAACGCAGCGGAGCGAGTGCCATCCCTGCACCCGATGACGGGCGCAGGGATCGGGTCGCGGTTGGCGCGGAACGCGCCAACCGGGAACCCAGGCGCGCGCTGCTGGGGAGGTGGGCGCTGGGGCCAAACACGGAACCTGCGACGAGTTTGGCGGCTATAGTCGCAACTTCGAATGGCGCATCACACCACGCGACGCGCGTTCCTGGGGACGGTCGGAGCGGCCGGCGGCGCGACTGTCGCCTGCAGTTCAGGCCTCGCGGGAGGCCCCGCGGAGCCCGCCTTGAACCACGAAGCGATTCCGCTCGACAGACCCCTCGCGGTCGAGGACATCCCGACCCCGGCGTTGCTCATCGACGTCGCCACGATGGAACTGAATCTGGCGAAGATGGCGGCCCACGCCGAAGAGCAGGGCATCGGGCTTCGCCCGCACACGAAGACCCACAAGTGCCCACTGCTGGCCAAACGCCAGATCGAGATGGGTGCGGTCGGCGTCTGCTGCGCCAAGGTCAGCGAGGCGGAGGTCATGGTCGAGGCCGGAATCGAGGAAGTGCTCATCACGTCACCCGTCGTGACCCTGGACAAGATCGGGCGGGTCGTCGCCCTGTCGAAGAAGAGCTCGGAAGTCGCGCTGGTGGTCGACAACCGCGCGGCGGCGGAACGGCTGAACGAGGCAACCGCGGCCGCCGGCGTCACCCAGCGGGTGCTCGTCGACCTCGATGTCGGCACCCGGCGCACCGGGATCGCCACCGGCGAACCGGCCCTCCAACTGGCACGCACAGTCGGCGGCCTGTCCAACCTCGACCTCCGGGGCCTCCAGGCCTACGCCGGCCACCTGATGCACGTCCACGGCCACGCCGAGCGGCAGGAGCGTTCGCTCGCGGCGCTCGAGGCCGCGGTCGAGACGAAGCGGCTGATCGAGGACGACGGCATCGAGATCAGCATCCTGACCGGCGGCGGCACCGGCACCTGGGACATCGACTCACAGGTCGACGGCATGACCGACCTCCAGGTTGGTTCCTACCTGTTCATGGACGAGCAGTACCGGCGGATCGGCAGCCGCGACGGCGACATCTTCGACGACTTCGAGACCTCGCTCTTCGTCCAGGTCACGGCGATCAGCCAGCCGGTGCCGGAGCTGATCACGACGGACGGGGGCTACAAGGCGTTCGCCTCGGACGCGGACCGTCCCCAGCTCGTCGACCTCGCCGGGGTCGTCTACGGCTGGGGCGGCGACGAGCACGGCATCCTCCGGATCGCCGAAGCGACCCGGCCGCCCCAGCTCGGCGACCGGCTCTGGTGCGTCACGCCGCACTGCGATCCGACGGTCAACCTCTACGACGTGTACTACCCGGTGCGAAACGGCCGGGTGGAGGAGCTGTGGCCGATCAGCGCCCGGGGCAAGTCGCAGTAGTCGAGCGGCGCCCCATCGTCGGCGTGATGGGTTCGGGCACCGAAAGCCACGAGGATCTGGCCGCGCCCCTGGGCCGGGCGATCGCCGGGAACGGCTGGCATCTGCTGACCGGCGCGGGCCGGGGCACGATGACAGCCACGAGCCGCGCCTTCGCCGAAACCGGGAACCGGGAGGGCCTCTGCCTTGGAGTCGTTCCGAGCCAGCAGGACGGCGACGGCTCGCCCGACGGCTACCCGAACCCGTGGGTGGAGGTCGTGATCCGCACCCACCTACCGCTGTCCGGCGCGGCCGGCACCGGTCCGTTCTCGCGCAACCACATCAACGTCCTCTCCGCCGACGCCGTCGTCGCGTTGCCGGGCAGCGCCGGCACCTGGAGCGAGATCGAGCTGTCGCTCCGCTACGGGCGGCCCCTGGCTGTCTTCGACCGGCCGCCCGGCGACAGCGACCAGTCGACCGCCGCGGCCGCGGCCGGCGCGCGCGTGTTCACCGACCTTGACCCACTCGTCGACTGGCTCCGCAGCACCGTTACCATCCCGCACCGATGAACGGCGCCGTCCACCTCTCCTTCCTCGCCTACATGTCGGACCTGGACTTCATGGCCGTCTCGATGCAGCCGCACGGCCCGTCGATGAAGGGCTACCGAATCCAGGGAGCCAGCCTCGACCACGCTCTCTGGTTCCACCGCTCCTTCCGCGCCGACGAGTGGCTCCTCTTCAGCAAGGAGAGCCCGACCGCCGCCCGCGCCCGCGGCTTCGTCCGCGGTCACGTCATCGCAGTACAAGGACTACGTCCTGACGCTGCTCTTCGTGAAGTACGTGTCCGATCGGTACGCGGGCAAGCCGAACGAGGTCGTCGTCGTGCCGGACGGCGGCGGCTTCGACGACATGATCGCCTGCAAGGGCGACAAGGAGATCGGCGACCGGCTGAACAAGATCATCGCCAGGCTCGCCGAAGAGAACGACCTCAAGGGCGTGATCGACCAGGCCGACTTCAACGACGAGAGCTACGGCACCGGCATCCCCGCGTGCATCCTGGTCATCGACAAGCAGAACGCGCGCTCCCGCACCGGCATCTTCCTCGTGGACGCAAGCCGGGGTTTCGCGAAGGACGGTGCGAAGAACCGCCTGCGCGAGCGCGACATTCACCGCATCGTCGACGTGTTCGCGCGCCGCCGCGAGGAACCTCGTGCTCGGCAGGGGCCAAAAAGGCCAGGAAGTGTGTCGCCGACCTGATTCCGGCCTCGGTGCTGATCGAACGGTTCTTCCCGGATCGGAAGGCCAAAATCGATCGCCTCGAAGCGCAGCACTCCCGAACCGAAGCCGACCGCATGGAACTGGAGGAAGCAGAGGCAGGCGACGACGGCGCTCTTGCCGGCCTGGAAGGAAAGAGCGGCATCACCAAGGGCAACGTGGAGAAGCGGGTAACGGAGCTGCGCGAGGCGGTCATGAGGACCTTCGCCTCTGACACGAGGCAGTACCGGCAAGCAGTCGACATCAGGAAGAGAACGTTCGCTACGGACCCGTGGCCTGAAGGGACAGAAGACCCAGATGGCTTCTTCCGCGAACTAGACGTCCTCCGCGACTGGCTCCGTCGATCAGGTCTGACAATCCGTGTCAAGAGTCATCTGGCCGAGGAACGGGATGCCCTTCAGCATGCGCTCCTGTCCGCATACCAGAGCCTCGACGACGACAAGAGCAGGGACTTGCTCGCTGAAGGCAAGTGGCTCGACGTCGGCAGGCGCGCCGTTGCGGGGGCTTCTCTGGGGGCTCCCGGCCCTCGGATAAGCCGCGTTCAGACGCTTGACGTTCGTTACGCGCAGCCGCTCCCGGCCCTCGTCCAGCGGAGCGAACGCCTCCGGGCGAGGGTCTCCAATCACTTGCTCAAAATGGGGCAGGCGTGGCGCTGAGCCACGACGACACCTCGACCATGAGCCGGGCCGAGAAGCTCATCACCGGCGCGACAAGGCTGCCCGGATACTCCGGCACATGGCGGCGTGTTCGCTTCGGCGAGATCGCCGCGATCAGAAACGACAAGGTCCATTCGACCGGACTCCCAGCCGCTACGCGGTGCGTTGCGCTTGAACATATCCATTCAGGGGGAACCGGCCGTCTGCAGGGTTGGTCACACGCCTCCGAGTCGAACGCGACGGGCTACCGGTTCTTTGCAGGCGACGTGTTGTTTGGGCGACTGAGGCCATATCTCCGCAAGTACTGGCGGGCCGACTGGTCCGGCATGTGTACGACGGAGATCTGGCCGCTCGTTCCCGCGCAGCCGAGGGTGACGACGAGTGCGTACTTGATGGCATTGGTTCAGACCGCCGCGTTCTTCAATGGAGCAGCTGTCACGTACGGCACCCACATGCCCCGTGCAGACTGGGCTGTGGTGGAGCGGCTCGAGTTCGCCCTTCCTCCCGTTGCCGAGCAGCGAGCCATTACGGCTGTGCTCACGGACGTGGACGCCGAGATCGCGGCGTTGGAACGTCTTCTCGTCAAAGCGCGTGCAATCAAGCTCGCCACGATGCAGCAGCTTCTGACGGGCCGAACGCGCCTGCCTGGATTCCCAGAGAGAGAGAGAGAGAGAGAGAGAGAGAGAGAGAGAGTGGACGACACGGCGACTAGCCGATCTCGGGAGCTTCCTCCGAGGTAGCGGCGTGTCGAGAGCCGAGACCCAGACAGGCGCGCTGCCCTGCATCAGGTACGGCGAGCTGTACACCGTGCATTCCGACTGCATCCGCGAGTTCCACTCCTGGATTTCTCCAGAGGTCGCGGAGGGCGCGACCGGTCTCAGAACGGGCGACGTGGTCTTCGCCGCCTCCGGCGAGACGAAGGAGGACATCGGACGGTCGGCCGCATATGTCGGATCGGAGGAGGCGTACGCAGGCGGCGACATTCTCGTTCTCCGCCAGGACGAGGCGCTGCCTCTATTCCTGGGCTACGCATTGAACGCTCCCCCGGTCGCAAGGCAGAAGGCGAGCCTTGGGCAGGGGGACGCGGTGGTCCACATCGGGGTCGCGGCGCTGTCCCGAATCACCGTGGAACTGCCACCATTGCCGGAGCAGCGTGCCATCGCGACCGTACTGGCGGACATGGACGACGAGATCGAAGCGCTGGCGCAGCGAGTCGAGAAGTTGCGGGCGGTCAAGCGAGGAATGATGCAGCAACTCCTGACCGGTTGCATCCGCCTGCCCCGGACGCCCGAAGCCGCTGACCGCGACAGAGAGGCCGCGGATGCCTGAGTCCCAGACCAGGGAGTGGAAGCGGTCCTGGCGGGACGAACACCTGAAGTGGATCTGCGGCTTCGCGAACGCCCGGGGCGGCGTACTCGAGATCGGCAAGAACGATCGGGGCAAGGTCGTCGGCCTCGAGGATCCCCTGCGGCTGCTCGAGGACATCCCGAACAAGGTCCAATCCCTGCTCGGCATCGTCGCGGAAGTCAATCTGAGGTCGAAGTCGGGCAAGGTGTACTTGGAAAGCTGGCGTCGAAGCCGCACAACCCTCTCATCGCCTACGCGTTCTTCAGGGCCGGGTTGATCGAAGCATGGGGCCGAGGCATCGAACGGATTCTCGATCTGTGCGAGGAGGCAGGAACCCTCAGCCCGTCTGGGAACTGGAACCGGGAAGCGACGGCCTGTGGCTGAGATTCCCGTTCTCGGCTGAGTACCGCGCCGCGGACACCGCGCACCGCGCGGCGACCAGTGAGACTCGCCCGGGCGGCGAGACTGCCCCGATCACCGCCCCGACTACCCCGATCGCTACCCCGACCACTACCCCGACTACCCCGGCCACTACCCCGACGTCCGCGAGAGAGAACATCCTGGCCTTGTCGAAAGCCGAGCCGCAGTTGACCCAGCGCGAACTCGCCGAACGAGTGGGCCTGACAAGGAACGGGGTCAAGTACCACATCAAAGTGCTGAAGGCCGCCGGCCTCATCCGTCGGACCGGCTCGTCGACGTCGGGCCGATGGGAGGTGCGGCCGTGAGACCCGCACGGCTTCCAGCGAGATGACCGTCGTCGGCCAGCGGGAAAGCAGAACCCAGAAGCGCGTGATCGTCCACCTCCAGCAGCTCGGCTACGACTACCTGGGCCACTGGAGGAGCCGCGAGGGCAACGCGAACGTCGAAGAAGATCGCCTACGGGCCTGGCTCGCGAATCGAGACTTGGCGCACGGGCTCGCGGGGAAAGCGCTGGAGAAGCTCCGCGGGGCCGCCTGTGTCGGAGGCGCCCAGACGCTCTACGAAGCGAACCGCGAGGTCTACGGGCTCCTCAGGTACGGCGTGAAGGTCAAGCCGGGAGTCGGCGAGAACCACGAGACGGTCTGGTTGATCGACTGGAGGAACCCCGACCGCAACGACTTCGCCGTCGCCGAGGAGGTCGCGATCGCCGGAAAGCGGAGCAAACGCCCGGACCTCGTGCTCTACGTGAACGGCATCGCGCTGGCCGTCCTGGAACTCAAGCGGTCGACCATCTCCGTGACGCACGGCATCAGGCAGAACCTCGACAGCCAGAAGAAGGACTTCATCGGGCACTTCTTCACGACGGTGCAGCTCGTCCTGGCCGGCAACGAGACGGAGGGTCTCCGGTACGGGGCGATCGAGACTCCGGAGAAGCACTGGCTGCGCTGGAAGGAAGCCGCCGGAAACCCTGTCGACGGGACCAACCCCCTGCTGCTGGAACTCGGCCGACTCGACGCCCCGTCCGCCACCTACCTCTACATCGACAAGAAGATGCGCGATCACGGCCTGTTCCAGGCGATCTGCAGGGTGAACAGGCTGGACGGAGCAGACAAGGAGTACGGCTACGTCGTCGATTACAAGGACCTCTTCCGGTCCTTGGAACGGGCCGTCGACGACTACACCGGCGCGGCATTCGCGAGCTTCGAGACCGGCGACGTGGCCGGCCTGCTCAAGAACCGCCTGAAGCTCGCCCGGGAACATCTGGAGGAGGCGCGCGAGACCGTCAAGGCACTCTGCGAACCGGTCGACCCGCCGCGCGACACGGCGTCCTACATCCGCTGGTTCTGCGCAGCCGCTGACCAGGGCGGTGGCGACGAAGGCCACGCGAAGCGGCGCGTGACGTTCTACCGCGCGGTCGCTCGCTGCGTCCGCGCCTGGGCGAATCTGGCGAACGAGACGGCAGCCGCGGGCTACTCCGAGGCCGACAGCGGTCAGATCCGCGAGGAGATCGACCACTACGAGAAGGTCCGCCAGGAAGTGAAGCTCGCGAGCGGCGACTACCTTGACATGAAGGTCTTCGAGCCGGCGATGAGGCACCTGCTCGACACGTACCTCCGTGCCGAGGGGAGCGTGAAGGTCTCCGCCTTCGACGAGATGGGCGTCGTCGAGATGCTCGTCGAGCACGGGGCGGGCACCCTGGTGACGGCGCTGCCGAAGGACGTCGGGAATAGCGAGGAGGCCGTCGCCGAGACGATCGAGAACAATGTGCGGCGGCTGATCGTGGACGAGACGGCGGTCAATCCGAAGTACTACGCGAAGATGTCGACGCTCCTGAACGACCTGGTCGAGCAGCGGCGGAAGGAGGCGCTGGACTACCGGGAGTACCTCCAGCGGATCGAGGAACTGGCGAAGCAAGTGGCCCGGCCAAGGGACGAGGCGTATCCCGACGGGATCGACACCGCGGCGCTTCGGGCCCTGTACGACAATCTCGGCGGCGACAACGACGAGCTACGGCAACGGCTGGCCAATGCGGATCGACCAGTCCGTCCGGAGCGCCGCCATGGCGGACTGGCGCGGCAACGTGATGAAGGAGCGCAAGATCAAGCTGGCGATCCTGGAGGCGATCGGCGATCCGACCGACGGCCGCGCCGACGATCTCCTGGAACTGGTCAAGGCGCAGGATGACTACTGATCTCGACCAACCCGGCTTCGGCAACAACCCGGCGGCGATCGAGGTCGCCGGAATCCCGGTCGACGTCGTCCGCAAGCGGATCAAGCACATCCACTTGGCCGTGTGCCCGCCGGACGGGCGGGTGCGCGTCTCCGCGCCGTTTCGGGTAGACGATGATGTCGTTCGGGCGGTGCTCGCCGCGCGCCTCTCCTGGATTCGCCGCAAGCAGGCGGCCTTCCGGAAGCAGGCGCGGCAGTCGCGGCGCGAGCTAGTGACCGGCGAGAGCCACTGGTTCCGAGGGAACCGGTATCGCCTGTGCGTGGTCGAGGCGCCGGGCAAGCCGGCCGCGCGACTGACCCGAGGACGGCGGATCGAACTGCGGGTCCGTCCGGGGAGCGACTGGCACGCGCGCGCCGCCGCGCTCGATCGCTGGTATCGGAGCGAGCTCCGGGCGCAGGTACCGTCGTTGCTCCACACATGGGAGCCGAGAGTGGGCCGCGAGGTCGCGGAGGTCCGCATCCGTCGGATGAAGACCCTCTGGGGCAGCTGCAACCCGAAGGCCCGGCGAATCTGGCTGAACCTGGAGCTCGCGAAGAAGCCGCCGCGGTGCCTGGAGTACGTACTCGTCCACGAGATGGTCCACTTCTTCGAGCGACGGCACGACGAGCAGTTCATGGGGCGGATGGACGCGCTGCTGCCGCACTGGCGAAGCCTGCGCGAGGAACTCAATCGCGCACCGCTGACCCACGAGAACTGGCGCCATTGAGAAGTCCGGCCCTCCGTGACATGGATGGCCGCACGGGATACGGGCGGGGGCGACCTTCGGGTCGGTATGATCCGCCGTCGTCTCTCTCGATCCCAGGCGCGCAATGACCGATTCCGACCCGAACAGCAGCGACGCCCTTCTCGCCGAACTCCGCGACGCTCTCGGGGATGACGGCCTCCTCGTCGGCGACGAGGTGACGGCGAGGGCCGGCGACGGCTCGGGCACCGTTCCCTGCGTTGCCCGGGCGATGCTTCGTCCACGCACGACGGAGCAGCTCTCGGCCGCTCTCGCGGCCTGTCACGGCGCCAACCAGCCGGTGGTGCCGCAGGGCGGACTGACCGGTCTCGTCGGCGGCGGCACAGCCTCTGACCTGGAAGTCGCGATCACCCTCGAACGGATGACGGCGATCGAGGAGATCGATCCCGTGGGCAGGACGATGACGGTTCAGGCCGGCGCCGCGCTGCAGAGCATTCAGGAGGCCGCCGAGGCGGAGGGGCTGCTCTTCCCGCTCGACCTCGGCGCCCGCGGCTCGTGCACGATCGGCGGCAACGTGGCGACCAACGCCGGCGGCAACCGGACGATCCGCTACGGCATGACCCGCGATTCGGTGCTCGGCCTGGAGGTCGTGCTGGCCGACGGCACGGTGCTCTCCAGCCTGAACAAGATGGTCAAGAACAACGCGGGCTACGACCTGAAACACCTCTTCGTTGGCTCCGAGGGCACCCTCGGAATCGTCACCCGCGTCGTCCTGCGGCTGGAGCGGCGGCCCCGCAGCCACGACTGCGCCCTGCTCGCGGTTCCGGGCTTCACCGAAGTGGTCGAGCTGCTACGCCGGCTGGAAGAGGAGATCGGCGGCTCGATGAGCGCCTTCGAGGTCATGTGGCGCGAGTTCTACGAGCTGGTCACCGGCCCGCAAGCGAGGACGGCGCCCCCGATTCCGCACGGCGACCCCTACTACGTGCTGGTCGAGTCGCTCGGCGCCCGGCCTGAGCAGGACGCGGCGCAGTTCGAGGAGACGCTCGGCGAGTGCATGGAAGCCGGCCTGATCGGCGACGCCGTGCTCGGCCGGTCCAGGGCCGAGCGCGACGAGATCTGGGCCCTGCGCGACGACGTCGAGCAGCTCAACCACCTGGCGCCGATCTTCACCTTCGACGTCAGCCTCCGGATCGCCGACATGGAGAGCTACGTCGCCGGGATCAAGGCCGCCCTGACCGAACGCTGGCCGGAGAGCCAATGCGTCGTCTTCGGCCACCTGGGCGACGGCAACCTGCACGTCGTCGTCGCCGTCGGCGACGGCTCTCCCGAGGCGCGGAGCGCGGTGGAGGACATCGTGTACGGGCACCTCGAGCCGATCGGCGGCTCGGTGTCGGCCGAGCACGGGATCGGCTTCGAGAAGCGGGCACACCTGGGCCGCAGTCGCACCCGCGAGGAGATCGCCCTGATGAAGACGCTCAAGCGGACTCTCGACCCGAGAGGCATCCTCAACCCCGGGCGCGTGTTCGAGGCGGAGGACGCGCCGCCGACGGGCTCGCACGCGGAGGCCAGCGTGCGTCTTCCGGCGTAGGGTTCGGGCTCGCCGCTTCGCTGCTCGCGCTTGATGCCGGCGAGGACGCCGGCGCACCCAGTGGTCAGGCGTACTCGGGCGCCAACTCGTCGCGCAGCCGTTCGAGCAGTTCCTTCGTTTTGACGATCCCGGCGTCGGCCCCCATCCGGCCCTCGAACTCGATGCCGACCCAGCCCCGATAACCGGCATCAAGGACGATCCGCATCATCTGCTCGTAGTCGATCGTAGTCTCGTCGCCGTTCCCGTCGAAGTCGTAGCTCTTGGCGCTGACCGCGCGGGCGAACGGCATCAGCTCGGTGACGCCCTCGTACCTGTCGTACCACTCTTCGGGCTCCTCGGAGACCCGGAAGTTGCCGAAGTCCGGCAAGGATCCGATCCGCGCGTGATCGACCATGGCGAGCGTGCCGGCCAGCCACTCGCCGTTGCTCGAGATGCCGCCGTGGTTCTCGACCAGGATGTCGATGCCGTAGGCGTCGGCGTACTCGCACAACTGGCGCAGGCCGTCCGCGGCCAGTTTCTGCTGCTCCTCGAAGGACCCCGCACTGGCGGCGTTGACCCGCACCGAGTGACAGCCGAGGAACGCCGCCGCCTCGACCCACTTGTGGTGATTCTCGACCGTTTGCGTGCGGGCCGCGGCATCGGGATCCCCGATGTCGCCTTCGGCGTCGCACATGATGAGCAGGCTGGTCACCCCTTCGCCGTCGCAGCGCGACTTGAGGTCCGCCAGGTACTCCCCGTCCCGGGCGCGGTCGAAGAAGAAAGTGTTCACGTACTCCACCGCCTCGATGCCCAGGCCGCGGGCCCGTGCCGGGAAGTCCAGGTGGTCGAGTTGGCCCTGGTAGAGCGAGCGCGGATCGGTCTCGAGGACATCGCCGAAAGAGCCGTCGGCCAGCGCGCTTAGCGACGGGCCGAACAGCTCGCGGAAGTAGGACCACTCGGCCAGGGAGATCCGGTAGAGGGGCTCGACCGTGGTCTCGGCGGCCGGCGCCGCTTCTTCTCCGGAACCGGCGTCGCGCTCCATGCAGCCGGCAGCGGCGGCGGCGCCCAACACGGCGCCGGTTTGCAGAAAACGTCTGCGGTCCATCTTCATCCGGGCAGTGTAGCGCGCCACGAAACCTCTACGTCTGATCTCCGTAGTCCTGAGGCAGGAGGAGTGCAACTCGAAATGGAAGTCCTGACCATCCTGACCCTCGGTGCGATCGCCCTCGGGCTGCTCGCCGTCTTCGCCGCCGTGGCCTTTGTCGTGAAGATCGCCTTCAAGCTGGTGCTTCTGCCGTTCAAGATCATCGGCTTCATCGCCGCGACCCTGCTGGCCGCGATCCTGATTCCGATCGCGATCATCGCCCTGCCTGTGACGATCGCCGTCGTCGTCGTGCTGCTCGTCGTCGGCGGCCTGGTGGCCGTCGTCTTTGCCGAATTCGGCCTGCTGAGCGCGATCTTCTAGCGGACCAGGTGCCACTCGGTCTGGCGGCCAGCCAGGTAGAGCACCTTCTCGCCGTCGTAGACCGCGCTCTGCTCCAGCTTGATCTGGACGTCCTGGCCTCCCCACATCTCGAGCTCGACCTTGACGTTGCCCTCGATCGCGTAGGCGGTGTCGGGGTATAGCGGCCAGTCGCCCCGGATCGGCGTCGGCCCCTGGTTGTCCCACATGCCGATCGTCGGCCCGGGAGCATGGCCGAACACGCCAAGCGGATGCGTGTAGGTGCTGGAACGGAGGCCCTCGTCCGTGGCGACCGAGATCGTCGCCGCCAGGATCTCGTTGCCGGTGCGGCCGGTCCGGAACTCCCCGGTGAGGATGTCCTGCCAGCGGTTGCCGGCGGCGAGAGCTTCCCGTAGCTCCGCCGGGGCTTCACTCTCGCCCAGCCGCAGCACGTAGCCCATCTCCTGGGTGTCGGTACACAGGCCCAGATAGCAGATGCCGACATCCGTGTGCAGGACGTCGCCGCGCTGGATGACGAACTCGCCGCTGCCGCCGCAGAAGGGCTCGCCCGGGTCGCAGGCCTCGTCCTCGTTCGACGCCCGCCGCTGGGCGTTGACGGAGGGCAGGAACCAGATGTCGAGCCCCAGGTCCTCGAAGCGCTGGGCGATGTACCAGACGACATCGTCCGTGGTCGTGGCGCCTGCGGTGATCACCCGTTCCGAGAAGGCCTCCGCGATCACGCCGCGGGCCAGGGAGACGATCCGCGGATAGGCCTCCATCTGCAGCGGGCTGCGGGTCTCGATCCAGCGCACGACCAGTTCCTCGGCGCTGGTCACCCTTTCTTTGAGCTCAGGCGTGAGCACCTCGAGGAGCCGCTCGTGGAGCGCCTCCGAGAGACCGTCCGCGACCGGCCAGTGGCGCGAAACGTTGACGCCGATTCGCTTCGGATCGCGGGCGGCGATCACCTCGCCCAGGCCCTGCCACTGCTCCTCCAGGTCGCCGCCCTCCCAGGCCGACTCGTAGAGGGCACCGTACGGATAGCGGTTGACCGTCAGGAGTTCCAGCCCCCCGTTGTTCGGCCCGCGATCGAAGAAGACAAGCATCGTCGTCCGCCGGGCCGCGAACACGGGTCGCGGCACCAGGCTGAAGAACACCGGGTCCTCGTTGTACTCCCGGTTGATGACGAGCCACATGTCGATCCCGGTTTCGCGCATCAATCGCGGCAGGAGCTCGTGCAGCCGCTCCTCGAGCATGTGGTTGAAGGGCTCCACCCGGTCCCGGTGCGGCAGCACGTGGCCGGGGCCGTCAAGCACGCGTCCCTGTCCGAAGCCGGCGCTCTGGGCGAGCACGGGTGTCACGGCCAGCGCGAACAGACCGAGCGCGGCAGTCAGGTGGCGTGCAACGGGTCGACTCATGTCTCCAGTACCTCCAGGCGGCCCGAGACGGCCGCCGTCCGCGCCGTCTCGAGCAGACCACAACGAAAGCCGGCCTCCGCCTTGAGCGGCAGTTGACCGCCGCCGATCAGCCGGCGGGCGATCTCGACTCCGGCGTAGCGAGCGATCAGCTCTCGGTCGAGGCCGGCTTCGGCGTCATCGGCATCCGCCGTCTCTTCTCCATCGTCCTCCTCCTCCACGCCGGCGGCCGCCGCGAAGAACGCCTTGGCGACCTGATCCGGTTGCCGCGCGAGCAGCAGATGCGCAAGCGCCGTGCCGACATCGAACTCCGGATCTCCCCAGCCGCCGAACTGCGGGTCGACGATCCGGACACCGCCGTCCGCCAACTGGAGCCAGTTGCCCGGATGGAAGGCGCCGTGGGTCAGACAGGTCCCGTCGCCGAGGAAGCGCCCGCTCAATCCGGCGACGGACTCCCGGAATGGGCGATCCGACCGCAGCGCCGCCGCCGCCTCGCCGAGACCGGGCTCGACCGCCTCAAGTGCGGCTGCGTCTGGTGGAGCACCATCCGGACCAAGGCCGTCACCACCCGCCACGGGCGAGGTGAACGGCGCCTCGAACAGCATGCGGTGGTTGAGCGCCTTCATCCCGGCGTTCTCGAGCTCCGGATCGGGGTCACCGCGCGTTCCGAGACGCAGCGCTCGCAGGAACCCGCCCAGGGCCTGAGCGACCTCCTCGGTCAGCGAAGCGCCCCGGTAGAGCGACGCGAGATTCGAAGCGCCACGGAAGTCCTCGAGTAGCAGCAGGGACCTCGCCTGGTTGGCGGACATCAGCCGGGGCATGCGAGCCGCCACCTCCGGCAGACGCGCCACCCTGGCGTAGAACGCGCGCTCCGCGCGCCAGCGATCGGCCGGCAAGGCGACCGACTCGTCACGCCGCAGCCAGGGCAACGACTGCTTCAGCACCGCCGTGCGCCACCCCCCACGCAGTTCCTGGAGTTCGACTCGCATCACGGTGCTCGACTCGCCGCCCAGCAAGGCACAGGTCGTGACCTGCTCCTCCTCGCCCAACCAGCCGGCCGCGCCCATCACCAGGTCCACCCGACCCGCCTGGTCCGCCGACAGGATGTGAACTTCCGGGTGCTCAGCCTCAAACTCGGCCCGCCGGCTCATCGGCGCAAGCTATCACCGGGGGGAACGCCATATGCTTGTCCCGAGGACGCCATGAACCGGACCGCCCGCGAACGATTCGAGGCCACCGGACTGGTCAAGTTGCCCGGGCTGCTCCCGGACGAACTGACCAGCCGCGCGCTGAACCTCGTCTACCGGAAGTCGGAGGAGGCGGGAGTCCGCCGGAACGGCGTCTGGCTGTTGGACCAACTGACCGACGAGCCTGTCCAGCGCCACAACAAGCGACTGCTCGAGGGAATCCGACACGCCCGGGTGCTCACCGATCTGGTCACGCCTGAACTCGAAGCAGCGGTCGAGGCGGCCGCGGGCGGACCGATCAGGCCGCTGATGAAGCGGCCGCAGCTCCTCTTCTCGTTCCCCGAACCTGGCGCCTGGTCCCTGCCCGAGATCGCCTGGCACGTCGACCTGCCGAAGCTGCCCAATCGCCGGACCGTCCCCGGCGTGCAGGCGTTCGCGATGCTCGACACGGTCGAGGCGGGCGGCGGCGGCACGGTCGTCGTCCAGGGCAGCCACCGGCTCCTGTACGACATTCCCTGGCTCGGTTCCCGGCAGATCACGCACCGGCTGCGCCGGGAGCGCTACTTCCGGGAACTCATGTCGAAGCAGGGGAAGGACCGAGGCCGGTTCCTGCGTGAAACCGTGCGCCGCGGCGACGCCGACCTCAGGGTCGTCGAGCTGACGGGCCGGCGCGGGGACGTCTATCTGATCGACATGCGTCTGCTGCACTCACCCGCTCCGAACGTGTCGGCAACGCCGAGGACCATGTGGACCCAGCGCTTCCTGACCGAGGCCACCCACGACGACATGACCGCCCTGTTCGCCAGCATGCGGGCCGGGTACGGAACGGCCGGCGAAGCGGCCGCGGCGGCACCTTCGTAAGAGCGGATGCCCGGCGAACGACAGGTGCTGAGGATCGCGATGTGGTCCGGCCCCCGGAACATCTCGACCGCGATGTTGCGGGCCTGGGGGAACCGCGGCGACACCTTCGTCTGCGACGAGCCGCTCTACGCGAACTACCTGCTGGAGCACGGTCTCGACCATCCTGGCCGCGAGGAGATCCTCGCCCACCACGACAGCGACCTGGCGCGGGTCACGAAGTGGCTGACCGAGGACGCTCCGGAGAACCGGCCGATCTTCTACCAAAAGCACATGGCCCATCACCTGCTGCCGGAGACGGACAGATCCTGGGTCTCACGGCTCACGAACGTCTTCCTGATCCGCGATCCGGCCGAGATGCTGACATCCTTGATCCGGATCCTCCCGCAGCCCACCCTTGCGGACACCGGCCTGCCGCAGCAGCGGGAACTCTTCGACCTGGAGTCGGAACGGCTCGGCGAGCCGCCCGCGGTGATCGACTCCGCCGACGTGCTGCGCAACCCGCGCGCCGCCCTGGAGAGCCTGTGCCGCGCCGTCGGCACCGAGTTCAACGAGACGATGCTGAGCTGGCCGCCCGGGCGCCGCGGAACGGACGGAGTCTGGGCACCCCACTGGTACGGTGCCGTCGAGAAAAGCACCGGCTTCGCTCCCTTCCGGCCCAAGAACGAACCCGTACCCGACTTCCTCGCGGACGTCCTGGAAGAGTGCCAGCAGCACTACGATCACCTCGCCGCGCAGCGGCTCCTCTCCTGACCCAAGGGCCACCCGACCGCCATGCTCCAGAAGGCGAACCCGAAGAACCGGGATCTGCTGATCAACATCAACGGCGACCTGATCCACCGCGATCAGGCCGGGATCAGCCCGTTCGACTCCGCCGTCCAGGGGGGCGACGCGGTCTGGGAGGGTCTGCGCCTGTACGACGGCCGGATCTTCAAGCTCGAACGGCATCTCGACCGCCTGCGGGACTCGGCCCTGGCCCTGGCCTTCGCGGAGATTCCGACCCACGAGGACGTCATCGGCGAGATCCGCCGCACCCTCGAAGCGAACGGGATGCGGGACGACGTCCACGTCCGGCTGACGCTGACCCGCGGCACGAAGATCACTTCCGGCATGGACCCGCGGCTCAACGTCGCGGGACCGACGCTGATCGTCCTCGCCGAACACAAGGCGCCGGTCTACGGATCCCGGCCGATCCGCCTGATCACATCGTCGATCCGCCGTTTCCCGCCCGACTGCATGGACCCGAAGATCCACCACAACAACCTGATCCAGTCGATCCTGGCGAAGATCGAAGCGAACGCGGCGGGCGCCGACGACGCCTTGATGCTGGACCGCCAGGGTTTCGTCGCCGAGACGAACGCGACCCACGTCTTCATCGTACGAAGCGGCGTGGTCACAACGAGCCACTGCAGGGCGTGCCCCGAGGGCGTCACTCGCGAGACGGTTCTCGAACTCTGCCGGGAGAACGACATTCCCCACGAAGTCACCGACTTCAGCCAGGCTGAGCTCTACCGCGCCGACGAGGCGTTCTGCACCGGCACGATGGGCGAACTCGTGGCGGTAGACGAGGTCGACGGCCGGACGATCGGCGGCGGCGAGCGGCCTGTGCTCGAACGGCTGCAACAGCTCTTCCGCGAGCTGACCGCTCACTCCGGCTATCCGATCCTCGACTGACGCCATGAACCCGGAAGGCGCCCCGCCCCCGGCCAGTCGTCTTCAGAGCTGGCTGCTGGGAATGCTCCTCGCGTGGTCCTTCGCGGTCCGGCTGGTCTTCAGTTGGCCCGATCCCACGATGAACCGGATCTGGGACGAGCGCTACAACGCAGGCAACGTCGCCGCGATTCTGGCCGAAGGGCAGTTCCAGCCGGTGCGCGCCCATTATCCGACCCTGTCCTACATGCCGCACGCCCTGCTGCTGAAGACGTGGGAGGCCGCGCGCTCCCTACCCGGCCTGCAAGGTGCTCCCTCCGCCGTGGCGATGGCTCCGCAGGGCAGGCCGTACCTGACACCGTTCGGCGTCCGCGCCTGCCGCTTCCTTCAAGTCGTCGTGGGCACCGCGTCGCTCTGGGTCCTGTACCTCATCGGCAGACGCTTGTTCGGACCGGGTGTGGCCCTGACCGCGGTCCTGCTTCTCTCGGTCACGCCCTGGCACCTGCGCCAGTCGGGGGCCTTCAAGCCCGACATCATGATGGTCCTCGCCTCGGTCGTGGCGCTCTACGCCATGCTGGCGGCTCGCAGACACGGCGGTCTGAGGAGCTTTGCCGTGGCCGGCGCCATGGTCGGAGCCACCGCGGCCGCGAAGTGGAACGGGGGCGCACTCGTCATCCCGCTGCTGGCGACGATCGCTCTGGGCGGAGTCCGGGACATCGGACTCGTCGTGCGGCGTACAGCCGCGGCGGGCGCTGCCGCGGCTGGCGTGCTGGTACTCCTCAATCCGTGGCTGCTGCTCGTTCCCGATCTCTACCGCCGCCACCTGAGCTCGACGGTCACCCAGTACCAGGAACGACTGGCCGCGGCCGGCTCCGGATGGTTCGACCAGCCGGTCAGTGTGGTCACCAGCCTCGCGAGCAGCGTCTACTTCAGCCCGGTCCTGGGCGTCTCGGCCCTGCTCGGGCTCGGTTGGCTCCTCGTTCTCGTCCTGCGCGCGCGAACCGCGGCCGCCCCGCTCCCGGGCGTCCGAGGCTCGGCGACGATCGGCGACGCCTGGATTCTGCTGTTCTTCTCCGGCGGCTACGTGGCGGCGCTCTGGGCCGCCACCCGCTACCCCAAACCGCCCAACTGGCTAATCGTCGCGCCCGTCGGCGCGCTCGCCGCCGCCTGGCTGATTCACCGTCTCCTCGAGTCGGCCCGAGCCGCGCACCCCGCCTGGGTGGGTCGAACGGCGGTACCAGCCCTCGTCCTCGTCTTCGGCGGCGCGTTCGCCGCCAAGGCCCACTTCGTCCACCGAACCATGCACGACGAGAACGTCCCGCTCACCGTCGACGAAGCGGCCCGCGTCGCCGGCGCCCGCAAACCGCTGCGGGGTCGAACGTTCATCACCGAGCTGCCGCTCGGAGCCCAGGCCTTCGATCCCCGCACCTGGGAGAGCGCCTTCGTGCCCACCGTCATCCGGACCGACGACCTCGCGCAGGAGGCCGCGCTCGAGCCCCTAATGGCCGACGTGCTGCTCTTCGCCGCCTCCCGGCTCGAGCCGGACGAGCATCCGGCCTACCGGGAGCTGGCAACTGCCGACGGCGCCCGGGTCCAGCGCTTCGAACCCGGCCTGTTCCGCCTGCGCGGCGAACCCATAGTCCTCGTCCGCCAGCCGTTCCGGGCCGCCGGACCTCCCGTCTCCGCAGCGTTCTCCGCGGTCGGCGAAGGCGCGTACTCGGTGGATCCGGAATCGCTTGCAGGCAGCGTCGACGGCCAGCCTCCATCGCTGGTCTCGCTCGAGATCGCCATCCGCACGCCGTCGCGCGACACAGTGGACGTGACCGTCGAGATCGACGGAGAACCTCTCCCCTGCCGGCCGACCCAGAAGGGCCGCGAGCGGCGCCGCTGCCTGACGCCGCGGCTTCCCCTGTCGTCGACACCGGTTCAGGTGCGCGTGGAACCGGCCCGTGAGGTCATCGACGTGACCGCATTCCGCTGGCGCCGGCCGGACTGACTCGATAGCGCGCCGTTCACGGGCTCTTGCCGTTCGTCAGGTTCTGTGCAACGATGCGTATGCTGCGGTGCAGTAAGCGGCGCAGCAAACCGCCCCTGACCTTCCCAGATCCGCCGTGCTCTGGAGAATCCGATGGCCCCGGAACTGAACCGATTCTTGAGCCCCCTCGACGCCACCTTCCTCTACGTGGAGCGCCCCAACGCGACCATGCACATCGGTGGCTGCATGGTCTACGAAGGCGAGTTCTCCAGTGAACACGTGATCGAGCAGGTCGCCGCCCGCATGCACCTGCTGCCCAGGTATCGGCAGCGGGTCGTGTTTCCGCCCTTCTTCATCTCCCACCCGCTGTGGGTCGACGATCCGAACTTCGATATCGAGAACCACATCGACGAAGTCTGGCTTCCTACCGAAAGCAATGAACAGGTCCTGGCGCGGGCGGCCGTCGAGGCCTACAGCGGCATGCTCGACCGCGGACGTCCGCTGTGGAAGGGAATCGTGCTGCGCGGCATTCCGGGCCACACCGCCGTGGTCTGGAAGATCCACCACGCGATGGTCGACGGCGTCTCCGGCGTCGACCTGATCATGGTGCTGAGCGACTTCTCGCCGACCGATGAGCTGCCCGAACCGCCCGCCGAACCCTGGTCGCCGACGCCCCTGCCCAACTCCCTGAGCCTGCTGCAGGAAGCGATGCGGCATCGCCTCGGTGAACTCAACCGGACCTGGACCGAGGCCGCCTTCGAGGCCCTGCGGCCCGACGTCATGGCGGAACGCACCCGCGAGATGATGTCCGCCGGCAGCGCCACCCTGCCGGTCAGCGCCACGCCGGCGCCCCGTACGGTCTTCAACCGGCCGGTCGGCGGCGACCTCGGCTTCGCCTGGGCCCAGTTCGCGTTCCCGACGATGCGCGCGGTCAAATCCAAACTGGGCGGCACCGTAAACGACGTCGTGCTGACCGTCCTCGCCGGTGGTGTCGGCCGCTACCTTCGGTCGCGCGGCCAGGACACGGCCGGACTCGAACTCCGTGCCATGTGTCCGGTCAGCATGCGGGAGGCGAACGAACGCGGACAGCTTGGCAACCTGGTTTCCAACATGATCGCTCCGCTCTTCGTCGGCGTCGACGATCCGGTAGAACGCCTGAAGAAGGAACGGGACGCGATGAACAGGCTCAAGGAAGCCGGCCAGGCCAAGGCCTTCTACCAGTTGAGTCAGTTCGGCGTCCGGGTACCGCCTCTGATGGCGGCCATGGGAGCAACGCTGCCGTTTTCGCAGACCCTCTTCAACACCGTTTCGACGAATATCCCCGGCCCGATGATCCCCCTCTACTTCGGAGAACACAGGCTGGTCGACTGGCTCCCGGCCGGTATCGTGTCGAACAACATCGGGCTGTTCCTCGCCATCCTGACCTACAACCAGCGCATCACACTCGGCATCACCGTGGACTCCAGGCTGATTCCCGATCCGTGGTTCCTTACCAAGTGCCTCGAGGACTCCTATGCCGAACTGCGCCAGGCCGCCGGCATCGACGAGGATGAAGCGACGGGAGCCCGTTGTTTCGCCGCCGACGGGGACGAGGCCGAAGCATCGAGCCCGGAAGCCGCGCCTCTTCAGGGAGTCGCATAGTGCGGGGAAACGTCCGGTGACATCGTCCCAGCGCCGCCCGACCAACCCGATCTGGAGCGCCAACCCGCGCCTGCTGCGGGACACCGTGCCGGCCGCCGTGCCGCTGTGGCTCGAGGGCTTCGCCATCGCGGAGTTCTCGCTGCTTCCGATGACGCCGACCTACCATGGCTTCGGCGTACCGCGCGGCGACGGCGCGGCGGTCGTCGTCGTACCGGGCTTCACCGGCACCGACGGTTACCTGGCGCCGATGCGGCGCTGGCTCGGACGCATCGGCTACCGGCCCTATCGCTCGGACATCGGACACAACGCGGATTGCCTGGAGCGGCTTGGGCATCGATTGACGGCGACGCTTGAAGCCGCCGCCGCACGGACCGGCCGCCGCGTACACGTCATCGGCCACAGCCTGGGAGGCGTGCTCGCCCGGAGCGTCGCCTGTCTGCGGACCGACCTGGTCGCCTCGGTCACCACGATGGGAACCCCGATCAGAGGAGTCCGCTCGCACCCGCTGGTCATGCGGCTGGCGGAGGTCGTTCACCGGCGTGCCGTCGAACGGGACGACTGCCGCGATCCCCGCTGTTTCTCGGGCGACTGCCGGTGCGACATCGTGCGGGCGGTTCAGGGTGTCTTCCCGGAGGAGATTCCACAACTCGCAATCTACACGCGCCGTGACGGCGTCGTCGCCTGGCGCTACACGCGCCTCTACGATCCCACCAAGAACGCGGAGGTTCCCGGAACCCACTGCGGACTCGCCGCCAACCCGCTGGCGTACCGCCACCTGGCACGCTTCCTGAGCCGCCATCCCGCGCCGGACGAACAGGCGCCATGACGACCGCCAACGAACTGCTCGCCGCCGACCGGGCATTCCTCTGGAACCTGGAACGCCGAAACCCCGGCCTGCACATCGCCGGTCTGGCGCGGATCGAAGGCAGCATCGGGCACAGAGAGCTCCTGCGCCAGGTCGGGCGCCTCGGCAGGCTGCCGCGGTTCGGACTTCGGGTGGAGACCGCGCCGTTCGGGGCCCCGCGCTGGCGCGCGGCGCGCTTCGATCCGGAGCAACACGTTCACGTTGCGGGCGACGGCGACCGGGTCGCGGCGCTAGGCGATGCGCTGACGAAGCCTCTCGACCCTTCGCGGCCGCTCTGGGAGGTTCACCTGCTGCCCAAGCACCACGACTATGGCGACGCGCTTCTCGTCAAGACGCACCTCGCCGCGGTGGACGGCCTGGGCACGAGCGCTCTGTTCGACGTCCTCTTCGACACCCGCGTCAGGAACAGTCGAGACGATCCGTCGGAGCCGCTCATCGCTGTCGGCCCCCTCCTCGGCGCCCGGCGACCCGAGAACTGTTCCGGCAGGCGGCTGGCCGAACGGATCGAGGACTGGACCGGCGCCGGACAGGATCTGGTGGGCGGCGCGATGCACCTCGCGTCCGAAGATGTACGCACCGCCCTGTTGACCCTGAACGAAACGATGCCCGACGCGGCGCTGCCCCCGCCGCCCTTGCCCTTCAACCGGCCTGGAAAAGGGCGTCGGCGCCTGATCCGACACGAATTCTCCTACGCCGACATCCGCACGATCCGCAGCCGGCTCGGGGGCGCTCTCTCGGATGTCGTCTTGGCCATGGTCGGCGGCGCACTCGAACGCTACCTGACCGGTCGCGGCGTGCCGGTCAAGGGCCGCAACTTGCGGATCGCCCTTGCCACGGACGTGCCCGGTCGCGGCGGCAAGCGGCGCAGCCTCCTCCCGATCGAAGTCCCGCTCGGCCTGAACGCCGCGCACCGGTTTCGGTCCGTGCATCAGCTCGCCCGCCTGCTGCGAGCGGCTCACGTCCCGGACGTTCTCGCGCGCCTTTCCCGCGTGCCGCAGCGAGGCGGTCGTCTGACCGCGGCCGCCGCGGCAATGACCTCCCGGATCCGGCCGTCCTTCCACCTCGCCGTGGCCAACGCGACCGGCCCCCAGATCCCCACGTTCCTGGCCGGCCGAACGGTCATCGGCTACACGCCGTCCTGGCCCGTCGGCTTCGGCCAGGGGCTATCCTGCGCGTTCTTCGCCTACAACCAACTGCTGCACGTCGGTCTCACGGTCGATGAGGGAGCCTGTCCGGACGGCGACGCACTGCCGGACCTGCTCGCAGAGTCGCTCAGCGAACTCCGCGAAGCAGCCGGCAGCTCTCCCCGCCGGCCGGTCCGCGACTCCCCACTGGCGCCACGACCGCACGCAGATCAGACCTTGGAGACCTAGATGAACAGACCAACGACTCCCAAGCAGGTTCTCGACTACCAGAAGCAGGTGCTGGAGTTCCAGAAGGCGGCGTTCGAGAACGGTTACAACGCGATCGTTGCGCTGCAGGAACGGCAACTCGAACTCGCGGACCGGATGATCGACCAGGTCCCGAACCTGCCCGATGAAGCCCGCGTCCTGATGCAGACCTGGCGTGACGCCGCCGCGGACGGTCAACGGCAGTTCAAGAACACGGTGGACGGCTCCTTCGCGGCCATCACCACCTACCTCGATCGGCTCGCCGACGGCTCCCCGGCAGAGGATCCTGCCGTCGACACGGAGGCAGCTGAGTGAACGACATGGCCAACGACTACCCCCGAACCGTCCGCCTGAAGGGCAAGTCCTTCGAGTTCAGGCTCCTGGGTCAGGATGACCGCGACGACATGCTTGCCTTCGCCCGCGCCCTTCCGAAGGAGGACCTCCGGTTTCTCCGCGTCGACCTCACGGATCCGAAGGTCGTCGACCACTGGATCGAGGGCGTGATCACGGGACTCCGGATCGCTGTTCTGGCCCACGTTGACGGCCGGCTCGTGGGCTACGGCAGCCTGAACCGCCGCGAATCCTCGTGGATGCGACACCTGGGCGAGATCCGGATCATGGTCCTGCCGGAGGTCCGGCAGGCCGGTCTCGGAGGCCACCTGGCGCACGACGTCTTCCAACTCGCCCAGCAGATCGGACTGACCAAGATCGTGGCCCAGATGGCCCGCGAGCAGCGCGGCGCCCGCCAGATGTTCCACAAGCTGGGCTTCTCGATCGAAGCCCTGCTCGCGGATTGGGTGATCGACCTCAACGACGCGACCCACGACCTGATCCTGATGTCCTACGACGTGACGGGGCTCGAGGCCGGGGTCGGGGCGTAAGCCGACCGATCAGCTCCCCTCGGCGTCTGCGTCGGCTCCGCGGCGCGGCGCCAGACCCGGGAACCACAGCTTGAACATCTCCTGGGGGTCGGCGTACTTCAGGTTGGCGGTCATTCGATCACGGAACCGCTCCAGCATCTCGTTCTGAATCCCCGCCACGTCGGGAAGACCGAGAAAGGCGCGCGCCTCCTCGGGCGTGCAGTCGATGTCCAGTTTGATCTTCAAGTGTTCTCTCCTTCGTCCGCGCTGTTTCCGGCTAGCGGGCCCGCCGCTGCCAGTCCTGGCCATGAGGCGTCTGCCTGCCGCAGGCGATCGCTAGCATACGACCGACCCGGGAGGACACCGCGATGAACGTGCCTTCGAAATGCGTCGGCCGAGCCGCTCTTCTGATTACCTGCCTGGTCGGCCTCGGCACCGGGCTCCACGCGCAGCCCCCCGCCACCGTGATCCAGGGCGCCCGCGTGTTCACCGGCGACGAGGTGCTCGACATCGCCACCGTCGTGATCCGTGGCCGCACGATCGAGTCGGTCACGCCGGGCACCCACATTCCAGCGGCCGCCGGCACGGAAGCGGAGGTCGTCGACGGCGCCGGGTTGACCCTGCTGCCGGGGCTGATCGACAGCCATACGCACAACTTCGGGCCGGCGCTGGAGCAGGCGCTGAACTTCGGCGTCACGACCGTTCTGGACATGCTCACCGCGGAGGCCATGGCGGCGCAGTGGCGACGGCAGCAGGCGGCGGGAGCGGTTCCCGACCGGGCCGACGTCCTTGCCGGCGGCCCCGTCACCGTCGCGGGCGGGCACGGCACGCAGTTCGGCATCGCGCTGCCTACCCTGGACGACCCGCAGCAGACCGAGGCCTTCATCGCCGACCGGGTGGCGGCGGGCGCCGACTTCATCAAGGTGATCTACGAAGCCGGATCCGCCGGACGCCCGCTTTCCACCTTCGCGCCCTCGACCCTGCCCCGGATCGTGGCCGCCGCGCACAGTCACGACCGGCTCGCCGTCTTCCACATCAGCACGGCGGAAGCGGCCTGGGAGGTCATCGCCGCCGGCGCCGACGGCCTGGTCCACATCTACTTCGAGGGCGCCCGAGGCGCGGCGATCGTCGAGGCGGCCAAGAGGGCGGGGATCTTCGTCGTCCCCACGCTCGCGGTGCTCGAAACGATCGCGGCCACCGGGGGCGGCCCGGAGCTGGCAGCGGATCCGCTGGTCGCACCCTTCCTCACACCCGAGCAGCGAGGCGGTCTGGGCCAGGACTTCGGCCGGGAACCGGACCCCGAGTTGATGGCGAACATCCTGGCCGACGTCGGCTCGCTGCACGCCGCCGGAGTGCCGCTCCTGGCCGGCTCGGACGCACCGAATCCCGGAACGACCCACGGTGCGAGCATCCACAGGGAACTCGAACTGCTGGTCCGCGCCGGCCTGACGCCGGTCGAGGCCCTGCGGGCGGCCACCGCCGCGCCCGTCGACGCGTTCGGCCTCGGCGACCGCGGCCGGATCGAGGCCGGCCTCAAGGCCGACCTGATCCTGGTTCGCGGCGACGCGACCCAGGCCGTGCGCGCCACCCGCGACATCGCGGCGATCTGGAAGGACGGGACCCGCTTCGAGCGCAGGATCGCCGAACCCGTTACCGGCCGGCCCCGCCTCGAACCGACGCTGCTGACTGACTTCGAGGAGCTGGGCGCAGGCAACCTGCCCCCGAAGTGGTCGCACTCGACCGACGCCATTGCCGGCGGCAAGTCGACCGTGACGAGCGCCGCGGCGCCCCGCGACGAGGGCGGCAACGCGCTGCGGATCGAGGGCGAGATCAAGGAGGGCTTCGCGTTCCCGTGGTCCGGGGTCATGGTCCTGCTCGGTTCCCAGTTCAACGAACCGGTCGACGCCGGCGCCATGCGCGCCCTGGCCTTCGACGCGCGCGGAGAGAGCGCGACCTACCAGGCGATGGCGTTCGCCGAAAGCCTGGGAATGCGGCCGGCGGCTGCCTCCTTCGAGGCCGGGGAGGAATGGGGCCGGGTCGAGATCCCGCTGTCGTCGTTCCGTGGTCTCGACCCCTCGGGCGCCTGGGCGTTCTTCATCGGCGGTCCCGCCGATCTCGGCGCCTTCTGGCTCGAGATCGACAACGTCGAGCTGGTGGAGTAGCTAAGATCGCCGAATGCCTGACGGGTCCATGCCGGAGCCGCGCCCCCACGGCCCGCTGCACGGCATTCGCGTTCTCGACTTCACCAGCTTTATCGCCGGCTCCTACGGCGCCATGCTGCTCGGCGACATGGGCGCCGATGTCCTGAAGATCGAGTCGCCAGGCGGCGACAATGCCCGCCACTGGGGCCCCTTCATCGGCAGCGAGAGCCGGATGTTCCAGGCGTGGAACCGGAACAAGCGTGGCATCGCCGTCAACCTGAAGACCGAGGAGGGGCGGCAGGTCGTCTACGACCTCGCCCGGGACGCCGACGTGGCGATGGAGAACTTCCGGCCCGGAGTGGCCGCCAGGCTGGGCATCGACTACGACACCCTCAGCCGCCACAACCCCGGGCTCATCTACGCCTCGTCGAGCGCCTTCGGCGGTAGCGGACCGTACGCACAGCGACCCGGCTACGACCCGGTGCTCCAGTCGATGGCCGGCGCGGCGCACCTGCAGCAGCTCATGAACGGCGTCGCGGCGATCTGTCCGGTGGCGGTTTCCGACTACATGGCCGCCGTTCTCACGGTCTGCTCGATCAACGCCGCCCTCCTCCACCGCGAGCGCACCGGCGACGGCCAGTGGATCGAGACGTCCCTGCTGCAGGCGATCATGACCGCCCAGGCACAGTCCTACCTCCAGCCGCTCGAGGCCGAGATCACCGGGCCGCCCGGCATCTTCCCCTACCGGATGTTCGCCGCCGCCGATGGCCCCATCTTCATCGCCGCCGGCACGGACAAGTTCTGGAAGCTGTTCTGCGAAGCGATCGGCCGCGATGATCTGGCGGGTGACCCCCGCTACGCGACGAACCCCCAGCGCGTCACCCAGGCCAGGGAACTCAGCGCGGAGATCGACCCGATCGTTGCCTCGCGGCCGGCCCACGAGCTGGAAGCCGACCTCGTCGCGGTGGGCGTTCCATGCGCCGCCGTCCGTTCGGCCGACGAGTTCTTCGACGATCCCCAGGTCGAGGCGATGGCGATGAGCCAGGTCGTCCGGCACCCGCAGCTCGGCAACCTGCGAATGGCGGGCGTGCCCTGGCGCTTCTCCCGTTCCCCGGCGTCGATCAGGCGGCCGGCGCCGGCGCTGGGCCAACACACGGACGAAGTCCTCGCCGAACTGGGTTACGCCCCCGACCGGATCGCGGCCCTTCGAACCTCCGGCGCCGTTCGCGGAGCCGAAGGCGACGTCGGCGACAGGTCCTAGATCCACGACCGTTCCGCCGCCATGACGTGACGACCACAGCGCTCAACCGGGATCGGGGTCCCGGCACGCCAGGTTCTGCGTCCCATGCGGCCACGCGAGTGGTCCTCGTGGGCGCCGGCCATACACATGTCCAGTTGCTGCGACACTGGATCATGGAACCCAACCCCGCCATCGACGCCACACTGGTCGTCGACACGCCCATTGCCGTCTACTCCGGGATGGCGCCGGGGCTCGTAGCCGGCCAGTACGAGCGTCACGAACTGGAGATCGACGCCGTGCCGCTGGCGCGCAGGGCAGGCGTCCGGGTGATTCTCGCTCCATGCACCGGGGTCGAAGCGGCCGCCCGCCGGCTGCTCATCAAGGGCCGCGAAGCGCTCTCCTTCGACCTGGCCTCCTTCGACGTGGGCTCCACCGTGGCCGCCCTCGACCTTCCCGGCGTCCGCGAGCACACGGTTCCAACCCGCCCGATCAACCGCCTGGCGGCGGTGGTCGAGGGGCGGGCGGAATCCCTGACGAGTGATCGTCCGAACGTGGTCGTCGTCGGCAGCGGCGCCGGCGGGATCGAGTTGGCCTTCTGCATCGACGCTCGACTCAGAAACCGCGGACTCGAACCGGCGACGACCATCGTCGAAGCGGGCGACGGCATCCTGCCCGGCTATCACCCGTCTCTCTCGAGCCGGATCGAAGCCGCTGCCCGCAGGCGCGGCATCGAGACCATCCTCGGCGCCAGGGTGGTCGCGGTCGAGGCGGACTCGGTCTGCCTGGAAGGCGGCGGACGTCTCGACGCCGACCTGACGTTCTGGGTCGCCGGGGCCGCCGCGCTGCCGATGTTCGGCGACTCGGATCTGCCGCTCGACGACGGTGGTTTCGTGCGCACGCGATCGACGCTGCAAGTCGAGGGGCACGACCACATCTTCGCCGTCGGCGACTGCGCGACCCTGACGGAATACCCGCAGCGCGCCCGGGCGGGGGTCTACGCGGTGCGCATGGGGCCCTATCTCATCGACAACCTCGATCGCCTGCTCGGCGGACGACGGCTCCGTCGCTACAAGCCGCAGAGCGACTTTCTGTCGCTCCTCAACCTCGGCGACGGAACCGCCGTCGGCGCCAAGTGGGGCCGCGCCTTCGAGGGCAGGTGGGTCATGCGGTTGAAGGACCGGATCGATCGCCAGTTCATGGAGCGCTTCCAGGCACTCGACGCCTCCGGGGCGTCCCGTCCCTGGCTCGCCGGAACGGGCGACTCGGACGGCAGCGACGATGCCGCAGGCGGGATGGGCCCCGCGAGCGCGGCCGCCGCGGAACCCATGTTCTGCGGTGGCTGCGCCGCCAAGGTCGGGCCCGATCGCCTGGAAAGAGCGCTCGCGCGGGCGGATCTCCAGGCGAAGACCGGCCGGAACTCCGAGGTCATCCTCGATGTGGGGACTCCCGACGACGCCGTGGCGTACAGGACGCCGGCGGGCGACCGCGTCGTCGCCTCGCTCGACGCGTTCCCCGCCTTCACCGACGACCCGTGGCTCGTGGGACGGGTCGCGGCGGTCAACGCCTGTTCCGATCTCTACGCCACCGGCGTCGCGCCCAGGGTCGCTCAGGCCCTGGTCACCCTGCCCCATGCCGCCGAGGGCGATGCGGCGGAAGAACTGTTGATCCAGGTTCTCGCCGGCGCTCGCACGGCACTGGACGCCGAGGACGTGCTCCTGCTCGGCGGCCACACGAACACCGGCCCGGAACTCGTCGTCGGCTTCCACGTCGAGGGAGTCGCGGGCAACGGCCGCGAACTGCTGCTCAAGGCCGCGGTCGAGCCCGGCCACGCGCTCGTGCTGACCAAGCCGCTCGGCTGCGGCGTCCTGCTCGCCGCCGACCGGATGGGCCTGTGCCCTGGTCGCTGGCTCCGTGCCGCCTTCGCCTCGATGCAAACCAGCAACCGCGGTGCGCTCGAGGCCGGCCGGCGCGCCGGCGCCCGGGCCGCAACCGACATCAGCGGCTTCGGTCTGGCCGGCCACGTCGGCGAGATGGCCCAGGCCAGCGGCGTCGACATCGAGGTCGATACAGACGCCGTCCCCGCCCTGCCAGGCGCCCTGGAGCTGCTCGAGCGTGGCGAGAGAAGCACCAGCCACGAACAGAACACACGCCTGCCGTTGCCGGTCAGACGCCAGGCCCCCTCCGGACCGCGGCTCGAACTGGCCTTCGACCCGCAGACCGCGGGCGGCCTGGTGCTGGCGGTCGAACCCGAGCGGAGCGGGCGCCTGGTCGACGATCTTCGCTCACAGGGACTCGATGCGGCCTGCGTCATCGCACAGGCTCTGGCGCCGCGCTCGGAGCGACCGCAGTTGATCCTCCGCTAGAGCCGTCTCAAGCCCGGCCAGGAAGCCGAAAATCGGGCGTAAGTCGTGATACGGTCGACCGTATGTCGTCACCCGGTTCCGTACGCGGCCGCGGCGCCGCCGCCAACCCGAGAAACCGCTTCGAGCGCATCGACATCGACTTCGAGCCAGGCGAGAGCACCGCCGAACGGGGGGACGCGCCGAAGACCGAACTGTTCCGCGACGATTCGAAGACGATCCTGTCGCGCAACGACTCACCGGACATCGGCTTCCAGTACAGCCTCAACCCCTACCGCGGCTGCGAACACGGCTGCATCTACTGCTATGCCCGGCCTACCCACGAGTATCTCGGCTTCTCCGCCGGGCTCGACTTCGAGAGCCGGATCCTGGTCAAGGAAAAGGCGCCCGAACTGCTGAGGCAGGCTCTCCTGAGTCCCCGCTGGACGCCCCAGGTCATCATGTTCTCCGGCGTCACCGACCCCTACCAGCCGATCGAGCGGCAACTCCGCGTCACGCGCCGCTGCCTGGAGGTCCTGGCCGAGTTCCGCAACCCGGTAGCGATCGTGACGAAGAACCACCTGGTGACGCGCGATCTCGACCTGCTCCTCGAACTCAACCGGTTCCAGGCCTGCGGCGTCTACCTGTCGATCACGTCGGTGTCGCCGTCGCTTTCTGCCCGCATGGAGCCGAGGGCTTCGAGCCCAAGGCGGCGCCTGGACGCGGTACGCCAACTGAGCGAAGCCGGCATTCCCTGCGGCGTCATGGCTGCACCCATCATCCCCGGCCTGAACGACGATCAGATCCCCGCCATCCTGGAAGCGGCGGCCGAGGCCGGAGCGCGGCGCGCGGGCTACATCCTGGTCCGCCTGCCGCACGGGCTTCGAGAACTCTTCGCGGACTGGCTCGGCACGCACTTCCCCGACCGTAAGGATCGAGTCCTGAACCGCCTGCGCGAGGCCCGCGGCGGCGACCTCAACGATCCCCGATTCCACCACCGCATGAAGGGCGGCGGAGAGTACGCCGATCAGATCGGCCGGCTGTTCGAGACCTCGCGTCGCCGTTTCGGTCTCGACGGGGGCCGCACAGGAAGCCCGTCAGCAGCCGCGTTCCGCCGTCGATCTCCCCAGAGAACCCTGTTCCATCCGTGCGCCCGATGACGGGCGCACGGACTGGTTCACGGCTGGCGCTGGTCGCGCCACCCGGGTTCGAGGACCCGCCGGCCCGGCCGTTGCCAGGCAGGGGGACTAAGAAACGGGACCCTTCGCCCACTTGGGTCTGAAAGCTCTCGCTGCTACAATGCGCGTCCGCTCGACGGCGGTAGCGGGCCCCAGGAACAGTCGAAACGGTAGACGCGCCGGTCGGACGCGATCTCGGCAGACTGATCGGCTCGCCGCCTCCACGCCCGTCGGTCGGCGAAGAAAACAGGAAATCGGAGAAACAGGTGAAGTTCAACGGGCCCAAGGTCAAGCTGTCGCGGAAGCTGGGCGTCGCCCTGACGTCCAAGGCGGCACGCTACATGGAGAAAAAGAGCCATCCTCCAGGCATGCACGGCCTGAAGCGGCGCCGGCGCCAGAGCAACTACGGTCGGCAGTTGCTCGAGAAGCAGCGGTTGCGCTTCCAGTACAACGTCAGCGAGCGCCAGCTCCGCAACTACTACAAGCGCGCGACCCGGATGAGGGGCGTGACCGGCGACAATCTCGTCGGGCTGCTTGAGACCCGGCTCGACGCGATCGTCCACCGCGCCTTCGCCCCCAGCGTGTTCGCCGCTCGCCAGTTCGTCGGCCACGGTCACATCCTGGTCAACGGCCGCCGGGTGAACATCCCGTCGTTCCGGGTCAAGGAGGGCGACGTCGTCGAGGTACGCGAAACGAGCCGCAAGCTCCGCTGCTTCAACGAGCCCCGCGGCGTGACGGTACCCACCTACGTCGAGACCGACGAAACGGGCTATCAGGCGACGCTTCGCAGCACACCGGTTCGGGACGAGGTCCCGATCGTGTGCGAAGTGCCTCTCGTCATCGAGTACTACTCCCGCTGAGGCCGAACATGCCGCGCATCCCCTCCGCCTGCAAGCGCACGTCGATCCCCGCCGCGGCCCTCGCCGTCGCCTCTCTTCTCGCCGGCGCCGTACCGGCGGCGGAAGCCGAGAGCTTCAGCATCAGCGGCACGGTCACGTACGAAGGAGAGCCGCTCAAGCGCTACCCGCTGCGCATGGACGCCGATCCGAACTGCGAACAGATCTACGGCGACAAACGGGTCCTCTCGCGCGACAGCCTGATCGGAGAGGATGGCGCGATCGAGAACGTCTTCGTCTACCTTAAGGAGGCACCCGAGGGCACGGCAGACGACCCGCCGGCCGAAGCGGTCCGCCTGGAGCAGCGCGGCTGCCTCTATACACCCCGGATTCTCGGTGTCCGCGTCCAGCAGGACATCGAGATCGTCAACGACGATCCCACGCTTCACAACGTGCGGGCTCTGGCCAGAGCCAATCGGCCGTTCAACATCGGCCAGCCGGCGCGGGGCACGAGGATCAAGTCGTTCCGGGCAGCCGAGAAGCCGATCAAGGTGAAGTGCGACGTCCATCCGTGGATGGCTGCCTACGTGTTCGTAATGGAACACTCCTTCCACTCGACCACGGGAAGCGAGGGCGTGTACCGGATCGACGGCTTGCCCGCCGGTTCGCATGAACTCGTCTTCTGGCACGAGAAGCTGGGCGAGCGGGTGGTCGAGGTCGAGGTAAGCGGCGACGTGGAAGGCCTCGACCTGATCTTCGAAGGCAGCGAATAGGCGCCCCGGGGGGATGACCTACGGCGTCCGAAAGATCGCTGGCGTAGGTCCCGTCGTCGCCAAGAAACTCGCCACCGCGGACATCCGGACCACCGACGCGCTCCTCGCCGCCAGCAACGGCCGCAGGGCACGCCGTCTGCTGTCCGAGCGCACCGGCCTGCCCGAGCGGCAGCTTCGAAGGTTCGTCAACATGGCCGACCTGATGCGCATTCGCGGCATCGGCGCAGACTTCGCCGAGCTGCTCGGCGCGTCGGGAGTGCGCACGGTGCGCGACCTGAGCCGCCGCCGCGCCTTCAACCTGGCCGCCAAGATGAGCACGGTCAACGCGGACCGAACGCTGAGCCGCCGAGCTCCCTCCGCTCCCATGGTCGAACGCTGGATCGCGCAGGCCAGGGACCTGAGAGACTAGGTGCCGAACCGGCTTCCCCTCGGCATCGGTTTCGTCGGCAGCGGCTTCATCACCCGCTTCCACATCCGTTCCTGGACAGCAGTGCGGGGCGCCGACATTCGGGGCGTCTGGAGCCCCACCGGGTCCAGCGCCGAGTCGGCGGCGGCTCTCGCGAACGAACTCGACGTCGGCCAAGCTCGGGCGTACCCGTCGATCGCAGCGATGGTCGAGGACGAAGTCGTGGACGCGATCTGGATCTGCGGCCGCAACGACCAACGGGTCGCGAACATGGAGGAGATCGCGGACGTGGTACGAAGCGGCCGCGGCGGCCTCGTCGGCATAGCCTGCGAGAAGCCGCTCGCGCGCAACGCCGCCGAAGCGCTCCGCATGGTCGAGCTTGCGCGCGAGATCGAGGTCCTCGACGGCTACCTGGAGAACCAGGTCTTCAGTCCCGCCGTGGTGCGCGGCCGTGAGCTCGCCTGGCAACGCGGAGCCAGCGCCGCCGGCCGCCCCTACCTGGCCCGCGCGGCCGAGGAGCACTCCGGCCCGCACAACGCCTGGTTCTGGCGCGGCGACCTGCAGGGCGGCGGCGTGCTCAACGACATGATGTGCCACTCGGTGGAGGCGGCGCGCTTCCTGCTCACCGACCCGCACAAGCCGAGAAGCAGTCTGACGCCGAAGCGTGTCCACGCCCAGATCCACTGTCTCAAGTGGCAGCGGCCGGAGTACGCCGAACGCCTGAGTAGGCAGTACGGCGACGCGGTCGACTACGCCCGCCGGCCGGCGGAGGACTTCGCCCGCGCCATGGTCGAGTACGAAGACGATGCCGGAACGCCCCTCGTGGTCGAGGCGACGACCTCCTGGAGCTACGTGGGCGCCGGCCTGCGGCTGTCGATGGAGCTGCTCGGCCCCGAATACTCGATGCGGGCCAACAGTCTCGACACGGACCTCGAACTCTTCTTCAGTCGCGACCTGGAGCAGCGAAGCGGCGAGGACCTGGTCGAGAAGCAGAACGCGGAGATGGGACTGATGCCGGTGCTCGCGAACGAGCCCGTGGCCTACGGCTACGACGCCGAGAACCGGCACATGGTCGACAGCTTCCGCCGCGGCAAGCGGCCGCGCGAGACCTTCGACGACGGCCTGGAGGTGACCCGCCTGCTGATGGCCGCCTACATGAGCGCTGAGCTGGGTCGGGCCGTCGACTATCCGCCCGAGGGTCTCGACGAGTTCGTGCCCGCGGTCGCCCGCGGCGAGTGGAACCCCTCCGGCTGAGATCCCCCCTACTCGTCCAGCTCGTAGTAGTCGACGAAGCCGATCATCATCTCGTCCGTCGTCTCCCGGCCCCACGAGACGTCGCGGGTCGGGTCCGGGTTGCCGGGGTTGCCGCTGCTGTTGTCGTAGGTGGCCACACAGTGCAGCGTCGTGCCCGCGGGCATGGGTTTCGGCTCCGCCAGACGGTAGGTCGTCTGCCAGTTGAAGTCGTAGCCGTCGACGCGCAGCAGGATCTCGGAGCGTCCATCCGGGTACGCGGCCCGGAACTCGAAGGTATCGCCGCGCAGATGCATGTGCGGCCGCAGCGAAAGCAGGCGGCTGTCCCGCGGGAACGGGAGTTCCGCCTCGAAACGCACATCCTTCTCCCCGGCCGGGATGAACAGGAAGGGAGTCGAGCAGAGGGCGGTGCGCGACTCGTAGCGGGGCGGCTCGACAGCGAGCAGCAGGCCGATCCGGCTGCGGTCGGTCTCCACCCGGCCGGTCGGCGTGTAGTGCATCTGGAAGTCGATCACCGCGCCGGCGGGAAGCCGGCGACCCACACCCGGCGGCATGACCAGGGGGCCGGTGCCCGGCGCATACCCGCCCAGATCGCCCGCGGTGCGCGGATCGCCGCCCCCGGGCACCGGCGCTCCAGGGGAGCCCGGGAACGCCTGCACGATCACGTGGTGAACGACCGAGGCGTTGCCCGGCTGCGTTTCGGCCGCCTGAATCCAGATGTCGGCGGAAAGCTCCGTCTCCACGCGGTAGCCGTGGTACGGAACCTCGCCCGAGGCCGGAATCGTGACCTCGTCCGGCAACTCGTAGATCAGGTCGGGTGCGCCGATCCGCCAGCCAGGTAAACGGTCCGGACCAGAGGCGGCTGCCACCGCGCCGCTCCCCGACCCGGGACGGCTACCGCCGTCGATCCAGGCCAGCAGCTTCTCCTTCTCCGCCGCCGGCAGGCGCCGGTCGTTGCTGAACTCGCCGTAGCGCGGGTCGGCGTGCCACGGCGGCATCAGCCCCGACGCGACGGCGCGCCGGATCGAGGACGACCAGGCCCGGGCCTGCTCGAAGTCCTCGAGCGCGAACGGCGCCGGCCCACCCCTATGGTGGCAACCGGTGCAGCGGAGGCGGAACACGTCCGCCACCGCATCGAAGTCGACCGCGGCCGCCGGCAGGACGCCGGCGGCCAGCACCCATGCGGCCGCCGCGACCCGTGCCGCTCTACACCCTTCGATCAGGGTCCGGCCGACGCTCCCTGGTTCGTGAACCGGTAGAGCTTGCTGCGCGTCCGGATGTAGAGGCTGCCGTCGGCGATCGCCGGCGTCGACATGCACATCTCGTCGAGCGAGTTCTTGCCCACCACCTCAAACTCGTCGCCGGCCGCGATGACGAAGGTATCGCCGTCCTCACTGAGCACGAACACCTTGCCGTTGTAGGCCCACGGCGACGCCGTGAAGGCACCGGAACCGCGCTCGATGCGCCGCTTGCCGTAGACCTCGGCGCCGGTCTTCGGATCGTGCGCCGTGAAGAACCCGCGGTCGAGCAGGGTATAGAACCGGTCGCGGTAGATCAGCGGCGTCGGGTTGTAGGAACCAGCCTGGGGCTGGTACCAGACCACCCACCGGTTGCTCTGCTGATCCTCTTCCAGGGTGATGTCGCCTTCGGCGCCCGGCCTGATCGCGTACACTGGACGGATCCGATCGCCGATGTAGCCCGAGGACACGTAGAGCAGACCGTACTCCGAGAAAGGCTGCGGGATCGCAATCGACGACATGCCGCCGAAGTGCCACAGGAGGTTGCCCTCCTTGTCGTAGGAACGCACCTGGTCGGTACCTACGGTGATCACCTCGGTGCGCAACTCGTTCTCCCAGACGAAGGGCGTCGCCCAGTTGCTGCCCTCGTCGCGGGGATCCCGCCAGAGCTCCTCGCCGGTCGCCGCGTCGAGCGCCAGCATGTAGGACTGATCCTCGTTGTCGTTCACGATGTAGAGCTGTCCATCGTGGACGATGGGCGACGCAGCGGTGCCCCAGCCGTAGCGGGTCGGAACCGCCTCGAAACGGCGCTCCCACACGGGCTCGCCGTCCAGCGTGAAGGCGAACACGCCGACGTTGCCGAAGTAGGCGTACACCCGCTCACCGTCGGTGACCGGCGTCTCCGAGGCGTAGGTGTTCTTGAGATGCCGGGGGAAGTCCGGCGAGCCGACCAGAACTTCGCGCTCCCAGCACTTCTCCCCGGTCTCGACCTCAAAGCAATAGACCGTCCAGTGATGGACGTCCGAAGACGGCTGCATCCGGTTGCCGCCCAGATAGAGCCCCTTCTTCGGTTCCTCGACCTCGCCTTCGCTCCAAACCGTGGTGACGAAGACGCGGTCGCCCAGGACGATCGGCGAGGACCAGCCGAGACCCGGAACCTCCACCGACCAGACCACGTTCTCTTCCGTACTCCAGGAATCCGGAAGACGGGGGTCGTCGGCGGCGACGCTCATCGCGTCCGCGCCGCGGAACGAAGGCCAGTTGTCCGTGGACGGCGGCGCGGCCAAGGCTGCGCCCGCAGCCAGGAAAGCCACGCCGAGCGCGGCGAGTGGAGAGATACATCGACGCATCATGAACCTCCGGTGGGGGAGATTGTTCGGAACCGATTCCGCCGGCGCCAAGGCGCAGGCGGTTATTGCAGCGGCGGCGCGCAGCTTACCACCGGCCTGAGCCCCCAGCCGCCACGCGGCTTCATGGCGAAGCGGGTATCCTGCCCGCGTCCGGCGCGCCAGCGTCGGACCCTCCCGGCGTCAAGCCGGCTCAAGCGATCCCTTCGATGCCTCGCCGCTCCAGATCAAGCAACGCCTGCTTCACCTGCAGGCCGCCGCCGTATCCCCCGAGCTTCCCGTCGTGGCTGATGACCCGGTGGCAAGGCACGACGATCGGCAGCGGGTTACGGCCGTTCGCCTGGCCGACCGCACGCGACCCGGAGGGACTGCCGATCCTGGCCGCGAGTTCGCCGTAGGAGATCGTTTCGCCGAACGGAATGCGCCGCAGTTCGGCCCAGACCCGCTGCTGAAACTCCGTGCCACCGGCGCCGAGCGGCAGGTCGAACTCCCGACGCTTGCCGTCGAAGTACTCGCCGAGTTGCCGCTTCGCTTCCTCGAGTGCCGCGGGGAGACCTCCGTTCGAGGGCGCCCAAGCCGGATCAGGCGTCTCGGCCGCCCGGTTCGGCAGCTCGATGCAGTCGATCGAGTCCTCGCCGCCCACCAGACGGAGGGTGCCGATTGGGGTGTCGAAGGCGTGGTGGGTAGCGGGCATCGGTCGGTCTCCTTCCTTGCGCAGTGCGCACCGTCAGAAGCTCAGTCTAGCGTTCGGGAAGCGGGGCCGGGACGAAGCGGCCTCACCCAAGTCGAGGGGTCGGGAACCCGTGGTCCCGGCAGGGCAGCGACGAAGTGGACTTCCTCCTGACTTGGTACCAGCGAGTTGTCGGCATCGAAGTGAAGAGCGGTGCTCAGCACGGGAGGACCCGCGGGATGGCCGCGTTCGAGCGCAAGGTGCGACCCGAACGCGTCCTCCTTGTGGCCACGCACGACTCGGGGTCCGGGACCATTCCTCTCGTCGAATTCCTATCCCGGCCTGCCACCGATTGGTTCGAGAACGCCGAATGACCTTTGTCAACCGCAGTTGCACGGAGCTTCCGAAAGCCGTCGCCGGGCGCGAGCAGCCGCCCGTTTCCAGACCATTGTCGGAGTACCGATCCCAGGCCGCGTTCGTGCTCCTGGGCGACCCCGGCGCCGGCAAAACGACGTGCTTCAAGCAGGAGTGCGCGGTGCCGGGAGAGTCCGCGATACTCGTTCCGGCGCGCGACTTCGTCACCTTCGACACGGAACGCCACCCGGAGTGGCGCGACCGAACCCTCTTCATCGACGGTCTTGACGAGATCCGTGCAGGCGACGACGACCCGCGCCCGGCTCTGGATCGGGTTCGCACGCAACTGGACCGGGTGGGAAGACCCACCTTCCGGCTGTCGTGCAGGGAAGCCGACTGGCTCGGAGGCAACGATCGGACCAGGCTGGAAACCGTCGCCCCGGGAGGCCGACTAGCCGTTCTTCGCCTCGACCCGCTAACCGAGACAGACGCGGCGACGATCCTCGGTGACAGCGAGATCGGCAATGCCGCCGCCTTCCTCTGCGAAGCTCACGCGAGAGGCCTCGGCGGCTTCTTGCGGAACCCTCAGAACCTGACCCTGCTGGTTGAGGCGGTCGCCGACGGCAGATGGCCCAGGAACCGTCGCCAGCTCTTCGAGGACGCGTGCCGGCGACTGGTCCAGGAAGTGAATCCGGAGCACCGAGGCGCCGGCCGGAACCGGCCGACCGACACGCTGCTGCTGGAGGCTGCGGGTCATATCTGCGCCCTCCTCCTCCTTTCGGGGTACGCCGGCGTCGACTCCGCGGCGGAGGGAGAGGGTGCGGGCCATCCGGTGCTCGCCGATCTCGGCCCGCCGTTCGCCGGCCCCTCGCCACGCGATGGACAGGTCTTGGCGCACCGACAGCGACTGGTTCTGGCGAGCCGGCTCTTTACCTCGGCGATGGCGAGCTCTCCAGAGGCCCGGCGCTTCGAGCCGATACACCGCCACATCGCCGAGTTCCTCGGCGGCCGCTACCTGGCGGAGCGGATCGACGCGGGTCTCCCGCCGGCTCGGGTCATCGCGCTGACCACCACGGGCGATGGCGGCGTAGTCACTGCCCATCGTGGACTCTCGGCCTGGCTAGCGGTGCACTCCAAGCCAGCCAGGGCGGAACTGATCGACCGCGACCCCATTGGCGTCGGCCTCTACGGCGACATCGCCGGCTTCTCGGACGACGAGAAACGGTTGCTGCTCGAAGCGCTAATCCGCGAAGGACGGAGACTAGACGACGTTGGCTACGCGAACGCGGCAGCCTTCGGGTCCCTTTCCGCTCCGGCGCTCGAAACCACCTTCGATGCGTTGCTGACAGCGCCGGGGCGAAGCGAGGACGACCAGTTCGCGGTGAAGTTCGCGCTCAGGGTGCTGAGCCGCGGCACGCCGATGCCTGGGCTCACGCCTTCGATCCTCAGGATCCTCTACGACGACGAATGGCGGCCGGAGGTCACCTGGGCAGCTCTCGATGCCTTCATCCGCCAGTGCGCGGACCCGAAGGAGCGAACCAGCACGTTGAAACGGATTCTCTGCGAAGTTCAGGGCGGCGCTCTCCGCGATGTGCATAACGAGCTAACCGCCACGGTGCTCGGGGAGCTCTATCCCGATGCCATCGGGCCGGCGGAGATCTGGAGACACCTCGATCGGTGTCGACCCACGAGCGCGCATGGACGCCACAGGTCCTTTTGGATGCGCACGCTCGAAGAGAAGACGACGGACGAGGACATCGGCATGCTCGTCGACGCGCTCGCCGCGCAAAGGCCCGACCTCGGTTTGGTCGACAACGGTTTCGGCGAAGGCCGGGCCTCCGCGGAGAGCCTCCTGGCGCGCGCACTCAGCGTTCACGGCGAAACGCTAACGCCGCAACAACTCTCTGAGTGGCTGAACGGACCCGCCCGGACAGACGAGGAGTTCTACCAACTGCAGGCAGCCGAACAGGCGAGGCAAGCGGCCTTCGAACTCCACCAGATGGACCCGGAGCCTGGCGCAGTTCCGCCGGAGTTGACCGAATCCCCATCAAGGAAGGTGCGTTCCTGGCTGGAGGCTCACTCGGATGCCTACAAGGCCGCTCTTCTGGAGGGCCTTCGCCACTACGCCCACGAGGCGGACTTGCAAGGCAAAGTGCATCTGGTTAGCCGGCGGCTGCGGGGGGCACAGCCCCCGACCGATTTTGGACTCTGGTGCCTGACGCAGGCTCGTAAGACCGCCGGGGCCCAGCCGGAACTGGCACGCTGGTTTTTCGGTCGAGCGCGCGACCGCCATGACGAGGGCGAAGAGGGCTTGTCGCGGCAACTCATCGACGACGCGGCCAACGGTACGACCAAAACTACATTCCCTCTGCGACTGGCTCGCGGGAGAGTTAGGCAACCAGGCTGACCTGGCCAAGGCGATTGTCGCCGGTCTGCGCAGCGTCATCGAACGCGAGGACGTGCCGGACGCGGGCGAGATCCTCCGTCTCCATGGCGAGAACCGAATGCACTACCTCGCGACGCCGTTCCTCGTTTCGCTCGACGAACGGGACCTCGCCGACTCGCGATGCGTCGACGGGCTGAGCAAGCGGCAGAAGCGCCAAGCCTGTGCCTTCTACTTCACCGTACTGATCAGCCGCAGCGTTCACCCGAACTGGTACCGGCGTCTGCTTGAGCGCGATGTCGAGTTGGTCGCGGATGTGCTGCTCCCGCTGGCTCGCCAGGAACTGCGACGCGGCACGGAGAACGTGCCGTGCCTGTGGGACCTGGCGCACGACGACGACCACGCCAAGCTTGCTCGCCTCGTCTGCCTGCCCCTCCTGCGCGCCGTTCCGGTGCGCTGCCACGCTCGGCAGTTGCACAACCTGACGCGTCTGCTGTGGACGGCGCTGCAACATGCGGACCACGAAGCGCTGCTCCACCTCGTCGAGAAGAAGCTCGCGGCCAGGAGCATGACTGTCAACCAGCGCGTCCATTGGCTGGCGGCGGCTACCGTCGCGGCGCCCGACGCGTTCGCCGAGCGGCTGGGCAACTTCATCGGAGGCAGGGAACTGCGTGCGCGGCAGCTCGCCAGGTTCCTGTGGTTGGAACACCCCGAACTGTTTCGCCCTGCCGCACTGCCGCCCTACGTATTGGAGATCCTGATCCGGCAGTCGGGCGCCGCCTACGGCGTCTCCGACCTGTTGGACAAACCAAGGATCGTCGAAAGACCGGGTAGAGGACAGCACAACGCACAGCCCGAATCGGTGCTCTGGCGTATCCCCGAGCTGATCGAGTCCCTTGCAGCTTCGCCGGAACCCGAAGCCGGCGTCGCCCTGGACCGACTGGCAAACGACCAAACGCTCCATCGCTGGCGCGACCACCTTCGCCAGGCTCGCGACCGGCTGGCGATCATCTTCCGCGACAACTCCTACCGCCGCCCCGAACTTCGAGAGATCCGCGCCACGCTCGACAACCTCGCGCCCGCCAACGCCGCCGACCTCACCGCCCTCGCCGTCGACCGCCTCGACGAACTCGCGCGCTCGGTCCGCACCACGAACACAAACGACTGGAGCCAGTATTGGAACCAGGACGCACACGGCAGACCGACCCGACCCAAAGCCGAGAACGACTGCCGAAACGCCTTGCTCCGCGATCTGCGGACCCGCCTGCCCGACGGAGTCGACGCGCAACGCGAGAGCCAGTACGCCGCGAATCGGCGCGCCGACATTCGTCTGTCCTGCACCGGCTTCCACCTGCCCATCGAGATCAAGAAGCACTCCCACCCTGCCCTGTATCGCGCGGCGCGCGACCAGCTTGTCGCCAAGTACACCCAGGATCCGGCAACCGACGGCCACGGGATCTTCCTGGCGCTCTGGTTCGGCGGCGCCGACAAGGCGCCGCTGGACGAGACGGGGACTCGCCCCGGAAGCCCGCAAGGACTTCGCGAGCGGCTTGAAGCCTGCCTCGCCAGACAACTGCCGCACGAACAAGGGCGTAAGATCGCCGTCCGCGTCATCGACGTCAGCAAGCCCTGAGAGCGAGTCTCAGCCCCCGCCGCCCCGGCGCCACAAGAGGATCGCCGCATAGGCGCGCATGGGTCGCCAGACTTCCGCCATCGCCTCCAAGTAGGCAGCGCTGGGCGGCTGGTCGCCGTCGATCGCCTTGCGCAGTCCCAGGTCGCTGGCAGGAAACGCGTCGCGGTCGCCCAGGGCGCGCATCGCGATGTACTCGACCGTCCAGGGGCCGACGCCCTTGATGCGGAGCAGTCGGCGACGGACCTCTTGCGGGTCGGCGTCCAGCCTCAACGCGCCGGTCGCGACCTCCGACGCCAGGTCACCAAGCGCCCGGGCGCGGGACCCGGACAAACCGATCGTCCGGAGGTCGAGGGACGCGACCTGTTCCGGACCCGGGAACGTCCGCTCGAGTCCGGGCTTTCTCAGAGCCGCAGGAAGTTCCCGGCCGGCAGCCGCGACGAGGCGGCCGGCGAGGGTGCGCGCGCCGGCCACTGAGATCTGCTGACCCAGCACAGCCCGCACGGCGGTTTCGAAGCGGCACCAGGCGCCGGGAATCCGTAAGCCGGCCGGGTTCTCACAGCCCGGAACCAGTTCGTGTGCATCGCTCAGGCTGGAGCGTATGACGTTCGGGTTCGCGTCGAGGTCGAACGGTCGCCGCAGTCGGCGTTCGACGACTTCCTCAAGATGCGATTCGAGCCGTCCACTCGCAGTGGCGTCTACTTCCGCATTCATGCGGTAGTCGCCGAAGCCGACCCGCAGGATCCCGAGCCGCGGACCGTCCGGCCTCCCCGGCGACAGTCGCGCGAGGTCGATCGTCCGGCAGTAGAGCAGCCGTTCCCTGTCGACGACCTCCACGCCCGGCAACGCGCGGGCCGCGAAGAACTCGAGCAGGCCCCGGACGTCGAACGGCCGCCGGCAGGGCGCTTCGAACGAGCAGACGACGCGCGGCATCCAGGTCGGGAGCATAGTCGTCCGACGCGCCTGAGCCGCGATAGCCTTCGCCGCCGCTCACACCTCAACCAAACCGGAAACTGACCATGACCGAACTCCCCGCCGACGGCCTGGCACTCCAATCCACGATCCGCTCCGACGACCAGGGCGGCGGTACCGTCGAACTGGCGCTGGCCAGGGTCCCGGTGCCGGAACCCGGACCGGACCAGGTCGTCATCCGGGTCGAGGCGTCGCCCATCAACCCGTCCGATCTTGGCGTGCTGTTCGGGCCGGCCGATGTCTCTACCGTTCGCGCTTCGGACGGCGAGCACGGCCCGGTAGCCGTGGCCGACATCCCCAAGGGGCTCGCGCGGCTGGTCGCCGGTCGCCTCGGTCAGGCGATACCGACCGGCAACGAGGGTGCCGGCGTGGTCGTCGCCGCCGGTTCGTCGCCTGCGGCCCGGGCCCTGGTCGGTCGCACGGTCGCCGTCCTCGGCGGCTCGATGTACGCGGAGTACCGGCTGGCCGAGGCCCGGCAGTGCCTGGCGCTGCACGAAGGCACGACACCCGCGGAAGGCGCATCCTGCTTCGTCAATCCGCTGACCGCCTTGGGCATGGTCGAGACGATGCGACTCGAGGGCCACACGGCTCTGGTCCACACCGCCGCCGCCTCCAACCTCGGCCAGATGCTCCAGAAGATCTGCACCAGGGACGGCGTCCCGCTGGTCAACGTCGTCCGCCGGCCGGAACACGAGGAACTCCTGCGCGGCATCGGCGCCACCCACGTCGTCAACCTGAGTACCGAGACCTTCATGGCCGACCTCGTCGCCGCGATCACCGACACCGGCGCGACGCTCGGCTTCGACGCCACCGGCGGCGGCAAACTGGCCGGCCAGATCCTCACCGCGATGGAGGCGGCACTCTCCGCCAGCGCCCCCGAGTACAGCCGCTACGGCTCGGCGACCCTCAAGCAGGTCTACATCTACGGCGGCCTCGACCGCAGCCAGACGGTCCTGACCCGCAACTTCGGCATGGCCTGGGGGCTGGGCGGCTGGCTGCTGCCCCACTTCCTGCGCCGCATCGGTTACGAGGCCTCGGAACGCCTCCGGCAGCGGGTCGCCGCGGAGATCGGGACGACCTTCGCGTCGAGCTACGCGCAGACGGTCACCCTGCGGCAGGCCCTCGACCCGGCGTCCATCGCGGTCTACGCGAAGCAGGCGACCGGCGAGAAGTACCTCGTGACGCCGCACGCCTAGCGCGGCGCCTCACACCCGCCGGTAGGCGAGATCTCCCTCCATGTAGGTGAGATAGAAGCGGGCCGGCTCGACGGCGCGGTTCGGGTTGCGGAACCAGAGCGGGCGCCGGTAGAAGACCTCGCCGCCCAGTGACTCCGTGGCCCGCAACAGGCCCTCTTCCGTGGTCAGGACGGTCGCCTCGGCGCAGCCTTCCCGGCCCAGCCGGTCGAGAATGGCGAGAAGCGCCAGATCCGCATCCTCTTCAAGCCACGGCATGTGGACGATGCGGCCGGTGGGCGGATCGTTCGCCCGGTTGACGTAGAGCAGGACCGGACCCAGCGCCTCCTCGGACCGTTCCAGGGTAAACAGCAGTCCGTCATGCTCCGGGCAGGCTGCCAGCCACGCCAGGTGATGCGGTTCGGCCAGATTGACCAGCGTGTCTCGCGGAGCGGCCGGGCCGGCCGCGGCGGGATCGAAGTCGGCTAGCGCCAGGCTGGTCTGCCTGGCCGTTGCGACCCCTGCCGCCGCGGTGCTCAGTCGCACTTCGAGCGCCTCGCCGGCTTCGCGGAAGCCGCGCATGACCAGCATCGCCTTGGTGGCGGCGGTGCCGCCGAGCACGACCTCGAAGTCCGTGTCGGGCGTGCGGCCGGCAAGGGGGACGCCGGCCCTGCCTCGCGCAGCGTGTTCAACCATCCACAGCATCCGATGAGCACCCGTCACCGTTCCGCCATGGATCCGGTAGCGGCAGTGCAACGAAGCCACGTGGCCGACGATTCGGCCATGCCGTTCGGCGACGGAAGACTCGACATCCGGCCCCACACCGGGATGGAAGAGAAGCCACCGCAGCACCACCGGCTCGCGCCGGACGCCGTAGACGACTTCGGTCAGTTCGGAGAGACGAGGGAGCTCGCTCTCGGTGCTCGGGCGCAGCAGAACGTCCCGAACCGTACGCACCCGATCCATCGACCCGAAGGCTACTTCGACCCGCCGTGCCCTGCCCGAAACGCCTCGTCGCGCTCGGCCCGCAGGCGCAGCCCCTCCCGGAAGCGCTCGATGTTCGCCTCGGCCCTGGTCCTGAGCCGGCGGTACTTGAACTCGGCCTCGAGCAACAGCAACTCGTCCCAGCCCAGACCCTCCTCCGTCCAGTGGTACTCGTGGGTGAGGAGCTGGATCTGGTCGTACCGGTCGAGCAGCGACGTCACCACGCCCTCGCGCCAGACCTGGGTGCTGTCGGAGAGGTACTTGATCCGCTCGAAGTAGAGCGGGTCGTAGGCGTCGACGACGCCGGGAATCGGCAGCGTCCGGCCCGACCGCATCGGCATGTGGGGGCTGGCGGCCCGGATCCGTGTGTCGAAGAAGCCCTCGATCAACTCGATCGCCCGGCCGGCCAGCGCCACCGGGTCGCCGCCCGAACGCTCCAGCAGTCCCAGGTCGTAGTGGAAGCCGAGGTCGTGTCCGAGGTCGAGGATCTCTTCGACCGCCTCGGCGCCGTCGGCCTCGAACAGGTTGTAGTCGGAACCGATCTGGACGAAGAAGGTCGAGCGCACGCCGGCGTCGTGGTCGGCCCGCGCCATCATCAGCGCGGCGTCGAGACTGAACTCGACGTCGTGCCGCATCAGGACGAAGCGCTCCACTTCGAGCAGCGCCTCACCCAGGGGAGTCGCCTCACCGAACGAGAAGGTCCGGTGGGTCGAGGTGATCCGCTCCAGAATCTCCCGGTAGTGATCGAGGGTGAAGTCGAGGTCCGGATCGGCCGGACGCGCCGGTCGCGATCTGCTCATACGGGCCGCCACGAGACTTCGTCCCACACGTCGGCCGCCAAATCGCCGAGCGGACGCTCGGCGCCCCCGTCGATCCAGTCGACCAGGTGGCTGGTCACGTCCGGGTAGTTCATGGGTGCCGGCTCCGGAGTGTCCATCCAGGACTGGATCCGCTCCGCAGTCAGCCGCTCGACGACGGTGCCGAGACCCAGCGCCTTGAGCGCCCGGCCGTTGAGGAACTGCTCCGGATGGCGGCGAATGGGCAGCACCAGGAGACGGCGGCCCAGGTGCAGCGCCTCACTGGCCAGCGAGAAACCCGCATTCGTGATGACGCCTGCGCAGTCGACCAGATCGGCCACGAACGCCTTGCGGTCGTAGGGGCGAATCGAGACGTTGCCGCGCTCGACTGGCTCGGGCACAGGCCGGTAGGCGACAAACCGCCGCTGCGGCAAGCACCCCAGAAGATCCACGATGCTCTGCTCGCTCTCCGCGGGCAGGTAGACGAGGAACCGCAGGCCATCGCTACGCGCGGAACCGTCCGCGGCCGCCGCGACGAGGTCGGGACTGATCGTCGGCGGCAGATTCGTGCCGCCGAATCGATGCCAGTGCAGACCCACGGCGGTCCGAACCGGCGTATAGACCGGAGCGAACAGGCGCAACATCCAGCGGGCCGGCCCGGTCCGCCCCGGCAGTCGCAGGCGCCGGTGGAATGCGTACAAATGGCCGACGCCGATGCTCGGCCGCCGGCATCGGCGAGCGATCCAGGCGGAAACCGGCTCGTAGTCCGTCAGCACGAGATCGAAGCCAGAGGCATCGAAGCTGCGCACGTCGCGCAGAAAGCGAACCACCCGCAACTGCCGGATGGTCTGGAGCAATCGCACTCGCCCGCCGGCGGCCTGGCCGGTGAAACCTTCGAGCAGCGTGTGACTGGCCCGGATCTCAGGATCGGCGAACGCCGCCGAAGACCGCCCGGTCAGCAGGCAGTGAACATCGTGGCCCCGACTCCGGAGGCCGGCCACCATCGCCGCCGAGCGCACCAGGTGACCATGACCCGTGCCCTGCACTCCGTACAGAATCCTCATGCCGGGGTAGTGAGCGGTCTTGTTCCGGGCCAGAGCACGCGGGCGGAAGGCAGCACCACGGGACCTTACCCGTAGCGTTCCGAGGCGCAAGCCCCTACAATCGACTTGCTTGATTCCTCACGGGATCTTCCCGGTTCGCACCCGAGAACGCGGTCTGATCCCCGCACAGTGCAACAGGGGGTGCAATCACGCGCGTTCTCATAGCAGGCATCGACGGCTACCTCGGCTGGCCGTTGGCGCAGTTCCTGACAGCCCGCGGACACGAGGTTTCCGGCATCGATGCCGGCTTCCGCCGCGAGTGGGTCGCCGAGATGGGCGGCCGCTCGGCTCTCCCGGTCGCGTCCGTCGAGGCCCGTCTCGATGCCTTCGAGTCCGCCTACAACCGGCGTCCGCACCTGGTTCAGGGCGACCTCACCGACAAGGACGTGGTGTACCGGCTGTTCGAGGACGTCCGGCCGGAGGCGATCGTCCACCTGGGCGAATGCCCCTCGGCGCCCTACTCGATGATGGACGCGGATCACGCGATCTGGGTGCAGCTCAACAACATCGAGGGCACGATGAACGTGCTCTACGCGATGCGCGACCTGGCGCCCGAGGCGCACCTGGTCAAGCTCGGCACGATGGGCGAGTACGGCACGCCGAACCTGGACATCCCCGAGGGCTTCTTCGAGATCGAGTACCGCGGCCGCCGCGACCGCCTGCCCTTCCCGCGGCAAGCCGGCTCCTGGTACCACTGGAGCAAGGTCCACGACAGCAACAACGTGATGTTCGCCTGCCGCATCTTCGGGCTCCGGGCCACCGACGTGATGCAAGGCGTCGTCTACGGCACGCGCTTCTTCGGCAGCGCTGCCGACCACCCGGCCGACCCCGCACTCCACACCCGGCTCGACTTCGACCAGGCCTTCGGGACCGCGCTCAACCGCTTCTGCTGCCAGTCGGTGATCGGCGAGCCGCTGACCCTGTTCGGACTCGGCAACCAGCGCCGCGGCTTCCTGCCGATCTGCGACTCGATGCAGTGCCTGACGTTGGCCGTCGACAACCCGCCCGAAGCTGGCGACTACCGCGTGTTCAATCAGTTCGAGGAGACCTACACGATCTCGGAGCTCGCCGCCAAGGTCGCCGCGGTTGCTTCCGGGATGGGTCTCGATCCGCGAATCCGGCGCATCGAGAACCCACGCAAGGAAATGGAAGAGCACCACTACAACCCGGACCACGATCACCTGCCGGCCCTGGGCTACCAGCCGACCCGGGACATGGACTCGGAACTCCAGGCGATGCTCGAGGACCTCCTGCCGCACCACGACCGGATCGCGGCCAAACGCGACGTGCTGCTCCCCGACATCCGCTGGGACGGCAGCCGGCGGAGGTCCGGTTTCTTGGACCGGGCGCCTCGCCTGGATGGCTGGAACAGCGGGGAAAGTGCAGGGAGCGAGAACACGCCGTTCAGGGAGCAGGGACAGCAGGACGACGCCGACGCGGAAGCCGCCCGGCAGCCGGCGTCTCCTCCCTGATTCCAAGCCTGACGCTCACGAAGCAGAGGCTTCTCGACGCCTCAGGGACTCTGCAACAGCACCGCGGTCAGCGATCCTGGAGCAACGGACACCGGGAACTGCGTGCCCGGATACTCGGGCATGGCGGCCGTCCATGGGCCTTCGGGCACGCGATCGAACGCGAAGTGCCCGTCCCTGTCCGTGAACGTCCGCAGGATCAGCCCGAGCCGGGATGCCTCGGACTGCGTCGCCAACGCGGGCCACAGGAGCACCTGCGCTCCCTCCCGGGGCGCGAGCGTCTCCGCATCCCGAGCGCTGCCGCGGACCTGCCCACTGACCAGGTCGATCACCAGGTGATTGTCGCCGCGCACCGGAACGTCGCGAATGCTGGCACCGACCCCGACCCGGTAGTCGCCCCGTTCAAGATCGTTGAAACCAAAGGTGCCATCGTCCCGCGTCCAGCTCTGCCGCATCTCGGTCCAGACAAGTTCCCTGGCCAGCACGACCCGCGCGGAGTCGAGGGGTAGGCCGTCCAGCCGCACCACGCCGGTGAGATGGAACAACCGCTCGAACTGCAGGTCGACTTCGACGTCGTCCGCTTCAACGAACACCTCCCGCGAAGCACGCCGCTCTCCGCCGCCAACCGTGCCGACGACCTTCCAGCGGCCGCTGTCCGCTCGTTCGATCACGTAGGAACCGGACGAATCCACCCTGGCGGGAAGCGTCCGCAGGTCCTGCTGATTCACCGCTTCGACTCTCAGGCGGCCCGCTTCCCGCTCGGTCAGCCCGAGGACCCTCCCCGTGATTCTCTGCCTCCCGAAGACGAGCCGGAGTTCGGACTCGAAGTCGCTGATGCGTACGCGCCTGCTGGCCAGGACCGTACCGCTCGGCGAGAGCGCGGAGGCGTGGTACTCGCCCGCTTCGAGGCGTACGCGGAACTTCCCGTCTTCGTCCGTTTCCACCTTCGTTCGCCGCCGACCGCCGAAGAACATCACGTTCCCGAAAGCGACGGCAAGCCCGTCGCTCCAGTGAGCGGTTCCCTCGATCAGACCCTCGCTGAAGTCGAAGTCCAGGCGCGTCGTCCGATCATGGATTCGGACGGATTCAGTCGAGGGCGGTCGATCGGCGCCGCGGTCGGCCGAGACGCTGTGCAGCCCTGGTCGCAAGCCGTGGATCTCGTACTCGCCGCTTCCGTCCGTCAAGGTGCTCAATCCACCCACCCGGATTTCGACGTTGCCAACGCCGACTCCCCGGTCCGCGACGCTGCCCGTCAGCGTCCGGTCGCCTGGCGCAGTTTCCAGGGTGACTTCGATCTCCGACACCCGGCCAGCCTCGGCGACCACGGCTGAGCGCCATCGGTCGACCTCCGACTGATCTGCCTCGACCTCGAGGCCATACCGGCCTGCCCTTAGACCGGCAAGGCGGAACACCCCGTCATCGCCCGCCTTGCCGAAGCCGAGGACAAGCCCGCCCTGTCGGTCGAAGAGCCGAACGCGCGCTGGCGCCGCTTCGCCGTCGACCGTCACCTGACCGACGATCACCGCCTCCGGCTCGAGAACGACTTCGAGCACGGGGGTTTCAGTCGGAGAGCGTTGCTCCAGGATTCTGGTGGCGAAACCGGCCGAACTGATCCGGAGATTCACCTGGGAGTCTTCATGGAGCCCGGCGACGATGAACCGGCCGCCGGACTCGGTGCTCAGAACCGTCGCGTCGTGGAAGCGTCGGTCCATCGCCCCTGGACGGGGCAACGCCCGCTCTGTCCGAACACCGGCCACTTCGATCCGGGCCGACTCGACCGGATTCGCCGACCCGTCCAGCACGACGCCCTCGATCCGGGATGCCGGACCAAGTCGAATGTCGCCGAGGTCAATCCCCGCAGGCCCTATCTCAACCCCTCTGACCTGACGTTGCGCATGGTTCTCGGCCCGAACCAGCAGATCCCAGCGGCCCGTGGACGCGTTCAGTGCGAACGCTCCATCCGTCCCGGTACGGGTGAAGGGTACGGCCATGCCGTAGGGGCCGTACTCCCGCTCCAGGGAACCGAGCGCGAGCGCATACCCCCGGGACGCAAATCGGCCGATGCCGATCTCCGCACCTGGAATCGGCATGCCAGTGTCGCGATCCACCACCCGGCCGGCGATCCGGACGCCGACGTCGAGCGGAATCACGTAATCGCCCGACGTGCTCGCAAATCGCTCCACGTTGCCCCACGTGACAGGCAGGTAGCCTTCGCGGCTGACACGTACGCCGACGAAATCGCCGTACTGAGCCGTCTCCGGCGCTGTCGGGGCGGCCCTGTCGCTGGAGAAACGGCCGTCGGTCCCGGAGCGGATGAGCAGCAGCGCCGCGGTGTCAGAGCCGAGAGCGCGGCCTCGCACGATCATCGGCGCCGTTCGGTTGGTCTCCTGGTGCCAGTCCAGAAGGATTTCGGCGTCTGGGACCGGGCGCCCTGCACGGTCCACGACGCTCCCCTCGATGAGGCGCGCCAACGGAAGATCGGAACAGGCGTTCCCGCCGGTCTGCGTCAGGCTGCCGCGGTACTCCCCTTCGCCAGCGAGGGTCGAGCCGTCGCAGTATGCGTACCCGTGGCCTTCCGCGGCAAACCAGACTCCCTCGCCAGGGAGAAGAGGCGCCAAGTACTCGCCGCTCACGGACCGCTTGAGGCGCGTGGCGGCGCGCTGGTCCACCATCGGCCACTGCCACCGCGGTTCGCGCCAGTAATGGGCTTCCCTGGAAGGTCCCGGTGGCGACCCGCGAGACTGGTGCGCCGAACTCGCTGAAGCCAGCGTGACCGTGCCCAGGTGCAGGCCTGACCGAGGCCGGACGACGATGACGTCACCCGAGCGCTGGAACAGCTCGTAGACCTCGTCTCCAGCCGTCTCCAGCCAAAGGGGTTCGCGATCAGCGCCGGCCGCCAGCGCGGCATCCACTTCGGCAATGGTCAGTGCGAGCCGCCCCTCGTCATCGGCGACTCCCAGGGGCCAGCCGTCCGCCGAGCGGGCAACCGCCGATCGCAGCGGCTCTCCCCCCTCCGTCCGCATGCGGAAGGTCGATGTCGTTCGACGAGGGAGAACGACGTTCAGGACGCTTCCCGCGGCACAGGTTCCTCTGGCGTATTCGCGGCCCGGCGCGCCGGTCAGGAAGGGTAGACGCTCCGTCGCTGGCACCGGCAGGAACGCCGTGCCCCGGGAGTTCGTGCTGACAGGCGGAGACCACGGTCGCCAGCGCTCCAGAAGCGCCGGACGCTGCGTGTCGCTCCCGCTTGCCCGCTTCACCGGCGCATGACCCGGCAAGACGCTGGCGCCATCGATCGCCTCGTTCAGGTCGTCGCGGACCGTCACGGAGCAGAGGCCTGCGGGTACGCTCGTGACGGCGGGAAGATCGCCCGCGGTCGCCGGCGGCCGCCACAACATCGCCATCGGCATCAACCCCGGAGCCTCGACCACCACCCACCAGCCATCGCCGTCAGGCGCGTTAGCGCGGAAGACCCTTCCGGCTTCGATCGAGCCCTTGAAACCTGCCGGTCCTGGCGGTGAGTGACCTAGGAGTTCCAGACCGCACTCATAGGAAGCGCACGGTCGGTGTAGAGAAACAGCGCCTGACGCTCCGCTACCCGCTTCCGCATCCCAGCGCAGCGTGAACGGCGTCCCACCGGGCGCGGGGGAACTCGACGCCAAGGACACGAGGACTGTAGCGACGGGCACGCACGCCGCCTTGCGCGTTCCGGACAGACTCTTCACTACCGGTCTACGGCAGGCAGCCGAACGTGATCGTATCGCCGCCACTGGTGGTGGTAGTGATCTCGCCCGTTTCGGGATCGACCCGGACATCGCCGCCGCCATCGATCGTGATGGTCGGCGAGGTGGCATCGTGACACCAAGCAAGGAACTCGTCCTCGTCAAAATACCACTCAAGAACACCGTCATCCGACTGACCCACGCAGGAGCCCTGCTCAGGCCTCGAAGTGCAGTCACCCGACGGCCCCGCTCCACAGGCGTGGACAGTCAGAAGCAGGAAGAGAGCGAGGACAACCGCCGCACTTCTCGAAACACTCTTCATCAGGAGCTCCTCCTTCGCGACGGGGAACCCCTGGTTGCGGGGAACCCCTGGTTGCGGGGAACCCCTGGTTGCGGGGAACCCCTGGTTGCGGGGAACCCCTGGTTGCGGAACGGAAGTAGCCTAGTGTCGGACTAGAGGACTGTCAAGAGCCAACCCAACCTGCCCCAACCTGCTGCTCAGCCGCCACTATAAAATCTAAAGCCCCCTTGGCCGGGTCGCCCCACTCCCCGCTTCCAGATCGAAGCAACGATCGGACCCTGCAACGACCGGGTCGCCCTGGTCGTGGCGGAAGCCGAGGATGAGCCTCGGCGATGGGTGTCAATCCCGCAAAGGGTCACGCCGAGGGGCCGCCGCCGCCCGGCCGCGCCGCTCCCAATCGTCAGTCGACGAGCCGGATGCGGGTGCCGCAGATGTGGATCACGCCGTCGGCGCCTAGGCAGCCCCGCTCGCTCGCGGCTAAACGGGCGCGGTCCGCGTCGACCGCGCGCAGATCGATGCCGCCGAGTCCCTCGGGCCGGCCGTCCGCCGGCAGCACGAAGCGCAGGTCGGCGTTCTCGAACGGAATCGTCGGCACGCCGTCGACGTCGCGCAGCGGGATCTCAGCGATTTCGCTCCAGCGGGCCGCGAGCCGGCCCGGGCCCGGGGTCTGAATCTCCCCCGCCACGATCGCGTCGACGACGTCGGTCCGGCGACAGCGCTGCCAGTTCTCTCCCGCCGGTTCCCACGGCCCGTCCGGTTCCAGGCCGTTCGTTTGGCAGTCGATCTCGAAGAACGTCCCGCCGGTGTCCTTGGGATGGAGCTGCATGTTCTGGAAGCCGTGGCGCTCGAACTGATTGACCAGGCGAATCCCCAGTTCCTCGACACGGCGCCGGCGCGGGGCATGGTCGTCGCACTGGGTGATGAACATGTAGCCGCCGTCGCCGCCGCGCTTCGCAAGATACCGGCCGCCCGCGGTGTTCTCCTCGATCGGCGCCACGACCTCGAGCAACTGGTTGCCGATCGGCAACAGGGCGTTCTCGAGCCCGAACCGAACGATGCCGGGATCGTTGAAGCACACCTCAATGTCGAACACGGCCTCCAGGTCGTCGACGACCGGGGCGAGTTTCTCGGCTACCAGACAGATCTGCCGCAGGCGCAACCACATGGCGGTTCTCCTTGTGTAACGAGTGCCAGGACTACGGCCAGGAACCCCGCCCCTCCAGCATGAAGGTCAGGTGCGGGTGGTACAGGGCCGGTTCCAGCAGGAAGGAGTCGTGCCCCTTGTCGGAGTGGACGATGATCCTCATGCAACTCACGCCGGCTTCCTCCAGAGTCGCCATCAGGTCGCCCTGCTCCTCGGGGTAGTAGCAGACGTCGGAGTTGATCGAGAAGATGAGGAAGCGCTGGTCCCGGCAGCCCTCGAAGGCTTCCCGGAGGGAGTCGACGCCGGCGGCCGCGGCCAGATCGAACTGACTCCAGGCGTCGAGAATCCGCAGGTAGGAGTTGGCGTCGAACCGGGCCGCGAACTTCCGGCCCTGGTACCGCATGTAGGACTCGATCGGGTGGTTCACGCCGTACCACGGCACGCCCGAAGCCTCGGCAACCGTGTTCCTGGCCCGCCGCCGCAGGGTCCGGAGCGAGACGAACGTCTTGTGGTTGATCTGGCGCGCGATCTTCATCCCCTCGAGTTCCGTGCCCGGCGGGTAGTCGCCGTCGTCGAACCGCGGATCGTTGGCGATCGCCTGGATCTGCTCGAAGTTGTGGATCCGCTGGAGCGGCGTCACCTCCATGCCGGCGGCGACCACGACGACGTTGCGCACCCGTTCCGGGAACATGACCGCGAGATCGAGAACCGCCATGCCGCCGGTCGAGGGTCCGATCCCCGCGTGCAGCACGTCGATTCCCAGCCGGTCGACCAGACGCATCGCCGCCCGCACCGAGTCCGAAAAGCGCACCCGGGGGAAGGATGGGCCCCAGCGCTCGCCCGTGGCCGGATCGATCGACAGCGGGCCGGTCGATCCGTAGCAGCCGCCGATGTAGTTGACGCAGATGACGCAGAAGTGGTCCGTGTCGATCGGCCGCCCCGGTCCGATGAACTCGTGCCACCAGCCGACCACCATCTCGTCCGTCCAGGCGTTGCCGAGGCCCGGCACGCCGTGGTTCGTACCCGCCGCGTGGTGGCTGCCGGTCAGGGCGTGGAACAGGAGAACGACGTTGTCGCGCGCGGCGTTCAGTTCGCCGTACTGCTCCCAGGCCAGGGTGAACCCGGACAGCGTGTCGCCGCAGCGGAGTTCGAGCGGTTCGTCGAAGTGCTCGAACCGGGTCTCGACGACGCCGATGCCTCCGCTGGCATCCGTCCGTTGGAGGTTGCGAACCGTCTCCATGCGCCGACACTATGGGCTTGCGCCGCAGAACGCTACAG
>JAAXHG010000022.1 GCA_012270995.1 Vicinamibacteraceae bacterium | reverse complement strand
GCGTCCTCGTCGATGCCCCAGTAGTCGGAGCCCGGAGTCTCGCCCAGCGTATGGCTGAAGCCGGTGCCGATCGGGTCGACCATGACGATGTCGGCGATGTCGAGGATCGTCCAGGCGTTGTCCTCGAGAGGGTAGGGCGGCGCTCCCTGCGGGCCGACATCGGGGGTCACGACGCGCCGCGGCCCCATGATCCCCATGTGCAGCCAGAAGGACGCCGAGCCGGGGCCCCCGTTGTAGGAGAACACCAGGGGGCGCTCCCGCGGCGACTCGCCGTTCGTCCGGAAATACGCCGTGTACCAGAGTTGCGCGGCCGGGGCGCCGTCGTCGTTGTCGAGCTGGATTCCGGTGACGACGGCGCCGTACTCCACCGTCTCGCCGCCGACCTCGATCGAGTGGCTGGTCTCCCAGCTGCCGGGCGGAGAGGACGGTTTGGCGGCCGCGGGTTCGCCGTCGCCCTCCTGAGCGCGCGCGGGCACAGCGATGGCCACGGCGGCGATGCAGATCAGGGTCAGCAGCCCGCGGCAGGAGTCGCGCTGCATTCGAGCGGCCATGCATCCCGCCCAGCATCGTTGCTCCTCGGTCGAGTATGGCCCGATACGCTCCCTCGTCGCGCCTTGCTGAGCGGGTGCCAGACCGCTCTCGGTGCGACGCGGGCTCCTGCCGCGGGCCGCCAGGGCCGGTCGGGGCGGGACGAGACGCATGAGGAGGGGGAACTTCATGCGGGTATTGTAGACAGCAAGGGGGAGGATCCATGAGACACGCTCTTCGACTGACGTTTCATGCCGCGCTGGCCGCGACCATCGTGCTTGCGGCGGGTTCGCTGTGGGCCCAGGACTGGAGTGCGACGACCGACAGTCACCGGTTCATGGAGGTCCGGAACGGCGTCTGGCTGACCCAGACCACGGCGCAGGTGTTCAACAGCAACGCGCTCGTGATCGTCAACGACGAGGATGTCGTCGTCGTGGATTCCCACGTGACGCCGGCCAAGGCGCGCGACCTGATCGCTTCGATTCCGGCGATCACCGACAAGCCGGTGACTGCCGTCATCAACTCCCACTTCCACTGGGACCATGCCCACGGCAACCAGGAGTTCGCGGACGTGCCGATCATCGGCCACGAGTACACGCGGATGAAGATGGCAACGGCGCCGCTGGATGAGCCGACCTACGTTCAGGGCATAACAGGCAATGAGGGAAGGCTGGCGCAGCTCGCCGAACAGATCGAGGCGGCCGAGGACGAGGAAGAGCGTGCGGGCATTGAGGCTTACCGCGCGATGTTCGCCGCACACGCCGCGGACTTCGACGAGATCGACCCGCTGCCACCCGACGTGACGATGAACGAGAAGATGACCCTGTTCCGGGGCGGCCGGGAGATCCAGATCGTCTTCGTGGGCCGCGCCCACACCGGCGGCGACGTCGTCGTCTACTTCCCGCAGGACAGGCTCGTCTTCACCGGCGACATCCTGTTCGGCGGCCCGTCCTTCATGGGCGACGGCTACGTCGACGAATGGTCCGAGACGCTGGAGAACCTGAAGGCGCTGGACTTCGACCTCGTCGTTCCCGGGCATGGTCCGCCGTTGACGGACCTGAGTGCGATCGAGAAGTCGCAGGAGTACTACCGCGTCCTCTGGGAGCGGACGGCGGAGAAGCATGCGGCCGGTGTGCCGGCCGACGAGGTGTCCGGAACGCTCGACCTTTCCGCCACGGCGTTTCCGCAGCGGCAGCCTTCCGAGGTGGAGGTGAAGCGGATGTATCACCGCATGGAGAACCCGGACTGAGACCCGGGACGCGGGCGTCCAGCCCGCCGCCATGAACGAACCGCCCCGCCGCTCCCGGTTCCTGCCGCGCACCCGCGACGGCTGGATCGCCACGCTTGCCTTCGGGGCGGTCTTCCTGCTGGCGATGCCGCCGGTCACCCACACGCTGCTGAACCGGGTCGAGCCGAGCGTTCTCGGCGTGCCGTTCCTGTACCTGGCCCTGTTCGGCGTCTACGTGGCCCTGATCGCCGTGCTGATCTGGACCTACCGCCGCGGCGTGTAAGGCGACGACCCTGATGGAGACCTGGGTCGTCGCGACGAGCCTGATCAGCGTCTACCTGCTGATCACACTGGGCGTTGCCGTCGTCGCCAACCGCCACATGACGGTGGACATGGAGGACTTCCTCCTGTGCGGCCGGCGCACGGGTTTCATCGTCCTCTACCTGACCGTCGTCGCCACCTACCACTCCGCCTTCGCCTTCCTCGGTTCCGGGGGCTTCTTCTTCACTCACGGCATCGGTTTCTGGTCCGCCGGCGCCTGGACCCTCCTGGTCGGTGCCGCCACCTACGTCATCGGGACGCGCATCTGGGCGCTGGGCAAGGCGTTCGGCTACATCACGCCCGCCGATCTGCTGGCCGACTTCTACGAGTCGGAGGCGGTGCGCGTCGCGGTGGCCGTCGTTTCCGTCCTGTTCACGATCCTCTACATCCAGGTCCAGGCGCTCGCCCTCGGCTACATCATGGACGTGGCGACCGACGGCCGCGTGCCGTTCGAGTTGGGCGTGCTCATCATGCTGACGGTCGCCGTCGTCCACCTGATGGTCGGCGGCCTGCGCGCGGTCTACTGGACCGACGTGTTCCAGGGCGCGTGGATGTACGTCGCCATCTGGGCCGGCGCGCTCGTCCTCTCCTTCGAACTCTTCGGCGGCCCGGTCGAGCTCTGGCAGCGGGTGACGAGCGAGCGGCCGGACATGCTGACCCTGCCGGGTCCTGAGGGCTTCTTCACGCCCGGAATGTGGGTCGGGATGGTTCTCACGCTGTCGTTCGGGATCATCTTTCAGCCCCACATGATGATCCGCTACTACACGGCGGTGGACGGCAAGACGCTCAAGCTGCTCGGCGCCACGACGCCGATCTACCTGATGACGCTGTACATCCCGGCCGCGCTGGTGGGCTTGGGCGGGGCGCTCGTCATGCCGGAGCTCGAGCAGGCGGACCGGGTCTTCCCGGAGCTTCTGTTCCAGCACGCTCCGGCGTGGCTTACCGGGATCATCCTCGCCGGCGCGGCGGCCGCCGCCATGTCCACCCTGGACTCCATCCTGCACGCGAACATGACCGTGCTGACCCGCGACGTCTACCAGCGCTACGTTGCGCGGGGGAAGAGCCAGGCCCACTACGTCTTCGTCGGGCGCGCAATCGTCTTCGCACTCCTGGCGGTGGCCTTCGCGCTATCGATCACCGAGAGCGACCTCCTGGTGGCGATCGTGACACTGTCCGGGGCCGGAGCGTTGCAACTGATGCCGGGGATCGTCGGCGTCTGCTTTCCCGGCCGGCGCTCGCTGAGCCGCGCGGGTGTCCTCGCCGGCCTCGGCGCCGGGCTCGTGACCCTGGCCCTGACGCTGCCGCTGAACCTGGGGTTCGCGCTGCCCTGGGGCGCCCATCCGCTGGGCATGCACGGCGGGCTCTGGGGACTGCTCGCGAACACTCTCCTTGCCGTTGCCGTTTCCACGGTGACACCCGGCCCCTCCCGCGAGACGGTGGCCCGGGTTCACGGTGAGGTCGAGCGCTTCGTCTACGGCGGAAAGTAGCTCGGCCAGTAGACGTTAGCCGCCCCGCTGTGCGATTCTCCGCAGTCCGATGAAGCGGATCGGCATCAGCACCGGCGGCGGCGACGCGCCCGGCCTCAACGCGGTGATCCGGGCCGTGACCCTGGCCTCGATCAGGCGCGGTTGGGAGGTCGTGGGCCTGATGCGCGGCTACGGCGCCTTCTTCGATCCCAGCCAGATCCGCATCCTCGACCGCGACGCGGTGCGCGGCACGACGCACCTCGGCGGCACCATCCTGGGCACCCGCAGCGGCGCCTATCCATTCGAACGGCGGGTCGAGCAGGACGATGGCTCGGTCGTCGTGGAAGACGTGACCGAGGAGGCGGTGGACGGTTTCCATCGCCTCGGACTGGACGCGCTCGTGGCGGTGGGCGGCGACGGTTCCATGCGTCTGGCGCTCAAGCTGCACAAGCACGGCATACCGGTCGTCGGCGTTCCGAAGACGATCGACAACGATCTCGCCGGCACCAATGTCACGTTCGGTTTTCACACGGCGGTCGACGTCGCGACCGCGGCGATCGAGCGCCTGCACTCGACCGCCGAGGCGCACGACCGCATCTTCGTCGTCGAGCTGATGGGCCGCTACGCAGGCTGGATCGCCCTGTTCGCCGGCGTCGCGGCGACCGCCCAGGTCATTCTCATTCCGGAGATCCCGTACGACATCGAGGAAGTCTGCGATCACCTGATGGCGCGCGAGAGGCGGGGGCGGCACTGGGCGGTGGTCGTCGCGGCCGAGGGCGCGCGGCCCGTCGGCGGTGATTTCACCTGGTCGAAGCGGATCGGTGGCCGGACCGAAAGCCTCGGCGGCGTCGCCGAGCGGGTGGCGACGGAGATCCACGAGCGAACGGGCAAGGAGACGCGAACCGTCACTCTCGGCCACCTCCAGCGCGGCGGTCAGCCGATCCCGTACGATCGCCTGATCGCGCTCCGCTTCGGCGCCGCCGCCGTGCGTCAGATCGAGGAGGGGGAGTTCGGCGTCATGGTCTCGCTCGACCCGCCGACCGTGCGTGCCGTGCCGCTCGAACTCGCCGCAAGCCGCATGAAGAGCGTCCCGCTCGAAGCCGACGTGGTCGCCACGGCGCGCGACCTCGGCATCTGCCTCGGCGAGTAAGGGGCATCCATTTGGTACGGTAGTCTGTACCAAATGGATGCCAGAGCGACACAAGCAGAGCCACTGAGCGTTCCGGATCTCGAGCAGATCCGGGGCGGCGCTTCCGCGCACATCCTCGCCGACCTGAAGCGGCTGCTTCAGGTCTCCGACCTGGAGCTCGGCGCAGTCGTCGGCATTCCGCGCCAGACGATGCTGCGTCGGCTGAAGCAGGGACGTCTCACCCGGCACGAAAGCGACCGGGCGGCGCGGCTGGCTCGGGTGTACAACGCGGCGCTCGAGTTCTTCGACTACAACCACGAGAGCGCCGTCCGCTGGCTGAAGCACGTTAATCCCGCCTTGGGCGGCGAAACACCTCTTGAACATTCCGACACGGAAGTAGGAGCGGAAGAGGTCCTGACAGTCCTCCACCGTCTCGCCCACGGCATCCCCCTGTGAGCGAGACGTGAAGGTCTGGCGGCTCGCCCGGACACTGTGGGCGCCGGACGTGGACACGATTCTCAACGGCGAAGGCGCCTTGCGCCGTGGCGGCAGGTGGAGTCCGGCCGGAATGCGGGCCGTCTACTGCAGCGAGACCTCGTCCCTGGCCGTGCTGGAGATTCTGGTCGGCCTGCCCTTCGGTGTGGACCATCCGGCGTACCGGATCGTCGATCTGACTGTCCCGGACGACTCGATCGCCCATCTCGATGTCGAACCGGCGGCCCCCGACCGCCAGAGCCTGGGCGCTGCCGCCCTGGACCGCCACTTGGCTATCGCCGTGCCGAGCATCGTCAACCCGCTGGAGCGCAACGTCGTCATCAACCCGTTGCATCGGGACTTTGACCAGGTGGAGGCGGGCAACCTGCGCCCGTTCCGGCTCGACCCGCGGCTCGGGTAGAGCCGGCAGCTCTCTCTCGCTCGGAATCTCCTCCCGAATCCGTCTTTGTCTGAGGAGGTGTTACCGTGAGTCGCGGTCATCGAGATTTCCACACCCTCGCTGCGCGACTCGAAAGGTCCACCCCGATGGTTCAAACGAAGAGCCAGATCGCCCTCGCTGCAGTTGAGTACCCGTGCTCGGACGGCATCCCCATGGCTGAGACCGAACGCCACGCCATGGTCACGATGGATGCGCGTCAGGCGCTCGGGTGGCACTTCCGGGATCGCCCGGACGTGTACGTCGGCGTGGACATGCTGCTCTACTACGTCGAGGGCGACCCGAAACGGTCCGTAGCGCCCGACGTCTTCGTGGTCATGGGCGCGCCGAAGCTGCCGCCGAGGGACAACTGGCTGGTGTGGGCGGAAGGCGGCAGAGCGCCCGACTTCGTGCTGGAGATCACGTCGAAGGCGACTCAGGCGGTCGACGAGGGCCGCAAACGCCGCCTGTATCGTGAGCTCGCCGTCAGCGAGTACTGGCAGTACGACCCCACCGGGGACTACCTCGACCCTTCGCTCAAAGGGTCGCGGCTGGTCGACGGCCGGTATCGGCCGATCAAGGCCGTTACCGAGTTGGATGGCAGCCTCCGCTTTCGCAGCGACCTGGGACTCGAACTCAGGCTCGAGCGGGACGAGCTTCGGTGCTTCGACGTTGCGAAGCGCAGGTACCTGCCCACCTGCGAGGAGGCGTTCGAGCGCGCGGCTCAGGTGGAGAAGGCCCGCGCCGCACTCGATGAGTCGAAGCGGGAGATCGTGGCTCTCAAGGCGGAACTGGCGGCGAGCCAGCGATAAGGGCCAACGTCTCCGTAGGGATCACGGTGGTGCTGGTTTCCGGGTGGTGCGGCGTCCCTGAACCAGGAGGACAGGCCTACGACAACGCCTCAACCACCTTCGTCAACGTGTCCTTCGCGTCTCCGAAGGTCAGCACCGTGTTCGGCGCGAAGAACAGCTCGTTCTCGATGCCGGCGAAGCCCGGTCGCATGGAGCGTTTCAGCACGATGCAGGAGCGGGCGAGGTCGGCGTTGAGCACCGGCATGCCGTAGATCGAGCTTGCCGGGTTGTGCTTGGCGGCCGGGTTGACGACGTCGTTGGCGCCGACGACGAGGGCGACGTCGGTGTTCTTGAAGTCCTCGTTGATCTCCTCGAGTTCCATGAGCGAGGTGTAGGGGATCTTCGCTTCGGCTAGCAGCACGTTCATGTGGCCCGGCATGCGGCCGGCGACGGGGTGGATCGCGTAGCGGACCTGGGTGCCGTTCGCCTCGAGAATCTCGGCGAGCTCGCCGACGACGTGCTGAGCCTGGGCCACCGCCATGCCGTAGCCGGGACAGACGATGACGGAACCGGCGCCGGAGAGCAGCATGGCCGCGTCGCCGACCGAGGCCTCCTGGACGCGTTCGCCGCCGGCGGCGGCCATCGCGGCGTCCTCCTCGTCGACCTTCCCGAAGGCGCCGAACAGGACGTTGCGGAACGAGCGGTTCATCGCCTTGCTCATGACCACCGAGAGGATGAAGCCGGAGGCGCCGTCGATGGCGCCGGCGATGATCAGGACGTTGTTGTTCAGCGCGAATCCGGTAGCCGAGGCGGCGAGGCCGGCGTATGAATTGAGCAAGGTGATGACGACCGGCATGTCGGCGCCGCCGATCGGCGCCACGAACAGGATGCCGAGCAGCAGCGGCATCGCGGCCACGGCGTAGAACAGGACTTGGTTCGACGGATCGATCGTGACCAGAACGAGGAGCACGAAGGTGCCCCCGAACATCAGGATGTTGCTCTGGTTCTGGAGCGGCCAGGTGATGTTGCGGCCCGGAATGAGCCCCGAGAGCTTGCCGAAGGCCATCAACGAGCCGGTGAAGGTCAGGCCGCCGAACAGCACCTCGAAGCCGATCGCGGCCATCGTCGTGTGGTCCATGTGCCCGGCGATGACCTGCTCACGGTAGTACTCCGAGACACCGACGAGCGCCGCGGCGAGTCCGCCGAAGGCGTGGGAGAGGGCGATCCGCTCGGGCATCCGGGTCATCGGGATGAGCGCCGAGATGGCGATGCCGATCGCGCTGCCGATGAAGAACGTCAGCAGGATCCACTTGTATGTCTGGAAGAACCCGGCAATCTCGAGATTGGCCATGATGTCCGGATGGATCACGGTGCCCCAGATGGCGAACACCATGCCGAGTTCGGCGAGGATCAACCCGCGGCGGGCGGTATGGGCCGCCGTCAGGCCGCGCAGCCCGAGGATGAACAGGAACGACGCGATCAGGTAGAGCGTCTCGACCTGGTCGACCACGACTAGGCGTCTCCGGCCGCGTCAGCCTTCGGGTCCTGCTTCTTGAACATCCGCAGCATGCGGTCGGTGATCCAGAAGCCGCCGACGACGTTGATCGTCGCGCACAGCACGGCGATCGCGCCGAGGACGGTGCTCACGTTGTTGTAGTGAGCGCCGGCGGCGACCAGGGAGCCAACCAGGGAGATGCCGGAGATCGCGTTCGTGAACGCCATCAGCGGAGTGTGGAGCAGGGCAGGTACACCCTTGATCACGCCGTAGCCGACGAAGGCCGCGAGCATGAAGATGTACAGCCCAAGGAAGATCTCGAGCATTTCGGTTGCTCCTCCTTGCGCGGGGTTCGGGCCTTGACGTGTGCGTCAGGCCAGTGCTTCGGCGACCTGTTTGTCGACGATCTCGCCGTCGTGGGTTACCACGCAGCCCTTGACGATCTCGTTGTCGAAGTCGAAGCTCAACTCGCCGTCGTTCAGCAGGTAGAGCACGAGCTTCTCGGCGTTGCGCGAGAACATGCGGCTGGCGTCGGCGGCGAGGTCGCTGGCCAGGTTGAGCGGGCCCAGGATGGTGACGCCGTTCACGTTGACCTCTTCGCCCGGCTTCGTCAGTTCGCAGTTGCCGCCCTGTTCGGCGGCCAGGTCGACGATCAGCGAGCCGTGCGGCATGCCCTCGACCATCCCGGCGGTGATCAGCCTGGGCGCCGGGCGCCCGGGGATCAACGCCGTGGTGATGCAGGCGTCGGTCGAGCGCAGCCGTTCCGCGATCACTTCGTTCGCTCGCCGCTGACTCTCCTCCGAGACCTCCCGGGCGTAGCCGCCCTCGGTCTCCGCGTCCTCGATCGCCGGCACTTCGACGAAGGACGCGCCCAGGCTCTCGACCTGCTCCTTGACCACGGCGCGCACGTCGTAGGCCTCGACCACGGCGCCCAGCCGATGAGCGGTCGCGATCGCCTGCAGTCCGGCGACGCCCGCGCCGAGGACCAGGATCCGGGCCGGGTCGATGCGCCCGGCGGCCGTCATCAGCAGCGGGAAGAACTGCGGCAGGCGGTAGGCCGCCAGCACCGCGGCCCGGTAGCCGGCGACCGTGCTCTGGGAGCTCAGAACGTCCATCGACTGCGCGAGCGTGACGCGGGGAATCCGGTCGAGGGCGATCGCGGTGAGCCGGGCGGAACGGAGCTGCTGCACCATCGCCGCTGCGGTCAGCGGGAAGAGCAGGCCGACGACCGCCGCTCCCGCCTTCGACGCCTCGATCTCTGTTGCATCCGGCGCCTGGACGCGGACCACGAGATCGGCCGACGCGAGCACGTCGGCGGCCCTCGCGGCGATCTCGGCACCGGCTTCACGGTACGCGTCGTCGCTGAAACCGGCCGCGTCGCCGGCGCCCGCTTCAACCAGGAAGTCGACGCCCCTGGCGTGAATTCGGGCGACGCTTTCGGGGACCAGGGCGACCCGGCGCTCTCCCGGGTGCGTCTCGCGTACGACTCCGGCTCTCATGTCCGCGCGCGAAGGTTATGTCCGGGAGGCGTCGCGTGCAAACGGGAGGGGAAGCTCGAACGCGCCGGATGACTCAGGGGGTTCCGAAGCCCGCGTCCTGGACGGCCTCGCGCAGCGCCGAGGCGGCGGCCGCGCCCCATACCGTGGCGGTGCCGCCAGTCAGGTCGACACGCGCCGCCTGGACTCCCGGCGCGGCAAGCAGAGCGGATTCGACCGTCTCCGCGCAGTGGCCGCAGGTCATGCCGGTCACCGCGATCTCCACCGCCCTGTCGCCCGGCTCGCCGGCCGCCACCTGCTCGGTCGACCACCGGTCCGCTCTCGCGTTTCGCCGCCAGCGTCTGAACTCCTGCAGGCCGAACCAGCCGAACATGAGGATCAGCAGGATCGCGGAGGTGGCGGCCCACCAGGGCACACCGTGTTCGTGTGCGTGCCCAGCCCGGACCGCGGCGCCGCCGATCAGGGTCTCGAACAGCACGGCGAAGCCGAGGCTGCCCACGATGACCGTGGCCAGGTAGACCGCCGTGACCTTGCGGCCGAAGCCGCGGTAGACGGCGCCCACGGTGGCGACGTTGGTCGCGGGGCCGGCCATCAGGAACACGAGCGCGGCGCCCAGGGGCAGTCCGTTGGCGACCAGGGCGGCCGCGATCGGCACCGAGGCCGTGGCGCATACGTAGAGCGGCAAGGAGATCACCAATGCCGCCGCCGCCGCTCCGAAGGTCCCTAGGGCGGCCAGGTCCAGCCACGCCTGTTGCGGCAGCAGAACCTCGATGGCGGCTGAGACGAGAATGCCGACGGCCACCCAGCGCCAGATGCTCTGCAGGAGTTCCCCGCCGTGGTCGACCATCTCGGAGATCTTCGGCAGGACCGTGCCGCCGATGCGGCGCCGGCTACTCGATTCGCCGCCGATGTCCTCCTCCGACGCAGCGTCCTCGACCGGGGCGCCGTCGTCCTTCATCGCCTCGACCCACCAGCCGCCGGCGATGCCGGTCACCGCCGCGGCCGCGACCTTGAACAGGGCGAAAGGCCAGCCGAGGAAGGTGGCACTGACCAGGATCGAGTCGACGCCGGTTTGCGGCGTGCTGATCAGAAAGCCCATCGCCGAGCCGTTGCTGGCGCCGGTGCGCTTGAGGCCGATGCCGGCCGGGATCACGCCGCAGGAGCAAAGCGGCAGCGGCACTCCCAGGACAACCGCCTTGACCGCGCCGCCGTAGCCGCTGAGCTGGCGCCGGATCAGGTTGCGGGGCAGCAGAACGTGCAGCAGCGCGGCGAGCAGGGCGCCGAACAGCAGCCAGGGCGCCAGCTCGGCCAGCACGCTCCAGGTCGCCTGCAGGAAGCTCGTCATTGCTGAGTCACTCTATCGTTCATCGTCGCGGACGCTCCCGCAGTCGGGCCACGAGAATTAGTGTAGGCTAAACTTCTGATTCGCGCCAGCGAATTGTCACGCCGCCGCCGCGCCCGTCACGAGAACATGAACCCCCTTTTCGCCCTCGTTATTGTCGCTGTCGTCGCCGGTCTGGCCGTCCTGGTGGCATGGCCGGACCGCGGCTGGCTGTGGCGCTGGCGCACCGGTTGGCGGGTCCTGCACCGCACCCGAACCGAGGACGCTCTCAAGCACCTCTTCGACTGCGAGTATCAGGGGCGTCAGGCCACGCACCAGAGTCTGGTCGGCGTGCTTCGGCTCGGGGGCCGGCGGAGCACCGAACTCCTCGCCCGCATGGAGAGACTGGGCCTCATCGTGTCGGCAGAGGGAGGCTTTCGGCTGACCGCCGAAGGACGCAGCGAGGCGCTGCGGGTGATCCGCATTCACCGGCTGTGGGAGCGCTACCTGGCCGATGAGACCGGGCTGGAGCCGGAGCGCTGGCACCCGGAGGCGGAACGCCGGGAGCATCGCACGTCGCCCCAGCAGGCGGAGGAGATGTCGGTGCGGCTCGGGCATCCGCCCTTCGACCCTCACGGCGACCCGATCCCGACCGAGAAAGGGGACATGCCGCCCCGAGCCGGCCGGCCGTTGACGGACTTCGCCGCCGGCGACGAGGTGGATGTGGTCCACGTCGAAGACGAGCCGGCCGCGATCTACGCGCAGTTAGTGGCCGAGGGCGTGCATCCCGGCATGAAGCTGCGCGTCACGTCCGTGGCGCCTGAGCGCATCCGCTTTGAAGCCGACCTGGACGAGGTCGTGCTGGCGCCGATCATCGCGGCGAACATCTTTGCCGTGCCGGCCGCGGAGAAGGCGTCCGACGAGACCTCGGCAGCCGCGGACGCGACCGGATCCCTGTCGGACGTGGCCGTCGGCGAACAGGCGCTGGTGGTCGGCTTCTCCCGCTTCTGCCGCGGCGTGGAGCGTCGCCGGCTGCTCGACCTGGGGCTGCTTCCGGGAACCCTGGTCGAAACGAAGATGGCCAGCCCCTCGGGTGACCCGGTCGCCTACCGGGTGCGCGGCGCGGTGATCGCGCTCCGGCGTTCTCAAGCCGAGCAGATCCATGTGCAGCAGCTTCAGCAGGAGGCCTCGGCATGACCCAACCGGCAATGGCGCAAGACTGCGCCAACTGTCCGGCGCACCACCTGGGCAACCTCGTCCGGCTTGGCGTCGACATGAGCGACTGGGACTACGTCGTCGCCCTGGCCGGCAACCCGAACACCGGCAAGAGCACGGTATTCAACGCCCTGACCGGCCTGCGCCAGCACACCGGCAACTGGCCCGGCAAGACGGTGACCCGCGCCGAGGGCGGCTTCGAGTACGGAGGAGACCGCTACAAGCTGGTCGATCTGCCTGGCACCTACTCGTTGCTTTCGTCCAGCCTCGACGAGGAGACCGCCCGCGACTTCATTCTCTTCGGCCGCCCCGACGTGACCGTGATCGTCGTCGACGCGACTCGCCTGGAACGGAACCTGAACCTGGCGCTGCAGGTGCTGGAGATCACGGACCGGGCCGTCGTCTGTCTCAACCTGATGGACGAGGCGCGCCGCAAGGGGCTGACCGTGGACGTGCGGCGCTTGGCGCGGGATCTCGGCGTGCCGGTGGTGGCGACGGCCGCTCGCTCGGGCGAGGGGCTGGAGGAGCTGAACCGGGTCGTCGCGGAGGTGGCGACGGGTTCCTACCGCTGCCGCCCGCGACGGGTGGGCGGCCGGTCCCCGGTTCTGAGGGAGGCGACCCGCCGGTTGTCCGGAGCGATTCAGGACGCCTTCCCCGCGCTGCCGAATCCGCAGTGGGTCGCTCTCCGGCTCCTCGACGGCGACCGGACGCTGGCCACGGCGGTGGAGAACGGTTCGCTGGCGGAACTCGTCGATCTGGGTGTGCGGGAGGACGGCGACGAGGCCGGTCCCCCGACCGTCGCCGAGCCGGAGGCGACCCGAGCGGCCGCCGCCGAGCTGGCGGAGCCCGCCATTGCCGCCGAACCCGGGGCCCGCGCGGCGGTGCTTGAACTGGCAGGCCAGTTGCGATGGGGTGTGGGCCGCAACTTCCACCAGGCCCTGACCGAGGCGGTCTACGCCGAGGCCGCCCGCATCGCCGATCGCGCCGTCTCCCGCGACGGCGAGCGGCGCCGCTTCGACTTCGACGCCACGCTCGACCGGCTCGTGACCAGCCGGGTGTTCGGCTTCCCGCTGATGCTGCTCATGCTGACGGTCGTCTTCTGGCTCACGATCGCGGGCGCCAACGTGCCGTCGTCGATGCTCGCGACTCTCCTGATCGACACCGTGCATCCGCTCCTGAAGGATGTGGCCGCAGCCTTCGGCCTGGTCTGGTGGCTCGACGGGCTCCTGATCGACGGCGTGTACCTGGCGACCGCCTGGGTCGTCGCGGTGATGCTGCCGCCGATGGCGATCTTCTTTCCGCTGTTCACCCTGCTCGAGGACTTCGGCTACCTGCCGCGGGTGGCGTTCAACCTCGACCGCATGTTCCACCGCGTCGGCGCCCACGGCAAGCAGGCGCTGACGATGGCGATGGGCTGGGGCTGCAACGCGGCGGCGGTCGTCTCCACCCGGATCATCGACAGCCCGCGCGAGCGCCTGATCGCGATCATCACGAACAACTTCTCGCTGTGCAACGGACGCTGGCCGACGCAGATCCTCATTGCTTCCATCTTCATCGGGGGTTTGGTGCCGGCCCATCTCGCCGGCGCCGTCTCGGCCCTGTCGGTGGTCGGGGTCGCCGTGCTGGGCGTCCTGCTGACCTTCGCCGTCTCCTGGTTCCTGTCGCGCACCGTGCTGCGCGGAGAGGCCTCCGCCTTTTCGCTCGAGCTGCCGCCTTACCGGCCACCGCGGGTCCTGCAGACGATCTACACCTCGATCATCGACCGGACGCTGATCGTCCTCTGGCGCGCCGTCGTGTTCGCGGCTCCCGCCGGGGCCTTGATCTGGCTGCTTGGCAACATCCGCGCCGGCGACGCCTCGCTTGCCGAGACGCTGATCGGCGCCGTCGACCCGTTCGGCTACGTCCTGGGACTGTCCGGGATCATCCTCGTCGCCTACATCATCGCGGTGCCGGCGAACGAGATCGTGATCCCGACGATCCTCATGCTGACGGTGCTCGTCGCCGGCTTGCCGGGAGTCGGCGCCGGCGCAGGCGTCATGTTCGAGCTCGATTCCGAGGTCGCGACCGCTCAGGTCCTCGAAGCCGGCGGCTTCACCCTGCTGACCGCCGTCTGCCTGATGCTCTTCTCGCTCGTCCACAACCCCTGTTCGACGACGCTGTACACGATCTGGAAGGAGACCCGCAGCGTCCGCTGGACCGCGGTCTCGGCGCTGCTGCCCATCGCGATGGGCTTCCTCCTCTGCTTCGCCGTCGCTCAGATCTGGCGAGCGCTCGGTTAGCGCTACTTCTTCCCGTACCGGCGCTGGAACTTCTCGATCTGGCCGGCGCTGTCGACGAAGTGCTGCTTGCCCGTGTAGAACGGGTGCGACGCGGAGGAGATCTCGAGCCGGATCTCGTAGTGCTCGACGCCGTCGATCTCCCGCGTCGTGTCGCTGGTCATCGTCGACTGGGAGATGAATTCGGCGTTGGCCGACGGGTCGATGAACACGACCGGGTGCAGCTTCGGATGGATATCGCTCTTCATGGTGTTTCTCGCTCGGGTTAGGCCCAGGAGGGCGGATTCGCCGCGACGCCTCCGAGGGCGGGCGATGATAACCGAATTCGCTGTCAGACGACGATGTTGACCAGCCGCCCCGGCACGACGATCACCTTGCGGGGCTCCTTGCCGTCCATGAAGCGGCGGGCGTTGTCCGAGGCGAGGGCGAGTTGCTCCAGGGTCGCCCGGTCGGCGCCCGCGGGTACCTGGAGCACGTCCCGCTTCTTGCCCATGACCTGGACGACGACGTTGATCGTCTCGTCGACCACCAGTTCCGGGTCGTAGGCGGGCCACTCCTGGTGGCAGATCAGGCCCTCGCCGCCGAGCCGGGACCACAGCTCCTCGGCGATGTGCGGCGCGAAGGGCGACAGGATGCGCAGAAACGCGTCGAGCAATGGGCGCGGTACACGGTCGGCGGCCGTCGCCGCGTTGACCCAGATCATCATCTGCGAGATCGCGGTGTTCATGTCGAGCGAGTCGATGTCCTCGCCGACCTTGCGGATCGTCTTGTGGAGCAGGCGGTTCAGTTCGCCGCGGGTCTCCGATGCGGCAGCGCCTACTCTGGACGCGACGGTTCCCGTGCGTTCGTCGACGACCAGGCGCCAGGTCCGCCGCAGGAAGCGGTGCACGCCGTCGACGTCCTTGGTCTGCCACGGCTTCTGCTGGTGGAGCGGCCCCATGAAGAGCTCGTGCAGCCGCAGCGTGTCCGCGCCCCAGCGTCCGATCACGTCGTCGGGGTTGGCGACGTTCAGTTTCGACTTCGACATCTTCTCGACCCGCGCCTCGAGCGGCTCGTTCGTGCCGGCGAGGAACACCCGGTCGTCGCGCCAGTCGACGGTGTCCGGGTGGTGGTACTTGCCCGACTTGTCGCGGTAGCTGTAGGCCAGGATCATCCCCTGGTTGAACAGGCGCGCGAACGGTTCGGAGGTCGAGACCAGGCCGGCGTCGTACAGCACCTTCTGCCAGAAGCGGGCGTAGAGGAGATGGAGCACCGCGTGCTCGACGCCGCCGATGTACAGGTCGACCGGCATCCAGTAGCGCTCCAGCTTGCGTGACCAGGGCGCCTCCGTGTTCTTCGGATCGATGTAGCGCAGGAAGTACCAGCAGGAGCCGGCCCACTGGGGCATCGTGTTCGTCTCGCGCCTTGCCTCGCGGCCGTCCGGGAGGGTGACGATCAGCCAGTCGTCGCCGGCGCGGGCGAGCGGCGGCCGGCCGTCGGCGGTCGGCTTGAACTCGTCGACCTCCGGGAGCTCGACCGGCAGGTCCTCGCGCGGCACCGGCAGGATCTCGCCGGTCGGTTCGCCGTCGTCGCCGAGCACATGGAGGACGGGAAACGGCTCGCCCCAGTAGCGCTGGCGCGAGAACAGCCAGTCCCGCAGGCGGTACTCGACCCGCCGCGTGCCGTGTCCCTGCTCGACCAGCCACTCGATCATCCGCTCCTTCGCCTGGTCGACCAGGAGGCCGTCGAGGAAGCCGCTGTTGATCGCGGGGCCGTCCTCGAGGTAGGCGTCTCCCTCCCAGCCGGCCGGCGGTTCGACGGTGCGCACGATCGGCAGGTCGTACTGGACGGCGAAGTCCCAGTCGCGCTGATCCTGGCCGGGGACCCCCATGATGGCGCCCGATCCGTAGCTCATCAGCACGTAGTCGGCGACCCAGATCGGGATCGGCTCGCCGGTACCCGGGTTCGTGGCGTAGGCGCCGGTGAACACGCCGGTCTTGCTCTTGGCCAGGTCGGTCCGCTGCAGCTCGCTCTTGTTGACCGCCTCGTGAACGTAGGTGTCGACCGCGTCACGCTGCTCGGCGGTCGTGATCTCGGAAACGAGCGGATGCTCCGGCGCCAGCACGCAGTAGGTGGCGCCGAACAGGGTGTCCGGCCGGGTCGTGAACACGGGGAAGCTGTCGTCGGCGCCGGCGATCGGCATCCGGATCTCGGCGCCGTGGGACTTGCCGATCCAGTTGCGCTGCATCTCCTTCACGTACTCGGGCCAGTCGACCTGGTCGAGGTCTTCCAGCAGGCGCTCGGCGTAGGCGGTGATCCGGAGCATCCACTGCCGCATGGTCCGCCGTTCGACCGGGTCGCCGGTGTCGACGTACGCGCCGTCCTTGACCTCCTCGTTGGCGAGCACCGTGCCCAGCGCCGGGCACCACCAGACCGGCACGTCCTCGAGGTAGGCGAGGCCGCGCTGGTGGAGTTCGAGGAAGATCCACTGCGTCCAGCGGTAGTAGTCCGCCGCCGACGTGTTGACCTCCCGTTCCCAGTCGTAGGAGAAGCCGAGGCGCTCGATCTGGCGGCGGAAGTTGGCCACGTTCCGCTGGGTGATGAGGCGGGGATGCTGGTTCTCGCGTACCGCGGCGCGCTCGGCCGGCAGGCCGAAGGCGTCCCAGCCCATGGGATGGAGCACGTTGAAGCCCTCCATCCGTCTCTTGCGCGCCACCACGTCGGTCGCCGTGTAGCCCTCCGGGTGACCGATGTGCAGCCCCGCCCCGGAGGGGTAGGGGAACATGTCGAGCACGTAGTACTTGAGCCGGCTTGCGAGCAGCTCGGGGTCGTCAGGTGTCCTGAACGCCTCGTGCTCGCGCCAGATCCGCTGCCACTTCGGCTCGATTCGGGCGGCGTCGTAGGAGTGCCGGCGGGGCGGCGTGGATCGTGCTGGCGATTTCTGGTTGGCGGTCATCGGAAGCGTGCGGATGCGATGCGGCAGGCAGGTTGGGCCGGGACCGGCGGGACCGGCGGAGTGTACCCGCCCGTTTCGTTTAGCCGCCACGAACTGGAGCCTCGGACCCGGCGGCTCGCCACCTGCGTGGCGGGATGCGAGATGAGCAGTTCGCTACCGTCCGCGGCGCTTGGCGGGGGCCTAAGGCCAGCATTCCGGAGCACTTTCGCTTCACTATGGAGCGACCGTTCGTCCGGGTGATCTGAGTCGGCGCCGCGATCGAGCCGTGTATAGTCCGCGGCTTGCAATGAACGGAGTCGTCTGGTCGTCGCGTCTCGGTGGCCGCCCCGCGAACTTGTTCCGGGGCCGTTCCGGTCGGGTCCGGCCGAAGCGGTTGAACTGACTCCGTCGTGCCGCGGATCGTCGAGTGGGCGACGGCCGACGCGCCAGCTTCGGAGCGCCGTTTCCTGGACTTGGCGAGGAGGGACCTTCCGGACGACTGGACGGTGATCCACGGGCTGCGGATTCGCCAGCCGCCGTCCGACCGGGAAGTCGATTTCCTGGTGGTCGATCCGGCCCGTGGCGCTCTGGCCGTCGAGGTCAAGGGCGGCAGGATCGAGCGCCAGGGCACGGACTGGTTCTCCGTCGACCGCAGCGGCGAGCTTCGCGCGATCAAGCACCCCGGGGACCAGGCGAACAGGGCCGTCTACGCCATGCGAACATGGCTCCGGGATTCCGCTTCCTTCCGCGGCCGGAAACCGCCGAGGATCCACGCTGCGGTGGCGTTCCCGGACGTCGTCCGTACACGCCGGGAACTCGGACCGGACCTCCCGATCGACACGGTGCTCTTCAGCGACGATCTGCACGATCTTCGGGGAGCGCTGGACCGGATCTTCGAGCGCTGCCTGATGAGCCGGGGAACTTCGCTGTCCCGGGCCGACGTCGATGCGCTGCTGCGGGCGTTCGAGCCGCCGGAGTACACTCTGAAGGCCGGCGTCGCCGCGCGGGTCGACCGGAACCGGGACGCCATCGAGCGGCTGACCGAGGAACAGGCGCGAACCCTGGACTTCCTGGAGCGGCAGCGCCGGGCGGCGATCGAGGGCGCGGCGGGAACGGGCAAGACGGTGCTCGCGGAACTCAAGGCGGCTCGGCTCGCGGCGTCGGGCCAACGGGTCCTGCTCCTTTGTTTCAACCAGGCGCTGGCGGAGTGGCTGGCTTCTCGGGCGACCGGGTTCGAGGCGAAGAGCTTTCATGGCTTCTGCTCCGAGAGGGCGCGCAGGGCGAACATCGACTTCGATGCCCCCAAGGCGGGTCGGCGCCGGCAGGAGTTCTGGGAAGACACGGCGCCCGCCCTCCTGCTGGACGCTCTGGAGAAGCAGCCGGACGACCGCTACGACGCGATCATCGTCGACGAGGGGCAGGACTTCCGGCCGCACTGGTGGCTGGCCGTGGAGTCCGCTCTTGGCGACGAGCGGGACGGCATCCTTTACGCGTTCTTCGATCCGAACCAGGACATCTACGGCGGCGGGCCGCCGGACGAGTTCGGCCGGGCTCCGTTCCGCCTGACGCGGAACTGCCGGAACACGCGGCGTATCGCCTCGTACGCAGCCGACCTGATCGACGTCTCGTTCGAGGTGCCGCCCGGCGCGCCGGACGGCGAACGGGTCGCGTCGGCCCGGTACCGCTCGCCGGGCGAAATGGCCGACCAGGTGCGCAGGCAACTTCATCGCCTCGTGGTGGAGGAGAAGGTCCCCTCCGAGCGGATCACGGTGCTCTCCACGCACTCGACGAACCGCAGCCACCTGGCGCGCCGGCGCCGGCTGGGCAACTTCGATCTGGTGGACCGTCCCCGGAAACCGACGGACATTCGCTTTACCAGCCTCCACAAGTTCAAGGGCCTCGAGTCCGACGTCGTGCTCCTGGTCGACGTCGACGGCAATCCGAAGTCCTGCAGCGATCGCCACCTGTACGTCGCGGCGACGCGCGCGAGGGCGCTGCTCGTCGTCTTCGAGGAAGTCCGGGCCGCGGCCTGACGGCGAGGTCGGTCCGTGGAGAGCGGCGAAGTGTCCGGGTTGTACGTGGAAGCCAGGAAGCGGCTGGTCGACTGGCTGGAGCGTCAACTCGTTGGACCGGCGCGAGACGGGGAGGATCGCCACGAAATCGACATGTCGCCGATCGACCGCTATCCGTTGGGCGTGCTCCATCCGCTTGAGTCCGAGGAACGCGGTGTCGATCCGGCGTCCGATGACGGCGAGGAGGAGCCGGGTCGATCGAATGAGCGGCGGATCGGTTCGTACGGCCTAGCGGACGAGGAGAACGACTTGTTCGCCGAGGATGACGAGGACGAGGCTTCGCCCGACGGCGAGCCTGGCGCCTCGGACCGGAAGGCGGCGCCGATTCGGCGGCGGCGCTACGTTCCGCCTTCCTCGGTCGGCTTCTCATTCTGTGTACGAGGCGACGTCAGGTTGCGGGTCGAGGCGTCGGCCGCCGCGTATGTACAGGAGAGGCGCCGCGACGAAAGAGGCCGCTTCGTCGGCCCCTATGTGAGGACGGAGCTTGAGCCGGCTCTCGTCGTCTTCGCCGGCGACGGCTTCCAGCGCAACGCGATCTGGCCGGAAGCGGATTCGGATCGGGAGGAGGCTGAAGGAGCTTCGGAGGTTCCTTCGGCCGCTCGCGCGGGCATCGACGTGCGCGCTCGGCCCCACGACTCGGGGACGATCCTCACCGTCACGTTGTTCAACGGGCAGAGGTGGGAGCGGGGCGCCGGCGGCCGCGAAGCCGCGGTGAGTCGGATCGAGGGGTCGCTGTTCGAGGCTCGCCTCGAGTGCTTCGTGGAACGGGGGGAAGTCGTCGACTACCCCCGCGTCGATCCGAGCCTGCTCTCTGACGAGGAGCGGGAACTTGAACTCCAGTATCGAGAGCGGCGAATCTTCGCCGTCGGCCACGGGGCGGCGGTGGATTGGGACGTGACCCCGGGTCGCGTGCCTCGCCTGTGGTCGGAGTTCGTGCCTCGGGTGGAGACGCCGATCGTCAGCGTCGCGGCCCGGGGCGACGCCGATGTCCTGCGGATGGATCGCCTGGCCTCCGACGACCTGCCGATCGGAGAGCTTCGGACGTTCGTCGGCGAGTACGCGGCCTGGGTGCGAGACCGGCTCGTGGAAGCGGCGCGGGAGGAGAACGAGCAGGACCGCGCGGCCGCGCTTCGCATCTGCAACCGGATGCAGATTGCCCACGAGCGAGTGCTGCGCGGAGTCGAGATGCTTGGCGCCGAGCCGGACGCGGCGTTGGCGTTCCGGCTGGCGAACCGGGCCATGCTCCGGCAGATGGTCCAGGTCCGCGGCGAGTCGAAGGAACCGTGGTCTTGGCGACCGTTCCAGCTCGGCTTCCTGCTCGCGACGATCGAGTCGACCGTCTCGGAACGGGATGACCACCGCGACGTCCTCGACCTGATCTGGTTCCAGACCGGCGGCGGCAAGACGGAGGCATACCTGGGCCTGATCGCGTTTCTCCTGGTCTGGCGGCGTCTGAAGTACGGCGCGAAAGGCGTTGGAACGGCCGCCTTCATGCGCTATACGCTCCGTCTGCTCACCCGGCAGCAGTTCGAGCGGGCCGCTGGACTGATCTGCGCGTTGGAGCTGTTGCGACGCGAGGATGCGGCGAGTCGGTTGGGCACGGAGCCCTTCACCGTCGGCATCTGGGTGGGAAGGGGCGTTTGCCCGAACACGATCGATGAGGCTGCGAAGATCGTGGACGAGATTCGGTCCGGCGACGCGGACGACAAGGCCCGCAACAGGCTGCTGCTCGCTCGTTGCCCGTGGTGCCGCGAGCCGTTCGACGGCGAGCGCGGCTACGAGGCGGCGCACCCGGACTTCCGTTTCAACTGCACGAACCCGGACTGCGAGTTCGGCCGGAGCGACGATCACCTTCCGTGCCGCGTGGTCGACGAGTCGCTCTACGCAAATCCGCCGTCGCTCCTGATCGCCACGATCGACAAGTTCGCGCGGCTGGCCTGGGAGGAGCGGGCGGGCGCCTTCTTCGGCGCCGGCCACGACCGCCGCGCGCCGGATCTCGTGCTCCAGGACGAGTTGCACCTGATTGCCGGGCCGCTCGGTTCGGTCGCCGGCCTCTACGAGGCGGGCATCGAGACCGCCATCCGTTGCCGGGGAGTCAGGCCGAAGTACATCGCCTCCACCGCCACCATCCGGATGGCGAGAGAGCAGGCGCAGGCGCTCTACGGTCGGGACGTCGCCGTGTTCCCGCCTCCGGGCCTGTCCTGCGACGACTCGTGGTTCGCGAAGGTCGACCGGACCCGTCCCGGTCGGTTCTACGTCGGCTACCTGGCGCCGCTCAAGGATCAGCGGCACTGCCTGGCGCCGCTTGCCGCGTCGCTCGTCGCGGCGCCGCTCGTCGTCTTCCGTGACGACCTGGACAGGGAGGACCTGTTCGAGGCGTGGTGGACGAACGTCGTCTACCACGGCAGCCTGCGCGGCGTCGGCACGAGCAGCAACGCCTTCCAGTCGGACGTCCGGCAGTTCGGCCAGCGGCTGGTCGCGGAGTACAGAGACGCGCGCGATCGCGGCGAACCCGCTTCGAACGCTTGGCCGCCTGGCCCGACAGGCGAACCGCCAGTGGATGGGGCGCCGCCCGAACAGGACGGTTCCGATGTCCGCAAGGCCGAGGGGCCGCCGGCCGTGGAAGATCCGATCGAACGGGAGTTGGAGCGACGTTTCCGTGAACCCCAGGTGGAGCAACTCTGGAGCCGTCATACCGCCGAGCAGATCGCGGAGACGTTCGAGCGCCTCGGCGAACCGCGAGGTTCGGAGCGCTGCCCGGACGCCGTGCTCTCCACGAACATGGTGTCGGTGGGTCTGGACGTCTCTCGCTTGGCGCTGATGGTCGTGAACGGTCAGCCGTTGACCACCGGCGAGTACGTGCAGGCGACGAGTCGGGTCGGCCGCGGCGAAGCGCCGGGAATCGTCGTCGCCAACTACTACCGGCATCAGGCCAGGAGCCTCTCCCACTACGAGTCGTTTCGTCCGTACCACGAGTCGTTCTACCGCTTCGTCGAACCGAGCAGCGTCACGCCGTACACCTTCCAGGTGCGCAAGCGCGCGCTTCACGCCGCCCTGGTCATCGCGCTTCGTCACGCGTGCGACGGCCTCGCGTCGAACCAGGCGGCCAGTAGCTTCGATCCGGGGCGCAGCGAAGCAGGCAGGGTCGTGGCCGAGCTCAAGCGGCGCGTCCAGCAGGCCTGCCCGGAGAAGGCAGCCGAGGTCCGAGAACACATCGACATGCTCGTGGAGCGGTGGCATGAAGAGGTCGAGCGCTGCCAAGCGAGTGCCCAGGGCCTCCGCTACCAGGCCCGCGACAAGGCGTACGCGCGCCTCCTCTACGCCTACGAGGACGGGCTCAGTTCGCCGGGGCTGTGGGCGACCCTGAACTCCATGCGCAACGTCGAGAGTCCGGCGGTGCTGAGGATGAAGTAACGCGGTGGCCATCCCCGACGGGAGCTTCGTCGACATCCGGCTGTCTCACTTGCTGCGGGACTGCTCGGTGGGGGCGATCGTCCGTCACGGCAGGGCGCTCATGGTGGTTCAGGACACGCGCGACTGGGATGGCCCGAACACCACACCCTACGAACGCGAGATCCGGTACGTCGATCTGGTGAGGCGATCGCTCGGCCTCGGCGACAGCAAGCTGTGCCGGCCGCCGGCCAAGAAGAAGAGGGGGGAACACGTCCAGGGGTGGGTCCCGGCGCGGCGCTTCCCGGAGTGGACCCGTTGCAGCCGCTGCGGACTGCTCCACAACAAGCCGTGGCGTGCGACCGGGGAAGACCTCGAGTCGAAGGCCGTCGCCGGCCGCGACGCCGGGGAGTCGGGCGACGAGCCGAAGGCCCTCCGCTGCGAAGGCCCGGCGACGGGCGGAGCGGCGGAAGAGTCACGGCGGTGCTGCGGCAGACTGGAGCAGGTCCCCTGGGTGCTGGTTCATGAAGAGGGCTATCTCGCGGACGCGCCCTGGCACGCGATCGCCCATGATGCCGCTAGGAACCCGCAACAGCGGGCGTGCAGGCCGGACTGGACCGAGCCGTACCTCAAGGTCGAGAGCAGGGAAGGCCGGTGGTGGGTGACGTGCTCCCGACGCGGTTGTCGCGCGGAGCGACGGCTTCCCCGTCGGTTTCCGTTCGGCACAGGCACGCGCCAGCAGCCGTGGGTTCCGGCGCCGCCGGCGGAAACGCCGGATGAACCGGGCTGGCTGGTCGGCGTCAACGATGTCCGAGTCCACTACGCGGAATGCCGGACGGCGCTCGTCATCCCGCCCGAGTCCCGAATCCGGCGCGGCAGCGTCGTCGATCGCCTCTACGGCAGCTCAGGCGATCGGCGTTCCATCCGCACCGCGCACAACGACCTCGCCCGCAAGAGCCGGATAGGGAAACTGGCCCGCAGGTACCGGTGCACTCCGGCGGAGATCGAGACGGCACTCGAGGAGATCGCCCGCGGCTATCCCCTCCATGGCCGGGATCTCCCCCGGGGCGACCTCGCGCACCTGGAGTACCGCGCGTTGACCGAACCGATCCCGGATCTTCAGCCGGACGAGGACTTCGTCACCGAGCACCACTCGGAAGCCTGGCGACGTCTTGCCGGCGAACTCGGGCGCCCGTCCGCGGGGATCGCCTCGGCCGTCGACCGGCTGGCGGCGGTCAACCGGATCAAGGAGATCATGGTGTTCGACGGGTTTCGCCGCGGTTGGGGGAGCGGCGAGGACAGGTGCCCGATCACACCGCCCGACATCGTGGGCGAAAGCGACTGGCTGCCCGCTCTGGAACTCTGGGGCGAAGGACTGTTCTTCACGTTTCGTGAGGAGGCCGTGAGCCGTTGGGAGAATCAGGAGGCCGCGCGAGCCCGCGCGGCGGCGTTCGCCGAGCGCTCGGTCGGGGCGCGCCTGCCCGGGGGCGCGCAGGCGGCGATCTCGCCCCGCTTCCTTCTCTGCCACACCCTCTCTCATCTGATCGTCCGCCGTCTGGAGGCGCACGCCGGGTATCCCGCGGCGTCGCTCAAGGAACGCATCTACTGCGACGACGGCCAGGGCGAGGGCGAAGCGATGGCCGGTATCCTGATCTACGTGGCGGTGGTCGACGAGCACGGTTCTCTTGGCGGCCTGATGGACCAGGCGCAACCGGATCGCTTCCTGCGCCTTCTTACGGGCGCCGTCGAGGACGCCTCCTGGTGCTCGTTCGACCCGGTGTGCGCGGAGCAGGAGGGCCACGGGCCGGACCTGCTGAACCGCGCGGCCTGTCACGCCTGCGCCCTCGTGCCCGAACCGAGCTGCATTTGCGGCAACCGGTTGCTGGATCGGGTGTTCGTGACGGGCGACGGAGCCGGGCTGCGGCCGTTGTGGGAGTTCTCGCGCGATGGCCGCTGACTCGGGTTCACGTTCGGGTCGCTGGTGGCGGAGAGGACGGGCCCGAGGGCGCGAGCGCGGCTCCGTCCACACTCGCCGTTTCGAGCTTCCGGGAATCCACGAGCTCACGAAGGAGCAGGAGCTGGTCCGGGCCCTGCCGAAGGAGGGTCGTCACCTGATCGTCGGCGGGCCGGGCACGGGCAAGACCGTCATGGCGCTGCTCCGGGCGCGGCGGCATGAGCGGAGTGGCGACGACTACAAGTTCCTCGTCTACACCCACTTGCTGCATCGGGCGAGCCGTGCGCTCGCGGACGAGCAGATCGCCGCTTCGACCTGGAAGAGCTGGTTCTGGAAGATCTACCCTCGGGCGGTGGGCAAAGGAGTCCCAACGAAGGAAGCTGAGTCGGGTGGTTGGCGACGCGAGGACTGGGAGGCGGTGCGACGCGCGGTGGACAACCTGGACTCAGACCCTTCAGGAGGTGACCGGCCGTTCCTCGTGATCGACGAGGGCCAGGACATGCCGCCCGACTTCTACGATTGTCTCGTGAACCTCGGTTTCGAGAACTTCTTCGTGGCGGCGGATCAGAATCAGCAGATCACCGAGGAGCACAGCAGCCGCAGCGATCTAGAGGCGAGCCTGTTGGTCGAAACCCACGAAGTGATCGAGTTGACGCTCAACCACCGCAACACGCGGCCCATCGCTCGACTGGCGCGGGCGTTCCGTACCGACGATCCGGCCAGCCAGCCGCCCCGCCTTCCGAGCCCGGACGGCGGCTCGCGGGGCGTCGCCACGCCCCGACTCGACTTCTACGACGGGAACGACAATGGCTCGCTGCACAAGATCGCGCGGGGAATCTGGGAGAATTGGGACCGGGATCCACGCCGACTCGTCGGAGTCATCGCGCCGAACAACCAAGTCCGGCAGCGCTGGTTCGACGCTTTGGAAGCCGTGTCCGCGAAGCTGGACAACGAGAGACCCCAGCCGATGACGTTCCACCGCGACCACCGGCCCGACATTCCATGGGATCGGGGCGGCGTCCTGGTCATCAACGCGCAGGCGTGCAAGGGCCTGGAGTTCGATACCGTCGTTCTGGCGGACATCGACGAGCATCTCTTCGACGCCGCTGACCCCGACCGGACGAAGAAGCTCTTCTACGTCATGGTGTCGCGGGCGAGAGAGCGGGTCTTTCTGTTCATGAAGCGCGGCGGTTACGGCGGCATCGAGGGAATCCTGCCGAAGGACGAGGACGTCCTCCGCCGCGGCGAGTTCCCGAGCGGTTGAAGGCGTGGGACCGCGTCAACAGGGGCTGCTTGAAGCGGAAGGGCGCCGGGCGCCGGGGCCGCCTTCGGCCCTGGTTTCGCCGCCCGAGACCGGGTTGTTGGCCACGAACCACTTAAACCTCCACTTCATGCTGGCGGCCGGCATGCTGATGCCGCCGGCGGGGTTCCAGGGCAAGTACTTCGAGGATTCGCTTGGTGCGTGTCCGGGCTGGATCCCGCTGTTCGTCGGCAAGGCGCCGCCCCCATCGGCGGTCGAGCAGGCGACGGCGGAAGCCGCCCACCTGAAGCCGGTGCTGATCGAGGTCGACCTCACGGCTCTGGAAGGGCCGGTGCGGGCGCTTGGCGGCGCCGGTCTTGGGGAGCGGTCGTTCCGCCTGGGGCTGGCGTCCGACGAGACCGCGATTCTCGTGCCTGCGCCGCTGCCCGCGAACGCTGTTCGCAGGGTCGTGTTCCGGACGGCCGCGGACAAACGCGCCTGCGAGGAGAGCGCCGGCGAACTGGGGAACGTTCCGCTTACGGACGTCAAGCGGGCAACGAACAAGCGTCTCTTCGCGGGCTCACCCGATGTCGGGTGGCCGCCCGCCGGGTGGCCGGACGCGCGCGAAGTCGCGTCTCTCGAAGTGGCGCAGGCCGCCGGCGGCGTGATGGCCGCGCTGTTCCACCTGGCGAACCGGGGACCTCTCGCCGTTGCCGTCTGCCGGGCGGCGTTCGGCGGGGACGAACCGGAGGCGGCGCCGGTCGACGATCCGCTTCTCGGCGCGCTCCCGGAGTGGATTCGGGCCGGCGCCGTGGTTGACCTTGACGAGCCGCGGGCGTCGTCCCGCGGCCTGTTCTGGGGCGCCGTCGAGCGGCTGGTCCGCCACCGACGGAGCACCGGCGGCGGGTCGGCGGAAGACCTGTTGATCCAGTACCTCGAGGAGGCTGCGGCTCTTCTCGGCGGCGCGCCCGCCTCGAGGGCGAGGGAGTTGGCCCGGACTCTCGACGCACTGGGCGGCGTCGGCGGCGGCGCCGTCAGCGAGTTGTTCGAGCGCCACGAAACGACGTTCTCGCGGGCGATCATTCTGTTCTCTCTGCGGCGGAAGACGATCGATCTGCTCGAACCCAACTTCGACGACAGTCTGTTGACCGAACGCGATCTCGTTGCCGCCGGCATCCTGTTCGGCGTCCGGGACGGTTGGCTGGGTCTGCCGATGGAACTCCGGCAGCCGAAGGAACTCGGCGCCGCGGTGTCGCATCGGATGGCGGAGATGGCCCACCGCCTGGACAGGACGGGTATCGATCTGGGCCGGGCCTTGCCGCGCCCCGTTCCGCTGCGGGAGTTGCTCGGCGACCGACAAACGTGGCGCCGGCGCGAGCAGGCGGCCGCCGCCCATCTCGCGCGGCGGTTGAAGTGGGACTGCATCAGGACGAGGGTGAGCCTGCCGCGGGGCAGGTACGAGCTCGCGGTCGAAGGGGGGTCCGCACACATCGACTTCCGCGGCGAGCCCAGGGTGGATTCCCAGGTCGACCGTCGCGAACTCCTCCGGCACCTCGCCCGGGCCCGGATTGACCCGAAGCTCGAAGGCGAAGTGCGACGGAAGCTGGGCGTCTGAGGGCCTGCAGGACCGAACCGGCGAACGCGTTGCCTGGGTGAGGGACCGGGTTCACGAGAACGCCCGCGGCTCGAAGTCCTCTGCGTTCACGATGCTGGCGCTGCTCCCGGTGGCCCGAATGACGAACAGTCCCTGACGCTCCGCGTGAACCGCTGATTCGCTCTCGCTCCTCAGATAGGCCACCGCGCCGTAGAGCCGGCGGCCTCCGTACTCGGGGAACCACTCGAGGAACCGGGAGAGCTTCTCCAGAAAGCGTTTGACGTCGTTGGGCCGGAGCGTCGTCTTGACCTCGACGGCCACGACCTCCGCTCCGTTCACCGCCACGATGTCGATCTCCATGTGCTCGCCGTTTCGCCTCTTGTTGGATCTCTCCGCCGTTCCCTCGATGTCGATGCCGCGTTCCTGCAAGAGAGGAGCGAGGTCGCCTTCGACGAGGCTCTCCACCAGCTTCCCCCATTGGGTCGTGAACAGCCCCTCCGCCTTCTTGAGTCGCCGGTCGGTCTCCTTCATCTGGCGGGCGGTCTCCTGCTGCAATGCGCGCAGTTCAGCTATCTCCCGGTCCGCCTTCTCCTGGCGCTCCTGGTCCGCCCGCGCACGCTCCTGGTCCGCCCGCGCACGCTCCTGGTCCGCCCGCGCACGCTCCTGGTCCGCCCGCGCACGGTCCTCCTCCGCCCGCTGCGAGATGCGGTCCAGGGTTGCCCAGACCTTGTCCGGAAGCGAGACGGGTTGTTCCTTCTCGAGCGTTTGTTCGTTCGTCATGGATGCCTATCCTCCTGCAGACCAGGACGAAAAGCTATCAGCGGAGCGGGTTCCCGGTCTGGCGCCGGGTTAGCATCGGTCGGATGGATCGGCTGCACGAACAGATGAGGTCCTGGCGCCGGGACTTCCATCGACACCCCGAACTCGCCTTCGAGGAAGTGGAGACCAGCCGCAAGGTGGCGGCGCTGCTCGGGTCGTTCGACGGCATCGAGGTTCATCGTGGCCTGGCCGGCACCGGCGTCGTCGGCGTGCTGAAGTCCGGCTCGTCGGACCGCAGCATCGCGCTCCGCGCGGACATGGACGCGCTACCGATCGAGGAGGAGAACGAGTTCGAGCACCGATCGCGGAACCCCGGCAAGATGCACGCCTGCGGCCATGACGGCCACACGGCGATGCTGCTGGGAGCCGCGAAGCACCTGAGCGAGAACCGGTCCTTCGACGGCACCGTCTACTTCTTCTTCCAGCCAGCGGAGGAGAAGGACGGCGGCGCGCGGGTGATGATCGAGGAGGGGCTGTTCGAGCAGTTCCCGGCCGAAGAGGTATACGGCGTTCACAACTACCCGGGAATGGAGGTCGGAAACTTCGGTCTGTGCGCCGGGCCGCTGATGGCCGCGATCGACGTGTTCGAGTTCGCGGTGACGAGTGCCGGCGGCCACGCCGCGTTCCCTCACGGCACGGTCGACCCGATCCCGATCGGGGCCGAGATCGTCCTCGCCCTGCAGACGATCGTGGCCCGCAACGTGGACCCGCTCCACAGCGCGGTGATCACGGTGGCCCGTGTCCACGGCGGTCACGCGGACAACGTGATCCCGAGCCGGGTCGTTCACGGCGGCTGCGTCCGGGCGTTCCTGCCCGAGGTGCGGAAGCTGGTCGAGCGACGGATGCGCCAGATCGGCCGCGGCATCTGCACCGCCCACGGCGCCGGTTTCGAGTTCCAGTACCGCCACTGCTACCCGGCCACGGTGAACCATGCCGAGCAGACCGAGAAGGCCGCCAACGCCGCCCGCGAGGTCGGCAGGGAAGTCACCACCAGCCTCGCCCCCGTGATGGGTTCCGAAGACTTCGCCTACATGCTCCAGGAACGCCCCGGCGCCTTCATGTTCCTGGGCAACGGCGAAAGCGCCGGTCTCCACACCCCCCGCTACGACTTCAACGACGATGTCCTCCCCATCGGCATGCGCTACTGGACGACGCTCGTCGAGACGCAGTTGTCCGCGTAGCGGCGTCGGTATCACCCGCCATGCGGGTGTTCCACCGTCGCTACGCCGTCGCCGTCGTTACGCGCAGTTGCAGAGCTCGATGAAGAAGGCGCGGACGGTGTCGAGGAACTCGGGGGAGCTCAGGGTGTTCATGTGGTTGGCGCCTTCGATGACATGTAGGCGATGTTCCTTCATGACGTCTACCAGGGCGTCGGCGTTGGGCTTCAGGGGATCGTCGCTGCCGATGATATTGAGGGTCGGCACCTTGTTGATGCGGAGGAGTTCGGCGTTCACGTCGAGGGCGGGCATGCCGCGGACGACGGCCGCCAGGGCCATCTGGTCGTTCGAAGCGACCATCGCCTGGCCGATCCCCTGAACCTGCTCGGGGGTCGGCGGTTCGTCGCCGGGCCACAGGAACTCGACCAGGGGACCGCCGCCTTTGCCCGCCTCGAGGGAGGCGGCCAGCGCGTCGAACATCGCCTGGTCGCGCAGTTCGGGGCTGGGCCAGCCGGCGCCGCCGACCACGGCGGACATCAGCCGGTCAGGCGCCAAGGCGACGAGCTTCATCGTGATGAAGCCGCCCATCGAGTAGCCGACGACGTGCGCCTGCCGCAGCCGCAGATGGTCGAGCAGGTCGACGACGTCCAGGGCCATGCGCTCGCCGTAGCTCGCGGGGTCGTGAGGCTTGCCGCTCATGCCGTGGCCGCGCTGGTCGACGGCGATGACCTGGAACTCCTCGGCCAGCCGGCCGATGATGCCGGCGGCGCCCCAGTTCGAGGCGGCGGTGCCGGTGATGCCGTGGAGCAGCACGACCGGGTCGCCTCGGCCTTGGACGACGTAGTGGATCTCGACGCCGTCACTGGCCGTGAAGGACTGGGTCGAGGCTTCGCCTTGCGCGTGGGCGACGGTGAAGGCGGCGAGCGCGATCAGCGTCGCCAGGAGGGCTCGGAACATCGGCCGGCGATACATCGTCTTGTTTCTCATGGAGTGAAGGCTAGCCGCTTTGTTACGCTGCCCGCATCGCCAATCGGACCACTTGCTCACAGGAATCCATGGACATCGAGAGCGCAGCACGCCGCGTCCGCGAAGACGGCTACACCGTCGAGCCCGACTTTCTGGACGAGGAGATGCTGGAGCGGCTGCGCCGCGACCTCGCCCCCGTCTTCGACGAGATCGGCAGTCGCATGACGGACGACTACGGCCAGCAGACGATCCACACGCACAACCTGCTGGCCAAGACGCGGGCCGTCGACGAACTCCTGATGGACGACCGTCTGCTGGGGCTGGTCGAGGCGGTACTCGGTCCGGACTACCAGGTCTCCGGCGTCGCCGCGATGCGGCCGGGGCCGGGCGACCGTCCCCAGCGGATGCACCAGGACGACGGCCACTATCCGCTTGCGCGTCCGCACTTCCCCCTGATCGCCAACACGCTGATCGCGCTCGATCCGTTCACGGCCGAGAACGGTGCCACGGAGATCGTTCCCGGCAGCCATCGCTGGGCCGATCCCGTCGATCCCGACGCGCCGACTCTGACGGTTGAGATGCCGGCTGGGGCCTTCTTCTTGTGGGACGGCGCCGTCTGGCACCGGGGCGGCGGCAACTCGACGCAGAACGGATATCGACGCTCCCTCAACTTCAACTTCAACCTGGCGTGGCTCAAGCAGCGGGAGAACCAGTTCGTTGGCGTGCCGTGGGAAGTCGTGGTGGAAATGCCCGAGAAGCTCCAGGCGTTGATCGGTTACAAGCTGACCAACCGCGGTCTGGGCACGGTGGACTACCGCAACCCCATCGAGACCGTGAAGCGGCGGCTGGCGGAGACAAGGGGGATGATCAGATGACAGCAGCATCCGCGGAAACCAGGGATAGCGACTCGAAACCGCGGTCGGTGGTTGAGTCCGCTGTCGAAACGGCTCACAAGGTGGCGCTCGCCGGCGCCGGCGTAGCGGGCGAGGCGGCAGATGTTGGAGCCAAGGTCTTCGACCGGCTGGTCGCGCGCGGCGAGAAGGTCGAGAGCCAGGGCCGGGAGTCGCTGGGCAACTTGCGGCACAAGGCCGAGGAGAAGGTCCAGCAGGTGCGTTCCGCGGCCGAGAAGGGGATCGAACAGACCAAGTCGAAGGCGCGGAGCGGCTTCGAGCAGACGAAAACCAAGGCGCGGACGGGAATCGACGAGCACCTGGAGCGGCGGCTCGAGAAGCTCGGTGTTCCCGGCAAGGCGGATCTGGAGGCCGTCGTCGAACGGCTGAGCGCGATCGAGGCGCGGCTCGACGCGCTGGAGAAGCCGAAGCCGCGGCGGCGAGCGACGAAGAAGAAGGAGTAGCCGCGGTCCGGGTAGCTGTGATCGCGTGTCGCGGGCGGTACTTCAGTCCTTGACCGCCGGGTGCATGGCCGAGACGCACTCGGCGATCAGGTCGCCGATGAGCAGTGCTTGGTCCGAGTCGCCAGGCGGCAGGCCGACCATCTCGGCGTGCGACGGGTCTCAAGCCAGTTGACCGACAACCCGGTGTCGTCCGGCCGATCAGGCCGCAGGCGGAACTCGGCGCCGTTGGCTGTTCCGTTCTCCTCCACCAGGCTCGGCCTGACGTAGCGGACGATGTGATCGCTCTCCGGGAGGTCGTTTCGGGTCATGCGACAAGCAGCGGCTCCAGCTTGAACGCGCTGATCTGTCGACCCAGGCCCTCGAACGTGTCCCGCCCGGCGGCGCGTGACCGTTGTCGAGCGGCCCGCCGCTGCTTGAAGATGACGTACTGCAGTACCCCGCTGCCGAGGAACTGCAAGGCCAGTTGGCTGCCTTGGCGGTCTCTCCAGACGGCCCGGAGGTTGCCGTTGTCGATCTCTAGTTGAATCTCCTCGATCCCGTCTGGAGATGAGTTCGCGAGGCGATTGTGGTCCCACGCGCCAACCAAGAACCCCGCCGTGCCCGCGGCCGGATCGTAGATCGTCTCACCGACTCGGGGATCGACGAGTCGCACCAGGGCGCGAATGACATGGCGGGGCGTGCGGAACTGACCGAGTTCGCCGGCCTGCCGGATCTGGCGGAGGACGTGCTCGAAGAGGTCGCCCTTGGTGTCGGCGTCCACGCGGTCGAGATGCAGGTCGTTCAACTGGCTGATCACCTGCGTCAGTACCGTCGGCTCGTCGATGACCAGCCGCGCGCCGTCCATGAAGTCCGTGAGGCCGTTCGCGGCGAGTTCGGCGTGAAAGGGAAAGACCTCCTCGCGCACCCAGTTGACGAGCCGTTCACCGTTCAGTGCGTGCGCCCAGGACGACCAGCGCAGACGCTCGCGCGGCACCGTCGCCGTGCCGGGCTTGGATGCGTTGCGCGGGTCGCGGCGAATCCACTCGCCTTGGAAGACGCTCGTGTAGGGCGCGGCACCCGGTCGCTCTGCCGCGCGCACACGTGCGGCGTCCGCCGTCTCGTACATGTAGAAGTAGATCAGGAAGCTGAGCTGTTCGGCATTTTGGGCTGGATTCGGGTAGCCGCCACCGAATAGGTAGTCGCGGATGCGGTCGATGCCGCGCCGAAGTTCCCGGGGTCATGGGCAAGCGGCTACGCCTCCCATGCGCCCGCTGTTTCGCGCTGGGCGACATCTGTCTGCCCTCGACTGAACACTGCGGCGTTGAGCCCGGAGATGAGCCGCTTGAGGGAGTCGCCGCCGCCGAACACGCGGCGCGCTTGGGCGTATCCGCCGAGCCCGACGAAGGGGTGTTCGTCGAAATCCCAGTCGCCGAAGGCCTCCATGTCGATCGCGTCGGCCCGCACGCGACTGCCGATGAAGCGGGCCCACCGCGCTCCAGTCGAGATCGTCGCGTTGGACAGGGAAACCGCCCTCCGCTGCGGTCTTGACCGTCATCGCCTTGTAGATGCGGTAGGGCACGAGGTGGCCTTCCTCGATCGCTTGGCGAAGGCCGTAGCGGTAGGTGGGGGCGGTGAGTTCGAAGAAGCGCGGCGTGTCGCGAACGAACCGCCCGTCTTCAATGTTTGCGGGGGCATTCGCCGGCGCCGTGCAGCGAGTCGCCGTCAGGTCGAGCTGGATACCGTCGAAGTGCCGCAGCACCCCGCTCCACTTGCCGTAGATCGCGCGGTGGCATTCGTCCGTAATCACGAGATCGAAGTAGTCTGGCGAGATCTCCCGATACTCCGAAACCATGGTCTGCAAGGTAGCGACGGTGATGCGCTTGGCGCGGTCGAAAAGGCGGCCGGGTCGAAGGACGTGGCAGGGGTACTCGCGGAGATGATCGGTGAAGGCGTCCTCGGCCTGTTCCGCCAGGGCTATGCGGTCCACAAGGAAAAGGACCCGTGTGATGATGCCCGCCTCGAACAGCCGCTTGATGAAAGCCGCCGCCGTGCGCGTCTTGCCGGTTCCCGTGGCCATCTCGACCAGCAGTTTGCGTCGTCCCTTCACGATCTCGGCGCAGAGCGCCTCGATGCACTCGATCTGATAATGGCGGTCGACTATCTTCCGGTCGATGGGGACGGTCGACGGGTCGCACCGGACTTGGCGCGCCGCCAGCCGCCGTTCCAGGTCGTCCTGCGCGTAGAAGCCCGTGATCTCCCGTGCGTGAGCGTCGGCTTCACGGTCGAGGAACCGTACCTCCTCGCCGTTCGAGAGAAAGACGAATGGTACGCCGAGCTGCTCGGCATAGTGCCGACCCTGGTCTTGGGCCCTGATCGGATCGACGGTCGCTCGCTTTGCCTCAAGTGCCGCCATGGGGCGACCCTGGCGGTCGCAGAGCACATAGTCGGCCCTGGTTCCGTCCGGCAGAACGTGCTCGAACAGGACGCTCGAACCGTCGAGCAGATTCCAGCCCGCATCCTGGAGCAGGGCGTCGATCTTTGCCCGGGCAAATGCCTCCGGCGCATCGTTCATCCGTCGAGGATACCGGCTTCCTGAATTCACTGTGTCGGCTTGCCGCCTTTCCCGGTTCGGCGCGAAGGCGTGCGACGCTTGATGAACGTCAGGCGCGTCGCCCCTTCCGTGTCCGTCGCTCGGCGCGGACGGCGCGGAGGACCTCAGGCACGGTGGCCGGTTCGGTGCCTGCACGGGTGCGCTCGCCGGCGAGTTCGAAGGCCAGCTTCCACTGCCGTCGCAGGATCGCGTGGGCGGCGAAGAAGCCGTAGCGTGGGTCGTACATGTGGGTGGTCTCTGACGTGACGCCGTTCACTTCCAGCACGCGGATGCCCTTGCCACGTTGCAGCGCCTCGGCGCTCGGGACGCGCACGTCGAAGCGGCCGAAGTCGAAGCCCTCGTAGGCGATGCAGATCGCGTTCATCGTCCGTTCCAGTTCCGGCGTGTGCAGGTCGTTGGCGTCCAGGAAGATCGTCCCGCGCGAGTGGGCGCCGATCTGGGTCAGTTCGAGCTGCTCGCCGGCGGTTGGGACGTGGGTCGTCGCTTCGGGGTGTTCGCGCCGGTAGATGTGCGCGATGGCGACCGCGCGCGGGTCGTCCAGGATCAGCCGTTCCAGGGTGCTGGTTCCGTCGCCGGTCACGGTGGGGCGGACCTTGTGGGTGATCGAGAAGACGTGACCCTCGCGTCGACCTGGATGGCGGGCCCAGAACACGCCGTACTCCTCGCCCGCGACGTACTCCTGCGCGAGCGCGGGTCCGGGTGTCGCTGCGAAGAACGCCGCCGCCTGGATTTCGGAGCTCGCGACGGCGACGCCGCGGCCGCGTTCCCCAGTGTCCGGCTTGAGCACGATTGGGTAGCCGAGGTTCTCGTCCTCCAGGAACCGGCTTAGAGCCGCCACGCGTTCCTCCGGGCGACCGGTCGGCAGACGTTTCCAGGCCGGCAGCGTGTCGCCGATGCCGGCCAGCCCGTCCAGGATGTCGCTCTTCGACTCTCCGAACAGGCCGCCCAGGGGCATCGCGGGGTTGATCGCGGTGAACGTCGTCAGGCTGCCGCGCCGCAGGCCCCGCCACAGGATGTAGAGGGCGAGAGGCGCGTAGAACGCCCACATCGGCCAAAACTCCCAGTGCCGGATGCGTAGCAGACGGCCGCGCCAGAGGCGGCGGCCGCGCCAGGTGAACAGCGGCACGACGACGCCACGTACGGTGAAGATGACGAGAGCCAGAGCCAGCACGGCACCGAGAAGGCCCCCCGGCAGGCGGCCGCCGAAGCGTTCGACCGCTTCGCGTCCCACGAGCGCGTTCACGCCGACGAAGGCCGGGGTCCAGATCGCCACGGCGAGGGCGAAGTAGAAGCAGAAGCGGAGCAGGCTGGTGCGCAGGATGCCGGCTGCGAGACAGGTCGGCAGACGCGTTCCGGGCAGGAACCGGCTGACCAGGACGACGACCAGGGCTCGCCGGCGCAACCAGGCCGAAGCCTGTTCGATCGATGCGTCGCTGACCCACCACTTGAAGGGCGGCAGCCGGAGAGCCGGGCGGCCCAGGACGCGCGCCAGCCAGGCGATGCCGAGGTCGCTGCTCAGGATGCCGACGTAGCAGGCGGCGACGGCGACCGGGAAGTCGAGCCGGCCCTGGGCCACGAGCAGGCCGGCGGTGATGCAGGTCAGGTCCTCGCTGGCGTAGGCGGCGAACACGAGGAGCAGGAAGACGATCAGCAGGGCGGGCCCGCTGAACGGCGGCAGGTCCAGGTCGTCGAACGGCAGCGCCGCTCGCCGCAGCCGTCCCGGTTCGGCATCGGCGCGGGCCGGCGCCTCGCCGGCCTCGACGCGGTTCAGGAAGTCCTCGATCCGAGCCGCCAGTTCCTCGCCGCCGCGGAACAGGAAGAAGTGGCTGTCCGGCCGCATCCAGAGCTCGCTGTGCGGCACGATCCGGTGATGCTCCCGCGCCGCGGCGGCCGGCACCAGCGGATCCCGCGCGCCGTGGATGATGAAGACCGGCGCTTCGAGGGACTCCAGGATGCCGCGCAGCGGCCGCTGGTCCGTGTCGTAGAAGTTGCGCGCGTAGGAGCGGGCGACGGCCATGTCGAGGGCGCCGAAGTGCGGGACGAGGTTGCGCACTCCCCAGAACAGGCCGAGTTGAAGGCCGTGAAGCCCGTGGTTGACCCGGTAGTCGCCCAGGAGCTCGAGTTCCTGCACGCCGACCGACGACATCAGGATGACGGAGGCGACCCGCTCGGGCGCCTGGTCGGCGAGATGCAGGGCGACCGCGCCGCCCATGCTGAAGCCGAGGACGTGGAACCGTTCGACGCCCAGCCGATCGAGAAGCCTGAGCGTCGAGTCGGCGTGGCCGCGGGAGGAGTAGTCGACGACGCGGTGATCGGATGCGCCGAAGCCAGGGAGGTCGGGCGCGATGGTTCGCCGACCGGGACGCGTCCTGACGTACACGCGCACTGACGTCTCGGTTTCCCGATTGAAGAACTCGTACTCCGTCGTCCCAGCCTCGGCCGACTCCTTCGCGTCGCCCGACCGAACAGCCTGGAACGCGCCCGCGGCCCTGAGGTCAGGGTCGTTCAGTGCGCCGACGGCCTCCGCGAACCGCCCCAACGCCCACGATGCGCCCAACTGGTTGAAGTTCCCGGCGCTGCCGGGCGAGCCGTGGAGAAGTACGAGCGGCAGGTCGCCTTCGCGGGCTGGCTCGGCGCTCTCCGAGTCCATCCAGGCGATCCTCAGGGTACCCTCTCCATCGGGCGTCGGGATCTCCATCGACTGCTGGCCGTCCGGCGGCTGTTGCGGGTCTTCCCCGGTCAACCGGACGACCGTGGAGGCAAGGAGCAGGGCGGAATAGACGCCCAGCGCGATCGGAAGCCAGTACGGCCGCCGCCTGGAGGTCGTCATGGGAAGCGGCGGTCGCCGGTGGAAGCGGCGACTTCCTCGCTCGAGACCATGGGCCGGAAGGCCGCCGTCATCCGGCGCCGCAGCAGGCCTGCCAGCTCCTTGCGGTCGGCGTTCCGGAACGGTTCTTCTCCGAACTCGACTTCGGCGTCGATCCTGCGGAGCTTGAGCAGTTCGGGAGCGTGCGGCACGAGCGGCATGTCGCCCCACCAGGCGACGCTCAGGAAGGCGGGATCCTCGTCGTCTGGTGTCTCGTAGCGCAGAACGGACCAGTGGACCGGGAGTTCCTGGACCGCGGCGGGCGCCAGCAGCGAGGGCTTGAGGGTGGCCACCGCGTCGCCGGGGGTCGAAGTGCCCTCGGGGAAGAGGATGACCGGATCGCCGGCCTCCAGGGCCTCGGCGATCTGTTCGCCGACGCGGGTGACGTCTCGCCGCCGGCCGCGGTCGACAAAGATGATGTCGACCGTCCGGCACACGGTTCCGGCCAGGGGCCAGTCCGCGATCTCGGCCTTGGCGACGAAGCGCGCGGGCGAGTGCGCGGCGAGAACCAGGATGTCGACGTAGGAGATGTGGTTCGAAACCAGCAGGCAGGGCGGCGCGGGCGGCGCGCCCTGGACCGTGACCCGGCAGCCGAGCACGGCCAGGCACGCGCGGCCCCAGCGGCGCATGACGCCGGAGCGGATCTTCCGCCAGGTCGCGTAGCGGCGGCGTGCGAGAAGCGGCTTCAGGAGGAACAGCGGCAGCCACGCGGCCAAGGCGACCAGGAGCAACGCCGGGCCCCGCCAGACCAGCCGGCAGACGCGCGGGAGGCGCATTTCTCAGCGGTCGCCGACGCGCGTCGCCGATTCGGCCGCCGGCGCCCGGTCGAGCCCGAAGATCAGCCGGGTGCGCCGGCTGAGCGTGGCCGTGTCCATCAGCACCAGGTAGTCGATCGTCTTGAAGTCGCGGTCGATTGCCGGCCGGCTGCAGACGAGGGCGCCGTAGCGGAGGTAGGTCGCGAAGAGGGGTGGTATCTCGACCTCTGGAAGTCTCTCGAGCGTCTCGGGCGGCGCCTCGCAGCGGGCGTGCTCGAGGACCGGTACGTCGAGATCCGGCCGGACCTTGCCCGCCGCGACGAGCTGCCGGTAGAGCCGGATGCCGGCGGCCTGGTCCTGACTGGTCAGGGAGCAGCAGCCGAACAGGTAGCGGAGCCGGTTGTGGACCACGTAGCGGGCCAGACCCCGCCAGAGCAGGAACAGAACCGTCCGCTTCCGGTGCCGGCGATGGATGCAGGCGCGGCCGATCTCGACCGATTCATCGAGCACGCCGCGGGGCAGGGCGTCCAGGTCGTACTCGATGGCCGAGTAGAAGCCGTTGCCGCGCTCCGCCATGGCGGCCGTCTGCATCCGGTACGTGCCGATCATCGTGCCGTCCGTCCGCTCGACCAGCATGTGGTGGCAACTCGCGTCGAAGCCGTCCGTGTCGCGGCCGGTGGCGTAGGACTCGTCGAGTCCCTCGCCCAGCTCCAGGTTGAAGACCTCGAAGCGCAGGGTCAGCAGCCGGTCGATGTCCTCGGCGGTGCGGGCGAAGCGCAGGCGGTAGGGGCCGACTTCGATCTCGCCGACGGGCAGGTGTTCGGGGCTGGGGATCGTCGCGACGCCGGTCATCCCGGCCGGCGAGGCACTTTCTCGGACGGGATCCGTCATCGCCGGATCACCGTGGTGGCAGCCTGGGGCCGGTGAGGACGGATGCCTGCCGCCGCCGAAGCGACGGGCGCCGGCCGGTGCGGAAGCACCATCAGGACGAGGCGTTCACCCTGTCGTCTCAGGATGCCGGTGATCTCCACCGGCTCACCCACCCACTCGAGTACTTCGGGTCCGACCGGTTTGCCGAGCGCGTTCATCAGGTGAACGAGCGCGCGTTCGCCGCTTTCCGTTCGCACGAGCAGGGCCGCTGGAATGCCGCCCCGGATACAGAGCGATGCGCAGTCCCGGTGGGGCTTGCCTCGGCCGGGCTTCATCGCCCCCAGGTAGCACTTCGTGTCGACGATCTCGCCGACGTACCTGGCGTAGCCCTCCGGGCCGATCTGCACGATGGGGGTTTCGTCGGCTGGTCCAGAATCCGTGTCGACTGCGGGGTCTCCGCCGCTGACCCGAAAGCGAACGGCGCCCCCGCCCTCAGGGCCCGAGAATCGTGACTCTTCCGGCCGCGCCTCATGGCCGGCGCCGGCCAACCGCAGGGAGCGCACCTCGAGCATTGCCGCTTCCGGGTTCTGGATCAGCGTGCCCGTGACCTTGGCCTCAACGCCTGGATTCGACTGCCAGGGCAGGGACACCCGGTGGTCTACCTTCAACGCGTGCTTTCCCTCCGCGACCAGCAGGTAGCCGTCCGCTGGCCCGTCCGCCGTGATCAGCCGGGGATGGGGATCGACGAGCAGTTCGCCTTCGTAGTCCCGTACCGTGCCGTACTCGAACACGCCTTCGTCGAACCGCTCCAGGAGCAGCGCCAGCCCGAGGCCGATCGCCGCCGCCAGGACGACCAGACCGACGGCTAGCCGGCGCGCGAACCTGCCGATGCCAGGCGGCGTCTCGTCGACGTAGCCGACGTAGAAGTCGTTGTGGCGTTCGCCGGTCACGAAGGTTCTTCTTCGGCGACTGCAGATACGACCCGCGCCGGCTCGGCGCGGGTTCCGGGCGGATTGGGCCGCGGATCGACCAGCACGCGGCCGTCCGCAACGCGGACGTTGAAGGTCGGAATCGTCTCGGCGAAGGGCGGCGGCGAGCAGCCGTCCTCGGGGCGGTACTGGTAGCCATGCCAGGGGCAGGTGATGCAGCCGTCGATGACCCGGCCTTCGCCCAGCGGGCCGTTCTGGTGCTGGCAGACGTTGGAGACGGCCGCGATCCGTTCGCCGCCGTCCGCCCGATAGCGAAACACCGCCACTCGCTCATCGCCGAGGAGGACGATCCGGGCGCGGTCGAGGGGGATGTCGGAGACCGCGCAAACGTCGACCGCGGAGCCTTCCCCCGCGGCGGCCTGCGCCGGGCAGCGTTCGCGCCAGCCGGCCGCGAGGTGCAAGGAAGCGATGCCGACGAAACCGATGCCCAGCAGAACGGCGAGCGCCGGCGGTCGCTCCGGGGCCTGCAGGCTGCCCAGCGCAACGTGCGCGAGGATCAGCCCGTACCCGACGTAGACCAGCATGTGGAGAGACTTCCAGACCGGCGCGGTCAGGTTCGCGAGCCAGAAGTCGTGCGATGTCGCCGCCAGCAGGAACAGGATGACGAGTGCCGCGAGGCCGAGCGCCTGGAACGGAAAATGGGTCAGGTTGTCGTAGTTCCCGCTGCTCGCGAGCACGCTGACCAGGGGATTCAGGACCCCGAGGCCGTGGAACTGGACGATCGAGAATCCGCCATGGGCGAGAGCCAGCAGGAACACGCAGACGCCGAGGTGCCGGCGGTTGTAGAGCAGGGGCAGGAACCGCGGGTGGAGCCGGCAAAGCGGTCCGATCGCCAGCACGACGTGAAGCAGCAGCAGGGCACCGGCGCCGAAACCGCGGATCAGCAGGGTCTCGATCGTCGCCCGCGGCCGGGTCGCGATTCCGACGCCGACGAAGAGGCCGAGGAAAGCCACGACTCCGACAGCGATCGCCAGGTCGTAGAGCTTCTTGTTGCGATTCCAGAGGACCGCCCGGTACTCGGCGCTCACGGAGCTTCGTCCCGCGCTGGTTCGGTTTCGTCTTGCGCCCGAGCCTCGACCTCATCAGCCCCAACCTCAGGTGGTTCGGGAAGGGCGTCCACGAGCGGCGGCTCGGGACGAAGGAGGACCGCGGCGGCCAGCAGGATCGCCAGGATGGGCGTCAGCACCGTCCAGACGAGGCGGTGGCGACGTCGCAGGCCACGGATCATCCGGAGGGCTGCCTCGGTCGACCGGCGGCCGCGTCGCGATGAGCGTTGCGCTCCGAGGGGGGCTGCCGGCCGGCAAGCCACCTCCGCAGGAGGACGGGCCAGAGCACGGCGACGCCGGGGAGGATGACGAGCCGGAAGCCGAATCCGGCCGATCGTGCCGCGGGATCGATGCGGCCGACCCCGCGCCAGGCGAAGAAGGGAGCGAACGCCAGCCCGCAGGCGATGTACACGGTGAACAGCAACACCACAACTTCGGCGGCGCGCACGATGGACATCGCGGGGAGTATACGCGCGCTACGTGCCGAATCTGCCGTAGACTCCGGCCGTGTCGAGCAGGGGCTTGCGCCGTGGAACGCTACGCGTGAGTCGAGGCGTAAGCCCTTGGGAGAGGACGGGATGGCCGAAACGCCGAGCCTGCGAGGAGTTTCGGGGCGCTGGCAACCAGAAATCCGAGGGAAGAGAACATGCCGGTCACACATCGTTCGAACGCGTCGATCCGCATCGCCGGTCCGCGGTGGTTCTTGCTGGCCGCCCTGTTGCTCGCGGCGGCGCTTCCCGCCGTCGGCCAGGAGATGACGGTGGAGGCCTACGAGCCGCACTCGGCGCTCAAGGTGCCGGGCGGGCCGGTGACGCGCGCGAAGTTCCCCTTCGTCGACGCTCACGGCCACCTGCGCGGCAGGGATCCTGCCCGGATCGACCAGATGGTCAAGGAGATGGACAAGATGAACATGGCCGTGTTCGTCAACCTGAGCGGCGGCTCGGGCGAGGGACTCAAGGCGAACCTCGCCGCGACGAAGGGCCGCTACCCGAACCGGTTCGTCGTCTACGCGAACGTCGACTTCTCCGGCATCGGTGAACCCGGCTGGGGCAAGAAGGCCGCGGCGCAGCTCGAAGCCGACGTTTTGGCCGGCGCGCAAGGCCTCAAGATCTACAAGAACCTCAGCATGTTCCAGACCGATACGAGCGACAACAGGGTGGCGGCGGACGACCCGCGGATCACACCGGTGTGGGAGAAGGCGGGAGAGCTCGGCATCCCGGTCCTGATCCACGTCGGCGAACCGTCGCCCTTCTGGGACCCGTGGGACGAGCACAACGAGCGCTGGCTCGAACTCAAGATGTTCCCGAACCGCCGCCGCGACGACGCGACCCGCTTCGCCCCGTTCGACCAGACGATGGAGGAGCAGCACAACCTTTTCCGCAATCACCCGAACACGACGTTCATCAACGCCCATCTCGGCTGGTTCGGCAACGACTTGGCGCGGCTCGGCAAACTGCTCGACGAGCTGCCGAACGTGTACACGGAACTCGGCGCGGTCCTCGCCGAACTCGGCCGGCAGCCGATCACGGGCGCGGCCTTCCTCGAGAAGTACCAGGACCGCGTTCTGATGGGCAAGGACTCCTGGGATCCGATCGACGGTTACCACGTCTACTTCCGCGTGCTGGAGACGCGCGACGAGTACTTCGACTACTACCGGAAGCGTCACGCCCACTGGAAGATGTACGGACTCGGGCTGTCCGACGAGGCGCTCGAGAAGATCTACTTCCGCAACGCGCTGAAGATCATCCCGGGCCTCGACCGGAGCCTCTTTCCGGAGTGAATCACGGAGCCGGAAAGACGGCCGGCCTTGTCGTCGTCTCCGGGTTCGTGTCGCGTGAGTGGAACGACTGGAACGAAGCGAGAACGTCGAGAACGAGTTCAGCATGACGCTGCAGGACTTGTGGTCGCGGGGCGACGAGACGGCGACCCTGCAGGTAGCCGCCGCCGTGGATGGCGTTGCTGACGATCGCGTCGAGGCGGCCGCCAGGCTCTGCCGGCAAATCGTCGGCTGGGTGGCGGAGCGGTGTGGCGGGGATGTGCCGGGAGCGGCCCGTTCCCTCGGCGCCTGCGACTGGAAGGCGGGTTCGCTGGACTGCAAGACGATCCGGGCCCAGGTTGGCGAAGAGGACCTCTGGGGGCTGCGGCTCGTCCGATCGAGCGGCGGGGGCCGCTTCGGGTCTCGGCGCACGGAGATCTGCGTCAGGTCCAGCGCTGCGTCGCCGGCGCGTCTCCACGCGCGGGTGCTGGTGACCCACGGCCATGCCTCGGGGGAGTCGCCAGGCGTTCTCCCCCTCCTCGCGTCCCGGTTCAGGTTGACGCAGTTCGGTGCGCCCATGCGGTCCGAGCATGTCGTCATCCAGAGCGAGGAGGACACCGCATTGCTGGTCGAGGCGCTGGAACAGCCGTCGGGGCGGTTGCCGATCATCGTGCTCTCCGTTCCCGAGCATTCCGAGGATCCACGCAGCCCGCTGATCGATCCACGCGGTCTGGCCCGTGACACGACCGGGATCGCGCAGGTCGTCGTCCTGCCGTCGCGGTTCACCTGGAATCTGACGGAAGCCGTTGGCAAGCGGCTCGGCGTCTATCGGGGCGCGGTTCGCGTCTACATGCCCGGCTTCGACCGGGAGCGCGGCGGATCGGACCACTGGGCGATCATGCCGCAGCGACTCCTGCAACCGGAGGACGTGGAGCAACAGCGCTTCCGACTGCTTCGCCGGGTGGGACAGCGCAGTCTCGTCGATCAGAAAGCCGGCCCTTCGTTCGCCGAGCTTCGGCGTGGCGCCGAGGCCGGGGCGCCGGGGGAACTGTCCGCTTCCGACGCCTCTTCCGTCGTCGGAGGACGCTCGGGCCTGTCGACCGAGGAAGCCCGGCCGGTTGGCGAGCCGGTGGAGGACCTGTCGGGCGAGTCGGTGCCGAGTGAGGGGGATGCGCCGGCCCGCGGCCCGCGGGAGAGAGGGGATGACGCCGTTCCCGCTTTCGAGGATACGGAGAGCCCGAGGCGGGCCGATCCCTCAGCCGCGGCGGCGCGGGATCCCGGCGGCGCTGGGGAGGAGACGTTCGTCCCGGCGGCCGACGCCCGGGGTACCGAAGAGTTCGACGCGGCACTCGGTCACCCGGTTGGTCGCGGTGAGCGGCAAAGTCCTGGCGGGCCCGCGCCGACATCCGGAAGGCCGCCCGACCGCACCAGTCTCCCGATGCGGCTGGTTGCTGCCTTCCGGGCGCTGACCGGCGCCGACACGGGGCGTGACCGGCGGGTTCGGGAGCTGAAACGCCAGATCGAGGAGCAGCGGTCGGCGCGGGTGAAAGAAACCGGGGACAACAGGAACCTGGTCGAGGAACTCCGGGCCGAACTGGAGGAACGCCGACTGAACGAGCGCGCGGCGCTGGACCTTGCCGACGATGCGGAGGATGAGCGCAACCGTCTGCTGGACCAGGTCCGGGGTCTGAAGCGGCAACTTCGGGAAGCCGGAGTGGATCCGGACGAAGCGCGGCCGCTGCCAACGGTCTGGACGGGCTTCGCCGAGTGGTCCGAGGCCGTCCTCGGCGCCCGGGTCAGGCTGTCGCCTGGAGCGAAGAACGAGCTGAAGAAAGCCAGATACGCCGACGTCGAAACCGTAGCCCAGGTGATCGAGTGGCTGGGCGGGGAGTATCGGGACGGGAGGATCCACGGGCAGGGCGACGATCTGCGCGTTCCCCTGCCCGGTCTGCACAACAGACGCTGCGGCGCGGACAGTTTCGAGTTCCTCTGGGGCGGCCGCAAACGCAGAGTCGAGTGGCACGTCAAGAACGGCGGGAACACCCGCGATCCCGCGCGCTGCCTGCGGATCTACTACTGGTGGGACGACAAGCGTCGGGAAGTCGTCATCGCGTCCATGCCCGGCCACCGGCGGTCCGGCGCGACCTGACGCGCGGCGCCGCCGGTTGGCCCCCGCCCCGGCCGCCGGCCCGCGCGGCTTGTGCCCCGCAAGTTCGTTTGACGCCATATCCTACGGGCCATGGACACGCGCTTCAGCGACCTCCCGATCCAGACCGCCATCGATCTGGGCGCGCCGCCGCCGGACCGGGACCTCGACTGGGGCGATCTGACGGCCGGCGAACTTCTCCGGCGCATTCGCAACACGAGCCGCACGGAAGCCGAGAAGGGCCAGTGGTTCGAGAACCTGTTCGCACAGCTTGCACGGAACGAGCCCGAGTTTGAACTCAAGGGCGTCTGGCGCTGGGCCCGGTGGCCGGAACGCAAGCGTCTGACCGGCCTGTCCGGCCAGGACATCGGCGTGGACCTGGTTGCCCTCCACCGGGACGGCACCTGGATCGCCATCCAGTGCAAGTGCTACGCCTCCCACCACCGCGTGACGAAGGCGGACGTGCAGAGCTTTCTGGCGGGTACGGACGGAACGCGGGGAAAGGTCTTCGGCCTGCGGTGGATCGTCACCACTTCCCGCTGGGGTCGAACGGCCGAGAACATCATCCGGGGCACGGACGTCCGCCGGATCGACTTCCGCAACTACCGGGACCGGCGGATCACCGCCACGGAGGTCGAGCGTCCGGTACGGGAACCCTGGCCGCTGCAACAGAACGCGCTCGACGAAGTCCTGGAGGGTCTGGAGCATCACGACCGCGGGCGGCTCATCATGGCCTGCGGCACCGGCAAGACGTTCACCGCGCTGCGCGTCGCGGAGCGCTTCGTGCCGGACGGCGAGGCGATCCTGTTCCTCGCCCCTACCATCGCCCTGGTCTCCCAGGCACGCAGGGAGTGGTTGACCCACACGACGAGGCCGCTCAGCTCGCTTGTCGTCTGCTCCGATCCCTACGCCGGCGGCAGGAACGAACAGGAGGACATCCAGATCTCGGAACTCGAATGCCCGGTCGTCTCGAACCCGGAGGGGATCGCGGACAAGCTGAAGAGCGCCGCGGACACGAAGGTCGTGTTCTGCACCTACCAGTCGCTCGCGCGGGTAACCCAGGCCCAGGGACTGCACGGCGTCGAGCCCTTCACCCTGACCATCGCCGACGAGGCGCACCGCACCACCGGCGTGCTGAACCGGAAGCGCGAGAAGGTGGACTTCCAACTCGTTCACGACCCGGAACGGCTGCTCACGGAGAAGCGCCTTTACATGACGGCCACGCCGCGCATCTACACCCGAAAGTCGAAGAGCAAGCTGGCGAAACGGGAGATCACGGTCGTCGACATGAGCGACGAGGAGACCTACGGCCCTCAGTTCCACCGTTTGCGCTTCAAGACCGCCGTGGACGACGGCAAGCTCTCGGACTACCGGGTCATCGTGCTCGGCGTGGACCGGTCCCGCGTCACGCCGGGGCTGCGCACCCGGCTGGAAGGTCTCGCCGAGGGCGGCGGGAAGAACCAGCCGACGCTGAACGACATCAACCGCGTGCTCGGCGTCTCTCTGGCGATCAATGGACTGAGCGAAGGCCGGAGCGTCGAGCGGCCGGGACGCCTTCCTCGAACCATGGCCTACGCGAACAGCATCAAGCGTTCGAAGTGGTTCGCCGCGGCATTGATGGACCCCCAAGTCAAGGGCGCGACGACGAGGCGGCTCGAAGGTGACGAAAGGGCCTGGGCGGTGGAGGCGGAGCATCTTGACGCTTCGGCCAGCGCGCTGGATCGAAGCCTGGCGCTGCGAAGACTCAGTTCGGCGGGCGATGAAGGCACGCTCCGCGTCGTCTGCAACGTGAAGCTGTTCACCGAAGGCGTGGACGTGCCCAGCCTCAACGCCGTGGCCTTCCTCGATCCGCGCGACAGCCAGGTGGACGTCGTTCAGGCGGTGGGCCGCGTGATGCGCAGGGCCGAGGACAAGTCCTTCGGCTACATCGTCGTGCCGGTCGTCGTCCGGCCCGGCAAGGACGTGGCGGACGCCCTGCGGAACAGCCCGGAGGGCTACCACACCCTGGGCAAGGTGCTGCGGGCTCTGCAGGCACACGACGAACGGCTGCACGAGGACATCGCACGCTTCGTGCAGGTCCACGAACCGAAGCCGCCCAGCCCGAACGCGCCGGGCGATCCGAGAGGCGACCAGGCCCACGTCTTCGACCGTCTCGAGCTCCAACCCTCCGACGAAGGCATCTTCGCCCACGTCGCCGCCGCCTCCGGCCTGGGACAGCCCGGCAAGCTGGTCGCCGACGAGATCGCCTGGGCCGTGCAGCGGGCGGCGGAGATCTTCCGTGCCGAGGAGGTCGAAGAGCCGCTGGCCGACGCCCTGGACCTGCCGGCGGACAACGAGCAGGCCCGGAAGGCGGCGCGCACGATCGCCGCCCTGCTCCTCTGCAACGCCTGCCTGATGCACCGTCGCCTGCGCGACGTCCCCGAGATGAAGATGCTGCCGGGCCTTGGCCGGGTAGGCGCCACGGACGACCCGTCGAGCGTGCTGCTGGCGTCCTGGAGCACGATCCTCGAGCTGGACTACGCGCCCGTGTTCGAGCCGGCGCTGGCGGCGCTCAAGGCCCTGCCCCCGACCCCGGCTGTCCGAACCGCCCTGCGCGGCCTGTCGGAGTGCGCGGACAACCTCGCCGAAAGCCTGAACGACCTCGGCTACGACCACGCCGGGCCGCTCTACCACAGGATTCTCGGCTCGGCGAAGAGCGACGGCGCCTTCTACACGAACAACGTCTCCGCCCTCATGCTGGCCCGCCTCGCGCTCGACGAGTCGTTCGTCGACTGGTCCGACCCGGAAGCCGTCACGCGGCTGCGCATCATCGACCCGGCATGCGGCACCGGCACTCTGCTCATGGCCGCGCTGCGCACGATCAAGGAGCGGATGCGCGAGAGCGGTTCGCTGAGCGAGGGAAACGACGAGGGCCTGCACCGGACCCTGGTCGAGGACGTCTTGTGCGGGCTCGACATCAACCGTCACGGCGTCCAGCTCGCCGCCTGCAACCTGACGCTGGGCGCGCCGTCGGTGAACTACTCGCGGATGAACCTGCACACGATGCGGCACGGCCCGCAAGACGACGGCACGGTGCGGACCGGGTCGCTGGAGATTCTGCGGCGGCGGGACGACGGCCAGCAGCCCACCCTCTTCTCGATGGCTTCGAAGCTCCAGGGGACGGACACCCTTGGCGCGGGCTGGGAGGCGGACGAGACCGGCAAGGACTTCCCGCTCAAGGACGTCGATCTGGTCATCATGAACCCGCCCTTCACCGCGAACGACAAGCGAGGCCAGAAGTTCGCGGGCGAAGCGAAGAAGGGGATGCAGCAACGCGAGCTGCGGATCCGCGACGGCTTGCTGAAGCGCGACGAGGAAGCCGGCGCCGTCATCAACACGAACAGCGTTCGGACGTTCTTCACGCCGCTTGCCGACCAGGTGCTGCGGAACGAACGCGGCGTCATTGCCAAGGTGCTCCCGGCGACGGCCTGCATCGGCGCCTCCGGGGCATCCGAGCGGCGGTTTCTCGCCAAGCGCTTCCACGTCGAGCGCATCGTCACCTCGCACGACCCGAAGCGGATCAACTTCTCCGAGAACACCGGCATCCACGAGTCGCTGCTTATCTGTCGCCGACGGAACGGCAGCGAGCGGGCCGCGCCCACCGAGTTCGTGTCGCTTCGGCGGATGCCGACGACGGCGAAGGAAGCTCTCGATGCTGCGGATGCCATCGCTGCCGGCGGCGACGAGTGGGGCAACCGCACCTGGTGGCCCGCCAAGCGGGTGCGCGCCGGCGACTGGACGCCGGTGCAGTGGTACGACGGATCGTTGGCGGAGGCGGTCAGGCAGATCGAGGATCACCCGAATCTTGAATCGTTGTCCGCGCGCCACGTCGTAGGACCGGCAGGCCAGAGAATCCAAGACGCCTTTCGCCGGTGTGACCCTGACGTCCCCCGCGCGGTTGAAGGCTTCCACTCGGTAAGCAGCCAGGTTCGGCGAACCATTGGAGGGGTGAACGACGTCTGGTACGAGCCGAGACCCGAGAAGCACCGGCTGGCTGAGCGCTACCTGGACCGGCGGAGCCGCTTGCTCCTTCCCATGCGCTTCCGAACGACCAACGCGCGGCTCACCGCCGTTTGGTCACGGACACCCTCGTTCGGCTGGTGGGTCCCGGTCGAGATCCTAGAAGAGCGGTCCGGTACCGCACTCGCGGCCTGGTTCAACTCCACATTGGCCCGTCTGATGCTGTTGAACCGGCGCGCTCGCACACTCACCTATCCAGTCTGGCAACTTCAGCACCTGCGCCAGATCCGCGTCCCCAAGCCCGACAACCCGGCCTGGAACACCTTGGCGGCTGCCTTCGACGAAGTCCGCGACCTGGAGCTGCTGCCCATGAAGCAGGCGGACAAATGCGAGGCGCGCCGCGTCATCGACCGTGCCGCAGCTGAGGTGCTGGACATCGAAGAGGCCCCGATCGCCGAGTGGCGCCGGAAGCTCGCCCGCGAACCCACCGTCAGCAACGAACCGGCGCCTCGGTAGGGACCCATCGTCGCCGGAACCGGTCGCCCGTCAGGCTGCGGCGGCATCTGCCAGCCGGATCGCCGAACCGAACAGTTCCACGTTCCACGACCCGTCGCCGCCCATTGACCGGCGCAGTCGGACGATGCCAACCGACTCCGTGTCCGTATGCACTAGCGCGTCTGACTCTCGAAGGGTCCGCTCAACTTCGCGGATTCCCTTCCACCTGCCTCCCGAACGCGGAGGCGCGGTGGCGTATGCATGCATGGTATAGCCGAGGATTCGGCGGACGTCTTTCTCCGTAGGCAAGACGCGCCCCCCTCTCGTCCAGGGCGCAACGACAGCCATCGGAGCCGGAACCAGCAGTTTCCGCCACACCGCCGGCTCGTCGGCGCCGGCGGAACCATGGTGGGGCACCTTGTAGGCCGAGGCCTTTCCCGCGGGTCTCGCCTTTCCCTCCAGGATGCGCCGCCAGCCGGCCCGCCCGAGGTCCGCCCCGAGAAGGACGACGACGTCGCTACCGCCCAGCCAAAGCACGACCGAAACCTCGTTCGGCGAAGGCTCCGAGAGCCGCCGTTTGGCTTGGCCGCTCTCGGGCGTCAGGCTGGCCAGCGACTGCAGGAACCTCTCGAACGTCGAGTCGTCCGGTGAGAGGGCCCAGACTTCAGCAGTTCGCTGTCGGTGAACTCGCCGATCGGCGAGAGCCCAAAGCGGCTGGCTGGACCGTCCAAGGCGGCTGAACACGCCGTGCATCTCCCTGACCCCGGAGCCCAGTTGAGACTGACGTCTGCCTTCCACCGTTCCCGCCGCCACCAGAAACTCCTTTCTCCGCAGAGCGGCTGAGCAACAGAAACGGGCCCGGCCGCACCGCGCCACGACTTCCTCCATGCCACGGATGTGGTCGTCATGCCAGTGAGTCGCGACCACCAGACGGACCGACTTCGCCGGGTCGACGCCAATCTGCTCAAGGTACCGAAGCGGGCGAGGCTCACCCTTCGAGTCCACACAGGAATCAACGATCATCCACGCGCCTTCGCCCAAGTGAACGAGGGCGCTCTCGCCGTAGCCCGGTCCGATCAACGTGAACTCGAACTCGTGGGGGTCCGGTGCGCCGCCGAGACCTGCATTCACAAGTCGAACTTCTCCATGATCCCCCGTGCCCACTCGCGACCCGCGCGCAGGTCCCTATCCGTAGCGACCGGAAGATCCCGAAAGTGGATCCGCGACACCCGCTGCGTCGTACCACCCGGCGTCCGTTCGTAACCGATGACCCAGCGGAAGATGCTACCGACTCTCACTCGATCCCGACCGTGAGAGATTTCGCCCAACGGAATCGAGGCGCTCTCCGTGTCGTAGCGGGCGCCGGCGGTCACATCGAGGAGACGCGCCTCAAAGGTCTCGTCACCGATCTCGACGACGCAGCCCTCCCACTCCTGGAGAGCGCAAAGCGTCGCCTGCGAGCTACCTGCATCGGTTCTGGATGCGGGTACCTTCGCAAAGTCCACAGTCGTCACTCTTCCAGACGAAGTGTCCAGGAATTCCTGCTCTGGTTCAGCGTTCATGCTCCCCGCGAGCTCGAGAGACGAAGGGTCCTCGACTAGACGCATGATGGGCTCGTCACGCAGACTCGCCCCGGGAGCACCCTGACTGTCTTCGTCAACGGTCTTCCGTCCCCAAGACAGGCGTTCCACAGCACTGGAAGCCGGCATCAGCATTCCGCCTCGGCGAGGGACATGACCTGGTCGATCAAGGTCTCGCTCCCCCTCATCGACTCCTCGAAGTCTCGCTCGAGCCTCTCGATGAGAACGGTGCTTCCTCCCTGGCCGTTCTCGTCAGCGGTGTAGTGGTCGTTGACACGCACGTAGACCCCCCAGTACTGGAGGCGTGTGGAAGGCTCCACTGTCACGTTGACCTGATCCTCTGGTGGGCGACCGTCAACTCGAAGCTGCCTCATCGTGAGCGAGGTCATTCCCCCGTGGTCCCCGTCGGGCTCCAGTGAACTACCCCACTTGCCCCAGGGCGCGGTCGGCGCCAACCTCCGGCCGATGCGATCGCGCTCGGCCGCGCTTTGCACCCGAAAGTGGACTTCCCGGTTGATCCCGAGCGCCTTGATCGGCGTATGAGGCAGCTTCTCTCGGAACGTCCGCACGACGAGGTCACTCACTCGGATCGTTGGCGCCTGCGAGGTCTCGGCGACAAACCTGTCGGGCCGGACGCCCAGCTTCAACCACTCGGCATCGAACTGGGTTACGTTGGGGTGCGCCACGCCAAGCTCGGCGCTCTCCACGGTTGCTCTGGGAAGGAGTCCCTCCAAGCCGAACCAGGCGGGGGTGAAGATCGCCGGATTGAAGGAGCCGAGCAGCACAACGCTTACCGTGCTGATGTCGGGCTCGATTCGCACGAATGTCGTCTCCGTCAGTTGTCTCGTCGCGGTTGACCGTGCCTGCTTCCCAAGACGCTCGCAGCTCCCGGACGATACACGACCTCGCCGGCCAGCTACGCTTTTCGTGACTACGCTGTTCAGTGCGTCGATTCCAGCGCTACTGATCGCTGCATTCGCTCCCACGCTCCCGGCGAAGCGGATGGAGCTTCAGGAGCGGCGGGTCGATTCCGGCCGTCAGACGCGCCAGCGTGGCGAAGAAGTCGTCCGCGTCCGAGCAGGTCATGGCGGCTTGAAGGATCGCCGACTTGGGCAGAGCCTCGAGATCATGCGTCCGTTCCGCGAACAACCCGCCAATGGCCAGACCGCGGTGCTGCAGAATCGCGCGAACCATGTCCGCGCGGCCTTCCGCGCGGCCCTCGTCTCGCTCCTGCTTCAACCAGGGATCGTCGTCGGGGCCGGTCCCCTCCGCCGCTCCCAGCAGACGGCCCACGCGGCGCAGGGCGGCAACCGTCTCGACCGACATGAACCTCTCGTTGATCGCTCTGTGAATCTCGGCGGCGGTGAAGCCCGGGAAAGCGCGGCTGGTCTCCCCGATGCGGTAGGCGCCCCGCTCCAGCAGGTAGATCGTTGCCGCCGACGCGCGCGATCCGGGCCGCCCCGGCCAAGGGGCGTCCGGCACGTCGATCCACACCTCCGGGAAGCCCCACCGCTCGTACTGGCCGAGCTTGCCCCGGCGCGCATCGGTCGAGTGATCCACTTCCAGCACGACGTCGGGCAGCGGATCCCGCTCCACGTCGATGCGCTCCGGCAACTCCGGGCCAGCAAGCGGACGCACGAAGAGAAACTGGTCCGCCGCCATGAGAACTTCGATTCCGCCGTCCTTGTCGCGGCGCACCAGGTCCGCGGTCCCGCCGGCGACGATGGGGAGACCCCGCGACGCCGCGATGCGTTCCGCGATCGCGGCGAGCCGGGCGGCGGGCCACTCGTGATGAAGGGTGGACCCGGCGCCCACGATCATCGCGAGTTCGCGGCGGGCATCCCAGTATTCGACTCGACCCTCGAAATCCTCGATCCGATCCCGCGGAACGCGGACCGCCTCGCAGCCCGGGAAGTCGTCAGGCGAGAATGGACGCGTCCCGACCCGGACGGGCGAGGCGACGTCGAGCGGGCGATCCGCCGCTTGAGTCGGTTCCACCACGGGCGGCATCGTATCCCGCATGCGCCAACTCCGTCGTTTGTCGTGGGACGTCGCCAACCCGCGCTGGTGCTGGCGTCAGGGCCCGGTCGCTTCGCTTGCCTCCATGGCCTCCGCCTCCGGCGAACCCGTGCAGTCGCCGCAGTGGACGTCGTCAACCGCTTCGCCGGCGGCGAGCGACGCGACCCAGTCGCGGATCTTCACGCCGTCCGACTCGTACGTGTAGAACTGGGGCCGCAGCATGATCGTGTGCAGTTCCCCCGCCGCGATGTAGCTCCGGTAGTTGTCCTGGCTCTCGAGCGCCGCGTCGATGTCCGCTTCGTTCGCGTCGAGCAGCGGTTGCAGACCGCCACTGACATCGGCGCCGGCGATCTCCAGGAACTGAATCTGGACATCGTCTTCCGCCGTGTCGTAGCGCGTGAACATCGCCTCGGGGTGGGCCTTCGCGGCCTGGATGTACAGCGCCTCGAACGAGAAGTGGTCGCTGTCGACCTCGTTCATGTTCTCGAAGTGGGAGAGAGCGGCCAGCGTTCCCCAGGACTCGTGCGGCCGGCTGTCGGTGAGGTTGCGGTAGCCGCCGGCACCGTCGCCGAGGGCCGTGACGCGCGCGTCGGGATAGTTCTCCGCGAAGTGGCGCGCGTAGACCGGCGAGGGGATCGAGCCCGCGCTCGAGCCGGTGACGAACACCGTCTGGGGACCCAGGAAGTGCTCGTACGTCCAGTCGAGAGCGGCCCGGCCGTTCGTGTAGCCGCGGTGATGGATCGTCACCTGGCGGGCTGGCTCCTCGTCGGTCGCCGGGACGTCGTAAACCGCGTCGCGATCGCCGATGTGGACGTCGCCGGTGCAGTAGGGCACGAAGACGAAGCTGTGGTCGGCGAACGGATTCTCGGGGTGGCTGAAGGCGGCGATGCCGTGAGCCGCGCCTTCCTCGGGCTCCGTGCCGCTTGGAGAGCGCATCTCCTCGATCGCGGTCATCGTATAGGTCGGCCGACCCCGCGGATCGCAGGTCTCGGCGTTCCAGCAGCCGCCGCCGCCCTGGAGGTAGAACACGAGCTGGGTCGGATCCGCCTTGCGGACGAAGAACCGGAACGGCGAGCCGTCGGAGCAGGTCGTGCTCCCGCCCGGCGTGATCGTGTTCCAGCCTTCCGCGAGATCGGCGAGCGGCGCCTCGAGGTCGACCGGTTCCGGGGCTTCCTCGGCCGGCGCGCAGGCGAGCGCGGCCAGAGCGAGGAGGGCGGCGGTCACGATGAGGGTCGTGGAGTGACGGTCCTTCATGGTCGTTCTCCTTCGCGGGCTGCTAGAGCGCGGCCGCTTCGGCGCCTTCGGCTGCTTCCGGCTCCGGCGAAGCGGTGCAGTCGCCGCAGTGGACGTCGGACACGGGCTCTCCGGCGGCGAGCGCCGCGACCCAGTCCCGGAACTTCACGCCGTCGGACTCGTAGGTGTAGAACTGGGGCCGCAGCAGGATCATGTGCAGCTCGCCGGGCGCGATGTAGCTCCGGTGGTTGTCCTGGCCCTCGAGCGCCGCGTCGATGTCGGCCTCGNNATGCCGTCGTCCACGTTCGCTCCGGCAATCTCCAGGAACCGAATCTGAAGGCGATCCTCGGCGGTGTCGTAGCGCGTGAACATCGCCTCGGGGTGGGCCTTGGCGGCCTGGATGTACAGCGCCTGGTACGAGAAGTTGTCGTCGTGGACCTCGCTCATGTTCTCGAAGTGGGAAAGCGCGTCCAGCGTTCCCCAGGATTCGTGCGGACGGCTGCCAGGTCTTCCCGGGAGGTTGCGGTAGCCGCCGGAGCAGTCGGCGAGGGTGGTGACGCGGGCGTCGGGATAGTTCTCCGCGAAGTGGCGGGCGTAGACCGGCGACGCTGCCGAGCCGGCGCTCGAGCCGGTGACGAACACCGTCTCGGGACCGAGGAAGTGGTCGTAGGTCCAGTCGAGAGCGGCCCGGCCGTTTGTATAGCCGCGGTGATGGATCGTGAACTCGCGCGCCGGCTCCTCTTCGGTCGCCGGGACCTCGTACACCATGTCCCGGTCGCCGATGTGGACGTCGCCGGTGCAGTAGGGCACGAACACGAAGCTGTGGTCGGCGAAGGGATTCTCGGGATGGTTGAAGGCGGCGAAGCCGTGGGCCACGCCCGCCTCGGGCTCCGTGCCGCTCGCCGACCGCATCTCCTCGATCGCGGTGCTCCTGTAGGTCGGCCGGCCCTGCAGGTCGCAGGTCTGAGCACTCCAGCAGCCGCCGCCGCCCTGGAGGTGGAAGACGAGCTGGGTCGGATCGGCCTTGCGGACGAAGAAGCGGAACGGCGAGCCGTCGGAGCAGATCGTGTTCCCGCCCGGCGTGATCGTGTTCCAGCCTTCGGCGAGATCGGCGAGCGGCGCCTCGAGGTCGGCGGTTTCGGGGGCTCCCTCGGCGGGAGCGCAGGCGAGCGCGGCCAGCGCGAACAGGGCGACGGTCACGATGAGGGTCGTGGAGTGGCGGTTCTTCATGGTCGTTCTCCTTCGTTTCGATTGCTGGTGAGGAGGGGGCTGGGGTCGGACACGGAGTCTACGACGGGTTGGCGGCCTCAGCGGTCGGGGGCCAGCGTCGCCAGCGCGTCGAGGTCCGCTCCCGGCTTGCCGTCGGGGCGAAACGCCTGGACGCAGACGTGATCGGCGCCGGCGTCCCAGTGGGCCTGGATGCGTTCGCGAACGTGGTCTTCCGTGCCCCAACCGACCAGGGCGTCGACGAGGCGGTCGCTGGCTTGGAACTCCCGCCAGTCATCCTCGGTGTAGCCTAGCTCAAGCAAGCTGTTCTGGTAGTTCGGCGCCCGCAGATAGACGTAGAGGTTGGCGCGGCCGATCTTGCGGGCCGCTTCGGCGTCCGTGGTCAGGATCACCTTCTGCTCGGGGCACAGCAGCGGCCCGTCGCCCATGATCTCGCGCGCCCTTCGAGTGTGCTCCGGCGTCACCAGGTAAGGATGGGCGCCTGAGGCAGCCGTCGCGGCGAGCTTGAGCATCAGCGGCCGCAGCGCGGCGATCACGATCGGGGCTTCCCGCTCGGGTGCGGGGCCGCGGTAGAACGCCTTGTCGACCGCCTCCAGATACTCGCGCATCTTCGGCGCCGGCGGCTTGTACTCGTGCCCGCGCAGGTGGGTGACCAGGTGCGGGTGGGAGACGCCGAGGCCGAGTACGAAGCGGCCCGGCAGCATTTCGGACAGCGTCTTGTGGACCGCCTTCGTCGTCATCGCGTCGCGGGCGTAGATGTTCGCGATGCCGGTGGCGTGGGTGATGCGTCCGGTGCGGGCGCCGAGGTAGGCGATCAGAGCGAACGGGTCGCGGCCGACCGCCTCCGGCGTCCACAGCGCTCCGTAGCCCAGTGCCTCGATCCGGGCCGCGAACTCGGCCGCCTGGGCCGCCGAGAGGCCGTCCAGGCCGGCCCAGACACCCAGCCTGCCGAGGATGTTTGTGGAATCCGTCATCGCTCGTGTGCCCTCCGCCCGGAAAACGAGCGCCGACCGTATCAGGAGCATGTTGGGGTGAGGGCCTCCGGTGCTAACGTCCCCGCCCGATGACCGCCGTCGACGCCAAGCGCGCCTGGGCCTGGGAGCACTGGTTCGGCCTCGTCGGCCTCGCCCTGCTCGTGGCGGGCGTATACCTCGGGCTGTTCGTGGCGCCCAGCGAGCGCTTCATGGGCGAGGTCTACCGCATCCTCTACGTCCACGTGCCGCTGCAGTGGAACGCGCTGGTCTGCTTCTTCGGCGCCGGCTTCGTGGGCGCGGCTTCGCTGTGGAAGCGCAAGGCCTGGATCGACGGCATGCTGGTCGGCGTGATCGAGGTCGGCGTCGTGCTCGAGACGGCGGGCCTGCTCTCCGGCATCGTCTGGGCCAAGCCGACGTGGGGCGTCTACTGGGCCTGGGATCCGCGGCTGACCTTCACCTTCGTCATGTGGTTGACCTTCCTGGGCGTACTGGCGCTTCGCCGCTTCGCCGAAGAGCACCGGCGCGCGCCGTGGACGGCGGCGGCGAGCATCGTCGCTTCGGTCAACGCGCCCCTCGTCTACTACTCGGTCAACTGGTGGCGGAGCATCCACCAGATGCAGTCGTCGCCGGAGACGGTGCATACGACGATGATCCTGCCGCTCAGGATCAACGCGATCGCCCTGCTTCTCGTCTGCGTGTGGTTCGTGGCGCGCCGCGCCCGGATCTCCCTGGCGCGGCGGCAGGCCGAGGCGACCGCGCCGCCGCCGCGCATCGCGCCGGTCCTCGACGGAGTCTGAGCGCTCTCGGGGCGTTGCGCACTCCCGCCACCGGCTGATCGGTAGACCATCCATGACCGCGCCGGCCGCCAGACCGGCGCCTTACTTGTCATGCACCGTCAGGCGGCACAGCAGCGTGTTCTGCGTCTCGAGGTCGGCCGACCAGATCAGGCGCGCTCCGTTGCGCCACGAGATGGCGTCGTAGCCGCCTTTCGGCCTGACCGCCGCCGCGCCGTGCTCGACCGCTGACGGCCATTCGCTGTCGTCGAATCCAGGCGCCCGCCAGCCCTCGGGCTCCGCCGTTGCCGTGAACTGGCAGGGGCCGACGCCGGGCGAAGGGTCGGCCTCGTCCTCGCAGGCGCGGTCGAGCGGCGCCTCGTGGATCACGAGGCAACTCCAGTCGTCGTTCGTCACGGCGATCGACTCTCCCGTGGCGGTGTCCGTGAACTGCGCGATGAGTCCACCGTCGCCCATCTGCTGATTGCCGCGACCGAGGTACTCCAGACCCGTGTCGTTCTCCTTGAAGTCCTTGGCGACGAAGTTCAGTTGCAGGGGATAGTCGGCGTTGAAGACGAAAGCCTCGGCGTTGAACGACCGCTCCGTCGTGATCGGCACGGAGTCCTCGACGATCAGGCGATCGCCCAGGTAGAAGGCGAACCAGTTGTCGGCCCAGACCTCGCCCGTGATGGACGAGGTTCCCGGACCGTCGACGACCGTGACGTCGGGCGCGCCGCCGCCGCAACCGGCCAGCAGGACGGCCAGGATGACCAGCATCAAGGTCTCTCGCATGGTGGATCTCCGTGTTGCTGGGTGCGCGGGTCCATGGTGTCTTCTGACCCCGCAAAACGCGCGCCTTGGCGGCCAAGTGTACGAGCCGGCCGAAAGGCCGGCTCCGCCTCGGCGGCCAGGTCCCATGCAATGTCAAGGCAGCGCGAACGCCATCAACTCCGGCACGCCGTCCGTTTCGCGCCGGCCGGCGACCGTCAGCGCGATGTACTGCCTGCCCTCCCAGAGGTAGGTCATCGGCGTGCCGAGCCCGCGCGCCGGCAGCGGCGCCTCGGCGATCACGTCGCCGGTCCGCTTGTCCCGGGCGACGAGGCGGTTGCCGCCGTCGTCCTCCGGGGCGTGCTGGCCGTGGATCAGCAGGGTCTTCGTCAGCAGCGGTCCGGTGTAGGTGTCGCCGCCGAGCGGGGGCAGGTCGAGGTTCACGAGAAGCGGGTGGTTGCGCAGCGTGTCGTTGTTGCCGAGCGGCTTCATCCACGCGTGCTCGCCGGTCGTGAGATCGATCGCGGTCATCCGCGTGTAGGGGGGCTTGAACAACGGCAGCCCTTCCGGCATCTCGGGCCGCCGACCGCGGCCGCCGTGGGTGTAGCGGAGCGTGCCGCCTTCCAGTGGATCGGGCGTGTAGAACGTGACCATGCTGAACGCGTTGCGCGACGGCACGTAGAGCCAGCCGGTCTCCGGATCGACCGCGGCGCCGTACCAGTTCGCGCCCCCACCGGCCGACGGCCGGAAGATCGTGCCGCGCTTGCCGCCGGGTTCGGGCAGGGACGGCGGCGTGTAGAGCGGACCGATCCGGTAGTCCTTGACGACGTCGAGCGCCATCTGCCTGATCTCGGGCGTGAAGTCGGCCAGGTCGTCTTCGGTCACGCCCTGGTACTCGAAGGGCGCCGGCTTCGTCGGGAAGGGCTGGGTCGGCGCCGCGGTGTCGCCGGGCATCGTCGCCGGAGGCACGGACCGGTCCACGATCTCCCAGACCGGTTGGCCCGTGACGCGGTCGAAGACGTACAAGAACCCCTGCTTGCTGACTTGGGCGACGATTTGCCGGGTGCCGGCGCCGTCCCGTCCCGGCAGGTCGATGAGCGTCGGCGCGGCCGGGAAGTCGTAGTCCCACAGACCGTGGCGCACGGCCTGGAAGTGCCAGAGCTTCTCGCCTGTCTCGACGTCGACCGCGACCAGGCTCTCGGAGTAGAGGTTGTCGCCCGGGCGGTGGCCGCCGTAGAAGTCGTTGGTCGCGGTGCCGATCGGCAGGTAGACGATGCCGTGCTCGTTGTCGCCGGAGAGCATCGTCCAGACGTTCGCGTTCCCCGAGTATCGCCAGGACTCGCCGCCCCAGGTCTCGACCCCTTCGTCGCCCTCCTGGGGCACGGTGCGGAACACCCAGCGGAGCTCGCCGGTACGCGCGTCCCAGCCGCGCACCCAGCCCGGGATCGACTCCTTGGTGATCCGCCGGTCGGCAATCGAGGCGCCGGTGACGACGACGTCCCGGACCACGACCGGCGGCGACTGCATCGAGTAGAGCAGGGCGTTCAGGTAGTCCCGCTCGCCGCGGTTCGCGCGCGGGAGACCCTCCATCAGGTCGACCCGGCCGCCGACGCCGAAGTCCTCGTTCGGGCGTCCCGTGCTCGCGTCGACCGAGATCAGGTAGCCGTCGCCGGTGCCCCAGTAGACGCGGCTGTCCGCGTCGTCGCCTTCTTCTCCGTTCGTCCAGTACGCGACGCCGCGCTGGTTCCAGACCACGGTCATCGTCGTCGTGCCGCTTTCGTAGCTCTTCGGGTTGTATGCCCAGACCGTCCGGCCGGTCCCGGGGTCCACCGCGGCGCCGATCGAGATCGGCGTGTTCAGGAACAGCAGCCCCTCCTGCATCAGCGGCGTCGCCTTCAGGTTGCGGATGAAGGGAGCGCGGCCGGCGCGCCAGAGGAGGGGATTGTCTTCCTTCAGTCGGCTGAAGATGACGTCGCGGTCGGCGTACCACTCGCCGCCCGCCTCCGACTTGCCGAGGAAGCCGTCCACCGACCGCCACCGCCAGGCCACCTCAAGTTCGCCGAAGTTGGCGGCGTCGATCTGATCGAGCGGGGAGTACTTGGTCGACCCGACGTCGCCGCCGTAGCTCGGCCACTCGCCGGCCGGGGCGCCGCGCTGGGCGGCCGCGGGCGCGGCCAGGAGAACTGCGCAGACGGTCCACGCTGCGGCCATGGTGATTCGTCTCATAGCGTCTTCGTTGGTTCCGTTCGGGGAAGCGGGGCCAATCGTACCGATACGGCACACACTGGGTGCGTCGGCCGTGGCGCGGGCCTTCCGGCTCGCGTTTACGGCATCCGGCGGAGGCGGAATCCGGGTCGGAGTCCGGCGCTATGCTCGCGGCGGATCCATGAGTGAGTCACCACAGTTACGAGTAGGCATCGTCGGCGCCGGGTTCCTCGCCGAAACCAGGGCGCGCTGCTGGAAGCTGGTCGTCTCGGCCAGCGTCGCCGGCGTCGCGTCACGCCGCCGCGAGCGTGCCGAGAACTACGCGCGACGCTTCGACGTGCCGGCCGTGTTCGACGACCTCGACGCCATGCTCGCCAGCCCGGCGATCGACGTCGTCGATCTCTGCGTTCCCAACCGTCTGCACCGCGAGATGACCGAAGCCGCCGCCGCGGCCGGCAAGCACGTCATCTGCACCAAGCCCCTGACCGCCTACACCGGCCAGAATCTGCCGGAGGACGCGAGCGACGCCGACGTTGCCGGTCGCGACCGTCGCGAGATGCTGCGCGTCGCCGAAGCGGACGCGCGCGCCATGGTCGAGGCGGCAAAGCGGGCCGGCGTGCAGCTTCTCTACGGCGAGAACTGGATCTACGCGCCCGCCTTCCGTCGCGCGCTCGGGCTGCTGGAGAAGGCGGACGCGGTTCTCCTCGAGATGCGGGGCGGCGAGTGCCACAGCGGCTCTCACTCTCCCTACTCGCGGATCTGGCGGCACACCGGCGGCGGCGCCCTGATCCGGCTCGCCGCCCATCCGGTCGGCGCCATGCTCCACCTGAAGCGAGTGGAAGGGCTACGGCGGTCGGGCAAGCCGGTGCGCCCGGTCTGGGTCAGCGCGGAGACCGCCGATCTGAGCGCGGTCGCCGGCGTGTCGGCGGAGGAGCTCCGCATCGCCGGGGAATGGGGCGAAGTCGAGAACTGGGGCTGCGCCGTGATCAGTTTCGACGACGGATCACGCGCCGTCGCCTGGGGCGGCGATCACGTCCTCGGCGGAATGGAAAGCGGCCTCGATCTGTTTGCCGGCAACTGTCGGCTGCGGCTCAGCCTGAGTCCGAACGACATGCTCCGCGCATACGCGCCGGACGGGAGTGTCTTCGACGACGCCTACATCATGGAGAAGATCGACTCCGGCGCCGGCTGGACGACGCCGATGCCGGACGAGGACTGGACTTCCGGTCAACTCGGCATGTGCCAGGCGTTTGCCGCCAACCTGCTGGACGGCACGGCCGCCGATTCGGACGGCGAGCTGGGTCTGGCGGTCGTGCGGGTGCTGTACGCGGCGTACACGTCGGCGGCGGAAGGGCGACGGGTAGGGTGCGCGTGATCACGTTCGACGCCTGGCCGACGAAGGAAACTGGAGGGACCGGGAATGAGACGTAGAAGTTGGATCGGTGCGGTTGCGTGCCTGGTGCTGGCACTCCTGGTCGCCGCTTCCACTGGGATCGCCGAAGCACAGAACGGCCCCTACGTCGGGTTGGAACTGGGCATCGGCAACGGCGCGTCCATGACCCTGGACGGCACGGACAACGACGTCGCGACCACCTGTGACGGCTGGATCGTGCCCCTCGACGGTACGAACGCGGGCTGCGATCCGCCGCCTTCGGCGTGGTCTTCGGACATGGCCGGCAGCGACTCCGGGATGATGGGCGGCCTCGCGTTTGGCTATCGCTTCGGCAACATCCGCGCCGAACTCGAGTACACCCACACGGCGCTCTCCTACGACGCGACCGCCGACCTGGCGGCGACCGACGACGTGACGGTGGACAAGGCGCAGCAGGAACTCGAGATCGCGGAACCAGGATCGAAACCGTGCAGTACGAGAGCCTCTTCGCCAACGCCTACTGGGACTTCGCTCCGGGTGCGAGAGTCTCCCCGTACGTGGGCCTCGGCATCGGCACGGCGGAAGCTTCGATCGACTACTTCAACCGGTGGAAGCGCAACGGCGATCCGGCGGCGATCACCACGTTCGCCGGCCATCCGGACGAGGAGAGCCTGCGGCGGATCGTCGCGGGGACGACGACCATCGCGAACACGAAGCTCAAGGACAGCGTGTCCGCCTAGCAGGTACTCGCCGGAATCGACTCTTCGGTGAGCGACTCGGTGACGCTCGGCATCAAGGCCCGCCTGGTCGAGTACGGTGATTTTGAGACCGGCCGCCTGCCCTGGGACCAGCTTCGGAGCCACCACTCGAGCCGCAGCCCCGGCGGGGCCGACGTCACCTACCTGATGTCGACCGATGCCTGAGCATGTGGGGCGTCAGCTTCGGGATGAAGTACAGCTTCTGAGTCGCGGAGGCGTCGATTTCGCGCGGGGAAGTCGCTCGCAGAGGCTACGTAAAGAGAAGATCCATGAAAATCCGCACGTCAGTTGTGTATTATCTTGGATTCAATGGCGGCTACTCTAGTTCCACGCACGGCGAAGAAGCTGGTTGAGCTGGCGCTCACCCGTTTCCCCGTCGTTACCCTCGTCGGGCCGCGCCAGTGCGGCAAGACCACGCTGGCTCGGCAACTCGTCTCGGCCGGTTCGCCCAACTACTTCGACCTCGAGGATCCGGTCAGCCTGGCGCGACTCGAGAATCCGCGGACGGCGCTCCAGGATCTGAGCGGCCTCGTCGTCGTTGACGAAGTGCAGCGCCGGCCTGAGCTCTTCCCGGTGCTGCGTGTTCTGGTCGACCGTGACGACAATCCGGCACGCTTCCTGGTGTTGGGCAGTGCCGGGCCTGACCTGTTGCGCCAGAGTTCCGAATCGCTGGCCGGACGTATCGAGTACATCGAACTCGGCGGATTCGGCGTCGACGAGGTCGGCGTTGCGCGTATGCCCGAACTGTGGGTGCGCGGAGGTTTCCCGCTGTCGTTCCTGGCCCCGACGGACGCCGACAGCGTGGCATGGCGGAAGGCGTTTCTGCGCAGCTTCGTGGAACGCGACCTGCCTCAGTTCGGCGCCGCGCTCAGCGTGCCCGCCCTGCATCGGTTCCTGGCCATGCTGGCTCATTACCACGCGCAAGTGCTCAACGTCGCCGAACTGGCGACGGCCCTGGAGGTCGCCCAAGCGACGGTACGGAAGTACGTCGACCTGCTGGAGCACCTGTTCCTGATCCGGCAGTTGCGGCCGTGGCGCGAGAACCTGCGCAAGCGGCAGGTCAAACGGCCCAAGGTCTACATTCGGGATGCCGGGCTGTACCACCAGCTCATCGGTGTCCCGACGATGGATGCTCTCCATATGCATCCTCGCATTGGCGCGTCATGGGAGGGTTTCGTCCTTGAGAAGGTCATCACCGAGTCGGCGCCCGACGAGGCCTACTTCTGGGCCACCCACAACCGCGCGGAACTCGACCTGCTGCTGTTGAAGCAGGGCCGCCGTGTAGGCGTCGAGATCAAGCGCATCGACGCACCGCGCCGCACCCGTTCGATGACCGTGGCCTTGAGCGACCTCCGGCTGGATGCGCTGTACGTCGTGTACCCCGGAGACACGAGGTATGCCATAGACGACCGGATTGTCGCGGTGCCGGCCAGGGACTCGTTCCGCCGCCGGCCCGATGTCCTCAAGGGCAAGATCGAGCTTCCCGACAATCTCCGCGACCCCCTACCGGACGACGAACTCGCCGCCTGGGAAGGCGACTGTGGTTAGCGAGGCAGTAGCAGCGGTGCAGTCCATCCGATGGACTCCGGTGTCGGCCGTAGGGAGCGGAGCGACCGGAGGCCGACACCGGACGCGGGCCAGAGCGAGGGAGTTGGCGGTCACGACGGTTCCACTTCTGCGTAGCGCCTCTCCTGGGCGGTTCGACGCCCGCTCGTGGCGGGCGTTAGTTCGATCGACTGTGGCCGCCGTGGACACCTGACGTCGCGGGCGCTGCGGACCGACCTTGGTCGTGCAGGCGACGATCCGAGCTACCGCTAGCCCGAAGTTCTGAGCGTCGA
>JAAXHG010000011.1 GCA_012270995.1 Vicinamibacteraceae bacterium | reverse complement strand
CCGGTCAACGCGAAAACCCAAGCCCCGCAAGGCCCTTCGATCCTGCCGCAACCTAGAACGGCTCAGAACTTCGGGCTAGAGCTAGGCTAGAGCTAGAGCCCCCACCTCACCAGGAGGCTGCGACGCAGCCTCCTGGTCGTCAGCCCAGGTGATCCCAGCCCTTCGGGGACAGGGGGTCGAGGCGGCCGTCAGGCCGTAGCAGGCTCATGCCGGGCCTGCTCGTGATGCGGCCGATTCGGCGGCAGCCGGGGTACCTGAAGGTCGAGCTGGCCGGCAACGTGAATAGCAGGACGTAGTCCTCGCCGCCGCGCCGGAGCAGCTCGAGCGGGTCGAGGCCGAGGTGTGAGGCCAGCCGGCAGGCGTCGGCTCGTGGAGCGAGCGCCGTCCGGTCGAACACGCAGCCGACCTCGCTCGCTCGGCAGAGCCGACCGGCGTCGACCGCGAGGCCGTCCGAGATGTCGATGGCCGCTCCCGGTGGAGACCGCCTGCCGAGGACCAGTCCGAGTTCGAGCTGCGGTCGAGGTTCGAGGTGCCGGCGCACGACCCGGCTGGCTGTGCGGGCCAGGTCGGGCGGGAGTCCTTCCGGCAGCCGCGCCTTGCGTCCGGCGATCCGGGCGCCCAGCCGAACCAGTTCGAGCCCCAGCGCGGACTCGCCGAGCGCGCCGCCGACCCAGAGCTCGTCGCCGGCCCGGGCGGCGCTACGGGTCAGGGGAGAGCTGCCCGGCGGCACCTCGCCGATCACGGTCAGGCTGGCGTCGAGGTGGCCCGGCGACGAACTGCGGGCGGTATCGCCGCCGATCAACTCGATTCCGTAGCGCCGGCCGCGCCGGCCGAAGGCTGCCAGGAACCGCCGGGCGCTCTTCTCGTCGTCGACGCCGAGTGCGAGGAGGGCCCAGCGCGGTTCGGCGCCGGTGGCGGCGAGGTCGGAGAGACAGACGGCGAGGAGCCGCCGCGCGGCCGCGGCCGGGTCGAGATCGGATGGAATGTGGACGTTCGCGCGCTGGCTGTCGACGCTCAGCGCGAGCCTACGCCCGCCGACCTCGAGCAGCGCCGCGTCGTCGCCGATCCGATCCCCCGAGCCGGCGAGGTTCGCGAGCCAGGCGGTCAGCCGGTCTTCGCCGCCGGCCATGACGGGCGATGCTCCGGGTCGCGCAGCGCGGCTTCGAGAACCTGGTCGAAGTGGTCCACGAAGACGAGTTCCAGGCCGCGGGTTACCGCCGCCGGGATCTCGGAAAGGTCGCGGCGGTTCCGCTCGGGCAGGATCACCTTGCGAATCCCCGCCCCGCGCGCGGCCAGCAGCTTCTCCTTGAGACCGCCGACCGGGAGGACCTCGCCCCTGAGCGTGATCTCACCCGTCATGGCGATCCGGTGATCGAGAGGCTGGCTGGTCTGGACCGACACGATGGCCGCGGCGATCGTGATGCCGGCGGACGGGCCGTCCTTCGGAACCGATCCGGCCGGGACGTGAATGTGGAGATCGTTCCGGCGCAGGAAGTCGGAACGCGAACCCGCTGAACCTTCGGAACTCGCGGTTCGCGCGCAGCTCAGCGCGGCCTGCGCCGATTCCTTCATCACTTCGCCGAGTTGACCGGTGAGGACCAGCCTGCCCTTGCCCCGGGAGGCCGCGACCTCGATCAGCATCAGGTCGCCGCCGGCCGCGGTCCACGCGAGTCCGGTCGCCACGCCGATGCGGTCCCGGTCGAGCAGCTCCTCGCTGTAGTGCCGCGGCTGGCCCAGCAGACCCTTCAGCCGGGCCGGGGTCACCCGCAACTTGCGGTCGTCGCCGCGCGCCGCGCGCACGGCGGCCTTGCGGCACAGGGTCGCGATCTCGCGTTCGAGGTTGCGCACGCCCGCTTCCTTCGTGTAGCCGCGGATCAGGCCGCGCAGCGCGGCCGAGGTGATTCCCAGGGCTTCCTCGGTCAGGCCGTGCTCCTCGGTCGCCTTCGGAATCAGGTGGCGGCGTGCGATCAGCACCTTCTCGTCCTCGGTGTAGCCGGAGAGGCGAAGCACCTCGAGTCGATCGAGAAACGCGGGCTGGATGGGTTCGAGCAGATTCGCGGTGGCGATGAAGAGCACCCGCGACAGGTCGTAGTCGACGCCGAGGTAGTGGTCCCTGAACGTGGAGTTCTGTTCGGGGTCCAGCACCTCGAGCAGGGCCGCCGCCGGGTCGCCCCGGTAGTCGCTGCCGAGCTTGTCGATCTCGTCCAGCATGAACACGGGGTTGCTGGTTCCGGCCTGGTTCAGTCCCTGGATGATGCGTCCGGGGAGGGAACCGACGTAGGTGCGCCGGTGGCCCCGGATCTCGCCCTCGTCGCGGACGCCACCGAGGGAGATGCGCACGAACTTGCGGCCGATGGCGCGCGCGACGGAGCGGCCGAGCGAGGTCTTGCCGACGCCGGGAGGGCCGACCAGGCAGAGGATCGGTCCCTTGGCGTCCGGCTTGAGCCGCCTCACCGCCAGGTACTCGAGGACCCGCTCCTTGATGCGGTCGAGATCGTAGTGGTCTTCGTCGAGCACGGCGCGGGCGTGGTCGAGGTCGATGCTGTCTTCGCTCACGGTGGACCAGGGGAGTCCCGTCAGCCAGTCCAGGTGGCTGCGGATCGTCGCGTTCTCGGCGCTGTCGGGAGAACTGCGCTCGAGCCGCCGGACCTGGCGCTCGACCTCGGTGGCGGCCTCCTCGGTCAGGCCGCGCTCCTCGACGACGTGGAGGTAGCGGTCGATGTCGCCGTGAAGGTCGTCGCCCTCCCCGAGTTCGTCCAGAATGGCCCGGAGTTGCTGGCGCAGGAAGTACTCGCGCTGGCTCCGGTCCATCTCGCTTCTGGCCTGCGCCGAGATGCGCTGCTGCATGCTGAGCAGCTCGATTTCGCGGGTCAGCAGGTCTCCGATCCGTCGCAGCCTCTCGAGCGGCGGGATCGTCGCCAGGACGGTGCGTGCCTCCGCCGGCTTGAGGCCCAGGTTGCTGGCGGCAAGATCGGCGAGCCGGCCGGGGCGGTCGATATTGGCGGCGATCACCATGACCTCGGAGGAGATGTCCTTGCCCAGGTTGACCGCGGTCTTCAGGCCCTCCTTGACGCTGCGGACCAGGGCCTCGGCCTCGAGCCGGTCCTGATCCTCTTCGTCTTCGTCCACTTCGACCACCCGGGCCCGCAGGAAGGGCTCGGTCTGGCTCAGGTGCCGCAGCCGGGCCCGGGCCAGGCCCTGGATCAGGATCCGCACTTCGCCGTCCGGCAGCTTCAGCATCCGCATGATCGATGCGGCCGTGCCGATCTCGTCGAGATCGTCCTGTCCGGGGTCTTCGATCGAGCTGTCTTGCTGGGGCGCAAGCAGGATGAGCCGCTCGTTGCTGAGCGCGTCCTCGACCGCCAGCATGCCGTGGTCACGGCTGATCGAGAGGGGCAGGATGATGTAGGGGAAGATGACCGAATCCTTGAGCGGCAGGACGGGCAGGACGTCGGGCAGCGAGATGATGTCGGACGGCCCGTTGTTCAGGGTCTCGGCCATGGCTTCACGCTACCAGCCGGCAGGGCAGAAAGAGCACCCGTTGCCGAGCGGTCCCGCGGAGGGTCAGTCCTTGCGGGAAGCCTCGAGCAGCGAGCGGAGTTCGGCCATGAAGGCATCCACGTCCTCGAACTTCCGGTAGACCGAGGCGAAGCGGACGTAGGCCACCTGGTCCAGGGTCTTCAGGCGGTCGATGACGAAGTTCCCCAGTTCGCTGGTCGCGATCTCGCGATCCTCCTTCCGGTGGAGCAGGGCCTCGGCCTCGTCCACGATTTCCTCGAGTGCCGGAAGGGCCACCGGCCGCTTCTCGCAGGCCTTGAGCAGGCCGGCAAGGAGCTTCTGGCGGTCGAACTCCTGCCGCCGGCCGTCCGACTTGACGACCCGGTAGGCGATGTTCTCGATCTGCTCGTAGGACGTGAACCTCCGGCGGCACTTCAGGCACTCCCGGCGGCGTCTGACCGTCTCGCCTCCGCGGACGTCTCGCGAGTCGACCACGCGGTCGTCGTTGGCGGAGCAGAACGGACATCTCATGGTGCGAACTGACGGGCCGAACTCCGGGCCTCCGTGGCGCTGCGGTGCGCCGTTGGCGGCGCCCGAAAGCTACCAGTAGGGGCGCCTCGCCGTTGTAACATGCGGTTCCTATGAGCCGCGTCGGAGACCAGCTCAGCGAGCGCGACCGCGAGATCCTGCGCGAGGTGATCGCGACGTACCTGTCGTCCGGCGAACCGGTGTCTTCCCGGCGGGTCGCGAAGGACCGGCAGATCCAGCTCTCCGCGGCCACGATCCGCAACGTGATGGCCGACCTGGAGGACATGGGATACCTGCGCCAGCCCCACGTTTCGGCGGGCCGGCTGCCGACCGAGGCCGGCTTTCATCTCTTCATCGACGACCTGATGCCGGCCGAGAAGGTGAGCGACGACGATCGCCGGTTGATCGACGATCGGCTGCAGACCGCGAGGGGCACAGGGAAGGAGCTGACCGAGGAGACCTCCAAGCTGCTCTCCCAGCTCTCCCACCACGTCGGCGTCGTTCTCACCCCCGCGCTCGGCGCCGCGGTGATGAGGGCGATCGAGTTCGTGCCGCTGAGCGGCCGCAAGGTGCTCTGCGTGGTCGTGGCGGAGAACGGGTTCGTGGAGAACAAGCTGGTCATCACGGACGAGTTGATTCCGCGCGAAGAGCTGGTGCGCATCTCGAACTACCTGACGGAGAACTACGCTGGGCGGAGCCTGTTCGAGATCCGCGAGGAACTCCTGCGCATAATGAGCGACGAGCGGGCCCGTCTCGACGAGATGCTGCGCCGTGCGGTCGAACTCGCCCGGGACGGAATGAACATGGGCCACGCCCCCTCGCTCGTCGTCGACGGAACGCACAGCCTGTTCGATGCGTCGCCGAACATGGCCCGGATCGAAGGCATGTTCCAGATGTTCGCGGAGCGCGCCCGTCTGGCCGGTCTCCTGAATCGCTGTCTCGATGCGGACGGCGTGCGCGTCGTGCTTGGTCAGGATTCGCGGCTGACCGAGGAACTCGGTTTCGGCCTCGTCGTCCGCGGCTACCGTGCCGGCGACGGCGTCAGCGGATCGATCGCTGTGGTCGGACCGGCGCGCATGGAGTACCCGCGCATGGTGCCCCTGGTGAACTACCTGGGCGAACGTCTGTCCGAGGTCCTGGCCGGCGGCTTGTAACCGGAGCGTGAGGCATGACAGTTGAGCCGAAGGAGGGACCTGAGAGTCAGGTTCCCGCACAGGAGAGCAGCGAGGCGGAAGCCGGTGCGTCCGCCGGGGGCGAAGTGCTTGAGTCCGTGGCGGGGGAGGACGGCGCTCCGCCCAACGCCGTTGACCAGCTTGAGGAGGAGCTGTCGGTGACCCGGGACCGGCTGCTGCGTGCTTTGGCCGACCTGGACAACCAGCGCAAGCGGATGGACCGCGAGCGCCAACAGTTACGGACGAGCTACCTGTCCGCCCCGCTACGGGAGTTCCTGGAGGTGGTCGACAATCTGGATCGGGCGCTGGGGGCCGAAGCCGCGGCCGACGACTTCCGAGCCGGCGTGGAGATGATCCGGCGGCAGATGGGCGATCTCCTGCGGCGGTTCGATGTCGAACCGGTGGAGAGCCTGAACGCCGTCTTCGATCCGAACGTCCACGAGGCGGTCGCGCGGGAGGAGAGCGCCGAGGTCGATCAGCCCACCGTCGTTCAGGAACTGCAGAGGGGCTACACGATGCGGTCGACGCTGCTGCGCGCGGCCATGGTGCGGGTCGCGATGCCGGCGGCTCCGGAGGCCGTGCCGCCGGATGGAGTCGACCCGCCGGACGGCGCCGCGGCCGGGTCGGACGCCGCGACCGGCGGCCGGTAGGCGATCATGCCGCGCGACTACTACGAGGTCCTGGGCCTCGAGCGCTCCGCCACTCTGCAGGAGATCAAGTCGGCGTATCGCAAGCTGGCGGTGCGCTACCACCCGGACCGGAATCCGGACGACAGCGCCGCGGAGGAGAAGTTCAAGGAGGCGGCCGAGGCGTACGCCGTGCTCTCCGATCCCGAGAAGCGGCGCCGCTACGACCGCTTCGGCCACCAGGCGTCACCGTCGGGCGGCGGGTTCGATCCGACGATTTTCGCCGACTTCTCGGACATCCTCGGCGACGTCTTCGGCTTCGGCGACATCTTCGGCAACCGGGCCGGCCGCACGCGCCGGCGGGCCGGGGCGGACCTGCGGTACGACCTTCGACTGTCCTTCGAGGAGGCGGCCTTCGGCACGGAACCCAAGCTGCGCATTCCGCGGCTGGAGCACTGCGACGCCTGCGGCGGCAGCGGCGCGGCGCCGGGATCCGGTCCGACTGCCTGCCGCGTCTGCGCCGGCCGCGGCCAGGTCCAGTACAGCCAGGGCTTCTTCTCGGTGGCGCGCACCTGTCCCGACTGCCGGGGCGCAGGGACGGTGATCCGGGATCCCTGCACCGGCTGCAGGGGTCGGGGCCTGACCGAGCGGGAGCGTTCAATCCAGGTTCGCGTTCCGGCCGGCGTGGATACGGGCTCTCGGCTGCGCCTTCCGGGCGAGGGGGAGCACGGCCGCCAGGGCGGCCCGCCGGGAGATCTCTACGTGGTGATCGAGGTCGCGCAGCACGAGCGCTTCGTGCGCCGGGGTACGGATGTGCTGAGTTCCGTCACGGTCGGCTATCCGCAGGCCGTGCTCGGCTGCACGATGGACGTGGAGACGCTTCACGGCACGTCGAGCCTGGAGGTGCCCCCGGCGACGACGCACGGGTCCACCTTCGTTCTCAGGTCCCAGGGCATCCCCCGCGTCGACGGCCGTGGGCGTGGAGATCACATCGTTGAAGTGCTGCTCCAGGTGCCGGCGCCCGGGGATCTGTCGGAACAGGAACTTGAACATCTGCGCGCGCTGGCCGAGTTGAACGAGGACACCGAGGGCACGATTCGCGAGGCGCGGAGTGTTTTCGATCGGGTCGTGGCCTTCTTCTCGGGATTCGGCCAGAAGGGCAGGCCCAGGGCGGGCGAGGGCAAGAGGACGTCCGAGGCCTGAGCGAGGGCGGCCCATGATCCACCTGCTGGTCGGCGGCGACGTTCTCGACCGCGACACGGTCGAGATCGAGGGGGACGACTACCGGCACCTGTTCCGGGCCCGCCGCCTCAAGGTCGGCGACCGGGTGCGGCTCGTCGACGGCCGGGGCGGCGCCCGCTGGTCGATCGTCGGCAGTGTCGTGGCCGAGCGGGCCCGGCTGGACCTCGAGGGGCCGGCCCCGACGTTCGAGCCGGGCCGGCGCCTGACGCTGCTCGTGTCGGTGGTGCGTCCCGAGAGGGCGGTGTGGCTGGTGGAGAAGGCTACCGAACTCGGCGTCAGGAAGCTGCAGTGGTTCGTCTCGGAGCGTACGAGCCGTGCCTTCACGCGGCGCGCTCTCGACCGGCAGGGGCGGGTCGCGAAGTCGGCGCTGGAACAGAGCGGGGGCGCCTGGCTGCCGAGCATCGGCGCGCCCGTTCCGCTGAAGGAAGCCGGTGGCCTTGCGGGAGCGACGGTGCTCCATCCGGGCACCGGGACGGAGCTCTCGGCGGTCCGCGGCGCGCGGACCCTCGTGATCGGCCCCGAAGGAGGCTTCAGCGAAACGGAGATCGCGTCGTTCACTGGCCGCGGAGCGACTCTCGCCGCTCTCGGCCCGCGCGTCCTGCGGACGGAAACCGCGGCGGTCGCGGCGCTCGCGGTGGTCCTGTGCCGGTCGTGACGGCGCTAGTCTCCGAACCGACGGAGGACCAGGTGAGGACGTCCAGACCGAAACGGGAGCGGAACCCCAAGTCGGCCTACGACAGGGGACTGGACCTGCTCGCGCGGCGCATGCACTTCGCGGCCGAGCTGCGGACGAAGCTCGCCCGCCGCGGCTATCCGGAGGCGGAGGTGGACGTCGCGATCGAACGCCTGACCGCGGACGGCTTTCTTGACGAGCACGAGGCCGCGCATATGCTCGTGCGTTCGCTTCAGCGCCGCGGCTACGGCCGGCGCCGGCTCGAACTCGACCTGCGTCGGCGCGGGGCCGATGCGGCGGCCGCGGGCGCCGCCCTCGAGGGCGTGGGCGACGGGGACGAACTGGAGCGGGCGGGGTCGGTGGCCGCGCGCTGGCGGAGGGCGCACCCCGGGCGGGACGCCGCGGCCCTGGCCCGGCACCTCGAGCGCCGCGGCTTCCTTCCCCGTACTATTGGCGCCGTCGTGTTCGACTCGGCCGATGACGTGGCCGGGGCGGTGGAGATGCGGGGTCAGAACTCATGTTGAGTCGGGATATCAGGCGGAGTTTCATCGACTTCTACGCCGGCCGCGGGCACGCGGAGGTGGCGAGCTCGCCGCTGGTCCCGCGCGACGACCCGACCCTGCTGTTCACGAACGCCGGCATGGTCCAGTTCAAGAACTACTTCCTCGGGCTGGAGCAGCCGGATTCGCCCCGCGCGGTGACCTCGCAGAAGTGTCTTCGGGTGTCGGGCAAGCACAACGACCTGGAGAACGTCGGGCCCAGTCCCCGCCATCACACCTTCTTCGAGATGCTGGGGAACTTCTCCTTCGGCGACTATTTCAAGGAGGAGGCGATCGAGTCGGCCTGGGATCTGGTCACCGGGCCGTGGGGTCTGCGGCCGGAACACCTCTTCGCCACGGTGTTTGAGGAGGACGACGACGCAGAGGACCTGTGGCTGCGGATCTCCGGGCTGCCGCCCGAGCGGGTCCTGCGCTGCGGCGAGAAGGACAACTTCTGGGCCATGGGCGACACCGGCCCCTGCGGCCCGTGCAGCGAGGTTTTCGTCGACACCGCGCCGCACCTGCCCGAGGTCGGCTGGGACGAGGGCGAGGGTTCGGGGCGTTATCTCGAGATCTGGAACCTCGTCTTCATGCAGTTCGAGCGCCACGAAGATGGGAGGAGCGAGCCGCTGCCGAACCCCTCGATCGATACCGGCGCCGGCCTGGAGCGGGTGGCGGCGGTACTCCAGGGCGTGGATTCCAACTACGACACGGACCTGTTCGGACCGGTGCTGCGTGCGGTCGCTGCCGAGGCCGGCCGTGAGTACGGCCGCGACCCGGACGCCGACGTGTCGATGCGGGTGGTCGCCGACCACCTGCGGGCGGTCGGCTTCCTGCTCGCCGACGGGGTCCTGCCGAGCAACGAGGGCCGCGGTTACGTGCTGCGGCGCCTTCTCCGCCGGGCCTCGCGCCACGGCATGAAGCTCGGCTTCGAGGAGCCGTTCATGGCCTCGCTGCTGCCGTCGCTCGAAGAGGCCTTCGCCGGCCACTACCCGGAGCTGGAGAAGGCCCGCGAGCCGTCGTCGGCGACCGTGACCGCCGAGGAGACGCGCTTCCTGGAGACGGTCGCGGTCGGTGCCGGTAAGGTCCAGCAGGCGATCGAGGAGGCGCGGGCCGACGGCCGTTCCGTGCTCGACGGCGAGGCGACGTTCCGCCTCTACGACACCTTCGGCCTGCCGATCGAGACGGTGCGGGAGATCGCCGAGGAGGAGCAGTTCCGCATCGACGAGGCCGGGTTCGAGGCGGCGCTTGCGGAGCAGCGGGAGCGGTCGCGTGCGGTCGTCAAGCTGCACGACTTCGGGTTGGGAGAGACGCTCAACGCGTTGCTGGGCCAGTTGCCCGAATTCCACCTGCCGCCGACTGGACTGGAACCGGCGGACGGCTCGGTCCGAGAGAAGGCCGAGGGTTCTGTTGAGAGCGGCTTCGTCGGCTATCGCGATCTCGATACCGAGGCAAGACTCCTGGGCCTGATCGCGACCAGCGGAGAGGAGCCTGAATCGGTCGAGCAGTTGACCGGCCCGGGTCTCGCGGTGTTCGAACGCACTCCCTTCTACGCGGAGGCCGGCGGGCAGGTCGGCGATGTCGGCAGGTTGATCTGGAAGGGCGGCGAGGCCCGCGTTCTGGACACTCAGAAACGGGGCTCCGTCACCGTTCACGAGATCGATGTAACCCGGGGCACGCTCGCGGTCGGCGCCGAAGTCGGTCTCCAGGTCGACCGCGAGCGCCGGGAGGCTACCCAGCGCCACCACACCGCCACCCACCTGCTCCACGCGGCCCTGCGCCAGCACCTCGGCACGGGCGTGCGCCAGGCCGGTTCCCTGGTCCACCCCGACCGGTTGCGCTTCGACTTCACACACGGCGCGCCGGTCACCGAGGCCGAGCTGGAAGCGATCGAAGAGACTGTCAACGAGTGGGTTCGGCGGGCGAAGAAGGTCAAGATCAAGGAGCGGTCCTACGATGAGGCCGTGGCGGCCGGCGCGATGGCGCTCTTCGGCGAGAAGTACGGCGACCGCGTGCGCACCGTCAAGGTGCCCGGGTTCAGTTTCGAACTCTGCGGCGGCTGTCACGTTCGCAACACCGGCGAGATCGGCCCGGTGACGCTGGTCGGTGAACGCGGCGTGGCCGCGGGAGTGCGCCGCATCGAGGCGCTCGGGGGCGACCGCGCCGACCGCCTCCACCGGAGTCAGGGCCACCTGCTGGGCGTGCTGGAGGCGGAACTCGGCGCGTCGGGAGAGGAGGCCGCGGCTGAGGTGCGGGCTCTCAAGGAGCGGTTGCGGGCAGCGGAGAAGGAACTCTCCCAGCTCCGCCTCGGGTTGCTGGCCGGCGACGGCGAGGCGGAGCGCGGGCAATCGGCCGACGGCGAAGCCCGCTCGATCCAGGGCGTCGACGTCGTCCTGCGCGAGGTGCCCGCCTCGAACGTCGGTGAGCTGCGCAGCCTGGCCGACGTGCTCCGGAGTCGACTCGGTTCGGGGGTCGTGGTGCTGGGCGCGCGGGACGAGGGCAAGGTGAAGCTCGTGGCGTCGGTGACCAAGGATCTCGAGGACCGCGTGGATGCGGCCGCCGTTGCGCGCGCGATGGGTTCCGCGATCTCGGGCAGCGGCGGCGGCCGCCGTGACTTCGCCCAGGCGGGGGGCCGGGCCGAGAACCTGCTGCCGGCCTTCGCGGCCGCCGAGCGGTACCTCAAAGACAACCTCAGCTAGGGAACCGGAATGGCGAGCGAGCGTGAAACCGACCGGCCGCTGCCGGCGGCGCCGTCCCTTCGCGCCGGACTGAATCTGCCGAACGCGTTGACGCTCAGCCGCATCCTGATCGTTCCGCTGCTGGTCGTCGTCCTGCTGACGAACATCGACGGCTGGGAGTTCTACGGCCTGGGCCTGTTCCTGATCGCGTCGCTAACGGACTTCCTGGACGGTTTTCTCGCCCGGCGCCGCAAGCAGGTGACCGCGCTGGGCAAGCTGCTCGACCCGGCGGCGGACAAGATCCTGACGTCGGCCGCGTTCATCGCGCTGGTGGGCCTTGGCCTGGCGCCGGCGTGGATGGTGGTCGTCGTCATCGCGAGGGAGTTCGCGGTCTCGTCGCTGCGTTCGCTCGCCGCGGCGCGGAACGTCGTGCTGGCGGCGAGCTTTGCCGGCAAGGTGAAGACGACTACCCAGATCGTCGCCATCTCGCTGCTGATCATCTCGGGCCAGTTGGGCGCCCTGAACCTGCTGGCGCCGCTCTCGCTGTGGGTGGCCCTGGCCGCGACGGTCTACTCCGGCGTCGAGTACTTCGTGCGCAACGGCCGCACCGTGCTGATGGCCTTCGGCGACCGGTCTTGATCGAGCGCGCCTTGGCCTCGGTGGCCGCCTTCGCGCGGCGGCGGTATCGAGCGGTGTTCGTGGTCGCGGCGCTGCTGATGGTGCTCTGTGTCCTGTCCGCCATGACGCTCAGCTTCGACACCGAGGTCCTGAACCTGCTGCCGGACGACGATCCGGTGGTCACGACCTTCCGGTCGACGATCGAGGACTTCGGCAGCCTGGACTACCTGCTGGTGCTGGTGCGCCTGCCGGAGGGTCAGCCGCTCGACCCCTACCTGTCCTTGGTCGACGAACTCGGATCGTCGATGGAAGAGCTCGAGGAGATCGACTTCGTCGAGTACGACCTCGGCGAGTTGCTGGAGTTGTTCGAACTGTTCTCCGCCCACGCCTTCGTCTACCTCGACGAGGAGGGCCGGGAGGAGGTGGCGCGCCGGTTGACGGACGACGGGTTCAAGCTCCAAATCGCGGAGTTGCGCCGGGGCCTCTCTTCCCCTCAGGCGCTGGTGCTGCGGGACCTGATGCTGCTCGATCCGCTGGACATCCACGAGGTCCTGGTGGATCAGTTCTCCCTCGCTCGCGGCGGCGTGAACGTCGACTGGACCTCGGGCTACTTTCTCTCCAGCGACCAGTCGCGGGCGCTCCTGATCGCGCGCCCCGCGCAGCCGGCCCAGGAGGTCGAATTCGGCCGGCGGTTGATGGCGGCGATCGAGGAATCGACGGCCGATCTTCTGGCCCGCTGGCCGGAGATCGCCGGCGAGGAGACGGACGGCGAACCGCTGCCTCCGCCGGAGGTGGCTCTCGGCGGCACGTACGTGACCGCCGTCTCGGACGCGGGCACGATCGTCACCGGGCTGGTCTCGAACATGGCGACCTCCCTGGCCGGCGTGCTGCTCTTGTTCGCCCTGGCGTTCCGGCGGGTCGGGCTGATCGTCTATGCCTTTGTGCCGCTCGCCTTCGGGCTGGTGCTTGCCTTTGGTTTCGCCGGCACGGTGCTCGGCGAACTGAATGCCCTGACCAGCGGGTTCGCGGCCCTGCTGGTCGGTCTGGGAATCGACTTCGTCATCGTGTCCTACGGGCGCTACGTCGAGGAACGGCGCCGCGGGGCGGGTCTGGGAGCAGCCCTGGTGGCGATGAGCGGTTCATCGGGCCGCGCGGTCTGGACCGGCGCCATCACCACCGCGGCGACCTTCTACGCCTTCATGGTGACCGACTTCGTGGGGCTTCGGCAGATGGGGCTCCTGACCGGTACCGGCATCCTCTTCTGCATGGTCTCGGTGCTCGTGCTGCTGCCGGCGATGCTGGCTTGGCGCGAGGATCGCCGCCGGACCGGCGGACGGATGCCGAGACTCGTTCTGCATGGTCTCGGCGCCCGGCGGCTGGTCCGCTGGAGCTTCAGGCGGCCGGTCCTGGTGATCTGCGCCTGCGCGGCGGTGACCGCGGCCACCGGCGCCCTCGCGCCTCGCCTGGAGTTCGAGGACGCGATCCGGGAGCTGCGACCGCAGGGGAATCCGGGCATCGAGGTTGAGGAGGAGGTGGCCGCCTACTTCGGGTCTGGACTGCGCTACGCGATGATCGTGCTCTCGGGCGAGACCGAGGAGGAGGCCCTCGAGCTCTCTATCCGCGCCGAGGAGGGAGCCCAGGAGCTCGTAGACCGCGGCGTGCTCGCCCGGACGGACGGGATCGGCAGCCTGATTCCCTCGCCGGCCAGCCAGGCGGCGGGCCACGACTGGCTCGATCGTCACCGCGAATTGCTCGACCGGGAGCGACTGCACGAATTGTTCGAGCGCTACGCAACGGAGGAGGGGCTGCGCGCGGAGCCCTTCCGCCGGGGGATCGATCTGCTGGCCGAAGCCGGGGCCAATCGCGAGCCGCTGACCGCGGCCTCGCTCCGCCGCTCGCCTGTCGTCGAACGGAGACTGGAGCGGTACCTGAGCCGCAACGAAGGCGAGACCAAGTTCGTCGTCTACCTGTACCCCCCGCCGGGCGAGGGGCGCCGCAGCGCGCCCCCGGGGGTGGTCGAACTGGCCGAGGGAATGGGCCCGCAGGCGCAGGTGACGGGCGTGAACGTGGTCGGCGAACGGCTGCGGAACGCGATTCGCGTCGATGCCGTGACGGCCTCGATCATCGGCTTCGTTCTCGTCGCCCTGCTTCTGTTTCTCGACTACCGCTGGCTGGCGAGCACCCTGCTGTCCCTGCTGCCGCTGTGCGTCGGGGTCGTGTGGATGCTCGGGATCATGGTACTGATCGGGGAGGACATGAACTTCTTCAACGTGTTCGTCGTCACGATGATCATCGGCATCGGCGTCGACTACGGGGTGCACATGGTTCATCGGTGGCGCGAGGTCGACTTCGGCCCCGAGGCGCTCCAGAGCGAGCGTCTCGTGACGGCCCTGGGTGAGACCGGCAAGGCGATCGTGCTGGCGGCCGTCTCGACCAGCGTCGGCTTCGGATCGCTCGCCCTGTCGCACTACCCAGGCCTGCGCTCGATGGGGATCGTCGCCATCCTCGGCGCCGTGGCGACCGCCCTGGTGTCGATCACCCTGCTGCCGGCTCTGGTCGCGCTCGGCCGGCGGAGAGGGGGGAAGGAAGGTGCCCCCGGGAGCGCGGGCGTCCTGCCCGCATCCGGCGACGCCGGGGCTGGCCTCTCCTGATGTTCGAAGGTCTACAGGACAAGCTCGAGGCGGTCTTTCAGTCCCTGCGCTCGGAGGGCCGCATCTCCCGGGACGACGTGCGACGCGCCGCGCGTCAGATCCGCCTCGCCCTGCTCGAGGCCGACGTCCACGTCCGGGTCGTGCGTTCCTTTGTCGGGCGGGTGCAGGAACAGGCGCTGGGGGACCAGGTGCTGAACAGCCTGACCCCGGATCAGCACATGGTCCGCATCGTGCGCGACGAACTGATCGCGGTTCTGGGCGAGCCGGGGAGTGAACTCGAACTGGAGGGGCGTCCGGCCGTGGTCGTGCTCTGCGGCCTGCAGGGCTCCGGCAAGACGACGACCGCGGGCAAGCTCGCCCTGCGGCTGCGAGGTCAGGGCCGGAAGCCGGTTCTGGCCGCCGGGGACCTGCGGCGGGCGGCGGCGGTCGAGCAGCTCCGGCAGGTCGGCGCGGCGGCGGACACGAAGGTGCTGGAGCCACAGCCTGGTGAGAAGCTGCAGGCGTTTGCCGATCGGGCGCTTGGCGCGGCGCGCGAGGGAGGCTTCGACACGCTGATCGTCGACACGGCGGGCCGGCTCCACGTGGATGCGGAGGAGATGGCGGCGCTGCGGGCTCTGGTGGACCGGGTCGACCCCTGCGAGACCCTGTTCGTCTGCGACGCGATGACCGGCCAGGACGCGGTCAGGAGCGCTTCCGCCTTCGCGGACGGGGTGCCGCTCACCGGCGCGGTGATGACGAAGCTCGACGGCGACGCCCGCGGCGGCGCCGCGCTGTCGCTTCGGGGCGTCACCGAGGTCCCGCTGCGGTTCGTCGGCGTCGGTGAGAAGCTCGACGACCTCGAGCCCTTCGCGCCCGACCGGCTCGCGTCGCGCATCCTGGGCATGGGCGATGTGCTCTCCCTGATCGAGAAGGCCGAGCGGGTGGTCGATCGGGAGGAAACGGAGCGCCTCGCGGAGCGCATCGCCCGCCAGGAGTTCACCCTCGAGGATCTGCGCGACCAGTTGCGCCATTTGCGTCGCATGGGGCCGCTGTCCCAACTCCTCGAGTTGCTGCCCGGGCAGTTCCGCGGGGTGAACGCGGCGGACGCCGTCGACGAGAGCAGGCTCGTCGCGGTCACCGCCCTGATCGACTCGATGACACCGCGTGAACGGCGGAACCCGGCGATCCTCAACGCCAGCCGGCGCCGCCGCATCGCCCGCGGCTCCGGTCGCACCGTCCAGGAACTGAATCAGTTGATCAAGCAGTACCGGCAGATGAGGAAGCTGATGAAGCGGACCAGGGGCAAGTGGATGCAGGGGATCAGGGGGATGTAGCTGCGCCCGGCGCCGGAGTGCCGTTCCCGGCGCGGACTGCTACACTGCGCTGCTGCTTCGACGGCCCTACCGACGAGCTTCGGTACCGGGCGAGCCGGTCGACGAACAACACGGGAAGACCGAAACATGGTGAAGATAAGACTTCGGCGCATGGGTTCGCGCCACCGACCCTTCTATCGCGTCGTCGTGTCCGACAGCCGCAAGGTGCCGTCGTCGCGGGTGATCGAGGAGCTCGGGCACTACGACCCGCGCAAGGACCCGGCGGTGATCCGCCTGAAGACGGATCGCATCGACCACTGGGTCTCGCGCGGGGCGCAGGTGACGGACACCGTTCGGGGCCTGGTGCGCCGCGCGGCTGCCGCGGCGGAATCCTAGGGCGTGTCGGAGGTCGCCGAGCAGCTCGCGGGCGTCGTCCGGTCGATCGTTGATCAGCCCGAGGCGGTCCGGGTCGAGGAGATCGAGGAGGAGGACGCGATCGTCCTGCAGATCGAGGTCGCACCGGAGGAACTCGGGCGGGTGATCGGCCGCCAGGGACGCAGCGTCAGGTCCCTGCGCGCGCTGCTCGAGGTGCGCGGAGCCGAGACCGGCGAGTACTACGAAATCGAGATCGTCGAACCGGCCTGACGACAGTGGTGCCGGCGCCGATCCCGGGCGTAAGGGTCGGAGGTGAGGATGAAACAGGCGCCGCGGTCGACTCCTGCTGACGACTCGGAGATGGTTGCCGTCGGCTCTGTCCTGCGGGCCCACGGGCTGCGCGGCGAAGTGCTGGTCCTGCCCGACAGCGAGAACCCGGCCCGGTTCCAGAAGGGCTCCGAGCTCCTCGTCCGGGACGGGACGCGCATGCGGCGGCTCAAGGTCGCGTCCAGCCGGTCGCATCGGGGCCGGAAACTGGTTCAGTTCGCGAACATGACGGACCGCGACGCGGCGGAGGCGCTCCGGGGCGCGTTGCTCCAGGTTCCGGAGGAGAGTGTGCCGGCCGCTGAAAAGGGCACCTTCTACTACTTCCAGTTGGTCGGCTGCCGGGTCGTGGACGATGGCCTCGGCGAGCTGGGGGAGGTCACCGAAATCGTCGAGGACGGCGGTGGGGTGCTGCTCTCCGTGGCGCGGCCGGCCGGTGGCGGTCCGGTGCTGATCCCGTTCGTGGGCGCGCTGCTGCCGGAGATCAACGTCGAGGAGCGCCTGATTCGCAGCGACCTGCCGGCGGGTCTCCTGGAAGCATGCGGATCGACGTCATAACGATCCTGCCGGAGATCTTCCGGGAGTTCCTGGGGGCGAGCCTGATCGGCCGGGCCCGGGCGGCCGGCCTGCTCGACGTGCGCCTTCACGACCTGCGCGACTACACCGACGATCCCCACCGAAGCGTCGATGACGAGCCCTACGGCGGCGGCGGCGGGATGGTGATGACGGCGCCGCCCTGGCTCAAGGCGGTACGGGCGGTGGCCGGGGGCGACTCCGGCGCCCACCGCATCCTGCTTTCGCCACAGGGAGAGCGCCTGGACGATGAGAAGGTCCAGAGTCTGGCCGCGGAGAAGCGGCTGGTGCTGCTCTGCGGCCGCTACGAGGCGGTCGACGAGAGGGTGCGGACGCTGGTCGTCGACTCGGAACTCTCCGTCGGCGACTATGTGCTGTCTGGAGGGGAGGTGCCGGCGATGGTCGTCATCGAGGCGGTCTCGCGCCAGATCCCCGGCGTCGTGGGACGGCAGTCGTCGGTGGTGAACGAGAGCTTCCGCACCGGCCTCCTCGACCATCCGCACTACACCCGCCCGCCCGTCGTGGAGGGTGTCGAGGTGCCGGAGGTGCTGCGATCGGGCGACCATGGGCGCATCGAGCGCTGGCGGCGCGAGCAGGCGCTCGAGGCGACGCGGCGGAAGCGACCGGACCTCCTGCGTGGGCAGGCCTCCGCGCCGGAGGTTGCGCGCGGGGCGCGGAACAGGCGATAATCCGCGTCCTACCGCTTCGCGGTGCCTGGGCTGGACGTCACGTCGTCCGGTTCGCACGAGGGGCGCGAAGCCGTTCCACTGACAATGAAGCCGCAGGGTCTGAACTTGCGGCCAGGCACAGGTGACACGCAATGCACGATCTACAGCAGGTGGAGCAGGAATACGTGCAGCAGGGCCTGCCCGAGTTCCGGGCGGGTGACACGGTCAAGGTTCACGTCCGGGTCAGAGAGGGCGCCAAGGAGCGGATCCAGATGTTCCAGGGCGTGGTGATCGCGCGCCGCGGCAGCGGCACGCGGGAGACGTTCACCGTGCGGAAGGTCTCCGGCGGCATAGGAGTCGAGCGGATCTTCCCGCTTCATTCGCCCGTGATCGGCCGGATCGAGGTCGTGCGCCGGGGCAAGGTGCGCCGCGCCAAGCTCTACTATCTCCGCAAGCTGCGCGGCCGGGCCGCCCGTATCGAGGAGCTGCGCAAGCGCTGACCGTCGCCGGCCTGCTCGTCGAGGCATATCGCCTGCGCTTGATGCGCGGGCTCGAGCAGCAGTTGGCCACGGCGGGCTACGGACTCGTCGCCGGCGTCGACGAGGCGGGTCGAGGCTGTCTCGCGGGGCCGGTCGTCGCCGCCGCTGTCGTCGTCGCGCCGGACTGCCTGATTCCCGGAGTTGACGACAGCAAGCGGCTGTCCGGGTCGCGGCGGCAACGGTTGGCCGGGGCGATCAAGCAGCGGGCGGCCGCGTGGTCGGTGGCGATCGGCGACGCCGCGTTGATCGACCGGATCAACGTGCTCGAGGCGACCCGGTGGGCGATGCGGACGGCCTTGGCGTCGCTCGAGGTGCGTCCCGCTGTCGCGGTCGTCGATGCGGTGCGGCTCGACGCGGTGAACGTTCGCGGCGCCGAAGTGCCGACGCTGCCCCTGGTGCGGGCCGATTCGCTCAGCTTCGCCGTCGCCTGCGCCTCGATCATCGCCAAGACGGACCGGGACCGGCTGATGACGGCGTACGACCGGCAGTATCCGGGCTTCGGGTTCGCCAGCCACAAGGGCTATGCCTCAAAGCATCACAGCGCGGCGCTCAGGGAACTCGGGCCGACGCCGCTTCACCGCCTCACCTTCCGATCGGTGCTGCCCAGCCGGGAGTAGGATTCCGGCGTGCGCCGGAACCTCCTTCTGTTCGCCATCATGGCCGCCATCGTCGGCGTGGCGGCGGTGGTTCTGTGGCTGGCGCCGAGGGCCCAGCAGGCGAGAGCGCCGAAGATGGTCCGGGCCTGGGTCGGCGTGGAAGTCGGCGCCGACGGCACGGCGAGGACGGGCACGGTCGAACTCGCCGCCGGCCAGGACTTCCGGCTGCACGCGGTGGTCGAAGCGGAGCGCGGCGGTGGAGACGGCGAGGGAGAACGCGTGTACTACAGCCCGACTCCGCGCGTTCTGATCGACGGCGCGCAGTTCGACGCGCTTCCGGTCGAGGACCTCGATGTTCTGGGCCGGGTCAGGCTGCTCTGGTTCAGCGTCGAGAACGGCGTGCCCGTGCGCGAGTTCGAGAGCGGCGCCGAACTGGAGAGATTCCGCTACGAGCAGTTCTTCCGTGACGAATGGGGCAGCAGTTGGTCGTTGGACGGCACGCTCGAGGCCAACTTCGACAGTTGGCTGGAGGACGACAGTCCCGACATCGAGCGGAACTTCGGGACCCTCAGGTACCAGGTGTGGGTCGAGACGGCTCTGGACGAGGACGCCCTGGTGCCGGATCAGGGGGTGAAGTCGGCGGCGCTTCCCAAAGAGGCGACCCGGGTCGAGGCGCGCCTGCCCGGGGTGCTGGGTCCGCCTTCGGCGGTCTTCGGCCTGCCGGGCATCGTGCGGGGCGGAGGCGAGTGGGATGCGGCGGCACTCGCGCGCCTGCAGCAGCTCCACGACGACCGGCTCGCCTTCAGCCGGGTGACCCTGCTGGGCGAACTGCTCGATGCCGGCGGCGTCGGCTGGGACGACCTGGACTGGGTCCTTCTGGCTCTGGACGGCAGTGCGGGCTGGCGTGCTCCCGGGGAGGGCTCGCCGGCGCCGGGCGATCTCGTTCGGGTCGCGGACCGCTGGGTGGTTCTGTTGCGTGACCAGGCCGGACAGGGTGAACCGGGAATGCTGGACGGCGCGGACCTGTGCATGGACTTCGATTCGGGCGCTACCGTGCGCCGGCTCGACCAGGTCTTCCTGCTCGGAGAGGAGGATGTGGGGGACGTGCTGGTGGCGTCGCCCGGACCGCCGGCCTGAACCGCGCCAGGAGCCGGTGCGGCAGGAACTGGGACTCCCCACCATTCTGCAAG
>JAAXHG010000046.1 GCA_012270995.1 Vicinamibacteraceae bacterium | reverse complement strand
CATTCCACACGAAACCCTGAAGAGCCTGCCATTGAAGGTGAGGATGCAGAGCTCGTGGCCCTTCTGGTACTTCATCAAGTCGGTCACCTCGATGCCGACCAGTTTCCCGTCCATCTCGGCCAAAACGTCCGGCGGATCGTCGCGGTTCCCGCCTTCGTCGAGATTCGGCTCGATCCCGGAGATCGAGTGCCCACACTCCCCCAATGCCGTGGCCCAGTCCCGGACCTTGGCCAACTCGGCCGGTTCCTGTTGCCCGTGAACATTGTCGAAGTAGGGAGAGTGCGCGCTTCGCTTCTCCGCGATGCGCAGGGTCTCCTCCTCCTCGACATCAAGCGGGATCCTCTCGGCTTCTTCGTTCTCTTGTTGAGGCATGTTCCTCCAGGAAGGCCGGATCAAGCTCTTAGCTGTCAGACTGACCGAGCCTGCTCGATCAACCGGCGGATCGCCACAGAACGAGATTCCACCAGGGCGCCGACCAGCCGGTTCCTGCTAACGCCTCCTCTCTCCGGCCCGGATTGCGAGGGACGGCGAGTCTCCGAAGTCGCGCCACGGCTCTGGCACCGTGCGCTGTCTGCCGAGCGGGATCCAGTTGGGGGGCCGTCGCTGACCGTGATTCACCGCAAGTGCCTACATTCTCTGGCACTTCGCTGTACTGTAGAGCCAGAAGAGTGAGCGCTCCCTTCTCCCATTGCCCGAGTAACGGTGAACGGTCGCAGGGAGGTCGCGCCTCGGAGGCCTCGGCGGGCGGGTGGCACCGAGACACGGCGTGGCGCTACGCAGACTCTGCGCCTCGCTCGCGCGGCAGCCGAATCTCGCTGACCAACTGTTGCACCTTGTCCGGCGGCGGCTTCGTGAACCGGCTGACGATGAGCGCCAGGGCGAAGTTGATCAGCATGCCGACGGCGCCGATGCCCTCGGGGCTGATGCCGAACAGCCAGTCGTCGGCGGTCGCTTCCGGCCGGATCAGGCGGAAGTAGACGATGTAGGCGCCGGTGAACAGGATGCCACTGCTCATGCCGGCGATCGCGCCCTCCTTCGTCGTGGTGCGGGTGAAGATGCCGAGCACCAGGACGGGGAAGAAGCTGGATGCGGCGAGCCCGAAGGCGAACGCGACCACCTGGGCGACGAAGCCGGGCGGCGAGATGCCGAAGTAGGCGGCGACGACCACGGCGACGGAAGCGGTCACGCGCGCGAGCAGGAGTTCTTTGCGTGAACTCATGTCCTTCCACAGGATCGATTTGGCGATGTCGTGCGAGATGGCCGATGCGATGACGAGCAGGAGGCCGGCGGCCGTCGACAGCGCCGCCGCGAGTCCGCCCGCGGCGACCAGGGCGACGACCCAGGCCGGCAGCTCGGCGATCTCCGGGTTGGCGAGGACCATGATGTCCTGATCGACGGTCAGCTCGTTGGCCCCGTCGGACATGTCGATCACGCCGTCGCCGTCCTGGTCGTCGAAGGAGATCAGGCCGGTCGTCTCCCAGCTCCTGAACCACTCCGGCACTTCGCTGTAGCTCGTGTTGTGGAGGGTCGAGATCAGGTTGACGCGGGCGAAGGCGGCGACCGCGGGCGCCGTGGTGTAGAGCAGGCCGATGAAGACCAGCGCCCAGAGCGCGCTCCAGCGCGCCGCGCGGGCGCTGCGCACGGTGTAGAAGCGGACCAGTACGTGGGGAAGTCCGGCGGTGCCGACCATCAGCGCCAGCGCGATCGCGGTGACGTCGATCATGCTCTTCTTGCCCGGCACGAAGGCTGCCGTGTACTCCGGCAGCCGGAGTTCCCGGTGCAGCGCGTCCAGCGCCTCGAGCAGGAAGACGCCGGCCTGCTGGCCTTCCTGGACCGTGTCGCCGAACCCGAACTGAGGAATGGGATTTCCGGTGATCTTCCAGGAGATGGCGGCGGCCGGAATCAGGAACGCGACGATCAGGACGCAGTACTGGGCGACCTGGGTGTAGGTGATGCCTCTCATGCCGCCGAGCACGGCGTAGAAGAAGACGATGACGACGCCGATGATCACGCCCCAGTGGACCTCGACCTCCAGGAAGCGCGAGAACACGACCCCGACGCCGCGCATCTGCCCGGCGATGTAGGTGAACGAGACGAAGATCGTGCAGCCCGCCGCCACCAGCCGGGCGGCGTCGGAGTAGTAGCGGTCGCCGACGAACTCGGAGGTCGTGAACTTGCCGTACTTGCGGAGGTACGGGGCAAGCAGGAGCGCCAGCAGGACGTAGCCGCCGGTCCAGCCCATCAGGTAGATGGTGCCGGTGTAACCCATGAAGGAGATCAGGCCCGCCATCGAGATGAAGGAGGCCGCGCTCATCCAGTCGGCGCCCGTCGCCATGCCGTTGGCCACGGCCGGCACGCCGCGTCCGGCGACGTAGAAGCCCGACGTCGTCCTTACGCGGCTCCACCAGGCGATGCCGATGTAGAGCGCGAAGGTCGCGGCGACGATCAGGTAGGTCCAGGCCTGAACGTTCATCGCGAGGGTTGGCGGGCGTCAGAGTCGGGGGTCTGCGACCCGCTCAGTCGACGCCGTAGCGGCGGTCGAGCCGGTCCATCGTCGCCGCGTAGACGAGGATCAGAACGATGAAGACGTAGATCGACCCCTGGTGAGCGAACCAGAACCCGAGCGGGAAGCCGCCGAGTTGGGCGCCGTTCAGCGGCTCGACCAGGAAGATGCCGAGGACGTAGGAGCAGACGAACCAGATGGAGAGCAGGATCGCCATCAACCGCAGGTTTGCCCGCCAGTAGGCCGAAGGGTCCGCCGGGGGCGGCGAGGAAGAAGAACCGGGTTGTTCGCTCAAGAGCCGGCATAGTACACCGTCCCCACTTACACTCTTGTACCGACATGACCGACCGCACTACCGGGGCCTTTCTCCACGCCGTTTCCTGGCTGATCCGCTTGCTGCCGGCGGCGTTGTTCGGACCTGCCGCCGGTCTGCTGGCGCATCTGCGGGGCGTGACGCCGCGTGACGTCCGATTGATGCGCCAGAACCTGGCGGTCGTGCTGGGGCTGCCTCCGGGGTCGCCGGAGGCGCGTGACCTGGAACGGCGCTGCGTGCGCCACCAGATCGTGGCGGCGCTGGAGACGGTGAGGATCAGCTTCGACCGGAAACGGCTCGACGTGGGGTCGATGGATGGCTTCGACGACCTGCGGCAACTGATGGCCGGCGTCGAAGGGCACGACCGCGGTCAGGTGCTGGTCACCGGTCACCTGGGCGCCTGGGAACTGCTGGCCCAGAGCACCGTCCGCGCCTCGTCGTCCCCGGTCTGCGCGGTGGCCAAGCCTTCGCGCGCCAGGGCGGCGTCCGCGTTCGTCGAGCGGATGCGCGCCCGGGCAGGCGTCCGGGTGATCTGGAGTGGCCGGGCCTCCCTCCTGCGGGACATGCTGGGCTGTCTCAAGCGGCGGGAGACCCTGATCATGGTCGTTGACCAGCGGCCGGACCGACGGCGCGGGCCGGAGGTCGACTTCCTGGGCCGCCGCACCGAGTTCGTCGGCGGCCCGGCGGCGCTGGCGGCCAGGCGCGACTGCCCGCTGATCGCCGCCTTCTGTGTTCGCGAAGGGCCCTTCAGCTACCGCCTGGAGAGCGAGATGTTGCGCCGGCCCGGAGGCTCACGGGATCCGGTGGAGTTGTCGCAGCGGATCGCCTCGGCGATCGAACGAAGGGTACGGGCGCGGCCGGAGCAGTGGATGTGGAACTACCGGCGCTGGAACTACGATCCGGAGGAACTGGCCGAGGTCGGCCTGGGTCAAACCCGGTGAGGAGGGGTGAGATGAAGAGAAACACGATGACGACGAACCGACGAAGACGGCGACCTGCGCGCTCTCTGGGAGCGTTCCTGCTCGCGGTGTGTGGAGCGATCGTGCCGGCGACGGAGCCCGCGCGGGCGGCCGAGCGGCCGAACATCGTCTTCATCCTGATCGACGACCAGCGCTTCGACGCCGCGTCCGCGCTCGGCCACGCCTTCCTCGAGACGCCTCACCTCGATCGCCTGATCGAGCGCGGCGTGCTGTTCGAGAACGCCTTCGTGACTACGTCGTTGTGCTCGCCGAGCCGCGCTTCGATCCTCACCGGGCAGTACGCCCACCGGCACGGCGTGCTGGACAACCGCACCCGGCTCGATCCGGAGACGCCGACGTTCCCGCAGGAACTCCAGCGCGCTGGCTACCGGACCGCCTTCGTCGGCAAGTGGCACATGGGCGGCACGTCGGACGAGCCCCGGCCCGGATTCGATCGCTGGGTCTCGTTCCCGGGCCAGGGCCTCTACTACAACCAGACCTTCAACATCGACGGCGAGCGGGTGCCGCGGCAGGGCTACACGACGGACCTGATCACCGACTACGCGCTCGACTTCCTGGCGGCTCGCGCCGGATCCGAAGAGCCCTTCCTGCTCTACGTGTCGCACAAGGCGGTCCATGCGCCGTTCCGGCCGGCGGAACGCCACCTCGGCAGCTACGCCGGCCAGCGCTATCCGCCGCCGGCGACGATGCCGAACCGGCGCGACAACTACGAGGGCAAGCCGAACTGGGTCGAGGCGCAGCGACGGAGCTGGCACGGCGTCGACGGGCTGTACGACAACTCGGTCGACTTCCAGCAGTTCGCGCTCGACTACGCGGAGACGATGCGCGGCGTCGACGACAGCGTGGGCCGGATCGTGGGAGCGCTGGTAGAGCGGGACCTGCTGGAAGAGACGCTGCTCGTGTTCACGTCGGACAACGGCTTCCAGTTCGGCGAACACGGTCTGATCGACAAGCGGACGATGTACGCGGCGTCGATCCGGGTGCCGCTGATGGTGATGGCGCCGTGGCTCGACGGCGGCGCCGGGGGCCTCAGGCGCTCCGAGATGGTCGTCAACCTCGACTTCGCCCCCACCTTCCTCGAGGCCGCGGGAGTGGAAGTCCCGGACACGGTCCAGGGCCGGTCCTTCTTCGGCCTGCTCGAGACCGGTCCGAGCGACGAGCCGCCGCCGTGGCGGGACGCGTTCCTCTACGAGTACTTCTGGGAGCGGGCCTTTCCCCAGACGCCGACGGTGCTGGGCGTGCGCACCGACCGCTACAAGTTCATGCGCTTCCACGGGGTCTGGGACCGCTACGAGCTCTACGACGTGCAGGTCGACCCGGAGGAGCGGCGCAATCTCCTGGGTGGCTTTATCACCCGTCACGGCGCCGGCAACGTCGAGACCCGTCTTCGGGTGGCTGCCGCTTCCGCGGCCCGGAATCCTCGCGACGACTGGGCGCGCGAGGTGCTGGAGCTCAAGGCGCTCTTCGACCGGCTGTCGGGGCGGCTCGACGAGCTTCTTGACGAGACCGGGGCGCTCCGAGAGCCGAGCTGGCTGCCGTCGCGCTAACGCAGCCTTAGAGCTTGCGCAGGCGGATCCGCCGCACGGCGTGGTCCGGCGCCTTCTCCAGGATCAGGTCCGCGCGTTCGCGGGTCGGCATGATGTTCTGGACCAGGTTCGGTTCGTTGATCCTCTTCCAGATGCCGCGGGCGGTGTCGATCGCGTCCTTCTCGCTCAGGCTGGCATAGCGGTGGAAGTAGGCGTCCGGATCCCGGAACGCGGTGTCGCGGAAGGTCAGGAAGCGCTCGACGTACCAGCGCTCGACGACTTCGGGCTCGGCATCGACGAAGATCGAGAAGTCGAACAGATCGGAGAGCATCAGCCGGCTGTTTCGCGAGGGCGACTGGGAGCGGGCCTGCAACACGTTCAAGCCTTCCAGGATCAGGATGTCGGGCTGATCGACGATCTCGGTGACACCGGGCACGATGTCGTACGAGTGGTGGGAATAGACGGGGTGAGGCACGTTCCGCTCTCCCGACTTGACCTGGAGCACGAAGTTGACGAGGGAGCGCAAGTCGAAGCTCTCCGGGAAGCCCTTCCGCTCCATGAGGTCCCGCTCTTCCAGTACCGCGTTGGGATGGAGGAAGCCGTCGGTGGTCACCAGGTCGACCTGGGGATGGTTGGGCCAGCGGGCGAGCAGCTCACGCAGAATGCGGCCGGTGGTGCTCTTGCCCACCGCGACGCTGCCGCCGATTCCGATGATGTAGGGCACCTTGGGCGCCAGACCGCCGAGGAAGGTCGTGCTGGCGCGGTAGAGGTCCTGGGTGCCGCCGACGTAGAGATTCAGCAGCCGCGACATCGGCAGGTAGATCTGCGCGACCTCGTCCAGGGAGACGTTTTCGTTGATGCCCCGCAGCCGCTCCAGCTCGCTCTCGGAGAGCGGATTCGGCGTGTCGGCCCGCAGCCGTCCCCACGCCTCCTCGTCGAAGGTGACGTAGATCGAGTCGGTGAGAGAGTCGACCTTGTGGTTGGTCAAGAGACCCCCGGGTTACGCCGGCGGAGTGCGGATGGCGCCCCCCGTCGAAGGCTGGATCAGCCGAGTTCCTCCAGGACGGCCTCGGCGCCGCTCACGCCAACTTCTCCGGCGGGCTCCACGCCCAGGTACTTCACCACACCGTCGTCCACGACCACGGCGTAGCGTCGCGACCTGGTGCCCATGCCGAACCGGGAGGCGTCGAGTTCGAGTCCGACCTTGGACGTGAACTCGCAGTTGCCGTCGGAGAGCAGCAGGATGTCGTCGGGAATGCTCCGCACCTTGCGCCATTCGTTGATCACGAAGACGTCGTTGACCGCGAGACAGGCCACCGTGTCGACGTCCTTCGCCTTGAGCGACTCCAGGTGCTCGACGAAGCCGGGCATGTGGACCTCGGAGCAGGTCGGAGTCAGGGCGCCGGGAACCGCGAACAGGACAACCTTCTTGCCCTCGAACAGCTCCCGCGTGGAGATGTCGACGATGCCGTCCGACGTCATCTGCTTGAAGCTGGCTTCCGGGATCGTGTCCCCGGTCTTGATGCTCATGAGCGTTGCTCCCTAGCGTTGCTGGGTCCGATGGGGGCGGCAGTATAACTATGATCGCGGCTCGTGCGGTGTCTTGTGCAGACGGGGACCTTTCGGGCCTGGATGTCCCTGGTCGGCTTGGTCGGTGTGGCGTTGCTGGTCTGCGGCTGCGCCCGGACTTCCGGCAGGGCTCCGGCCGAAGAGGCGGGCACGTTCGACCTGGGCGCCGAGTACTCCGCGTACCTGGGTGGCGTGGCGGAGGCCGAGTTCGAGCTCCTCGAACCGGGCAGCGATGGCGCCTGGCGGGAGGTCCGCGGCGGCGGCAGGGCGGTGCGGTTGGCGGCGCCGCCCGAACGGATCGCGTCCCGGACCCTGGCCACGGACGAGATCCTGTTGAAGATCGCCGAGCCGGAGCGGATCGCGCTGCTCTCGCCGTTTGCCGGCGATCCGGCGTTCAGTCCTAGTGCGGAGGCGGCGCGGCGTCTGGGGCGCGTGGGTGGCTTCAGCACCGAGGAGATCCTGGCTGTTTCGCCCGACCTGGTGTTCGCGGCCGGGTTCAATACCCAGGAGACGCTCGCCCAGTTGGAGGCGGCGGGTGTGCCCGTCCTCGTCCTGCTCGACCACGAGAGCCTGGCGGCGATCGAGGGCAACATCCGCATCGTCGGCTTCGCGATCGGCCGCGAGAGCGAGGCGGAACGGTTGGTGGCGTCGATGCGGGCCAGGCTGGAGGCGGCGCGTGAGCGGGCGGCGGCCCGAGTGGAGGGCCTGCGGGTCGTCCACTACAACGGCGGCGTCGTGCTCGGTGGGCGTACCGTCTTCGACGACGTCATTCGCTACCTCGGCGCGGTGAACGTCGCGGCCGAGAAAGGTCTCGTGGGCTGGCCGCGGATCAGTGCCGAACAGGTCGTGCTCTGGAACCCCGACGTGATCTTCACCGACTCGTATGAGGAAGGCGGCGCGGCGGTCGGGGTGCCCAACGGTACGCGGGCGGCCGGACTGGGCAACGTGATCGCCCTCGCCGGCCGGGACATGGCCGCCGTCTCGCACCACGTCGCGGGACTGGTCGAACGGCTCGCCGACGCGCTGGCGCGGGCCGCGGATCGGATGGAAGCGGCCGGCGGTCCCCAGCCGGCGGCAGTTGGGACGGAATGAGGATCGTTCCCGGGGTGCGCCGGGTCGGCTTCTGGTGGTACATGGCCGCCGGCGCGGTGCTGCTCGTGACGTTTGCCGCAATCGGTCTGTATCGAGGCTCGGTCCCCCTTGATCTGGCGGACGTCCTGGCGGTGCTGGCCAGCCGTCTCCTGCCGGGCGAGTACGGTCCCGTCGATCCGCAGGTGGAGACGATCGTCTGGTCGCTCAGGGCGCCGCGCGTGGTGGTGGCGGCGATGGTCGGCGGGTGTCTGGCGCTCGCCGGCGCACAGATGCAGGGGCTGTTTCGCAATCCACTCGCTTCCCCGGGGATCGTCGGCACGAGCACCGGCGCCGCCGTGGGGGCCGTCTTCGCCCTGACGTTCGGCCTGGCCGGCGCGTTCCTTCTCGCGGCGCCGCTGTTCGCCGTCGGGGGTGCGCTGCTGTCGCTGCTGGTCGTCACCCGGATCGCCACTCGCGACGGCTATACGCCCGTCACCACCCTCCTGCTCGCCGGGGTGGCGCTCAACGCCCTGCTGGGAGCGGTGAACTCGTGGTTGATCGCCCGCTCCTGGGAGCAGTACGAGGCGGCGCGTCAGATCGCCTTCTGGATGATGGGTGGAGTCGCGGATCGGAGCTGGGAACACGTCGCCATGCTGCTGCCGGGGCTGGTCATCGGCTGCGTCGTGGCGGCCTGGTTCGCGCGCGACCTGGATCTGCTCCTCGAAGGCGAGGAAGTGGCGGCGTCGCTGGGGGTGGACATCGAGCGGGCGAAGCGCGCGGTGCTGTGGAGCGCGGCGCTGCTCACGGGCAGCGCCGTGGCGGTCAGCGGCGTGGTCGGCTTCGTCGGTCTCGTCGTGCCGCACCTCGTGCGCCTGCTGCTGGGACCCGTCCACCGTCGCCTGCTCCCGGCCGCCTTCCTGACCGGCGCCTGGTTCGTGGTCGGCGCCGATCTTCTGGCGCGCACGCTGGCGGCGCCCAAGGAAGTTCACCTGGGCGTGGTCACCGCCTTCGTGGGCGCACCATTCTTCCTCTACCTGCTGGTCCGGCACGAGAGCGAAGTGGCGGTGTCGCGGTGACGGCGGCCCCGGACCCGGCACATCGGGCGCCGCGACTGGAACTCGTGGGCGGCGGCGTGGAGCGGCGGGGCCGTTGGCTGCTGCGAAACGTCGACCTCGTCATCGAGCCCGCCATGCTGACCTCGGTAGTGGGTCCGAATGGGGCCGGCAAGTCGACCTTGTTGAAGCTGTTGAGCGGCGCCTGGCGATTGACGGAGGGCCGGGCGCTCCTCGGTGGATTCGATCTTGCCCGACTGCCGAGGCGGCAGGCGGCGCGGCGCGTGGCCTATGTGCCGCAGTCAGTGCGTCCGTCATTCGAGTTCTCGGTGCGCGAGTTCGTCACCCTCGGCCGCTACCCGCACGAGAACCGGCTCTTCGGAACCCGTTCGGCCGACCGGGGCTGGATCGACCGCTGCCTGGACGACACGGACGTGTTGGGGTTGTCCGAGCGCAGGGTCACGACGCTCTCGGGGGGCGAACTGCAGCGCGTTCTGATGGCGCGTTGCCTGGCAACCGAAGCGGAAGTGCTGCTGCTCGACGAACCGACGTCGAATCTTGATCTCGCGCACGGTCTGGATCTGCTGGGGCTGGCGCGCGGCCTGGTCGACGAGGGGCGTTCGGTCGTCCTCGTCCTTCACGACCTGAACGCCGCGGCCCGGTTCGCCGATCGCGTGGCGGTGCTCGACGGCGGTGCCCTGGTCGCGGAGGGACCGCCCGCGGAGGTGCTGGAACCCGACCTCGTGCGGCGCGTGTTTCAGGTCGAGGCGGTGCCGCTCTCGGGTGCCGCGTCGACGGTCTTCGACTTCGAACCGCTGGCCTAGGAATCGCCCTCCAGGCGGACCAGGTACCTCTGCCGGCCCTCGAGCACCCGCTCGCCGCGCTGGTTCTCGATGACGCTCTCCAGCACCACCACTCCGGTCGTCCGCTGGCGCTTCAGCTCCGCGATCTGGAGGGTCGGGTACAACGTGTCACCCGGATGGACCGGCTTGAGGAAGCGACTCGACTGGTCGATGAAGGCGACCATCGCCCGGCCGACGACATCGGCGAAGAGACCGGCCCCGGCGGCGCTGTAACAGAGCACCTGGAGCCCGTGGGCCAGCATGCCGCTGTGGCCTTGCGACCGGCAGTACTCGATGTCGTAGTGGATCGGGTGGTTGTCGCCCGAGATCGCCTGGAACGCGGCGAAGTGGGCGTCGGTGACCGTCCGGCTGGGCAGCGGGAAGCGTTCGCCGACCTGGAGCTCGTCGAAGGCGCGGACGTCGACGCGACTTCGTTCGTTACGCACCGAACACTCGGATCAGCGCTTCGGCTGCCTCGGCTGTCTGCTCCGGGCTCACGTCCCGATGCGTCACCAGGCGGATGTGGGTCGGGCTCACGTCCAGGCACAGCACGTTCTCCTTCCGGAGCGCCTCGACGCACTCCGGGGCGCTGCGGCCCGTGCCCTCGACCGAGAAGATGAGGATGTTGGTCCTCTGTTCGGCGATCAGTGCGACGCCGGGAAGGTCGTTGAGAGTGTCCGCGAGCAGGCGGGCGTTCTCGTGATCCTGGACCAGCAGCGGCGGGCTTTCGTCGAGGGCGACCTCGGCGGCGGCGGCGAGCACGCCCACCTGCCGCATCTGGCCGCCGCACATCTGGCGGTAGCGCCGGACGTTGCGGATGAAGTCGCGGGAGCCGATGACGATGGAACCGGCGGGCGCGCCCAGGCCCTTGGAGAAGCAGAATGAAAGCGAGTCGACGGGTCCCGCGGCCTCGGCCGGCGCGCAGCCGAGCGCGGTCGCGGCGTTGAAGAGGCGCGCGCCGTCGAGGTGGACGCGCAGACCCCGGCGGTGCGCCACGTCGCAGAGCGCCCGCGTCCGCTCCGGTTCGTAGACGGTTCCGCCGGCGTGGTTGCAACTGTTCTCCAGGCAGAGGAGCCGGGTCGGAGCAAGGGTCGGGTGGGCGGGCTGAATCGCCGCCTCAACCTGTTCGGGCGCCAGGATGCCATCGACCTCGGCCTTCACCGCGCGCGGCAGGAGTCCCCCGATGCCGGTGATCCCGTTGTTCTCGTGGTTGATGATGTGAGCGTTCGACTCGAGCAGCACCTCGCTGCCGCGGGGCAGTTCATGCCCGAGCAGAGAGGAGAGATTGCCCTGGGTGCCGGAAGGGACGAAGAGGGCCGCCTCCCGGCCGAGCATGTCCGCCACGCGCTCCTGCAAGCGGTTGACCGTCGGGTCTTCATGGAAGACGTCATCGCCGACTTCGGCCTCGGCCATCGCCCTGCGCATGGCCGGGGATGGCCGGGTCATCGTGTCGGAGCGGAGTTCCACGGGCATGGCGAGGTATTCCAGACTTCCGATCGATCCTGAAGCAGAGCGACCGGTCCCGAGAGAGGCGAGCCATCATACTTGCGCGCGAATGGCGGACTCGCAGCACTCGCTACCTCTCCCTCCGGCGGATCCGGAGGTGGTCGCCGCCGCCGACCTGGGCTCCAACAGCTTTCACCTGGTCGTGGCCGAAGTGCGGGGAGGCCAGCTCGTGTTCGTCGACCGCCGGAAGGAGTTCGTGCGGCTCGCCGGCGGACTCGATGAGCGCAAACGCCTGACCCCGGAGGCCACGTCGCGGGCGCTCGACTGTCTCGGCCGCTTCGGCGAACGGGTGCGCTCGTTTCCTCAGGGAACGGTCCGGGTCGTGGGCACGAACACGCTGCGGCAGGCACGAAACGCCCGCGACCTGCTGGAGGCCGCGCAACGATCCCTCGGCCATCCGGTGGAAATCGTGTCGGGCCTGGAAGAGGCTCGGCTGATCTACCTGGGCGTGTCGAGGAGCCTGGCCGGCGACGAACGGCGTCTCGTGGTCGACATCGGCGGCGGCTCGACCGAACTGATTGTCGGCGAAGGGTCGAAGCCGCTCGACCTCGAGAGCCTGTACATGGGTTGCGTCAGCTTCAGCCTGCGACACTTCCCGAAAGGCCGGATGAAGGAGGAGCGGTGGCAACGGGCGGAAACCGCGGCCCTGCAGGAGCTGGAGCCGGTCGCGCGCCGATTCCGCAACGGCGCCGGCTGGCGGGTGGCGGTCGGTTCGTCGGGGACCGTTCGCTCGGTGGCCGAAGTCGTGCAGGCGGCGGGCTGGTGCGAGCAGGGAATCACGCTCGAGGCCCTGCTGCGCCTTCGCGAACTGCTCCTCGAACAGGAAACCACGGTGCAGGGCGGCATCAAGGGCCTGAGCGACGGGCGGGCGCCGGTGTTCGCTGGCGGCGTCGCCGTGCTGCTCGCGGTGTTCAAGGCGCTGGGCATCGAACATATGCGGGTCGCGGGCGGCGCCCTGCGCGAAGGAGCCTTGTACGACCTGCTCGGCCGGTTGCACCACGAGGACACGCGGCACGCGGCGGTCGAGTCGATGGCCCGCCGCTACCACGTGCAGCCGGAACAGGCCGAGCGGGTGCGGGAGACCGCGCTACAGCTTCTCGAGCAGTGCGCCGAAGCCTGGAATCTCACCGGAGAACTCCCGTGGCTCATGCTCTCCTGGGGCGCCCAGTTGCACGAGGTCGGCCTGGACATCAACCACGCCGGCTTCCACAAGCACGGCGCGTACATCGTGGAGAACGCGGAGATGCACGGGTTCTCGCTCCAGGAACACCTGCTGCTGGCATCCCTCGTGCGCAGCCACCGCCGTAAGTTCCCACGCCAGATCTTCGATCGCCTCCCCTCGGGATGGCGGCAACCGGCGCGACGCGGCGCTGTCCTGTTGCGGCTCGCGGCGGTACTCCACCGGAGCCGGCGGGACGAACCACTGGCGGTCAAGCTCGAAGTTGACGGCCGCGATCTGAGACTCGTACTGCCCGCGGCCTGGCTGGAGAAGTCGCCGCTCACCCGGGCCGACCTGCGCCAGGAGGCGAGGTTCCTGGCCGCTGCGAAGTATCGGTTGACGGTGGAGGAGGATGGTTGAGGGGCGGCGCCCTGCGGTTCGGCCTGCTACGGCCCGGTGCTCGCGCACGCCGCTACGGTCGCTGCCATCTCGCCCATCGAGAAGAACACGAAGTCGGTCGTCGGCACCGTCCCTACGCGCTCGGTAGCACCCCAGCTTCCGCCCTCCGAGAGCCGTTGGCGGTCGATCCAGGCATTGGCGAGCCCGAACCGCTTCGCCGGCACATGGTCATGGTGCAGGCTCTGCGCGGTGTGCAGGATGTCGGACCGGTCGAGTCCGAAGTCGGACTTGAGGTGCTCTAGCAGGTACTCGAAGTTCCGGTCGGCCGGCTTGTACGAGCCGATGTCCTCGGCGGTGTAGATCGCGTCGAACTCGACTCCGAGCTTGCGGTTCGAACCGGCGATGCCGGCTCGGTGGACGTTCGAGAGGATGACCAGCCGGAAGTGTCGCTTGAGGACGCGCAGAGCGTCCGCCGTGTCGGCGAACGCCGGCCAGTCGGGCACGGAGGCGCCGAAGGTCTCGTCGAGTTCCGGGTCCGTCTGCATGTCCAGGCGGTCGGCGATGCGTCCATGCACGCGGGCCAGCAGGTCGGAGTAGAGCAGATCAGGCGTCTCCTGCTCCTGAAGGCTCTCGCACTGCCCGAAGGCAAGCAGCGCAGTGTCGCGGGTCACGTCGGCGTCCCGGTTCCGCATGATCAGCGGCTGCAGCGCGTCCCAGATCCCCGTCTCCCAGTCGATCAGGGTGCCGTAGCAGTCGAAGGTCAGGACGCGGTAGTCGGTGAGTCGTCGCACGGTGGGCCGAGGCTACATGGGATCGAGGTTTGCCAACTTGCCGCCGGCGCTTCTTGATGTGACGGGGCGCTTCGAGTAGGGTGGTGCACCGTACTTGGAGATATGGGGACCCATAGTGAAGACCACGATCGAGATCTCGGACGACTTGGCGAGAGAGGCGAAGGCCCATGCGGCGAGTGAGAACATCACGCTGCGGGAGCTGTTCGAGCGCGGGTTGCGGATGGCGATCAAGGTTGACCGGGAAGCCGTGGGCTTTACGCTGAGAGATGCGAGCGTCGACGGCGACGGACTGGAGCCGGAGTTCCGGGGCGCCGATTGGCCTCGCATCCGCGAAGCGATCTACGAGGGCCGGGGAGGTTGATCGCCACGGACACGAACATCCTCGTGTACGCCCACCGCGCCGACTCCGAATGGCACGAACGGGCCAAGGCGTGTGTGTCGGCCCTTGCCGAGGGGCGCGTGGCATGGGCTCTGCCGTGGCCGTGCGTTCACGAGTTTCTGGCCACGGTCACGCGCCCGGGCATCTACCGTCCCCCTTCGACATTGGAGGCCGCGATCGAGCAGGTCGATGCCTGGCTTGAGTCTCCGGTCTCAGAGCTCTTGACGGAGACGTTCGCTCACTGGGAGTTGTTGAAGGACTTGCTCCGTCAGGGCCAGGTAAGAGGGCCGATGGTCCACGACGCACGCGTGGCTTCCCTCTGCCTCGCGCACGGCGTCACCGAGTTCTGGACCGCCGACCGTGATTTCAGCAGGTTTCCTGAATTGCCGGCCCACAATCCGCTACTGGGCTGAGTGACACTCACGGCCGGAACTGAATCGGCCGCGGCTTGAGCCGTGCTGGTTGCGAGACGATCTTCCAGGCGGTTTCGAGCCACTCGCAGATCATCTTGCGAGTGTCCCGAGGATCGATCATCTCCTCGATCTGGAAGCGAGACAGCGGGCCGACCGGGCCGCGGGCGCTCTCGATCCTCGCCATCAACTCGTCGCGAAGGGCCCGTGGGTCTTCGGCTTCGGCGAGCTGGCGCTTGTAGGCGGCTTCGATGCCGCCTTCGGGCGGGATGCCGCCGGTGTCGGCGGCGGGCCAGGCGACGCGCATGGAGGGTTCGGCGCGGGGCGTGGCGTAGTTGTTGCCGGCGACACCGAAGCTGCGCCGCATGATGACGGTGAAGATGGGCACGGTAACCTGGGAGAAGGCGATCATCCACTGGCCGCCCCAGCGGATCGTGCCGGTGATCTCGTGTTCGAGGCCGACGGCGAAGCCGGGATTGTCGACGAGATTGAGCACCGGCAGGTGGAAGAGGTCGCAGAGGTCCAGGTGGCGGCTGAGCTTTCGGCAGCCGTCGGCGGTCAGCGCGCCGCCGTTCGTGTGCTGGCTGTCCGAGGCGATCACTCCCATCGGGTGGCCGTTCATCCGTACGAAGCCGGTGACCTGATCGGTACCCCATAGCGGGCCGATCTCGAAGAAGGAACCCGTGTCCGCCATCAGGCGGATGGCGCGGCGGACGTCGAAGGTGGCCGTGCGCTTGCGGGGAATCAGGCTGAAGAGTTCCTCGTCGCGCCGGTCGGGCGGATCGTTCGCGGCCGGGGCTGAGACCGGTGGCGTCTCGAAGACGGAAGGGGGCAGGTAGGAGAGGAACCGCCGGGTAAGCGCCATCGCTTCCTCTTCCGTCTCGGCGAGGTTGTCCACCGAGCCGTTGCGGCAGTGGATGTGCCAGCCGCCGAGATCCTCCTTCGTGATGTCGTAGCCCATCGCCGGGCGGACGACCGGCGGCCCGGCGACGAACAACTGGGCGATGTCGCGGACCATGACGGAGAAGTGCCCCAGGACGGCCTTGGCGGCGCCAATGCCGACGACGCTGCCGAGCAGCAGATTGACGACCGGCACCGTGCTCAGTTGCTCCGTGTACATCGTGCTGCCGAGGTGGCCGGGCAGGAACGAGCCGCCGGCGCCCGCGACCCGGGGACGCCCGGCCTTGATCGCGCCGCGACTCTCCTTCGCCTTGCTTTCGCCCTCCTTCTGCTGCTTCGGCACCATCGAAGCGACGCTGCCGCCGCCGGACGAGCCGTCGAGGAGGCGAACCGAGGGCACCCGCATCTCGAGGGCCAGCCGATCGAGATGGCGGCTCTTTTCTCCGATCGCTCCGTCCGCGTGGCCGCCCCGGGAGGTGAAGTCGTCGGCGCAGACGACGGTGGTGCGGCCGTCGATCCGGCCCCAGCCCCCGACGTGGTTGGCCGGCGTGAAGTCCACGATCGAGCCCTCGTCGTCGTAGGAGGCGAAGCCCGCGATGCTGCCGATCTCGTGGAAGCTGCCGTCGTCGAGCAGGAGGTCGATGCGCTCCCGGCAGGTCAGTTTTCCGCGGCTGCGCTGGCGCACGACGCCGCGCTCGTCGGAGCCGGGCGCCAGCCGCTTGTGCGCGAGCGCCTGCATCGTGGCGACATCCTCGAGCTGCGGGGCCCAGGAATCGTCTCGCCGTTCCGCTTGCGTCTCGCTCATCGCGCCCTCATCCGGTGCGATGACCGCGACGATCTGCCCGGCCTCCACCGTGTCGCCGGCCTGAAGCGGTTGCAGCGCCGCGACCGTCCCGCTCGTAGCCGCTGCGACCTGGGACTCCATCTTCATGGCGCTGACGATCAGGAGCGGTTCGCCGGCAGCGACGCGGTCGCCCTGAGCGGCCCGGATCTCCAGGATCGAGCCCGCCATGGGACAACGGACGGCCTGTTGGCCGGGGCCGACCTCCAGTTCGTCGGCCGTCGATGTCGCGCGATCCGGGGTGCCGGCGCCGCCGGCCGGGGACACGCCGATCAGCGTCGCCTGCTGCCGGAGCAGCGTCAGGGCGCCGTTTCCGCCGGCGTCAGCGGTGGGGGAGAGAAGATCCGGATGCTCGGCGAGGAGCGTCGTCCGCGCGTCGCCGCTGCGCACGGCGTCGGTGGCGAGGATGGCCTTCAGTTGGCTCAGGTTCGTGGCCAGACCTCCGATGTGGAACTCGCCCAGGGCCCGGACAAGACGGTCGACCGCGGCGACGTAGGAGGAGTGGCCGGGGCCGAACGACGAGGAACTCGCCGCAATGACCTTGGCGAGCAGCGGGTCGAACTGGGGCGGGGGCGCGTAACCGACGTAGCCGCAGCCGTCGACCCGTACGCCGGGGCCGGTGGGCTCCTTGTATGCGGTCAGCGTTCCGGCGCCGCGGGCGACCACCCGGGCCTGGACGGCGGACCCGCGCGGTGCGCCGACCGCGTTCTGATCGCCGAGACCGAGCGAGGCAAGCGTGGCGCCGGAGGCGATCCGGAACTGGGCCTCGACTAGATCGACCCCGGTCACCTGTTCGGTGACCGTGTGTTCGACCTGGATGCGCGCGTTGCACTCGATGAAGAAGTGCTCGCCGGTCTCGGGCACGACCAGGAACTCCACCGTGCCGGCGCTGCTGTAGCCGGCCGCGGCGACCAGCTTCACGGCATCGGCGAGGATGCGGTCCTGGAGATCGGCGTCCAGGCCCGGTGCCGGCGCGGTCTCGATGACCTTCTGGTTGCGCAACTGGACGGAGCAGTCCCGCTCGTGCAGGTGGACCACGTTGCCCTCATGGTCCGCGAGAACCTGGACTTCGATGTGGCGCGGGCGCTCGATCAGCTTCTCGACGAACAGGGCGCCGCTGCCGAACGCCGCCTCCGCCTCGCTGCGGCAGCGGGCGAACGCCTCGGTCAGACCCTCGGCGGATGCGACTCGACGCATGCCGCGGCCGCCTCCACCGCCGGCGGCCTTGAGCATCACCGGGAAGCCGAGCAACGCCGCCAGATCCGCGGCGTCGGAGGGGGACGCGGTCGGGCCGTCGCTTCCGGGGACCACGGGAATGCCGAGGGAGGCTGCAAGCTGGCGGGAGCGTACCTTGTCGCCGAACAGCAAGAGCGCGGCGGGGGGCGGTCCGACGAAGACGAGACCGGCCTCGGCGCACTGCTCCGCGAACGCGGCGCTTTCCGCCAGGAAACCGTAGCCGGGATGGACGCAGTCGCAGCCGCTTCGGCGCGCCGCCGCCACGAGCGCCTCCGCGTCGAGATAGGCGGCGACGGCATCGTCCGGAACGCCGTTTCCGATCTCGACGGCCGACGTGGTGAGACGGGTGTGAAGCGAGAGCGAATCGGCGGCCGGATAGACGCCCACCGATTCCATGCCGAGTGCCGAGGCGGCCTGGACGATGCGAATGGCGATCTCGCCGCGGTTGCTGATCAGGACCCGTTCGAGTTGCGGCATGGACTGACCCCGTCGGTTGAGGAAGGACGCGAGGATACAGGGGCGGCGCTAAGATCCGCCGCTTCCTGTGGCGGCTCGTCGACCGAGCTTTTCGAACAGGCCCGGTGCCTGTGCACCAGCGCGGCGCAGACGCCGCGACTCGACTTGTGTTCCCTGTTCATGCCCTTCACCTGCCGCAACGCGACGCTCGCCGACGCGGAAGCGCTCGTCGTCCTCGTCAACGACGCCTTTCAGATCGAGGCTGACATGCTCACCGGCGACCGAATCGGGCTTCGGGAGGTCAGGGAGCGTCTCGAGCGCGGCGCCTTCCTCGTCTGCGATGCGGATCGAGGCGGCTTGGATGGCTGCGTGTACGTCGAACGCCGCGGCGAAACCGGCTATCTCGGTCTGGTCTCGGTGGCGACGGTGCGGCAGAGCATCGGGCTGGGCCGCGATCTGATGGCCGCGGCCGAGAGTTGGTTGCGTGAAGCCGGATGCGGTGTCTTCCAGCTCTGGGTGCTCAGCACGCGGCCCGAGCTCTCCGCCTGGTACAGACGCATGGGATACCGGCTGGTGCGCATCGAACCGTTCGAAGCGGTGAATCCGCCGCCGACGAGAAGGCCGCTTCGCCCGTGTCACTTCCTGGTGATGGAGCGCGATGCGGGCTAGGACCGGGGCCGGCCCCGGGGCCTGGTTTGCCTACTGTTCTCTCAGCACGTCGTACAGGTCGAGCAACTGCCGTCTGAGACGACGCTGACGAATCTGCTCCTCGAGCAGGCTCTCGAAGTCGTCACGGGAGTCCAGGTAGCGGCCCATCTGGGAGAGCAGGGAGAACTTGTCGTGGTCGTGGAAGCGCTCGTCGAGTTCGAGCAGCGCTTCGTAGTAGTCGAAGGTGTTCTTGATGTACCTGCTCTCCCCGGCCTCGGCCATGACCAGAGCAACCCGTTCGAAGGGAGCGACGAGCGACCGGCGCGAACCGGGCACCGCATGGGCCACGATCTTCACCTCGTCCCCGACGGCGAAGCGGTCGCGCATTTCCGGTGCGGTCATCGATCGGACCGAGCAGTCCTCCTCGGTGATCTCGACCGTGACGACGTAGCGCGACCTGGGTACTGGCAGGTGCACCGAGCCTTCGTTCTGGACCTCGAGCTGGTATGCGCCGTCGTCTTCGGCCGGCAGTGCGGCCACCTCGGTCACGAAGCCGCGCAGGACGTAGACGTCCTGAGGGAACAGGGCGTGGTAGAGGGGGCCCGGACAGCCCTGGCTGCCGGCGGGTGTCGCTGCGAGGGCCGCGCAGAGGACGCCACCCGCGGCCGCCGCCCTTCGGCTCATGCCGGCTCCGCGGCCTCGGCTGTCGCCTCGACCGGTAGCTCGGCGGCGGGCAGATCGCCCGGAGGCGCTGCGCCGCCGATCGTGTTGATCGCGGACCGCAGGCCGGCCGTCAGCCACAGGAGCGCCACGTTCGCGGAGATCACGGTTGCGACGAGTGAGGAGTACCACACCCACTGGACGGGCCAGCGTAGCCAGAAGGTCACGGCCCACGCGAGCGGCGCGCTGATCAGGATCACCCGCAGCAGGGAGAGCCAGAGTTCGGGGGATCCGCGGCCAAGGCCCTGCAGTGTGCGCCCGGTCAGGATCGAAATGCCGATGAACGGATAGGCGAACACGACCACCCGCAGGTAGTCGACGCCCAGGTTTCGGATACCCGGGCTGTCGGTGAAGAAGGCGACGAGGCCGGGAGCCAGCACGTAGAACGCGGCGGCGATCGCCATGCTGAGCAGGATCGTCCGCAGCATGGCGTAGTGGACGATGCTACGGAGCAGGTCGCCGCGGCGGGCGCCGTAGAACATCCCCACCAGGGTGACGAGGCCCGAAGCGACCGCGACCTGGGGCAGGATGACGACGTGGTCGAGGCGGCTGCCGATCTGGAGGGCGGCCACGGCGTCGGGCGTGTGCTCGACCAGGATGCGGTTGAAGATGCCGCCGCCCATCGACATGACCAGGAAGGACAGGGACGCCGGCAGGCCGATGACGCAGATGCTGCGGGTGATCGCGGGGTCGTAGCGGAAGTTCCGGAGGTTGAAGCGGACGTACGAGAGCTTGGCGATGAACAGCAGATAGACGAAGGCCAGCGCCGCGATCGCCTGGCTCACGATCGTGGCCAGGGCCGCACCGGCGACGCCCATTCCGAAGGTGAAGATGAAGAGCGGGTCGAGGGCGATGTTGAGCAGCGTGGCCGCGCCCTGGATCATGACGGGGGTCTTCACGTTGCCCTCTCCGGAGAGGATCGAGCGGAAGAAGACGGCCAGCACCATGAAGGGATAGCCGCAGGCGAGAATGCGGAAGTAGTCCCAGGCCTGCGGCACGAGTTCCGCGGGCACGCCGAGCGCGTGGAGCAGCCGAATGCCGAAGATGAGCGCCGAACCCATGGTGGCCGCGGCGACGGCGGCGCCGATCAGGACCGCGTGCTCCGCGGCGCGGTCGGCGCGGATCCGGTCCCTGGCGCCGATCGCCTGCGCGATGACCGCCGTGATGCCGGTGCCGAGGCCGAAGGTCACGCCCATCGCCAGGAACACGAGCGGCATGTTGAAGGCGAGGGCCGTCAGCGCCTCCGGGCTCACCCGGCCGACGAAGAACATGTCGACGATCATGTAGAGCGTCTGGATCGACATGCCGATCAGGATCGGCATCGCCAGCAACCACAGCGCCCGCCGCGGATTCGCGACGAAGCGGTCCAGGCGGTCGGCCCCGGGTCGATCCGGCATCGGCGGAGGTTACCTCGCGGGGGCAGGCGGAGACTGATCGCGTGCGACCTGGTTCCTGTATAGTCCGAGCCAACTGCACCCCAGGCCATCCCTAGCAGGCACAGGAGGTCCCATGTCTCGACCCGCTTCGTCCACGCTGGCCGCTCTGGCGAGCCTCGCAATCCTCGCGCTCGTGGCGTCCGGCGCCCTGGCTGCGGCTCCGAACGCGAACAACCTCGACGCGCCGCTAACCGTCTACACCGGCAGCGTCGTCGGCAACGACGGCGAGCCGATTCGCGGCGCCACCGTGTCGCTGTTCTCGACCGACGAACAGCGGAGCATCTCGGTGTACAGCCAGCCGGACGGCACCTACAAGCTGCCCGCCGTTCCGGCCGGCAGGTACAAGCTCCGTGTCCGCCTGATGGGCTGGCTCGACGAGTGGAAGGACCTCAAGGAGACCACCGAGCCGACGCCGATCCAGGTTCGCTTGCGTCAGGCCGAGGGTTGGGCCCTGCAGTCGCAGCGCCCGGCTCACGACCTGATGAACATGCTCGAGTGGGAAGACGAGAAGGACGCCCTGAACTTCCGGATGATGTGCGCCTACTGCCACCAGGTCGGGACGGTCGGCTTCCGTTCGCCCGAGGAGCCGGTCGACTGGGAGGTCATGCTCACCCGGATGGACGGCTTCCAGGGTCTGTACAAGCACACGCAGGACGTCCTGGTGGACAAGATCGTCAGCATCTACGGCCGTGAGGCCGAGGACCAGTGGCCGGACTTCGTGCCCCCGGAACCGCCGTCGGGCGAGTCCCTCAAGGGTGAAGTTCGCGAATGGCTGATGGGCGACCAGGCCGGCGCGGTGATCCACGACCTCGAACTGGGCGACGACGGCCTGGTCTACACCGTCGACATGGCTCAGGACGTGATCGAGACCCTCGATCCGGTGACCGGTGAACGCGCCTTCTACACCGTGCCGGGCGGCAAGGACTACCTGTCGGCGGCCAGCACCACGACTGGAATTCACTCGATCGAGAAGGCCGAGGACGGCGACATGTGGGTCACCCTGGCCTACTCGGGCCAGATGGCCGAGTTCGATGTCGAGACGAAGGAATGGCGGGTCGGCCCCGGCCGCGCTGCTCCGCGGCCTCGCGGCGGCTATCCGCACACCCTGCGCTTCGCGCCGGACGGCATCCTGTGGTGGACCGACGCGGGCAGCCCGAGCGGCGTCGGCGTGCTCTCGCTCGACCCCGACACCTGGGACGGCGAGCGCTGGGAAGTCACCGAGTTCAAGCTGCCGACGGCCGATCAGGTCCGCGGCGGCGGCGCCCGCGGCGAGTCGCGCGGCGTGACCCCTTACGGCATCGACGTCGCGCCGAACGGCCACGTCTTCTACAGCAAGCTGAACGGCCAGCGGGTCGGCCGCATCCGTCCGCAACTCGACGCCGACGATCCCGAGCAGGTCGTCGAGTGGAAGCCGCCGGTGCACGGTCCGCGCCGCCTGCACGTGGCCCCCGACGGCATCGTCTGGGTGCCGGGCTGGGCTTCGGGCGACGTCGCGTCGTTCAACGAGGAGACGGAAGAGTGGAAGGTCTACGACCTGCCGCACGGCCCGAACTCGATGCCCTACGCGCTGAACATCAACCCGGTGACCGGCGAAATCTGGATCACCGGCACCGGCACCGACTCGATGCTGCGCTTCGACCCGAAGACGGAGGAGTTCGTCGAGTACCGGATGCCGATGATGGTCACCTACACCCGCGAGATCGAGTTCGACGAGGCGGGCAACGCCTGGACCACGAACTCGAACGCCCCCTCGCGTCACGCCGAGCATCGTCAGGGTTCGGTGCTGATGATCTCCGCGGGCGGCGGCGAGTAGGGAACATGCGGGCAGCGGTTTGCCGAAGCACTCGGCAGGCCATCGCAGATTGGCGGCCGGTCCTTCGGGGCCGGCCGTCTTGTTCGGTCGGTGAAGTCCCGTGAGCGTTGGCGATTCGGACCCGACCCTGGAAGGTAACCGCCCAGCACTGACGAAGGAGGAGCGTTGGGTCGACTGGTGGGCCGTCGTCGTAGCCCTTCTGTTCGTCGTCGAGCTGTTCTTCGACGGTTTCCCCGAGGGCACCGAGGGTGCCGCTTGGGGAGAGGCCAGACGCCCCCTGCTGGTCGTCGGGATCTTGGTCCCGGCGCTGTTCCTCCTCGGCGCCGCGCAGGGCCTGTGGGGTAGACGCGCAGATTGGGAGAAATCGAGCGTTCGGCTGTCTGGGCTCGGTGCGTGCCTCGCGTGGTTCGCGTTTCTCGCCTTCGGTCTGGGGATCGTCGGACTGGCGCTCTTTGTTTTCGCTGTCTTCCGGTCGCTCAGCGAGGGTGGATCGCTTCACGTGGTCGAGCGGCGGTCATCCTTGATCCTGATGGCCGGTTCAGTCGGTTTCTTCCGGCTGATCAAGTGGGTGTCGACCCGTGGGTGGTCTGACGGAGAAGCGTCGAGCCGGCCACGATGACCGGGCCCAGGCACGGGCCATGAAGTGGTTGTTGATGGTCCTTGCCGTCGTCTTGCTGGTGGAAGCCGTTGTCGAGACGCCGGCCTTGAATCGGAGGCTCGTTCAGGGTCGGTGGTCCTCCTCGCGGCTCGCGCTGAAGTGGCTTAGCTGGGGCGGCGGCCTGGTGTGCGTAGGCTGGTTCTGGTCGAGGATGAGTCGAGGATGATTGGGGATGACTTGTCGTACTCACGCTGGGCCACGGCGGCGGCCGGTCTCGTTACCTGTGTCGTGGTCTGGAGTGTGGCTTCGTTCGTCGCCTCCGGGCCCAGGTTCAAGGGCACAGCGATGGGAGACTTGGTCCGGCGCCGGACCGTTCGCGTGGTGCCTTTCTACGCACGGCTCGCCGGCGCGCTCTTCCTCCTGGCGGTGATTCTCGGTGGCGGTCCGGACGAATCGGGTGCGCTTCTGTTCCTGATGTTCAGCTTGATTCTCTCCGGTTCCCTGGAGCGGCCTGCGGCTGTTGCGGCCGGCGGCGATGCACAGGCTGGGCCACGGCGAAGCGCCTCTGGGACGGAATAGTCAGAAGGTGTAGCGCAGGGAGTTCGCCAACACCACGTCCGTCTCCTTGACCCCGGTTGGCGGTTCGCTGTCGTGGGCGACGTTCAGGCTGATCGCCAGGGCCAGTTGACGGAAGAGCTGGATCTCGAACGAGGTCTCTGAGAGCAGGCGGAAGTCCTGTGGGCGGTCGAGGCGGGGCTGGGCGTAGAGGGTCTGAACCAGGCGCAGGCGTTCGTCTTCGCTGTTGTAGCGGACGGTCAGGTAGTTGGTCGACCGGTGGTGCTCGCTGCTTCTGGCATCCGGGAGGTTGGCCGGCAGGTCGAGGGTCTCCTGCTCGAGCAGGTAGCCGGCACCGACGAAGACCTCGGTGCGTTCGGCCTGGACCAGGGCGAATCGTCCGCCGCCGCCGGCCAGAACGCGGTCCTCCAGACGGATGAACTCGTTGAACTGGTACTGCCCGAAGACCTCGAAGGAGACCCTTGGACCGTGTTGCCGGATGAAGCGCAGGTGTCCCTGGGCATTGTTGATGTAGCGGTTGTCGTTCGCGCGGCTGAAGAAGTAGTTTGAGACCAGGAAGATGACGTTGGCCGGATCTTCGGTTTCGTCGTCGTGCGAATCCACTTCGCCGGCGGCGCCCGACTCGGGCCGGGGCCAGGCGTACTGGAGGCGTACGCCGGCGCCGAGGATCTCGCGCTCGGTGTTGCCCTGCTGAAGGGAAGCGTTGACGTCGAAGGTACCGCCCCATCCCGGCTCGTTGGCGCCGACCCGCATCTTCTCGGTGTTGACCTGGGCGGCGGCGGGAGCCGCGAGCGCCGTCGCCAACGCCAAGGCTGCCAGAGCGCGCACGGCTCGCCCGTGACCACGGAACCGTTCCATCCGGTCGAAACTACTGCGGAAACGCCGAGGTGTCGCCCAGGCCGCAGAAGGGACGGCTCGGGTTCGAGTACGTCCTCGACACACCGGCCACGGTGTCTGTGACGGTCAACTGGTAGTCGACATCGGTGAGTCCGGCGGCGAAGACCCAGAACGCGTTGTTGATCTTCGTGCCGTCGAGGGCCTTCACCGCGAGTTCGATGTTCCCAGGCGAAAAGAACCACATGTAGCCGGTGGCGTCGGCGCCCGGCAGCGGCGTGGCGGAACCGCTCTCGCCGTCGGCCTTGCTCCACTCCGCGGTCACTTCGAAGCGGCCGTCCAGCAGGCAGAGCACGCCGGGGGGGCACCTCCCCTCGGTGGTGGAGGCCCGACTCTTCTCGCGAGCGGTCGCTTTGGGAGCGGTCCGTGTGTTCCAGGCTCCGCCGGAGCCGGTTGCGAGCGCGCGCGCCGGCTCGCCGAATGCGTTCGAATCGCCGCGCCCGCAGATCTCGCCAGGCGGATTGCGGTAGACGACGACCCGGTCGAGCAGGGTGTCGGTGACGGTGAGCCAGTACTCGACGTCGGAGAGCGCCCCGTAGTACACCCAGTGGTGGTCGTTGATCGTTCGGCCGTCGAGCAACTTGAACACGAGTTCCACGTTCTCGGGCGAGAAGAAGGTTGCGGTGCCGCTCTCGTCGCTCAGGCGCTGCAACGAGCCCGTGCCGCGCTCTCCGTTGTACTGGGACTGCCACTCGACCTCGACCCGGAACCGACCGCCGGAAAGGCAGAGGGCGCCCTCACTGTCCCTACAGCCCGGACCGGCGGTCATGTCCTGGATCACGCCTACGGCCCGAGGTTCCGGTAGGTTGGCGCCGCCGGAGACGTCGCTCAGGACGAGATCGAAGAGCTCGCTGCGCTCGATCTCGTCGTCCGCCATCAGCGGGACGTGGACCAGACGGGCGCCTGATTCCCCGTCCTGCCACACGAGCCTGCCCTCGACGGCGCTGAAGTCGGCGTCGGCGGCGGAGCGGGGCCTCGTCCGGTAGTGCACCCCGACTTCGCCTCGCGTACCGCCCCGGCGTTCGACCGCGATCGTGGCTTCGTCGCCCTCGTGGCCGGGGAACGCCGGTCCGGTGAACTCGATCGACCCGGCGGGGTTGACCGGCCGACCGCCGGGTCCGAGTTCGAGCCTCATCCGGTGCGGAGCGTCGATGTCGCCGCTCATCGACTCGAACTCCAAGCGGAAGTCGCGCGGCACGTCGCTCGCTGGGCTTGGGAGCAGTGGAATCCGGACTCTGCGGGTCGAGGCGTCGGCGTGCTCCCATCGCAGCTCCCCTTCCGTGCGGCCGAACTCCCGGCCGGCGCGCGCGCTGCCGTTCCGGGTCCGGTAGGCCAGGGTCACCGCGCCGTCGCTGCCGGTCTGGCGCTTGACCTCGATCGTGACTTCACCCGGATCGGAACCTCCCTCCGGCACGATCGCGCTTGCCACCAGCCGCCCCCGCCGCTCCGGCCTCATCGCCTCGCGGGCGAGATCCTGGAGTTGCTCGAAGTAGTAGCGGTAGGTCTCGTGCGGGCGTGGCGACTGCTCCGAGAGGGTGATCATCGTCATCACGATGTCGGCCTCGGGATCGACGCCGATGTACTGCCCGTTGTAGCCGTGGGCGAGGTAGCGGCCCTGGGGCCGGATCCACCACTGGTAGCCGTAGTTCGGCGCCTCGGCGATGCTGGCGGTCTGACCGCGGGTCGACTCGGCGATCCACTCCCGCGATACCAGGCGCCGGCCCTCCCACAGCCCCTCCTGCAGCGTGAGTTGGCCGATCTTGGCCATGTCGCGGGGTCGGATCCGGAGCCCCGTGCCTCCCCAGTGGCGGCCGCTCAGGTCCGGGTCCCAGGTGGCCGTGGTGATCCCGAGTGGTCCGAAGAGGTGCTGCTGGACGAAGGCCAGGTGACTCTTGCCGGACGCGCGGTTGTTCACCTCGGCGATCACATGGGACAGGCCGCTCGAGTAGAGGAACTCGGCGCCGGGTTCGGCCACGACGTCCCGCGTCAGCACGTAGTCGACGCTGTCGGCGTTGTTCCAGAACGCCTGGTCGGTGTCGTTCCATGCCAGGCCGGCGGTCATCGTCAGGGCGTGGCGCAGGGTAAGCCGGTCTTTCGGCGGCTCCCTCAGGCGGTGGGCGTAGTGCGGCAGCAGGTGGACGAGCCGGGTGTTGACGCCCGGCAGCAGGCCCTGGTCCATCGCGATGCCGACCGCCAGCGACGTCACGCTCTTGCTGACGGAATGGACGTTCTTCAGGGTCCTGCTGGTGAAGCCGCCGAAGTAGGCCTCCGCGACCAGGGTGCCGTGGCGGACGATGACGACCGCGCGTACGTTCCGGTAGTCGGACTGTGAGCGCAACCGGTTGAAGATCTCGCGGACGGTCGCGTCGTCGAGGCCCTGGTCGGTCGGCACGGAGCGAAACCAGCCGTCGCCGATGTCCGCGGGCGCCTGCGCCTGCCCCGGCGCCGAAACGCCCGCGAGTAGGAGCGCCGCGACCGTCGCTCTGCGGATGAGGTCCTTCATCGTGGGGATCCGAACCGGGCCGCCTGCACCTGCCCGGTCCGAGGCGCCGCTTTCACTCTGACACAAGCAGGCGCAGGCGCCCGCGGGCCGCTATCCTTGTTCGACGCGAATCGTCGTTCCACCAGAGCCCGCCCCTGGGCGGTGGCTCTTGCCATGGCAGGAGGGAGCTGCAGGATGTCTCGTCCATCGTTCACCGTCTCGTTACTCGCCGTTCCGGTTCTCTTTCTGGCGTCGTGGGGCTGCGCCGTCTCCGTGGGTTCGGAGACGGCGGCCGAGCCCGCCGACGTGTCCGACTTCGACGCCTCGGTCGACGTCGGGTCGATCGACTTCCCGACCTCGGCGGGCGAGGAGGCGCAGAAGCACTTCATCCGCGGCGTCGCGATTCTCCACAGCTTCGGCTACGAGCAGGCGCGGGAGCAGTTCCATGCGGCGCAGGAACTGGAGCCCGACTTCGCCCTCGCCTATTGGGGCGAGACGCTGACCTACAACCACCCGCTGCTGCCGGAGCGTGATCTCGAGTCGCCTCGCGATGCCCTGAGGCGACTGGGCGCCACGCGCGAGGAACGGGCGGCAAAGGCTGGTGACGAGCGTGAGCGCGGCTTCCTGACCGCGGTCGAGGACCTGTTCGACGAGGGTGAACTCGCCGAGCGCCGGATCGCCTACATGGAAGCGATGGAGCGGCTCTACGGGCAGTATCCGGACGACGACGAGGTGGCTGCGTTCTACGCCCTGTCCCTGCTGCAGGCGGTGGGCCCGCTCGGCGACGACACCTTCCGGCTGAACGTCCTGGCCGGATCGATCGCGCTCGGCGTCTTCGAGCGCAACCCCTATCACCCGGGCGCGGCCCACTACATCATCCACGCCTTCGACGACCCGGTGCACGCTCCGCTGGCGCTGCCGGCGGCCTATCGGTTCGCTGACATCGCGGCCGCCGTCTCTCACGCCCGGCATATGCCGTCGCACATCTTCATTCAGCGCGGCATGTGGGACCGCGTGTCGAAGTCGAACGACTCGGCGTACGAGGCCGCGGTGGCCCTTTGGGATCCGGGCGAGCGGGTCGGCGACATGGTCCACGCGCTGGACTGGGGGCAGTACGGCGACGTGCAGCGCGGCGACTACGCCAAGGCCCGCGAGTGGATCGCGGAACTCGACGATCTCGTGGAGCGCACCGGCGACGAGGGCCGCGGCAAGAGCACGGCGCCCCTGGTGCGCGCCCGCTACATCGTCGAGACGGAGGAGTGGGAGACGCGCGAAATCACGGACGACACGCCGAGTTCGGAGTTGCTGGCAACCGGAATTTCGGCGGTACACACCGGCGAACTCGATCTGGCCCGCGAAGCTGCCGCACGGCTCAAGAAGGCGGGCGAGCGGCAGAGCGGCGACAGCTCGACGTTCCAGCGCGGCCCCAAGCCCGCCCAGGTCATGCACCACGAGGTCGCCGGCCTGATCCGGCTCGCCGAGGGCGACGCCGACGGCGCGGTCGAACTGTTCGAAAAGGGGCTCGCGATCGCTTCGACGATGGGGCCGCCGCGCGGGGCGGCGTCGCCGATCAAGCCGATCCGGGAGCTCTACGGCGAGGTGCTGCTGCAGCTCGACCGCCCGGAGGACGCCATCGAGCAGTTCGAAGACCAACTGCTCTACACCCCCAACCGGCCACGCTCCCTGCTCGGGCTGGCCCGGGCCCTCGCCGCTTCGGACGACGCGACTGGAGCCGCGGATGCCTACGGCAAGCTGCTGGAGGCGTGGCACGGTGCGGACGAACCGCCGGAACTGGCCGAGGCCCGGGAGTACCTGGCGGCCTCGGCCTGAGGCCGTCCCCGTGACGTTCGAGACGGAGTTCGAAACCCGTCACAGCGACTGCTTCGCGGCCACGGGTTTCGTCCACGCCGGCGTGCTGCTGGCGTTGACCGAGATGGCCTACGCCCGGTTCGAGTCCCACTGCGGTATCGACGCCCGGTCCAAACCGGAGCACGTCTACGCGGTGCAGCGTTCGACCGCGGCGACGTACTTCTCGCCGCTGCGCTGGCAGGAAGGGGCTCGCATCCAGGTCCGCACCACCGAGGCTACCGAGCGGGGCTTCGACCAGGCCTTCGAGGTCTACTCCGCCGCGGACGGCCGCGAGATCGCCCGCTTCACTCACCGTTGGGTGTTGCTGGATACGCGGGCGGGACGGCCCGTGCCGCTGACGGAGGAGATGAAGCGCCTATTGCTCGAGGGCTGAACGACCTGGCCCGGAGGGAGTCTCCATGATCCGAAGACTGCAAGTCTTGCTGTGGTGTCTGGCGGCCCTGCTTGTTGTCGCTGCGGCGGCTGCCTGCGGCCGTGGCGGAGAGCCCGAAGCCGGCGGCGTGGGTCTCGTCGTCGAGACGGCGTCAGGCCTGGTCGAAGGCGTGCCGGTCGACGACGGTCGCGGCCCCGCCGGCGATGTGCTCGCCTTCCGCGGCATTCCCTACGCCGCGCCGCCGGTGGGCGACCTGCGCTGGCGGCCGCCGGAGCCGCCGACATCCTGGGAGGGCGTACGGCCGGCCCTGGAGCCGGGTGCGCCGTGCTGGCAGCGGATCAGTCCCGACGCGTCGATCTGGAGCCGCGGAGAACTCGACCGCAGCGAGGACTGCCTCTACCTCGATCTTTGGACGGCGGCCGCTGACGACGCGGGTCCGCGGCCGGTCATGGTCTGGTTCCACGGCGGCAGCCACGAAGTGGGGCACGGGTCTTCGCTCATCTTCGACGGCGCGGCGCTTGCCCGCAAGGGCGTCGTCCTGGTGTCGATCAACTACCGGCTGGGCGCCTTCGGTTTCCTGGCTCACGGGGCGCTGACCGCCGAGTCGGAGCACGGCTCGTCCGGCAACTACGGCCTGCTCGACAAGATCGCGGCGCTCGAGTGGGTGCGGGACAATGCGGCGGCTTTCGGTGGCGATTCGGAGCGAGTGACCATTTTCGGCCAGTCGGCGGGCTCGATGAGCGTTTGCAGCCTGGTCGCGTCGCCGCTGGCGGCAGGTCTGTTCCATCGCGCGATCGGTCAGTCCGCGGCTTGCTTCACTCCGCTCGAGGGCCTGGAGCAGGCGGAGCGTCGAGGCGTGCTGCTCGCCGAGGAGCTGGACGTCGCGGCGGATGCCGCCACCGCTGACATCGCCGCCGCGATGCGGGCCGCTTCGGCCGAGGACGTGCTGGCCGGGGCCGGCGGTTCCGGGTGGTCTGACGGAGCGAAGACGGTGGTCGACGGCTGGTACCTGCCGGATCAGCCGTCGGCGATCTATGCCCGTGGTGAGCACAACCGGGTCCCGATGACGGTCGGTTTCATGGGCGACGAGTCGCGCGCACTCTTCGCGCCCGGTCCGCCGCTCAGGCGCCCGGAGCTCGAACGGCAACTGGAGGAGCAGTACGGGAAGGCAGCCGCCGGGCTCCTGGCCGCCTACACCGCCGAGGCGGAGAAGGCGCCCGGGGCGGTGCCGGGCCTGATCTTCTCGGACACGATCTTCGGCTGGGGCAGCCGGACCTGGGTCCGCCACGCCGCGGCCGCCGGCGGCGACGCGTACCTCTACTTCATCCCGCACGCGCCGCCGGTGTTCCGGCTGTACCTTCCGGACCGGCCGGACCTGGGCGGTGAAGGCGGCCCGCGCCGGATGGGCGCCTACCACTCCGGCGATCTTGCCTACGTCTTCGGCAACACCGACCTGGTGGGCATCAACTGGGAGGACTGGGACCACGAGATCGCCGACCTGCTGTCGAGCTACTGGACGAACTTCGCGAAGACCGGCGACCCGAACGGCGAGGGCCTGCCCGAGTGGCCGAGATACCAGCCCGAAACCGACTTGGCGCTCGTCGTCGGCGATGCGGTCGGCGCCGAATCGGGCGTGCTGAGAGAGAAGCTCGACGCCCTGGATGTGGCACTGGTGAAAGAGGGAAGGGGTGAGACCACGGCTCTTTGGGATCGAAGACCTGGTTGCCGCGGCCGGCGTCAAGACACTTCCGCACAGGCTCTTCAGGACTGGTGACAAAGGCCTGTAGACGTGGAAGATCGGTTGTTCGGCGTGATCCTCTCCCTGGGCGTAGTCCTCGCCTTGGTCGTTCTTCCCGTGGCGGTCTTCGCGGTCGATGTCTACCTGCGCCGGCATCCTCTCGATGACGACGAAGTTCGTCGTTTGGCCCGCAAGAGGAGGAGGAACCGTGCGCTGTCGATGTTCGGGTTCTCGGCCGTGCCTCAGCACGTCGATCCGGCGGAGAAGAAGGCGATGCGAAGTCGGGGTGAGTTCGTTGACTGCGATCTTCACTATCGTGAGATGCCGTCGCGAGTCGCCGCTCTGTTGAAGTTCAATAAACACGAGTGGGTTGTCATCGCTTTCGTCAGGTCACTTCAAGTGCGCCGTTTGTGGTGGAACAAAGGACCCGACGGGACTCAGGTTTCGTTGTTCTTGCCAGATGACGAAGTGAGTACGTTGGCCAGAGAGAACTCCTCGATCTGATCGGCTGTCGCGTGCGCGTAGCCAGCAACCGGGGCTTGGCCTTGGAGCACGTCCTGCTCTTCGGGCCACCGGGAATGGGCAAGACGACCCTCGCGCACGTCATCGCTCGGGAGATGAACCGAGGCTTGCATGCAAGCTTCGGCCCTGTTCTGAAGCGAGCGGGAGACTTGGCGGCCGTTCTGACCAATCTGGAGCCTGGAGGCGTCCTCTTCATCGACGAGATCCACCGCCTTGGCTCGATGGTCGAGGAGATTCTCTACCCAGCGCTGGAGGATTGTCAGCTCGACCTCGTGATCGGCCAGGGGCCGATGGCCAAGACCGTGCGAATCGACCTGCCCCGCTTCACGCTGGTCGGAGCGACCACCCGCTCTGGTCTGGTTACGCCGACTCTGCGGGCGCGGTTCGGCATCGTGCACGAGTTCGACTTCTACATTCCGGACGAGCTGAGGGTGATCGTCGAGCGCTTGGCCAAGGTGCTTGACGTGCGGATAGACCAGGGCGGTGCCGATGAGATTGCGGCCCGCAGCCGCGGCACGCCCCGGACTGCCGGCCGGCTGTTGCGTCGCGTTCGCGACTACGCTGAGGTCGTGGGGGACGGACGGATCGATCGCGGCACGGCGCAGCGGGCTCTCCTGGAACAGGGAGTCGACGAGGACGGCTTGGATGAGACGGACTGCAGGATTCTCTACTTGCTGATCAAACGACACGGGGGCGGTCCGACCGACCTCAAGGTGCTGTCGCGTCTGTCGGCGAGGATCGAGACACGATCGCGAACCTCTACGAGCCGTACCTTGTCCAGGCGGGTTTCCTTCAACGTCACCGTCGCGGCGTCGTGGCCACTTCTCAAGCGTGGCACGCTTGGCCCAGATTGTCGGGAGGGGGCGGTGGGTGGTGATCGGCTGGCCACCGCCGATTGTGGAAGGAGAGGCCAGGAAAGCCGCTGAGCCGTCCTTCAGGCGGCCTCGCTGACGGTCACGGTGAGCCGCTTGCCCAAGCGGTGCAGTGCTCGGTCGATCGTGGCCGCCTTGGTGGCGTGATCGGGATTCAGCATGCGGCGCACTTCGCTCTCGGCGACGTCGAGATCGCGGGCGAACTGGCGCCGCGAGATCCCGGCGTGACGCCATGCGTCGTACAAGGCCGCCTTCAGGGCGATCTGCACCGGTGGGACGACCATTGGGCGCTCCTCATCGGCGGGCGACGGATCGGGCAGATCGCCGCCTTCCCGCATGGTGGCGGCGATCAACTCCCGCAGCAGATCCCTGGCTTCGGCCAGCGCCTCCGCTCTCGTTCCGCCGTCCGTGGCGCCCCAGCCGAAGTCCCGAAACGCGACGACATACCGGCTGTCCTCGTCGCGTTCGACGTCGGCGGGATAGTTGTAACCGTCTGGCATCGGGTTCTCCTGGCTAGAAGTCGTTTCTGTCGATCTCGAGATCGGCGAGCATCTTCTAGAGCAGGCCCTTGCCGATTTCCTTCTTCCTGTCCTTGACGGTGGTCTTGCGGTCCCCTGCGTAGAGCGTCCCATGCGAACCGGCTCCTTCGGACGCGACGAAGCGGACTTCCAAGTTCCGACCCCTGGCCCATCTGCGAACGCGCCCGATGAACTGCCGGCCGTTCAAGGCTCGAACAATACAATGCGAACATTTCTGCGCGCAACTTGGCCCACCCCCGGCGGTGCTTAGCTGACAAAGAGGCCGGCAAAGAGGATAGCTTTGCGCCGTGACCGCGATCGCTGAGCCCCTGCCGCTGGAGGTCGACGACTTCCGGCAGCGAGCGCTGGAGTTCGCCGAGCGCGAGGTGTTGCCGCGGCACGAGCAGCACCGCGCGCTGCTCGACGATCCGCGGGAACGCTACGACGCCGGCGGGCGGCTCCAACCCGCCGTCGTCGACCTCATCAGGGAAGTGCGCGCGGCGTCCGCCCGCGAAGGGATCTTCACCGCCTGCGTACCCGAGAAACTCGGCGGCAGCGGCCAAGGTCACCTCGCCTACTACGCCGGCTGGCAGACGCTCTTTCACCGCCTGGGGCCGCGGCCGTGGCTCCTGCTGCACGTCATGGCGCACTGGGCGTTCGGCCCCAGCCGGCTCCTGTCGCAGCTTTCCGAGCGGGCGCGCGAGCGCTTCCTGCCGGGATTGATGGACGGCTCGAAGATCATGTGCTTCGGGCTCTCGGAGCCGGGCGCAGGTTCCGACCTCTCGGCACTTGCGACGAGGGCGGAGCGGGACGGCGACGGCTGGCGGATCACCGGCCGCAAGATCTGGACCACGCACGGACCGATCGCCGACTATTGCGTGCTGTTCGCGCGCACCGGCGAGAAGGGAATCACCGCGTTCATCGTGCCCACCGACGCGCACGGCTTCAGTCGGGTGCGCGTTGTCGAGCTGTTCGGCGACATCGGCGGCGACGAGGCGGAGATCGCGCTGGAGGGTCTGTATGTCGAGCCGTGGCAGGTCATCGGCGAAGTCGACCGCGGTCTGGCCGCGGCGCTCTACGGCGTTTCGCTCGGCCGCGTCTACAACTCGGCGCGGGCGGTGGGGACCGGTCGCTGGGCCATCGAGACGGCCCTCGCATATGCCCAGAAGCGCGAAGCCTTTGGCGCACCGATCGCCGAGTACCAGGGCGTGAGCTTTCCCCTGGCCGAGTCCGCAACGGAACTCCATGCGGCCCACCTGATGGGGCGAAACGCCGCCCGGTTGCTCGACGGCGGCAGCCGCGCGATCAAGGAGCTGAGCATGACGAAGGCCTACTCGGTCCAGGTGGGGCTGCGAGCCGTCGACCAGGCGATGCAGACCCACGGCGCCCTGGGATTCACGAACGACCTCGGTCTCACCGAGGCGTGGAAGGCGTTGCGGGTGGTCAACGTCGCCGACGGTTCGAACGAGATCATGAACCGCATGATTGCCCGGCAACTCCTCCGGGGCGATACCGACCTGTAGCTCGCGCTCGCGGAGGCATAGACTGCCTGCGCCTGAAGTGAACCGACCCGAATCTGGAGTTGAGATGACCCTACCCGCCGAGGCGACTTCGTTCGCCGCGTCCACATCGGATCGCGATCACTTGTCCGTCCTCCATCCGACGACGGATCTCCCGGCACTGCGGCGCGACGGTCCGCTTGTCATCGAGCGGGGGCAGGGCATCCGGGTCTGGGACGAAGACGGCAGGGAGTACATCGAAGGGTTGGCCGGCCTGTGGTGCACCGCCCTGGGCTATGGCGTGGAGGAACTCGCGGAAGCCGCCGCCGAGCAGATTCGGAAGCTCTCCTTCGCTCATCTCTTCGCGGGTCGCAGCCACGAGCCGGCGGTCGCGCTGGCCGAGAAGCTGCGCGAGATCGGGCCGATCGCGAACGCAAAGGTCTTCTTCGGCACGTCCGGTTCCGACGCGAACGACACCCAGGTCAAGCTCGTCTGGTACTACAACAACGCGCTCGGCCGGCCGGAGAAGAAGAAGATCATCAGCCGCCGGCGCGGCTACCACGGCGTGTCCGTAGCCGCGGGCAGCATGACCGGGTTGCCGCCGTTCCACAAGAGCTTCGACCTGCCGCTGCCGCAGTTCCGCCACGTGACCTGCCCGCACCACTACCGCGAGGGCGAGCCGGGCGAGACGGAGGCGGAGTTCACGGCCCGGCTGGCGGCCGAACTCGACGAGCTGATCCGAGCCGAGGGGCCCGAGACCGTCGCGGCCTTCATCGCCGAGCCGGTGCTGGGCGCCGGAGGCGTCGTCGTACCGCCCGAGGGCTACTACCCGGCGATCCAGGCGGTCCTGGACGAGCACGACGTCCTGCTGATCGACGACGAGGTGATCTGCGGCTTCGGTCGTTTGGGTACGCCGTTCGGGGCCGAAGCGATGGGCATGCGGCCGGATACGGTGTCGGTGGCGAAAGCCCTGTCGTCCGCGTATCTGCCGATCAGCGCGGTGCTGGTGCCGGACGAGATGGTCGACGTCTTCGTCGAGGCCGGCGAGCGCTGGGGCCTCTTCGGGCACGGCTTCACGTACACGGGCCATCCAGTGTGTGCGGCCGTGGCGCTCAAGGCGCTGGAACTGATGGAGGAGCGGAAGCTCTTCGCGCACGCCGCCCGGGTCGGGCGCTACTTCCAGGCCGGGCTGCGGCGCTTTGCCGATCATCCGCTGGTGGGAGAGACGCGGGGCAAGGGACTGCTCGGCGCCTGCGAGCTCGTGGCGGACAAGCAGAGCCGCGAGGCCTTCCCGATCCAGCGCGGAGTGGGGGCGTACTGCATGCAACGTTGCCTGGACCACGGTCTGATCGTGCGGGCGCTGGGCGACACGGTGGCCTTCTGCCCGCCGCTCGTGGTCACCGAGTCGGACGTCGACGAGATCCTGGAGCGCTTCGGCCGCGGCCTGGACGAGACCCTCGCTTGGGTCGAGACCGGAGGCGCGGCGTCATGACGGAACTGAGCACGCTGAGTCGATCGGTGACGGGAAAGACCGCGCTGATCACGGGCTGCGCCTCGGGCATGGGCCGGGCGACGGCACGGCTGTTCGCCGCCGAGGGCGCGAAGGTCGCCGCGACCGACATCAACGGCCCGGGCGTTGAAGCGGTGGTCGCCGAGATCCGCGCGGCGGGCAGGGAAGCCACTTCCTGGACCCTCGACGTGGGCGACGGCGATGCGATCGAACGGGTCGTCGGCGAGGTGGCCGATCGCTACGGCGGCCTGGACATCCTCGTGAACAACGCCGGCATCTCTCGCGGCGGGCCGATCGACGCGGACGAGTACGAGCAGCGCTGGCACGAGACCGTGAACGTGCTCCTGACCGCGCACCAGCGGACGATCCGAGCGTCGCTGCCCTGGCTGCGCAAGTCGGACTCGCCGCGGATCGTCAACATCGCTTCGACCGAGGGTCTGGGCGCCACGGCCATGAACAGCGCCTACTCGGCAGCCAAGACGGGAGTGATCGGCTTGACCCGCGGTCTGGCGGTGGAGCTCGGCAAGGAGGGGATCACGGTGAACTGCATCTGCCCCGGCCCTATCCGCACGGCGATGACGGAGCGGATCCCCGAGGAGCACAAGCAGATCTATGCCCGCCGGCGCACGGCCCTGCGCCGCTACGGCGACCCCGAGGAGGTGGCCCACGGCACGCTGCACCTCTGCCTGCCGGCGTCGTCCTTCATCACCGGGGTCGCCCTGCCGGTGGACGGCGGGTTGACCGTTCGCCGCGCCTGACGGAGCGACGGCGGCGCCCGGCGACTGCTAGTCAAGGTAGCCGAGCGCCTTCAGCGCCTCGCGCTGCTCGGGCGGTATCGCGGGCTCGATGCCCGCCGTGAGCGGCCCCGCGCCCCGGCGCTGGAGTTTGCCGACGGCCGCCAGATAGCCCGCCCAGAGGGACTCCTCCTGTCTCAGGTCGTGCAACTCGGAACGATCGCGGCTGGCGTCGAACAGTTGTCGCGCCGTCCCGGAAGGAGTGCTGTGGTAGTCGATCAACTTGTGACGACGGTCGGCTCCGTCCAGCAGCAACGCGTCCATCGCCAGCCGGTCGACGCGGAGTTCGGCCATGGCGACGGCGGGTGGACGCGGGTCGTTGCCGGAGCGGATGAGAGGCAGCAAAGACCGACCGTCGGTCTCGATCATCCCGTGAACCCCGATCGCGTCGAGGATGGTCGGGACGATGTCGATCTGGCGCACCTGCGCCTCGACCTCGGGCCGGTCCGCGTCCCGTCTCAACGTGCGAGGCAGGCGGAGGATGAGGGGCACATGGATCTGCTCCTGGTAGAGCGTTGCTCCGTGACCGTGGCGGCCGTGGTCCAGGAACTCCTCGCCGTGATCCGACACGAAGACGACCAGGGTGTCCTCGAGGAACCCGCGCCGATCGAGTTCCTCGATCATCCGACCGAAGTGCTCGTCTACGAAGGCGATCTCGCCGTCGTAGAGGTCCTTCAGGTCGCTCGTCGAGTGACTGGCGCTGGCGGGCTGGTTCTGTCGGAGTAGACCGGGACCGGCCGCCGCGTCGGGCGCGAAACGCTGTCTGTGGTCCTCGGGCGGGAGGTAGGGCTCGTGCGGATCGGTTACGTGCAGGAAGACGAAGAAGGAGTCTTTGGGGCCGATCCGTTCCAGCCATTCCAGGGTCTCGTCGACCGCCCTCCAGACCGGAACGTGAATGCCTGGCCGCGAGGCCCGCTCCCGCATCTGCATGAAGTGATTGAAGCCGCGGCGGAATCCGAAGTCGATGCCGGCGTTTCCGTTGGTCGACACGCCGAGCGCGCGGTAGCCGAGCGAACTGAGGATCTCGGGCAGGTAGGGAACCTCGGCGCCGAGTTCCTGGTTCCGCGTGCGTGCGCCGTGCCTGTGTGGATACAGCCCGGTGAGGATGCTCGCGGTGGCCGGGCGCGTCCACGACGACTGGGCAACGGCGTGCTCGAAGAGGATGGCGTCGTCGGCGAACCGGTCGATGTTCGGCGAGGTCGGACGATCGTAGCCGTAGCAGCCCAGGTGGTCGGCCCGGAGGGTGTCGACAAGAAAGACCAGGACGTGTGGCGGGCGCGCGTCGGACGGGTCCGACGCGCCGGCGAGGTCTTCGTCCGCGTCAGCGGGTCGTGCCTCTGCCGGTTCGGCGACCTTGGCGAGCGGCGCTTCAGCGTGCGGCCAGAGCGGCGTCGGACTGCTCAGGACGGCCGAGAATCGGAAGCCCGCCTCCGCCTCCGGCAGGCGCGCGCCGGCGAGCGCTTCGATGCGGATGCGCAGGGGACTCTCGTGCGCCGGGAGTTGCAGTTCACCGCGGCCGCGGGTGAGCGTCGTCGTGGCCGCCGCCGATCCGGTGGGGTAGCGGTGGACGGCCGCTACGAGCTGGGGGGACGGTTCGGCGCCGCGCCACGCGCCCTGAGGGCCGTAAAGGCCCAGGTTCTCGAGTTCGAGGACTCCGCCTTCGGGTAGCAGGACGTAGTAGTCGAGTGCCGTGCGAAAGGGCAGATGGAGCGTTCCGTCGGCGGCCGCGGAGGGTCTTGCACCGGCGCCGGCGCCCTCGATGCGGATGAGGCTCCACGCGACTCGCGGCGGAGCGCCTCCGGCCGGCGAAGAGTACTCCAGCAGAACGTCATTGTCCCCCGGCCGCTGTACCGCGACGGGCACACGCAGGCGGTACTCCTCCATGTCGTCGGAGGAAGCCAGGTCCAGTTGCCCGAGCGACTGCCGGTTCCAGGACACACGGACCGTTGGCGGCTCGGTTCCGGAAGACACCATCGGTCGGCCCGTGAGCACCAGTTCAAGCGGGCGGGACCAGGACAGTCGCCAGTTCAGGGTGGACCGGGTGCCTTCTCCCGTCGCGAAGCTACCGCCCTCGTCCTCGGCTGGAGCGGACCATCCTTCGCGGAGTTGCCGCCGCTGTTCGTAGTTGCCGGGTGCCACTTCGGACGACTCGGCCGTCACTTCGGCGAGGTCTAGCGCCTGGGTCAGGTCGGTATGGAAGTGTTCCGCCGTTCCGCCCCCGCAGGCCAGCACGACCAAGGCGCACACGCCGCAGGCGGTTGCGGTCACGGCGCTCCAGTTGCGGCAATGTCCTGTCAGTCTTCTTGGCTGGAAGGTATCCGGGGCGGCGCCGCGGCGGGGCCGCGGGACTCGGGTCACCGGCTGCCGCCGTCGATGCGCAGCACGGCCCCGGTCGTGTAGCTGGAGGCGTCGGATGCCAGATAGAGGGCGGCGCCGACGATCTCGTCCGGCTCGCCACCCCGGCGAAGAGCGATCGAGGCCTGTGCCCGCCGGTTGAACGCTTCCAGGTCCCAGGCCTTCGAGATGTCGGTCAGAAAGGGTCCGGGCATGATCGCGTTGACGCGCACCTTGGGGCCGTAGGCGTGGGCCAGCGACTCGGTCAGCGAGTTCAGGCCGGCCTTTGCCGCGCCGTAGGGCTCCGCGTTGGCGCTGGGGTGGATGGCCGCGGTGCTGGTGACGTTGATGATGCTGCCGCCGTCGGCGTCCGCCATGCGCTGGCCGATCACCGCCGCCAGCCGGAACGGTCCCTTCAGGTTGACTCCGATCACCTTGTCGAAGAGGACCTCGCTCACCTCGGCCAGACTGGGGTAGAGCGGCGACATGCCGGCATTGTTGACGAGCACATCGACCTTGCCGAAATGCTGATACGCCGCATCGATCAGGCCATCGACCTGATCCCAGTGACCGACATGGCAGGCATGGGCGAGTCCCTGCCGGCCCATTGCCTCGATTTCCGCCACGACTTCCAGGCAGGACTCGATCTTCCTGCTGGTGACGACGACATCGGCGCCGGCGGCCGCGAAGGCGAGCGACATCTCTCGACCCAGCCCGCGGCTGCCGCCGGTGACGAGCGCGGTGCGGCCCTCGAGGTCGAGCGTGGGTCGGGCAGTGTGGTCCATGGAAACGAGGCTAACAAGCGCCGGCGCGCCGGGGTAGATTCCGCTGACAATGACCGATTCTCCACCGCTTGCCGCCGCCGGCGCCGCCGAACCGACGGGAGTCGCCGCACCGCGCCTGGTCCAGATCCAGGCCGGCCCGATGGCCAACTTCGTCTACGTGCTCGCGGACTCCGCCACCGGCAAGGCCTGGGTCGTCGATCCCGCCTGGGAGCCGAACGGCGTCATGAAGATCGCCCGGGAGCAGGGTTACGAAGTCGTCGGCGTACTGGCGACGCACTTTCACCAGGATCACATCGGCGGGGACATCATGGGCCAGCACGTTCCCGGAGTGCGCGAACTCCGCGCCGAGTTCGATCTGCCCATGCTGATTCATGAAGCCGAGGCCGAACGGGGCGCCGAGATCGCGGGCTGCCCCCCCGACAGGGTCGAGGTGTTTCGCGACGGCGACATCCTCGAACTCGGCGACCTGCGGGTCGAAGTGCTGCACACGCCCGGTCATTCTCCGGGAAGCTGCTGTTTCCGCGCCGGCGACCACATGCTGACCGCCGACACGCTGTTCGTGCAGGGCATCGGTCGGGTCGACCTCCCGCACAGCGACGTCGACGCCATGTTTCGATCCCTGGAGCGTTTGAAGTCGCTGCCGCCGGAAGTGGGCATCTACCCGGGACACGACTACGGTCCGGAGTCCTTCTCGACGATCGGCCGTGAACTGCAGTGGAACGCCTACCTCCGACCGAGCAGCCTGGAACAGTGGCGCGCGATGATGGGGATCTTCTGAGCGGGGACCGAAGCGCTCCGTCTGCCGCCGTCGCGCCGTCTCGAACCCCTCCGCGGATCGAGACCCGGAAACTGCGTCGCGAGTTGCGCTCCGGCGAGCGCACCCTGGTCGTCGTGGACGACATCGATCTGGAGGTGGCGGCCGGCGAGTGCGTCTCCATCCGCGGCCCTTCGGGAGCGGGCAAGTCGACGCTCCTGGCGTTGCTCGCCGGGCTCGATCGCCCGACGGGGGGCAGTGTCCTGATCGATGGCCGGGCGATCGAGGGTCTGAGCGAGGACGAACTGGCGCTCTTGCGGCGCGAGAAGATCGGGTTCGTCTTCCAGGCCTTTCAGTTGCTCGGCAACCTGACCGCGCGGGAGAACGTCCAGTTCCCGCTGGACCTGCTCGGACGCCGGCGTTCGAGGGAGCGCGCGGAGGCCCTGCTCGCGGACGTCGGCCTCGCGGAGCGAGGTCACCACTACCCGTCGCAGCTCTCTGGCGGTGAGCAGCAGCGCGTGGCGCTGGCCCGGGCCTTCGCGGCCGAACCGGCGATCCTGCTGGGCGACGAGCCGACCGGCAATCTCGACTCGGCGACAGGAGCCGCCGTGCTCGACGTGATGATGGCGCTCAGGGATCGCTTCGGTTCGACCCTCGTGCTCGTGACCCACGATCCGGCGGTGGCGGCTCGCGCCGACCGCGAACTCGTCATGGTGGACGGCCGCGTTGTGGCCGGCGGCTGAATCGTGGGTCCGGGAACGGCGCTTCGCTACTCCCTGTGGGATTTCCGCGGCTCCTTGGGCCGGGTATGGGTGTGGCTCGTCTGCCTGTCGGTCGGTGTCGGCGCCGTCGTGTCGGTGGCCGGGCTGGCTTCCAGCGTGGACGGAGCGATCCGCGGCGAGGCGAAGAAGCTTCTGGCCGCCGACCTTGCCGTGCGTTCGCGCGTGCCGCTGCCGCAGCGGGCATTGGACGCGATCGACCAGCTTCCGGGAGCGGCGCGCGCGGAGGTCCGGGAGCTGGCGGCCATGGCCGGTCGAGCAGTGCCGAGACCCCGAAGCGAGGAGGGCGCGTCGAGCCTGTTCGTCGAGTTGAAGGCCGTCTCCGGCGGTTATCCGTTCTACGGCGAGCTGACCGTGGAGCCGCCCTTGCCCGCGGGCCGGACGCCGGCCGAGGTCCTGGGCGACCATTCCGCGCTCGTCGCCCCCGAGGCGCTCTCGCGGCTTGGACTCGAGGTGGGCGACGAACTGCGGCTGGGTCGACGGACGTTGCGCATCGCGGGTGCGCTGGTCGGTGAGCCCGATCGCCTTCCGGTGGGCCTCTCCGTCGGCCCGCGGGTCATCGTGAGCCTCGCGGGGCAGGAGGCGGCCGGGGTGCTCCCGTTCGCCGGCTTCGGCGGCTACCGGGCGCTGGTTCGGTTGCCGGACCAGAGTTCGCCGGCCGAGCTGGAGAGCCAGGCGGAGACGATCCGGAACGCCCTCGAGAGCGATCCGGGTGTGCGGGTCGAGACGTACGTGGACGCTCAACCCGGCGTTCGCCGCGACCTGGAGCGAATGGAGCGCTACCTCGGGCTGGTCGCGTTGCTGTCGCTCCTGGTAGGCGGCGTCGGTGTGGCGCAGGGTGTTCGCGCCTGGTTGCTGCAGCGTCTGGATGCGCTGGCGATCCTCAAGTGTCTCGGGGCCCGGCCGCGGGACCTGATGCGCGCCTACCTGGTTCAGGCGGTGCTTCTGGGTTGCGGAGCGGGTGTCGTCGGCGGCGTCCTGGGTTTGCTGTCGATCCTGCTCGTGCCGGCGATCCTTGGCGGCACGCTGCCCGCGGAGGCGATCTCGATCTGGCAGCCGCTGGCGTTCGCACGCGGCATCCTGCTCGGCGCCTTCGTGTCCACGGCCTTCTCGGCGCCGGCGCTCCTGGTCGTCCTGCGGGCGCCGCCGGCCCGCGTGTTTCGCCGGACGGCGGAGCCGCTGCCCGGCTCGCGGGCGGCTTCCGCGATCTCGCTGGCCGCCGTCGCCGCCGGAGTGGCCGGTTCGGCCGCTCTGCAGGCCGGTTCCCTGTGGCTGGCGCTGCAGTTTCTGGGCGGTCTGGCGGCCGGGGTCGCCGGTCTCTGTCTAGCCGCTCTCGGGGTGCGCGGCGTCGCCCGGCGATTGGCGCCGTTGTGCCGTGCGTACTGGCTCCGGCACGGCATCTCGGCGCTCGCGCGACCCGAGTCGGGAACCCTGCCGGCGACGGTGGCACTGGGACTCGGACTCATGGTGCTTCTGTCGATGGTCGTGGTTCAGGGCCACCTTCGTGACCAACTCGAGTCCGAGCTGCCTTCGGACGCGCCGAGCGTCTTTCTTCTGGGCGTCTCGTCCGAAGAATGGAGCAGGCTCAACTCGCTGCTCGTCCGGGAAGGCGCCGTCGGAGTGCAGACCGCTCCAGTCGTGATGGCCCGGATCCGCACGATCGACGGTGAACCCGTCGAAGGACGCATCGACGACAGCAACCGCTGGGCCCTGACGAGGCAGTTGCGGCTGACGTATCTGGATGAGCTGCCGGCGGACAACGTGTTCGTCGACGCGCCGGGGCCCGTCTCGAACCGGGCGCCGTGGTTCGATCCGGCGGTTGCCGAAGTCAGCGTCGAAGAGGAGTTCGCGGAGACGATCGGCGTCGGTGTCGGCTCCGTGATCGCTCTGGATGTTGGCGGGCGGGAACTCGACATCACCGTCACCAGTCTGCGCCGGGTGGACTGGGAGGGCTTCGGGATCAACTTCTTCCTGGTGGTCGAGCCGGGTGTGCTCGACGGGGCGCCCCAGACCAGGATCGCGGCGGCGCGGCTGCCAGGGGAAAGGGAACAGGAGATCCAGGATCAGGTGGTTCGAGCGCACCCGGGTGTCGCGGTGTTGCGGATCCGCGAGCTGTTGCAGAAGGTCGTCGACCTGATCTCGAACCTCCAGCTCGGCGTGCGGGTTCTCGGCAGCTTCACGGTGGCGGCGGCCCTGCTGACGCTGGCCGGGGCGGTCGCCGCGGGCTCGTCGCGCCGCGGCAGGGAGGTGGCGCTGCTCAAGACGATCGGCTCGACTCGTCTCGATGTCCTGCGCGCCTTCGCGGCCGAGTACGCGCTGATCGGTCTTTCCGCCTCGGTCGTGGCCGCGTTCCTTGGTACGGCCGCGGCCTGGTGGCTCGTTGTGCGAGAGCTGGAACTCGAATGGTCGTTCCGGCCGTGGGCGGTGCTCGGCGCCCTGGTCGCGGGAGGGCTGCTGTCGCTCGGCACCGGCATCCTGGCGAGCACTCGCGCCTTGCGGAGGCCGCCCATCGACTCGCTGCGGGAGGCGTCGTGATGCTGCGCATCTCGACCCGCTGGCAGATCGTCGGTGCGCTGTTTGCCATGATGATGTTCTCGTCGGGGCTGGGCTTCTACAACCAGTCCGTGCTGCTCGAGGCACTGACCCGGGAGCGCGGCTTCTCGGTGTTCTCCGCGTCGTTCGCGTCGACGGTGTTCTTTGCCACAAGCGGCTTCGTCGGTCTCGCCGTCGCCAGCCTGATCGAGCGGATCGACGCCCGCTGGTCCGTCGCCGCCGGCGTCGCCATCTGTGCGGTGTCCCTGGTCGCGATCGGCCGCGTAGAGACGGTTCTTGAGGTCTACGTGGTGTTCGTCGTGTTCGGTATCGGCTTCTCGGCCACGAACATGCTGACCGCGAGCACCCTGATCACGAGGTGGTTCGCGCGGCGCCGGGCTTTTGCGCTCTCGATCGTGTTCACCGGCCTCTCGGCGGGCGGCATCGTGGTCGCGCCGTTCGCGGCCTGGGCGGTCGCCGAGCATGGCCTGAGCCGCGGGACGGAGTTGATGGCCGCAGCGTACGTTCTGGGCATTCTGCCGCTGGCGCTGTGGCGGTTGCTGCCCCGGCCGAGGGGGGAGACGGACCTGGCCGGCGAGTTCGACGGCGGGGAGGATCCAGGCGTCGGGGCGCGCGAGGCGTTTCGTTCCCGCTACTTCGCTGGTATCGCCGTGACTTTCTTCTTCGGCCTGATGGCGCAGGTCGGCGGCATCGCGCACCAGTTCAAGCTGGTCAGTGCCTACGAGCCGGCCGTGGCAGGGAGGGCTGTCGCGGTGCTGGCCGCTGCCAGCGTCGTGGGACGCCTGGCCTCGGGCGCGCTGCTCGAGAGACTCCCCTATCGCGCCTTCGCGCTGGCGACGCTCGCTCTCCAGGGGGCGACCCTCTTCGTGTTGGGCTCGAGCACGACCGTGGCGGGCCTGCTGACCGCCTCGGGAGCGTTCGGACTCACGATCGGCAGTTTCCTCATGATGCAGCCGCTGCTGCTTGCCGAGGCGTTCGGCACCAGGAGCTTCGCGCGCATCTACTCGGTCAGCACCCTGTGCGCATCGGTGGGCGTGGCGTTGGGACCGTTGCTGCTCGGTTGGGCTCACGACTTTGCCGGCGGCTATCGGAACGCCTACGCGCTGAGTACGGGGATTTCCTGGCTTGGCTGCGTTTCGCTGTGGGCGGCGGGGAGGGGATACGTCCGCCGGTAACAGGGAAGCGTAATCCAATCCTGAGATGAGCCTGAACGGGACCGTGGTTTGGAAGTGATCTGGTTCGGTTCGGGGAGGGTTCTGGAGCGGCAGACGGAGCGCTAGCGGAGTCTGCCGCCTAAGGGTACGCCGGTGCGGCTGGCGGCGGTGGCGGGCTGCTGTACCG
>JAAXHG010000061.1 GCA_012270995.1 Vicinamibacteraceae bacterium | reverse complement strand
AGGACGGTCTGGAGGCGGCGCTGGGGTCCCGGCAGGGGCGGCGCGCGAAATACCTGCGCAAGGCGGACGGGGAGTTCGAGGCGCGGCTGGTCGCGCTCAGTTGCGGCGACCCGCCCGAGGGGCACGCGCAGTGGTCTCTGCGTCTGTTGGCCGACCGTGCGGTGGAGCTCGGCTTTATCGACAGCGTCTCGCACGAAACGGTGCGACGCGTGCTAAAAAAAACGCTCTCAAACCGTGGCGTCGCATCGGCTGGGTGATTCCGCCTCAGTGGAACGCCGACTTCGCGGCGGGCATGGAACGGGTGCTCGACGTCTATCGGCGTCCTTACGACGCCAACTTCCCCGTGGTCTGCATGGACGAGACGCCGCGGCAATTGATCGCCGAAACACGCGTGCCCATCCCGCCGGCACCTGGGCGGCAACTCCGCGAAGACTACGAGTACCGACGCTGCGGCACCTGCAACGTGTTCATCGCGACCGAACCGTTGGCCGGTCGGCGCCTGACCAAGGTGACCGAGCGCCGGACCAAGACCGACTGGGCGCATTTCCTGGACGACATCGCCGGCCACTATCCCGATGCCACGCGCATCACGCTGGTGATGGACAACCTCAACACACACCGTCCCGGCGCGCTCTACGAGAACTTCGAGCCAGCTAGCGCCAAGGCTCTCTGGGACCGCTTCGAGTTCGTCTACACCCCCAAACACGGCAGCTGGCTGAACGTCGCCGAGGTCGAACTCAGCGTCATGATCCGACAGTGCCTCAACCGCCGCATCGACTCCATCGACGTCCTGCGCTCCGAAGTCGCCGCTTGGAAGACCGCCAGAGACCGGACCCAAGCCAAGGTCGACTGGTAGTTCACCACCGATGACGCACGAGTCAAACTCAAGCGCCTCTATCCGACCTTTGAAGAGTGACACGACACTAGGTACCTCCAAGAGCAACCCCTGTTTCACGTGAAACATGCACTACCCACTCCGCGCCACCAGCCGCGCAGATCCTCCACCATCGGACGTTCTGGACATCCGAAGCACGCAGCCCTCCCGCCCCTTGTATGGAACAACACGCTGTTCCCTGCGCGTCAGCGCAGCGGAAACCGCTGTGTCGCTCGTCCGCCTGCAGCAGAGCCTGGTGCTGCATGCACAACAGCGCCCGAAACGAGCCCGGCAGGTCTCGCTTGGGGTCCGATGCGATCTGCGGCACCTCGCGCATGACCGCCGCACGGCCCTGAGGCAGCACGATCCCGTACTCGCGCAGGAATCCCCGCAACTGATTTACCCAACTGCGTCCGGCGACGCAGAGCCAGCTCGCGGCTGCGATGCACCTGCTGCAATGCTCGGCGCTCCTTGGTCTTGTAGGGCACGAAACGCATCGTCGGACGAGACACCGCTTCGCAGATCGCCTCCGCGTCGTGGTAGTCGCTCTTGTTCGATTTCACGTACGGGCGCACAAACTGGGGACTCATCATCCGCGCAGTCGTGACCCAGTTCGCTCAGCTTCTCCACCCAGTCCACCCAGTGGTGCGCGCCGCCGCTGGCCTCCATGCCCACCCGGCACGGTTCGATGTGCGCCATCAACTCCATCAGCCGCGGCGCCTTCACCTGTCGCTGAAACACCCACCGCTCCCGACGCGTCCATCGCGCACACCTGGTACACGTGCTTGCCCAGATCGATCCCGACTCGAGTAATCTCCTTCACGGTCCGCCTCCTCCTTGTTGTTTGGAAGAAAACACCATTCTGGCCCTACGAGAGGCCGTAAAGGTGCGGGGCGGACCATCCCATTACCCAGAGAACGGCCGTCAGGCGGCGACACTCTCTACAGCAATCTAGCTGATGCGGGCAAGCGCGAAGTCAGCCACCGTCCCAAGTCAGTGGTGCGAACCCAGAACCCCATACCTGACAAACAACGCCCGACGACCTCCAGTCTGCCCGACGGGCGGCACTAACTGCCGCCTCAAGTCAGACCGTCAAACCCAGAACCCCCTTACCTGACAAACCGCGCGGGGCGCGCCCAAACGCCGACGACCTCCAGCCTGGGCGGGGCCGGAGGAGGGGGCCCCGGGGGCTGTCGGCAAGCGACGCTCGACGCGACTTCATGAACCACCGCCCGACCGGAGCGCAGCCGACCGCAGCGAGCGTCCAACCTCCATTCATCCGGTAAGCGCGAGCGGCCCCTGGGACGCCCTCCTCCGGCCCCGCCCAGGCGGGTGCGCTCGAACGACCACCAACCGAAGTGCGCTAGACGCTGCGGATATTGACGCGTTTGAAGTAGCCGTTGCCCTGGCTCTCGGTTTCGACGTCGGGGTCGTCTGCCAGGGTCAGGTGGACGATGCGGCGGTCGGCGGGGTTCATGGGTCGCAGGGTGCGGATGCCGCCGCGGGAGACCACCTCGTCGGCGACACGGCGGGCGAGGCCTCGCAGACGTTCTTCCTTCCGGCGTTGATAGCCGCCGCTATCCAGCCGGCACGGCACGATGCGTCCCAGCTCCCTGAACATGACCCGCGGCAGGAGGTGCTGGAGCGCCAGAAGGACCTGGCCCTCGTCCTCCACCAGGAGTTCCTGGTCCACTCCCTCGATCTCGCCCTCCAGCCGGCCATCGGCCAGAACCATGTCTGCCGACACCTCGAGGTCCGCCAGCTCCAGCAGTTGACCTAGCGCCTCCCGGGCGATCTCCAGGATCTCCTCGGGGTCTTCGGCCGGCGAGTCCACTTCCTCCGCCGGCGTATCCGCCGGCGGCACCTCCTCCGCAGCTGCCGCCACCGCATCATCCGAACCCGCCGGCGCCGACTCCGCGCCCATCTCGCCGTCGCCGCTGTCCGTTGCTTCCTCGGTTGCTTCGAGCGCCTCCGAACGCGGGCCGACCTCCTGCGGGTCGACACGGATCACGACTCGCCGGCGCTTGACGAATCCGTGGCGCTTCTCCACCCGGTCGAACACCACCAGGTCGGTCGACACGCCGAAGTGGTTCGCGGCCGCCAACACGGCTCTGGCCTCCGTTTCGCCCGAAAAGAACACCTTCTTGGTGGCTGTGTTCATCTAGGTCCCGTCCTGCCTCACTTCTTGGAGTCCGTCGCCTTCGGGGCCACTTCGCCCCCCAGGTAACCCGACTTCTTCAACTTGTTGTAGACGCCCGTCTGCACGATTCCCAGCAGGTTGTTCGTCAGCCAGTAGAGGACCAGGCCGCTCGGGAAGCTGAACGAGAAGATCGTGAACCAGATCGGCATCGTGTTGATGATCAGCTTCTGCGTCTTGTTGGGCGGCGGCGGCAGCATCCGCTGCTGGAGGAACTGCGAGGCACCCATGACGAGTGGAAGCACGTAAATCGGGTCCGGCAGCGCGAGGTTCTGAATCCAGCCGAGCCAGGACGCGTCCCATAGCTCCACCGCCTCGCTCAACAGCCGGAAGAAGCCGAAGAACACGGGCATCTGGAACAGGATCGGCAAGCAGCCGCTGGCGGGGTTCACGCCCTCCTCCCGGAACAGGGCCTGAATCTCCTCGTTCATCTTGCGCTGCATGTCCATGCGCGGACGGCCCTTCCCGTCCTTCAACTTGGGCCGGTACTTGGCGCGGATCGCCTCCATGCGCGGATTCAGCTTCTGGATCCGCTGCATCGAAACCTGACTCTTGTGGGTCAGCGGGAACAGCACCAGCCGGATGACCACGGTCATCAGGACGATGCTCCACCCGTAGTTCGCCACCACATTGTCGTAAATCCAGCGTAAACCGAACTGCAACGGCCTTGAGATCACGCCGAAGAAGCCGTAACGCACGGTCTTTTCCAGCCGCACCCCCATCGCCGCCAGAGCGTCGTACTGCTTGTCGCCGAAGTACGCGCGTCCGGCGAGCTCGCCCCCCGAGGAACGCAGGATCAGCATCAGGTCCCGGGTCAGCTCGGCGGTGGCGACATCCGCGGCCTCGAACATGACGAAGCCGCCCAGGTTGCCGTCGGCCCTCTCCAGGTTCGCGACCGGGCGCGCCTGCACCATTCCCCTTGCACCCGCCGGAATCACCGCCGTGATGAAGTACCGGTCCTCGAGCGCCACCCAGCGCGAACTGCTCCCGAGATCCCTCGGATCCTCCGCCCTCCGGGGTTCCAGCGACTCCATGTCGCCATCCGCGAACCATGTCGCCGCCCTCCGCTGCTGGCTCGACAGGCGGCTCTGCAGTTCCTCCACGGTTGGATTCCGGATTCCCGGACCCAGGACCAGCCCCCAGGAGTCGCCCGGCGACTCGATCTCGTAGCGGAAGGTCAGACCCCCGACCTGGGTCGTGTCTTTCGGAATGTGAAACGTCTTCGTGGCCGTGCCCAGGTCGCCGCTGTACCGGAAGCTCAGCCGGGTGTCGCCGTCGACGGTAGAGCGCTCGACGGCAAACAGCGCCTCGTTGAGCGGCGAAGCCCGCTGCGAGCCCTGGAACGCGAACGGGTAGGGCTGGCCCCGATCGCGCTCGCGCACCAGTTCGACCGGCTCGCCGCCGTCCGGCCGGCGCAGTTCGAAGGACAGCAACTGGGCGCCGCGGTTCGTAAACTCGAGCGTCGCATTGCCCGACTCCAGCACCACCCGCTGCTCGGCGGCGGCCTCGACGCGTTGCACCACCGGGGAGGGCGGAGCCGTCGCCGCCGTCTGCCCGGTCGGTGTCGGGACCGGGGCCGCGGAGCTCGGTTCGCCGGCGGCCCCACCGTCCAGCTCCCCGCCGGCGCGGCCGGTCTCCACTGGCGCCCGCTCCACCGGTGGCGGCGGCGCGAAGAGCGCCTGCCAGAGAAGCAGAACACCCAGCGACAGGACCGCCGCGAGCAGGAGTCTCCGACTATCCATCCGCCTCAGCTCTCAAGCCGGGCAGCTTCAGGGATCCCACGCCGGCGGGCGGCAGATCGATGCCTCCCCGGCCCAGCGGCTGGCAGCGGAGCAGGCGCCGGATCGTCAGCCAGCTCCCTGCCACCAGGCCGTGGCTCCGCAGGGCGATCTGCCCGTACTCGGAACAGGTCGGACTGAAACGGCACGCGCGGGGAAGGAGCGGCGACAACCAGCGCTTGTACGCGCGCAGCAACGCCACGGCGAAGCGGACCGGAACGTTCATCACCGCGACGACCTCGGGTGGCGGGAGCGGCGGGTGCCGTGGCGGCTGGCCGCCCGAAACAGGCGGTCGAGCTGCCGGTAGAAGCTGCGCCGGTCCGCGGCGGCGGCGGCGGCTTTCAGGTGGACGACCACGTCCACCGCGGGCAGCATGTCCCGGCGGACCTGCTGGCGATAGTGCTCACGCACTCGCCGGCGAAGGCGGTTTCGCACCACGGCGCCACCCACGCGCCGACTGGCCGTGAGCCCGAGCCGGGGGTGGCCGGCCTCGTTTTCCCGGACGTGGAACACCGCGATGTCGCCTTGGAAACGCCGACCCCGACGGTAGACCCTGCGATAGTCGCGACTCGACCGGATCCGTTCGACTCCCGGTGCGACACCGGAGTTGCACCGCGGGCTGCTCGCTCGACTCAAGGTCAGACCGTGAGGCGCTTGCGGCCCTTCCGGCGGCGGCGCGAGAGAATCGCCCGCCCGTGTCTCGTCCGCATTCGGGCGCGGAAACCGTGCTTCTTCTTGCGACGCCGGTTGTTCGGCTGGTATGTCCTCTTCACGTTACTTCCCTGCTAGTTGATGGCGACTTCTCTGCTGGTTGATGGCGGAGAGGGTGGGATTCGAACCCACGGATCGCTCGCACGATCAACGGTTTTCGAGACCGCCCCATTCGACCACTCTGGCACCTCTCCTCGTTCCCAGGTTTCTCGGTGCGCCTTCACCTTCTCCAGCCCCAGAATGGCGGAGAGGGTGGGATTCGAACCCACGGTAGAGTTGCCCCTACACATGCTTTCCAGGCATGCACCTTCGACCACTCGGTCACCTCTCCCTCAATCGAAAAGCCCGCTCGACCGTAGACGCCGGAAGAACGCGCGCAACAAAGCTGAGCTCTCCTCCGCCAGGACGCCGGAGCATACCGTGATTTGGTGATTCAGTCTCGGTTCACGGACGAGGTCACCGATCGAACCGCAGTAGCCGCCCTTCGGATCGCGCGCCCCGAACACGAGCCGCTCCACGCGGGCGTTGACCATCGCCCCGGCGCACATCGCGCACGGCTCGAGCGTCGCGTACACGGCGCAGCCCTCCAGCCGCCAGCCCTGCTGGCGGGCGGCGGCCTGAGCCAGCGCGATCATCTCCGCATGGGCCATCGGGTCGCCCCAGGACTCCCTGCGGTTGTGCCCGCGGCCGACCACCTCTCCGCCGCGCACGACCACGGCGCCCACCGGAACCTCTCCGGCCGCGGACGCGAGCCGGGCCTCGTCCAGAGCCAACCCCATGGCAGTTCGATCGTCCACCTCGGAGCCCCTCCATCCCGTCGGCGAGCAACCGTAGCAGCATCCCTTTCCGCGCCGCGGGGAGACCGTACGCCAGGCCACGCGGGCTGCTACCATGCCGCTCGATCCCCGTCTCCCCACGTGGACGAAGGATCGAGAGGTGACTGAAGGGTTCGGGCCCTGTGTTTCGACCGGCCCCGAACCTCGTCAGGCCCGGAAGGGAGCAGCGATAGGGTGTTCGTTTCGAGGGCGCAGTACAGCCGGAACCCTTCATTGACTTCTCCCTCCAGCGGCCGGCCGTGACGTACCAGGCCCTGGCGCGCAAGTGGCGCCCCCAGACGTTCGCGGAACTGGTCGGCCAGGAGGCCATCGTGACCGCGCTCGGGAACGCGCTGCGCGAAGGGCGGATCGCTCAGGCCTACCTGTTCTCGGGCATCCGGGGAGTCGGCAAGACGACGGCGGCCCGCGTGCTCGCCAAGGCGCTGAACTGTGTCGGCGCCGACGGTTCCGCCAAGGCACCGGCCGCCGAGCCGTGCAACGAATGCCCGGTGTGCGTCGAGATCACACAAGGAGGCGACCTCGACGTCCTCGAGATCGACGCCGCCACGTACTCCAAGGTCGAACAGGTCCGCGACCTCACTGAGAGCCTGAAGTACGGCCCCGCGCGCGACCGCTACAAGGTCGTGGTCCTCGACGAGATCCACCGCCTTTCCCGGCAGGCCTTCGACGCCCTGCTCAAGATCGTAGAGGAACCGCCCTCCCATCTCACCTTCGTCTTCGCGACGACCGAGATCGAGATGGTACCGGCGACGATCCTCTCCCGCTGCCAGGAGTTCCACTTCCGCCGCGTGGCGGCCGGGGAGATGGTGGCCCATCTGACCCGGATCTGCGAAGCGGAGGAGATCGAGGCCAGCCGGGCGACCCTGCGCCTGATCGCCCGCGCCTCCGAGGGCAGTGTGCGCGACGCGGTGGCCCTCGTCGACCAGCTCGCCACCTTCGGCGGCGGCAAGCTGGCCGACGAGGATGTCGGCCGCCTGCTGGGCGGAATCGACACGGGACTGCTCTCCGCCCTTCTTGCGGCCATTCTGGGCGGCGACGGGGCCCAGGTGTCGCGGACGATCCGCTCGATCGAGGACGGGGGCAGCGATCCGCGGCAGGTGTTCACCCACTTCCTCGGCTTCCTGCGCAGCGCCCTGCACCTGGCGCAGGGTCTCGACCCCGAGCAGGTCGATCTTCCCGGCGAAGCCGCAAACGAACTGGCCCGGGTGGCGGCAGACGCGGGCTACGAAAACCTGCTCCGGCTGTTGCATCTGCTGCTCAGCAGCGAGACGGTCGTCCGGCGCGCGGACGCTCCCGGTCTGGCGCTGGAGGTCGCTCTGCTCCGCGCTGCCGAGTTGCCGAGACTCGTGCGGATCGAGCAACTTGGGGCCGCTCTCCCGGGCGGCCTTCCCGCCGCCTCGGGTCCGACCGCTCCGCCCGGCGCCACGGCGCAGGATCCGCCGGGCGCGTCCAGCGCCGACGCCCCGGAAGGCACTCCGGACGCCGCCGGCGAGATCCAGCATCTCCTGGCTTCCAAGCATCCCTCCCTGGCCGGCCTGCTCGACTTCCACAAGGCCCGGTTCGCGGTCGAGGGCAGCACTCTCGTCGTCACCGCGGTTCCGGCCCTCGAGGAGGCGCTGCGGGACTCCTCGAAGGCGACCCAACTGAAGGAGGTGGCACGCACCGTCCTGGGCCCCGACGCCGGCTGGAAGACGACCGCCGGAGAGCCCGGCGCGCGAGAAGACGCCCCCTCCCCGGCCGGTCGCGCCCCACGGACCAACCCTCGGAGGCCGGCGCGGGAAACGGCGCCCGGCCGCCCACCCCGGCGATCCGAAGGCCGCCGCAGCCCCCAGCCAGGCCAGGAGGCGCGCCGGACCGCCGAGGAGAACCCGACCGTGCGAGCTGTGCTCGATATCTTCGGCGGACGCGTGGTCGACGTAAGGCCCCGGACCCGCTGACCCTCCCAGTTGAACCCCGACGAGGAACGTCCACGATGAACATCCAGAAGCTGATGCGGCAGGCCCAGGAAATGCAGCAGCAGATGCAGCGCGATCTGGCGGCTGCCGAGTTCACCGCCAGCGTCGGCGGCGGCATGGTCGAGGTGCGCATGAACGGCGAAAAGGAGGTCCTGGGCGTTCACATCGATCCCGAGGTTCTCGACCCTGAGGATCCGGGCATGGTCCAGGACCTGGTGCAGGCCGCCGTGAACGAAGCCGGACGTAAGGTGAACGAGTACGTGGGCCAGCGTCTCGGCGGCATGGCCGCCGGGATTCCCGGCCTCACGTGATGCCGGCCGATCCGCTCTCCAGCCTCGTAGATGAGCTCTCACGCCTGCCGGGCATCGGCCCGAAGACAGCCCGGCGACTGGCGCACCACCTGCTCCGCGTCGACCGCAGCCGGGCCGAAGCGCTCGCCCAGGCGGTCATCGACGTCAAGGACCGCATGATCCACTGCTCCACCTGTCATCAGATCACCGCGGTGGATCCCTGTTCGATCTGCAGCGATCCGCGGCGCGACCGGACCAAGCTCTGCGTCGTCGAGGAGCCGTTCAACATCGAACCGATCGAGCGCACGGGTGAGTTCCACGGCCTCTACCACGCACTTCTCGGCTCCCTTTCGCCCCAGCGAGGCGTAGGACCCGACGAACTGACGGTCGCTTCCCTCCTGGAGCGCCTCGACGGCATCGAAGAGGCGATCCTGGCCATGAACCCGAACGTCGAAGGCGAAGCCACGGCGCTCTACCTGGCCAACCTCCTCGCCCGCCGCGGCGTTCGCGTAACCCGCCTCGCCTTCGGCCTCCCCGTCGGCGGCGACATCGACTACGCCGACCAGGTCACGCTGGCCAGATCTCTGGCCGGCCGCCGTTCTCTGTAGCCCGTCACCCGCCCGTCCGCCGTCTGTGCGGACGGCGTCGGATGGACCTGCCCGTCACGGGCCGGAGGGATCAGCTCCCGGGTGACGTGCGCTCGAGAGGAGACGGACCGGAATACGCCGAAGCCGGCTGGACGTTGAACTCGAACACCACGCGAGAGAACACCTGAACCGAGAACCTGACGGGAAAGGGGCAACCGGATGAGTGACGAGAACCTCGAACAGGCTGCATCCCCCGCGGCGGTATCCGCGAACGACGAACTGGCCCCGCCAACTTCCGCCGAACAGGGCCTGCTGACCTTCGTCCAGGAGACCCGCGAGGACAACAGGACCTTCCGCTACTCGTTCGGGGTCGCCGTGCTGTTCCACGCGATCCTGCTGATCGTCAAGCTTCCCGATCTGTACGGCGAAGTGGTGGCGCCGCCGCCGCCGCAGAAGATCTTCGTCGTCCAGCAGGTGCGCTTCAAGCCGCCACCACCGGAGATCGAGCAGCAGATTCCGAAGCCCAAGTCGAAGAAGGTGCCGATCCCCGATCCGACGCCCGGCGAACCGGAACCGATCCGCATCGACGAGCCAGAGGCGATCGACATTCCGGAAGTCGACGATCTCGATCTCTTCGACCTCCCCGAGGCGCCGCCGCCGCAGGAACCCGACGTGCCGATCCAGGTCACCGGCGACGTGACGCATCCGGAGAAGATCAGCGCGCCACAGCCGCAGTACACGGAGATTGCGCGCAAGGCGCGGATCCAGGGTTCCGTCGTTCTCCAGACGACGATCGACAAGAACGGTGACATCACAGACGTCAAGGTGCTGAAGGGCCTGCACATGGGCCTCAGCGAGGCGGCCGTGGCGGCGGTCAGGCAGTGGAAGTTCAAGCCGGCGACGCTGAACGGCAAGCCGGTCGCCGCGTACTACAACCTGACCGTCACCTTCACACTCCAGTAGCGGCCTCGACCAGGGAATCCGCCGCGTAGTCGAGCTGGCGCTCGGTGATCACCAGCGGTGGCGCGATCTGGAGCACCGCACCGGTGGCGCCGCCGCTCAGGGCGATCACGCCCCGTTCCAGGAGGTGCCGGCACAGGCCGACGGCGCGCTCCCGGCTATCCAGTTCCACGCCCCACAGCATCGCCGTGCCGCGGACGTCGACGATGCCGCGGTGCTGCTTGAGCGGTTCCACGCGGTGGCCGAAGCGTATTCCCATCGTCCGGGACCGTTGAATCAGGCCCTCCCTCTCGATCACATCGAGCGTCGCGAGAGCCGCAGCGCAGCCAAGCGGGTGCGCGACGAACGTGGCCGTGTGCCGGGCCTCGCCATCCGTCTGCCAGGCGGCCATGATCTCCTTCTCACCGAGCACGGCCGCGATGGGGAGACCGCCGCCAAGGGCCTTGCCGCAGCAGATGAGATCGGGCTCGATACCCGCCTCTCCGGCGACGAACCATTCGCCGCAGCGCCCGAACGCGGTGAAGATCTCATCGACCGCCAGGACCACGTCGTGCGCGCGGCATGCCGAGGCCAGTCCGGCCAACCAGCCGCGCGGCGGCCATCGGGTCGCCTCGCGGCCGATCACCGGTTCGACCAGACAGGTTCCGATGTCCGGCTGCCGGTCCAGCAATTGCCGCACCTCCTCAGGCTCGGCGCCGTGGGCCAGACGATGAACCAGCTCGTCGAGCGGCTCGCTGAAGGGGCTTCGAAAAGCCGGCCTCGAAGTGCCCTGGAGCGCGCCCAACGTCGTCCCGTGGTAGGCCGGCGTGAACGCGAGGATTCCAGGGCGCCCGCTGTAGAGGCGGCCCGTCTTGAGCGCGATCTCCACCGCGTCCGCTCCGGAGGCGGCAAAGTACACCTGAGGCTCGCGAAGCGGCACCATACGACCCAGACGCTCGCTCAGTTCCAGACGAGCAGGATGGGCAAACACGTCACCCAATCCGTGAAGAAGGCGATCCGCCTGCCGCTTGACCGCCGAGACCACGGCAGGATGCCGGTGGCCAACCGCGGCAACCCCGAACCCGGCCGTCAGGTCGAGGTAGCGGTTCCCGTCGATATCCAGCACATTGCTGCCGAGAGCCTTCTCCCACAGCATCGCCGTACTTCCGGCCACCAGGGTGTTGATCCCCGGCGCCTCAACTCCTTCAAGCCGGCGGGCCGCCTTCCTGGCACATGGCCCCGGAAGCGACGTTCGGACATCCGGCAGCCGACCGCCGCTGTCGAGGCCGTGCGAACGAGGAGGAGCCATGCCGAATCCGAGGCTAGCGCCCCTCCGCCGGACTACGCGGTCGCGATGCGGTCGCAGATGCGGTCGAGCGTCGACTCGTCGAGGTAGGGGTGCATGGGCAGGCTGACGACCCGTTCGGCCAGGGTCTCACTGACGGGCAGCGATCCCGGACCGCGGCCGTACGGCTCGTAGGCCGGCTGCAGATGCATCGGGCAGGGGTAGTGGACCGCGGTCGGGATGCCGGCCCGGGCCAGGTGGGCGCGCAGAGCGTCCCGGGCGTCCGCGGACGGCCTTCCGTCCGCGTCGTCGACCCGCAGCGTGTACTGGGCCCAACTCGACTCCACCTCGGGTTCGCAGACCGGCGCATCGATGCGCCACGGCGTCCCCATCGACGCCGACGCCTCGCCCAGCCTCCGGGTGTAGCCGGCGGCGACGGCGCGGCGGGCGGCCAGTTCCTGCTCGAAGATCGTGAGCTTCGCCAGGAGAACGGCGGCCTGCAGGGTGTCCAGCCTGCCGTTCATCCCCAGCCGCACGATGTCGTAGCGGTCGGCGCTCTGGCCGTGCTCGCGGATCGAACGCACCACCTCGGCGACGGCCGGTTCCGTGCTGAAGACCGCGCCGGCGTCGCCGTAGGCGCCGAGCGGCTTGGCGGGGTAGAAGCTGGTCGTCGTCAAGGCGGCCAGCGATCCGACCGGCCGGCCCCCGCGACGAGCGCCGAAGCTCTGGGCGGCATCCGAGATCACCTCCAGCCCCCTCGAGGCCGCCCAGTCGGCCAGCGGCTGGCGGGGCATCGGCTGGCCGAACAGGTCTACGGTGATGACCGCCCGAGACACGGCGCCGCCGGCCCGCTCCAGCGCCTCGAACTCGCGCTCCAGGGAACCCATGTCGAGCAGGAAGTCGTCCTCCCGGACGTCGACGAACACCGGGACGGCGCCCGCCAGCAGGACGACTTCCGCCGTCGCCGTGAACGTGAAGGACGGAACGAACACCGCGTCGCGCCGCCCTTCCGTCTGGCCGACGCCCAGTGCGAGCAGCGCGATCAGCAGGGCGTCCGACCCGCTCGATACGGCCACCGCCGACGTCCCGCCGAGCCTGCCGAGCTCCGCCTCCAGTTCCTCGACCTCGGGTCCGTTGACGTAGCGGCCGTGGCCGAGGACGGCCGCGATCCGCCGGTCGATCTCCGGCCGCAGCCGTCTCGACTGAGCGGCCAGGTCGATGAAGGGAATCGGCTGCCGCCGCTCGGTGACCGTCGTCATGGCCCGGAGTGTATTGGGATGGAAGCCAGCGACTTGCGGAGCAGCGACGAGGTCGGCAGCTCGTCGATCTCCTCTGGAGCGAACCACCCGAGTTCGCCCCCGGCCGACCCCGGGCCTGGCGCCTCGAGCCCCGGGCCCGGCCGCCAGTGGGCGACAGCGACCCGAACGAAGAAGTCCCGGTAGGTGATCGCGTGACGAACCACGGCGCCGTCCTCGCACTTCCAGTCGCCCCCGAACGCCTCGCCGAGCAGCGTCGCCGCTTCGCCGGCGGACTCGTCCCCCCGCCCGAGTTCGACCGTCGGGAGGTGCCACCGGCCGGCCAGCCACTCCGCGTCACCCGGACGCCGGTGCAGCAGCAGGCCTACATCCCTCCTGACCACGGCCGTGAAGCAGTGAACGGTCTCCCTGGCTCGACGCCGGGGTCTGGCGGGATAGTCCCGGGGATCCAGTCCGGCGGTGCTGAAGGCCGCACATCCCGGAGAAAGCGGACAGGCGCCGCAGTTCGGGCGCTGCCGCCGGCAGACGAGCGACCCCACCTCCATCAAGGCCTGATTCGAGTCACCTGGGCGTTCCGGGTCCAGGAGCCTCGCCGCGGTCGCCAGCAGGTTCCGCCGGGCCTCGGCCCGCCCGGGCGGCAGCGAGGAAGCCAGAAACCGGCTCAGCACCCGCTCCACGTTGCCGTCGAGCACCGGCACGCATTCGCCGTCCAGCCGGCTGGCGAGCATCGCCGACGTGTAGGGACCCACGCCGGGCAACTCGCTCCATTCCGCGGCGCTCCCGGGAAGCTCCGTCCGCCGGGCCAGGACCCGGGCCGCGCGATGGAGGTTCCGCGCCCGGCGGTAGTAGCCGAGGCCCGACCAGGCTGCCTCCACTTGCTCGACCGCGGCGCCGGCTAACGCGTCGAGCGTCGGGAAGGTCTCGAGGAAGCCCGGATAGCGCGAAGCCACCACCTCGCCGCGGGTCTGCTGGAGCATGACTTCCGCTACCAGGATCTCGTAGGGATCCTCGGATCGCCGCCACGGCAGGTCGCGCCGCCAGCGGTCAAACCAGTCCAGGAGCCCCTCGCTGAGCCGCTCCGGAGAGACTAACTGCAACATGCGTCAGAACCTAGGCCGACCGAGGCCGCCAAGCGGCCGACCGGCCGTCAAGAAGAGATGAAGAAAGTGGTCCGAAACCTCTTGTTCCCGCGTGGGCCCGCTGCTATCCTGCCGTTCTCGCGCAACGGAGACCGCCCGGCCTGAAACCACTGGACGCCTGCTTGGCCGAGAACCGCCAGTTTCTGCGCCGGTCGTCCCGAGTTTTTCCACACTGTGCGGAAAAGCTGCGGAACATAGCTCTACGGAACGGCTTGTCCCTAGCAAACGTCTAGGACAGAGGTGGTGAGTGCGCGTCTGGAGTCGGGGGGATCGGTGCGTCTCGGGAAGGAGAACAGGAAGGACGGAGCGGGCCTGGCGCCGGACGGCGCTGAACGGAGTGCGCGGCATGCCTAGTTCCGTCTGGCCGACTCTACGCCGCCAGTTGCGCGCGGACCTGCCGCCGGAGGAGTTCCGGACCTGGTTCCACCCGCTCCGGGTCGCTTCCGAGGACGCCGAACGGCTGGTCCTCGAAGCACCGAACTCCCGCTTCGTCGCGGCGCTGGAGGAGGGCTTCCGGCCGATCGTCGACTGGGCGATCGCCGATCTCAAGGGGCCTACCTTCGAGGTCCTCTTCAAGAGCAGCGACTCCATCAAGGCAGCCGCGCGGCCGTCGCCGAGTCCCCCGAAGGCGCCGGCGACCGACGCCGCCGCGGCCGGCGGGAGCGCCCTCAATCCCCAGTACCGCTTCGACTCGTTCGTGATCGGCAACTCGAACCGGTTCGCCTGCGCCGCGTCCCAGGCGGTGGCGGAGAAGCCCGGAATCGCCTACAACCCCCTCTTCCTCTACGGCGGGGTAGGCCTCGGCAAGACCCACCTCCTGCACGCGATCGGAAACCGTCTCCGCCGCACCCTGCCCGGTACGCGCGTCGTCTACCTGGCCGCCGAGGACTTCGTGAACGACCTGATCACGTCGATCCGGTTCGAGCGGATGCCCGCCTTCCGCGAGCGCTACCGGACGATCGACGTCCTTCTGGTCGACGACATCCAGTTCCTGGCCAGGAAGGAGCGATCGCAGGAGGAGTTCTTCCACACGTTCAACGTGCTCTACACGCGCCAGAAGCAGATCATCGTCACGTCCGACGCGCAGCCGCGGGACCTGGCCGACATGGAAGAGCGGCTCCGCAGTCGTTTCGGCTCCGGTCTGCTCGCGGACATCCAGGCCCCGGACCTCGAGACGAAGGTGGCCATTCTCCAGCGCAAGGCCCGGCAGATGGAGGGCCTCGATCTGGACACCGACGTCGCCCTGTTCATCGCCCGCCAGGTGCACTCCAACGTGCGCGAACTCGAAGGGCTGCTCAACCGCGTCACTGCCTTCGCGTCGCTCTCCGGGGCGCGTCTCGACCTGGACTTCGCGAAGGAGGCCCTCCGCGACGTCCTTCCCGAACCGGACCGTCCGGTGGCCCCGGCACAGATCGTCAAGCTGGTCGCCCATCACTACGGACTCAAGGTGCGCGAGATCAAGAGCAAGAGCAACTCGCGGCAGATCACGTATCCCCGGCAGATCGCGATGTACCTCTGCAAGCGGCTGACCCAGATGTCGTATCCGGAAATCGGCAGGCTGTTCAACGGCAAGCACCACTCCACGGTGATGTACTCCGTCGAGCAGATCGAGCGCCGTCGCTCCGAAGACGAGCGCCTGGCCGCTCAACTGGAACGCTTCACCCGCCAACTCGGTTGAGGCGACGCCCTCTCCCGTGGACGGTTCCCGGCACCGGCCGGCACCGCACATCCTGCGGAACCGCGGCGGATCCGCCTCGGAGCGAGCTGCGTGGCGGCGGCGGATTCGCGGGCGTCCGTTTCGGCCATTCTGCGGACCCGCGCCGGCCCGGATCCCGTCCGAGCGCGGCACGACGCCGAAATACACAGCGGGTCCACCGTCGAGTCCGCTGCTTACCGACAGATCCCCTGCAACACAACGTGTTTTTTTTTAGTACTTTAGATGACACATACGCAGCCGTTCCCAGTGCCTTCTACGGCAACTTGGATGGTGTATATTGATTCCCTGAGGAGAGCGTAGATGAAGACCAGGGTTGAACGGAGAGAACTGCTGACCGAACTCGCCGCGATGCGCGGCATCGTCGAGAGCAGGTCCACGATTCCGGTCCTGTCCCATCTCCTGTTGCGGGTCCGCGACGACCGGCTGGAACTGGCGGCCACCGACCTCGACGTTTCGCTCACGTCCTCGTGCGCGGCCGAGGGAGGGTCCTGTGAACCGGGCGCCACGGCCGTTCAGGCTCGCAAGCTCCTTGAAATCGTCCGGGCTCTCGACGACGGTCCGGTGGATTTGTCGACGGGCGAGTCGAACTCGCTTCACATCGACGCCGCTTCCTCGCGATTCCGCATCAACGGTCTCTCGGCCGAGGACTTTCCGACCCTGGCCTCGGTCGATCCCGAGTCGGCTTCCGCCACCTTCGAGGCGCCCTTCGCCGACCTCAAGCGGATGATCGGCAAGGTCATCTTCGCGGTCTCCGCCGAAGAGTCGCGGTTCCAGTTGAACGGAGCGCTGCTCAAGCTCAAGGATGGCGCGGTCGAGCTGGTGGCCACGGACGGCCATCGCCTGGCCCTGATCGAGGCGGAGATGGCGGGCGTCGCCGAGGCGGACGGCGTGCTGGCTCCGCGCAAGGCGCTCCTCGAGTTGATGCGCTTCGACAGTGACGAGAGCGCCGCGTTCCGCCGCGGCGAGCATCACCTCGCCTTCGTGATCGGGCGTCGCGAGTTGACCTGCCGCATCCTCGAAGGCACGTTCCCGGACTACGAGAAGGTCATCTCGAAGGACAACGACAGGAAGGCGTCCTTCGACCGGCAGGAGCTGTCCGGGGTCGTCCATCGGGTTTCGCTGTTGACCGGCGACCGCGCGCCGATGGTGAGGCTGAAGTTCGACGACAGGTCGCTGCTGGTGTCCTCGTCGAACCCGGACCTGGGCGAGGCCGAAGAGACGCTCGAATGCGACTACGAGGCGGAGAATCTGGAGATCGGTCTGAACCCCGCCTACGTGCGGGACTTCCTGGGCGCGGTCGATACGGACCGGGTCGAGTTCGCGTTGAAGGACGAGAACAGCCAGTGCATCGCGCACCCCGTCGAGGGCGCCGATTCGCGCTACCTCTGCGTGATCATGCCGATGCGGCTGTAGTCAGCCGGACCGGCTCGCCGTACGACGTCATAAAGGACCTGTTTTCAGTCACTTAAAGACTGCTCTGAATCGGCTCCCGAGGCTGGGATCCGGCGCTCTCTTGTGATAGTTTTCCGCACATGGCGGACGCCGGAACAAGCGGTGTTCAGACGGTGGCTGAATCCGGGTACTCGGCCAAGGACATCAAGGTCCTCAAGGGCCTTGAAGCGGTCCGGAAACGGCCGGGGATGTACATCGGCGATACCGATGACGGCTCGGGTCTGCACCACATGGTGTTCGAGCTCGTCGACAACGCGATCGACGAGGCGCAGGCGGGTTTCTGCGACCAGGTAGAGGTCGTCATCCATGGCGACGGCAGCGTTTCCGTGAGGGACGACGGTCGCGGCATACCGGTCGGATTCCATGAAGGAGAGCAGCGCTCCGCGGCCGAGGTGATCATGACCGAGCTCCACTCGGGCGGGAAGTTCGACCAGAACGCCTACAAGGTGTCCGGCGGGCTGCACGGCGTGGGGCTCTCGGTCGTGAATGCCCTGTCGATCGACCTCGATCTGGAGATCGACCGCGACGGCTATCGCTGGCGGCAGCACTACAGCCAGGGAATGCCGATCGGCTCGATCGAAGCCGTTGCCGAGCTCGAGGCGCCGAAGGCGACCGGCACCCGGATCCGGTTCTCTCCCGATCCGGACGTGTTCACCCGCCTGGCCTTCGACTATAAGACGCTCGCGCAGCGCCTGCGGGAGTTGTCGTTCCTGAATCGGGGCATCGCCATACGGCTGGTCGACGAGCGCACCGGCAAGAAGGCGGACTTCGAGTACGAAGGGGGCATCAGCAGTTTCGTCTCCCACCTGAGCCGGAACAAGACGCCGCTGCATCCGGATCCGATCTACCTCAGGGGCGAACAGGGCGAAGACGGGTCGAGCGAGTCGGTGGAGGTCGCCCTGCAGTGGAGCGACAGCTACCAGGAACGCATCTACTGCTTCACGAACACGATCAACAACCGGGACGGCGGTACCCATCTGTCGGGTCTGCGCTCGGCGCTGACGCGGACGGTCAACAACTACGTCACCTCCTCGGGCCTCGGGAAGAACCTCAAGGAGAAGCTCTCCGGCGAGGACATCCGCGAAGGGCTGGTGGCCATCGTCTCGGTCAAGGTGCAGGATCCGAAGTTCTCCAGCCAGACCAAGGAGAAGCTGGTTTCCTCGGAGGTGCGGGGTTGGGTCGAGTCGACGGTCGGCGAACAACTCTCCGCCTTCCTGGAGGAGAACCCCCGAGATGCCCGGCGGATCGTCGAGAAGGTGGTCGAAGCGGCCAGGGCGCGCGAGGCGGCCCGCAAGGCGCGCGAACTCACCCGGCGCAAGGGTGCGCTGGACAGCTCGAACCTGCCGGGCAAGCTGGCCGACTGCAGCGAGCGGGATCCGTCGATGGCGGAACTCTTCCTGGTCGAGGGCGACTCGGCCGGCGGCTCCGCGAAGCAGGGGCGCGACCGGCGCTTCCAGGCGGTGTTGCCGCTCAAGGGCAAGATCCTGAACGTCGAGCGGGCGCGCCTCGACAAGATGCTGTCGTCGGAGGAGATCAGGACGCTGATCCTGGCGCTGGGCACTGGCATCGGCACCGAGGACTTCGACATCGACCGTCTCCGCTACCACAAGCTGATCATCATGTGCGACGCGGACGTCGACGGCAGCCACATCCGGACGCTCATCCTGACCTTCTTCTACCGCCAGATGAAGGAGATCATCGACCGGGGCCATCTGTTCATCGCCCAGCCCCCCCTGTACAAGGTCACCGAGGGTCGAAAGGCGAGCTATCTGAAGGACGACGAGGAGTACCACGACTACCTGGTGCGGCGCATCCGCAAGGGCTGGCAACTGGCGCTGCGAGGCGACGATGCCTCGGATGCGACGGTGTTCGAGGGCGATCGACTGAGCCGCCTCCTGGACCGGCTGGCTTCGTTCCGGCGGACCCTCGAGTCGCTGGGCGCCCGCGGCGTGCCGCCGGACGCTCTGAGGGCGGTCATCACCGGCGGAATCATCGACCGGGACAGCCTGCGTGACCGCGGGCGCCTTCACGATGTGGCGCAGGTCATCGAAGCGTCGGGCTTCCACGACGTCGACGTGACCGGCGGCGAGAACGGGCTGTTCGCGATTCAGTTCCGCTCACGGCGGGACGGTGTGGACCGGCAGGTGACCGTTGACGAGCAACTCGTGACCGGCTCCGAGTTCCGTGCCCTGGTTGCGAACCGCGAGGCCCGCGAGGCCTGGAACGCGCCGTCGATCCTGCTCCGACACGGCGGCGGCGCGGACAGCCGCGAAGTGGAGTCGCTGGAGGACGCTCTCGATTCTCTGTTCGCAGCGGCGAAGAAAGGCCTGGGTATCCAGCGCTACAAGGGTCTGGGAGAGATGAACCCGGGGCAGCTCTGGGAGACCACGATGGACCCGGAGCGCCGCCGCATGCTGCTGGTCGAGATCGACGACGAGCGGGACCAGGCGACCGACGAGATCTTCGAGAAGCTGATGGGCGACAAGGTGGAACCCAGGCGGCAGTTCATCGAAGAGAACGCCCTCTACGCCACGAATCTCGACATCTGATCCGCCGGCCGTGAGCAAGGACGAACCCCCCATCACGCCGCCCCCGGAGCGGCCGGCCCCGGACCGCCAGACCGTGCCCGTCCAGCTCGAGCGCGAGATGCGCCGGAGCTATCTCGACTACGCGATGAGCGTGATCATCGGCCGCGCCCTGCCCGATGTGCGGGACGGTCTGAAACCGGTTCACCGGCGCGTTCTCTACGGCATGTGGGAGGCCGGCAACACGGCCGGTCGCGCGTACAAGAAGTCGGCCCGGATCGTCGGCGACGTGATGGGCAAGTACCACCCCCATGGCGACGGCCCGATCTACGACACCGTCGTGCGCCTGGCGCAGGACTTCTCCATGCGCTACCCCCTGGTCGACGGCCAGGGCAACTTCGGTTCGATCGACGGCGACAACCCGGCCGCGATGCGCTACACGGAGGTCCGCCTCACCCGGATCGCCGAGGAGATGCTGCGCGAGGACATCGACAAAGACACGGTCGATTGGATACCGAACTACGACGGCTCGGAGCAGGAGCCCTCGCCCCTGCCGGCCCGCATCCCGAACCTCCTGGTGAACGGTTCCGCCGGGATCGCGGTCGGCATGGCGACGAACATCCCGCCCCACAACCTCCGTGAAGCGATCGCGGCGGTCAAGCTGCTGATCGACCGTCCTCAGGCGTCGCTGGACGAGTTGATGGAGATCCTCCCCGGACCGGACTTCCCGACCGGAGGGTTCATCCACGGGCGCGACGGCATTCGCAGCGCCTACGAAACCGGCCGCGGTTCGATTCAGGTGCGGGCCCGTGCCGACATCGTAGACCGGGGTTCCGACCGCCAGTCGATCATCGTCTCAGAGATCCCCTACCAGGTGAACAAGGCGCGGCTGATCGAACGGATCGCCGAACTGGTGCGCGAGAAGAAGCTCGAGGGCATCCGCGATCTCCGCGACGAGTCCGATCGCGACGGCATCCGCATCGTGATCGATCTGAAGCGGGGCGAGGTCGCCGAGGTCGTCCTGAACACGCTCTACAAGATGACCAAGCTCCAGGTCAGCTATGGCATGAACATGCTGGCGATCGTCGACAGCCAGCCCCAGGTGCTGACGCTGCGCGAGCTGCTGCGCCACTTCCTGGACCACCGCCGCACGGTCGTCATCCGGCGATGCCGCCACGAGTTGGCGCGGGCCGAGCTGCGCGCCCACATCCTCGAGGGGCTGCTCATCGCTCTCGACCACCTGGACGAGGTGATCGCCACGATCCGGGCCAGCCACACGCCGCCGGAGGCGCGGACGCGCCTGATCTCGAACCTCGCCCTGACCGATCGCCAGGCGCAGGCGATTCTGGACATGCGACTGCAGCGGTTGACGGGACTGGAGCGCGAAAAGATCCAGGAGGAGTACGGCGAGCTGCTCGCCGAGATCGGCCGCCTGCGCGCGATCCTGGGGTCGGACGAGCTGTTGCTGGCCGAGATCCGGGGCGAGCTCGACGCGATCGAACAGCGCTACAGCGACCCGCGCCGCACCGAGATCGTGGCCTACTCCTCGGACATCACGATCGAGGACATGATCGCCGACGAGGACATGGTGATCACGGTGACGCGGTCGGGTTACGTCAAGCGCTCCCCGCTCAGCCTGTACCGCTCCCAGCACCGCGGCGGCAAGGGCCGGACCGGAATGGCGACGCGGGACGGCGATTTCGTGGAGCAGCTCTACGTCGCCTCGGCCCACAGCTATGTCCTCGTGTTCACCGACCGGGGCCACTGCTACTGGCTCAAGGTCCACCAGATCCCCCAGATGGGCCCGGCGGCGCGGGGCAAGGCGATCGTCAATCTGCTGCGGCTCGACAGCGCCGAGGGAGTGGCGGCTACCGTCGCGGTTCGGGAGTTCCCGGAAGACCGGTTCCTGACCTTCGCCACCGAGACCGGCGTGGTGAAGAAGACGGCACTGTCGCACTACTCGCGTCCCCGCGCCAGCGGCATCATCGCGGTTCGGATCGACGAGGGCGACCGGCTGCTGACGGTGAAGCTGACCGACGGCGGCAGCGACCTCGTGCTGGCGACACGGATGGGCTATTCGGTCCGGTTCCCCGAGAACGACCTGCGCTCCCTGAGTCGCGCGACACGCGGCGTGCGCGGGATCAGTCTGCGCCGAGGCGACCGGGTCGTCTCGATGGAGTGCCTGCTGCCGCCGGGGCGGGAAGACGATGCGACGAGGCCGCCGGAAACGACGCTGCTGACCGTCAGCGAGAACGGCTTCGGCAAGCGGACGGCGCTGGATGAGTACCGCCGCCAGTCGAGGGGCGGACTCGGGATCATCAACCTCAAGGTCTCGGACCGGACGGGGACGGTCGTCGGCGTCCGCGAGGTGGCGGACGACACGGGTCTGATGCTGATCACCCACGAGGGGAAGATCATCCGTATCACCGCGGGCAGCGTGTCCCTGATCGGCCGCGCCACCCAGGGCGTCAAGGTGATGGACCTGGAGGACGGCGACCGCATCGTCGCCCTGGCCCGGATTCCGGATCGCGGCGAGGAGGACGAAGAGGACGGCGCCGCCGGGGCCGAGGGCGCCGCCGAAGACACGGAGCCGATCAACTAGGGAGTCGCGGCCTCCGCGACGCGCTGACACACAGGAAACAGAATTGTCCATGCAAGCCGCTTCAGGAGAGATTCGCGCATGAAGTTCTTTCTCGACACCGCGGACATCGCCGAGATCGAGACCGGCCTCGAGTGGGGCATGGTCGACGGGGTGACGACCAACCCGAGCCTGATCGCCAAGCAGGGCAAGCCGTACCTGCCGACGGTTCGCGAGATCGCGGAGCTCGTGCCGGGTCCGGTGAGCGGCGAAGTGCTCGCCACCAACCTCGAAGGCATGCTCGAGCAGGGCCGCCGCCTGGCCGGCCTCGCCGACAACGTGGTGGTCAAGGTGCCGCTCGGTCCACCCGGACTCACCGCGGTGCGCCGGCTGGCCGCCGAGGGCATCCGCTGCAACGTGACCCTCTGCTTCTCGCCGTCCCAAGCTCTCCTGGCGGGCAAGGCGGGCGCCGCCTACATCTCACCCTTCGTCGGCCGGCTGGACGATATCGCCCAGGACGGCATGGACCTGATCCGGCAGGTGATCGCGATCTACTCGCACTACGACTTCGAGACCGAGGTCCTGGTCGCTTCCGCCCGCCATCCGGTCCACGTCGTGCTGTCGGCGGAGATGGGCGCCGACGTCATCACCCTGCCGTTCAAGACGCTGAGCCAGCTCTACCGGCACCCGTTGACGGACATCGGTCTGAACCAGTTCCTCGCCGACTGGGAGAAGACCGGCCGCAGCTTCGACGACGACTGAGCGGAACGGGGTAGAGCCGCAATGAACATCGACGCCGTCCTGGAGAGGGTGGACCGGGAAACCGGCGCCAGCCTCAAGCAGTTGAAGGAGTACCTCCGGATCCCGTCCATCTCGACGGACCCCGCTTACACGGGGGAGGTGCGGCGCTGCGCCGGATTCGTCGAGAAGCGGCTCCGGGCCGCCGGCCTGGACACGGAAATCGTCGAGACCGCGGGCCATCCGCTGGTCTATGGCGAGTGGCTCGGAGCTCCCGGCCGTCCCACCGTTCTGTTTTACGGCCACTACGACGTGCAGCCGGTGGACCCCCTGGACGAGTGGCGGCATGACCCGTTCGAGCCGACCGTCGAGACGGGCAGGCGCGGCGAACGGATCGTGGCCCGGGGCGCCACCGACGACAAGGGCCAGTCCTTCACCCACATCAAGGCGGTCGAGGCGCTGATGTTGGAGACCGGCAGCCTGCCGGTCAACGTGAAGTTCCTGATCGAAGGCGAGGAGGAATGCGGCGGCGAGGCGATCGAGGCCTATGTCCGGAGTCCGGCAGCCGAACGGCTCGGCTGCGACCTGGCGCTGGTCTCGGACACCTCGATGTACGGACCGGGCCAGCCCTCCGTTCTTTACGGCCTGAAGGGGCTGCTCTACACGGAGGTCCGGGTCCGGGGAGCGGCCCGGGATCTCCACTCCGGCACCTTCGGCGGCGCGGTGGCGAACCCGCTCAACGCCCTGGCGACGATGCTGGCCAGGCTGCGGGACCCGGAGGACGGCCGGATTCTGATCCCCGGTTTCTACGACGACGTGCGGCCGCTGGCCGCCGGCGAGCGCTCGGCGTTCGCCGCGCTGCCGTTCGACGAGACGAAGTACGGCGAGGAGATCGGCGCCACCGCCCTGTGGGGCGAGGCCGGCTACACGACCCTGGAGCGGGTCTGGGCCCGGCCGACGTGCGATGTCAACGGGATCTGGGGCGGCTACCAGGGCCCGGGCGCCAAGACGGTGATCGCGAACCGCGCCGGCGCCAAGGTCTCCATGCGCCTGGTTCCCGACCAGGAACCGGACCGGATCTTCAGGGCCCTCGCCGAGCACCTGCGGGCGTCGGCTCCGCCCGGCATCGAGGTGGAGGTGGATCACCTGAACGGCGCTCCGCCGGTGCTCGTCGACCTCGAAGGACCCTTGGTCGATGCGGCTCTCATGGGTGTGGAGGAGGCCTGGGGACGCGCTCCGGTCCGCGTTCGGGAAGGAGGTTCGATTCCCATCGTTTCGACGCTCTCGGGGGTGCTGGCCGCGCCGGTCCTGCTGATCGGATTCGGCCTCTCCGACGACCGGCTGCACGCGCCGAACGAGAAGATGGATCTCGTCAACTTCTACCAGGGCATTCGCACGATCGTTCGCGTGCTCGACCGCGTGGGTTCCGTCGATCCGGGAGCTTGAACGAGCGCGAGATCAAGATCCCCGTGACCGACCTGGACGCCGTCCGGGAGCGGCTGCTCGCGGCGGGCGCCGATCTTCACCGGCCGGCTTCGCTGGAAAGGAACCTGGTGTTCGATCGAGTCGACCAGGGAGTCGACCAGAGGCTGCGGTCCCGCGGCGAGCTGCTTCGTCTGCGCACCGACGGCGCCGGCAGCCGGCTGACGTTCAAGTCGGCGCCGCGATTCGACGGCGGCGTCAAGGAACGGCTGGAACGTGAGGTCGCGGTCGACGACCCGGAGGCCGCCCGGCTGCTGTTGCAGTCCCTGGGATTCGCGGTCTCCGCCCGGTACGAGAAGGTTCGCGAGACGTGGCGGCTGCTCGGTTGCGAGGTCGCGCTCGACCGCACCCCCATGGGCGGCTTCGTGGAGGTGGAGGAGTTGGCCGGCGACGTGCCGCCGGACCGGATCGAGCAGGTCTGCCGGCGATGCGGGCTCGATGCCGGTCGCGCGGTGCTGGAGGACTACCTGGCGCTCTACCGGACCTACCGCGAGAACCGGCCGGATCTGCCGCGGGACATGGTCTTTCCGCAGTGAGGCGCGAGGGCCGGCGGGTGCGGGCGCTCGTCCTCTGCGCCGGACGGGGCGAACGGCTCGGGCCGCTGACCGGCTGGCTCGCCAAACCGCTGCTGCCGGTTGCCGGCCGGACGGTGGCGATGCGCACGATCGAGATCCTCCACCGCGCCGGGTGCGAAACCGCGGTCAACCTGCATCACCTCTCGGAGTCCGTGCGGCGGGGACTCCTGGCGGAAGCCGGCGAACGCGGAATCGACCTGACCTTCGCCCTCGAGCGGGATCTGCTGGGTACCCTGGGAGCGGTGGTCAACCTCCGGGATTTCCTGGCCGAGGGCGACGACATCGTGCTGGTCAACGGCGACTCGCTCTGCCGCTGGCCGCTGCACGAGGTGCTTGACCGGCACCGCAGGAGCGGGGCCGACGTCACCCTGCAGGTCGGCCACGAGGAGCCGGCCGAGACCCTGGGCGGCGGGGTGGAGGTCGATCACCGCGGGATCGTCACGGGGCTCCGCGACCTGCGCGTCGGCCCGGCGCGTGGACGGAGCCGGACCTTCCAGGGGCTGCACGTCCTGTCGCGCCGGGTTCTGGACGCCGTTCCCTCTCCCGCGACCTCGAACGACATCGTCGAGGGCCTCTACCAGCCTCTCCTGCGGGCGGGGTCCCGGATCGTCGGCTACGGCTGCCGCCGCCGGTGGCACGACCTCGGCACACCGAGCCGCTATCTGGACGGCGCCCTCGACTGGGGACGGACGGCCGGCGGCAGTCGGCGGCGCCGGCGCTTCGTTGCGCCGGGCGTCAAGATTGGCGCTGGCGCAGCCGTGGAGCACAGCGTCGTCGAGAGCGGCTGCCGCCTGGGCGCCGGCTCGCTGGTGGAGCGGAGTCTGCTGATGCCGGGCGCCCGGGTCGGTGACGGCGCCCTGCTCCGCGCCACGATCGTGGCGCCGGGGGTTCAGGTGCCGCCCGGGCTCGAGGTGCACGGCCAGCTCGTCACACCGGCCGGCTGGGGCCGAGCCGGGGACGGGCGGTCCGAGGAGCGGGACGGGCTCCTCTACACGGCTCTCTAGCTCCAGCGCGCCCCGGCGCACCCAGCTCCTGCCGCGCAAGCTTGCATGGAACTACTGTTCCCTGCGCGACAGCGCAGCCTGACGGCTGCGAACGCTCCTAGCTAGCCCAACAGCACCTCCCGCAGCGCCGCGTCCTCGGCCGGGATCTCGATGATCCGCTCCGGGAGGTTCGCGCAGCGCTCGAGCGCTGGCGGCGGCGGCGGCTCGATGCCGACGGCGTCGCGAATCACGTCGGCGAACTTCGCCGGGTGCGCCGTCCCCAGCACCACGCCGGTGCCGCCGCCCCGGGCTTCGAGTTCATCCTTCAGGCCGAGGTAGCCGACCGCCGTGTGGGGGTCCAGCAGGTAGCCGCGGTTCTCGTACACCTCGCGCATCGCGCTTCGCGTGGCCCGATCGTCGAAGGAGCGGCCCGCCAGGTCGCTCCGGAGCTCGTCGAGGGGGTCGAGCCGGTCGGAGTACAGGTGCCGGATGCGGGCGAAGTTGCTGGGATCGCCGACGTCCATCGCGTTCGAGATCGTGGCCACCGAGGCACGCGCCAGGTATTCGCCGCTATCGAGGTACGCGGGGACGACGTCGTTCACGTTCGTGGCCGCGACCAAGCGCGTTACGGGAAGACCGATCCGCTTGGCGATCAGGCCGGCGGTCAGGTTGCCGAAGTTGCCGCTCGGCGTGGCGAAGACGAGCGGTCCGTCGCCGTCGCCTACAAGCGCCGGCGGCAGCTGCGCCCAGGCGTGGAAGTAGTAGAAGACCTGCGGCAGCAGACGGCCGACGTTGATCGAGTTGGCGGAAGCGAGAGGCCGCCGCCGGCGCAGTCCGCGGTCGGCGAACGCGGCCCGGGCCATGCGCTGGCAGTCGTCGAAGGTACCCGCGACGGCCACGGCGGTCACGTTGCCGCCCAGGGTGGTGAACAGGCGCCGCTGGGCCTCGGTCACCAGACCCTGGGGGTAGAGCACGCAGACCCTGAAGCCGGCAACACTGCTGAAGGCGTGCGCCACGGCGCTTCCGGTGTCCCCGCTGGTGGCCACGATCACGGTGGTGTCCGGGCCCCCGGCATCGGCGAAGCGCGACATGAGCCGGGCCATGACCCGGGCCGCGATGTCCTTGAACGCCAGCGTCGGTCCGTGGAAGAGCTCCAGGCAGAAGACGCCGGGCTCGATCGGGCGGAGGGGAATGGGGAAGTCGAGAGCGTCTTCGAGCAGCGAGGCGAGGTCTTCTTCGGGGACCTCCGGGCCGAACAGGCGGCTGCCCAGGATGCTCGCGATGCCGGTCAGGGGCATCAGTCTCAGCAGGGTCAACTGTTCGGCCGTCAGCGGCTCCAGGCGCTCCGGAACGTACAGGCCGCCGTCCGGAGCCGGGCCATCGAGCAGGGCGCGGCCCAGGGACGCCGCCGGCGTCTTGCGGCCAGTGCTGACGAAGCGCAACGTCAGCCTCCTCCCGCGTCGCGGCCGGCTTCGATCACGCGCGCGCCCGGGGCTGGCAGCGGCGACACGAGCCGGTCGCAGTCGACTCCCAGAGCGTGCTCCAGGGCGGCCGCCATCGCCGCGGCGACCTCCCTGGCGCGGTCTCTGCCGTCGCAGAGGGCGAACACGGCGGGACCGCTGCCCGACAGGCTGCAGCCGAGAGCTCCGGCTTCCGTGGCCGCCTGCTTGGCGTCGTAGAAGCCGGGTACGTTCGGTCCCCGTACGGGCTCGGCGACCACGTCGACCAGGGATCGCGACAGGAGTTCCAGGTCGTTGCGGTAGAGCGACGCGACCAGGGCCGCGGCGTTGCCCCACTGGGTCACCGCGCGTTCAAGCGGCAGATCGCGGTCGAGTGTCGAGCGCGATTCCCGGGTGTTGACGTGGGTGTGGGGCCGCGCGAGGGCGCAGGTGAGACCCTCGGGTACCGGCAACTCGACGACGTCCGGCTCTGGCTCGAGCGAACGGACCAGGACCAGCCCTCCGAACAGCGCGGGGGCCAGGTTGTCCGCGTGGGCGCCGCCGCTCGCCAGGATTTCTCCCGCCAGCGCGTGGCGCAGCAGAGTCGCCGGCGGCAGGTCGAGCCCCAGCAGGGCATCGACCGCGACGACGGCCGCCACCGCGCTGGCGGCACTCGAGCCGAGGCCGCTTTCGAGCGGCATGCGCTTCTCGATCTCCAGGTCGACGGAGGCATCCGGAGCCTCCGCCTCAAGCAGCGCCGCGGCGGCCACCGCCGCGGTGTTCCTGCCGGTCTGGAGCGGCAGCCGGCCGTCGTCGCCGGCAATTGCCGTGATCCTGACCGGTCCGCAGGGTCCGGCGCGGCCGTCCCGGACCCCCTGGGTCGCAGTGACCACGTCACCCGGCCCGCCCGGCGAGTCGTCGGCCTCCGACTGCAGGGCGAAGCCCAGAATGTCGAAGCCGCAGGCGATGTTGGAAACCGATGCTGGAGCGAAGGCCCGCGCTGACCCTGTCATAGGCGGCTCTTCTTCGAAACGGGCGCCGGGGCCAAACCCCTCGCCGAGCGGCTCATCCGCCGGTTTGCCGGGCGCATCGGGCGACAACGAGTTCCGCGGCCAGCAGCGCGCCGCCGGCGGCGCCCCGGAGCGTGTTGTGCGACAGGGCGACGAACCGGAAGTCGAGAACCGGGCACTCGCGCAACCGGCCGATCGGGACCGTCATGCCCAGCCCCAGGTCGCGGTGGATCCGGGTTTGGGGCGGCTCGTCATCGCCGAGGTAGACCGTAGGCAGTTCCGGCGCCGAAGGGAGGCCGAGTTCCTGCGGCTCGCCGCGGAAGCTGCGCCAGGCCTCCCGCACCTCCTCCGGTTCGGGCTCGCTCTCCAGGCTGACCGAGATGCAGAGCGTGTGGCCGTCGACGACGGGTACGCGGTTGCACTGGGCCGAGACCACGATCCGGGCCGGATCGATGGCGCCGCCGTCGACCCGACCTAGGATCTTCCCGGTCTCGATCTCGAGCTTCTCCTCCTCGCGGGCAATCCATGGAATCACGTTGTCCATGATCTCGTAGCTCGAGATTCCGGGCAGTCCGGCGCCGGAGACTGCCTGCAGGGTGACCACCGAGAGGCGGTCGATGCCGAACGCGTCGTGGAGGGGCTTGAGCGCCAGCACCAGGCCGATCGTCGAGCAGTTGGGGTTGGCGACGATGCCGCCCGGGAGCAGGGCGCCGTCCGTGGGCGGCGCCAGCAGGTCCAGGTGATCCGGGTTGACCTCGGGCACCAGCAGCGGGACGTTCTCGTCCATGCGGTGGGCGCTCGCGTTGGTGACCACGAGGGCGCGCCGGGCGAACTCGGGCTCGATGTCTCTCGCCACGCCGGCGTCCAGGGCCGAGAAGACGATGTCGAAGTCGCGGTCCAGCAGCTCGCCGATCGTGTGCATGGTCATCGCCGCGACCGTTTCGTCGATCGGCCGGGTCTGAATCCACGTGACCGCGTCGCGGTAGGCCTTCCCGGCCGAGCGCTCGGAAGCCGCCAGCGCCTCGATCCGGAACCACGGGTGTCCGGCGAGCAACGTGACGAACCGCTGGCCCACCGTGCCGGTCGCGCCCAGGACCGCCGCGCGCAGGGGTCGACTCGGGTTCAGGCCAAAAGGACTCATGACGGGCTCCCCGGTTGCCGCGGGCCGCCGGAGGAGGGAGCGCTCATTGGGCGGAGCCCCTCTCGGCCCAGGCCCGGAGTATGTCAGCGAAGACACCGCCTGCGGTCAGGTCGGTGCCGGCGCCCGGGCCCTGGACGACCAGGGGCCGTTCCCGATAGCGCCGGCTGCGGAACACGAACATGTTGTCCGAAGCCGGCATGCCCGCCACCGGGTGGTCGGCCGGCACGGCTCGCAGTCCGACCTGGGCCGTAGCCGTATCGCCGGACAGGTCGAGTTCGGCCAGGTAGGCGAGTTCCAGCCCCGCCGAGGCGGCGTCGGCGAAACGGCGCTTCATCTCGCCGTCGGCTTCGGCCAGCCGTTCCCACCAGGCGTCGAGCGGCAGGTCGGCCAGGTCGGGCCGGTCGAGCATGGGTTCGACCTCGATGTCGTCCAGATCGAGATCGCAGCCGCAGATCCGCGCCAGAATGAGCAGCTTTCGGGCGACGTCCAGGCCGCCGAGATCGTCTCGCGGATCCGGTTCCGTGTAGCCCAGGCGATGGGCCTCGCGGACCGCTTTGCTCCACACGTCGCCGGCGCCCAGCTTGCCGGTCAGATAGGCGAGTGTGCCCGAGAACACCCCGGATACCGTCTCGATGCGGTCGCCCGCGCCGAGCAGCATGTCGGCGGTGTGCAGCACCGGCAGGCCCGCGCCGACGGTCGCCTCGTGGAAGACGTTCTGCGCTCCGTTCGGCCGGAAGGCGCGAAAGTCGGCGATCGGGCCCGCGAAGGGCAGTTTGTTCGCGCTGGCGACCGCCGCGCCGGCGGCCAGGGCGCCGTGGTAGACGGCGGCCAGGGAGCCGCTGGCGGTCACGTCGACGAGCACCGTGCGGCCGCCGCCGGCCGCCGTCTCGCCTAGGTGCTCGAGCAGGCAGTTCAGATCGGCTGCTTCGCCGCTGCGCTCGAGCACGGACCGCCAACCTTCGGGATCGCTCGCGGCGCCGGCGTCGAGGCTCCTGCCGCGGCGGATCTGAAGATGCATGTGGCGGGAGCTGGCCAGGCCCCGCAACTGCAGGTCGATCCCCTGCCGGGCGAGGGACTCGCGCTCGGCCGCGAGCTGCCGCAGGAGCGCCGAGCCGACGCCTCCGACACCGAGGACGTAGACCGCGAGCCGCCCCGAGGCGGCGCGGTGGAAGAACTCCCGGTGGATCCAGCGCACCGCCCGACCCTCGTCGGCCCTCGCCACGACCATCGAGATGTTCCGTTCCGACGAGCCCTGGGCCACCGCCCGCACGTTCACCCCGCGCCGGCCCAGGATGCCGAACACGCGCCCGGCAATGCCGGGCCGGTACCGCATGCCGTCGCCGACCACGGCAACGATCGACTGGTCCCGCTCAACCCTCAGGGGCCGCACCGAGCCGGCCGCGATCTCCGCCTGGAACTCGGCGTCCACCGTCTTCCTCGCCGCCTCGGAGACGCCGGGCTCGACCGCGAAGCAGATCGAGTGCTCGCTCGAAGCCTGGGAGATCAGGATCGCGCTCGCGCCGCTCGCGGCGAGGGCGTCGAAGAGGCGGGCCGCCACTCCCGGGGTGCCGACCAGGTTGTCGCCAACCAGCAGCATCAGGTGCACGTCGTCGATCGAGGTGATGCCGGTGACCGCGGTGCCGCGAGCCCTTTCCCGGACAAGTTCGTCGTCGTCGATCAGCGTGCCGGGGTGCTCGGGATCGAGGGTGCTGCGGACCAGCAGCGGAATGCCACGGCGCCGCGCCGGCGTCACGGTCGGCGGATAGACGACCTTGGCGCCGAAGTGGGAGAGTTCGAGCATCTCCTCGTAGCTCAGCCGCGGGATCGGCAGGGCGTCCTCCACGCGCCGCGGGTCGGCCGTCATCACGCCCGGAACGTCGGTCCAGATCTCGATCCGCTCGGCATCCAGCGCGGCGCCGACGAGGGCGGCGGTGAGATCGGAGCCGCTGCGTCCCAGGGTCGTCGTCTCACCCTCGGGACTGCTGCCCAGGAAGCCGGTGATCACCTGCAGCGGGGCGCCGGCCCCGAGGTCGGAGAAGTGGGAGGCGATGGCCCGGAGAGTTGGCTCCAGATCGACCGTCGCCGCCTGGAACGTGCGATCCGTGGAGACCAGGACGCGCGCGTCGCAGGCCTCGGCGGGCAGCCCTTCGGCGCGCAGGGCGGCGGCCAGGAGCTGGGTCGACAGGAGTTCCCCGTGGCAGACGACCCGGTCGATCAGGGCCTTGTCCGATCGGCCGCCGCCAGCGCCGTCCGGCTCGCACTCGCCCAGTGCCGATGCCAGGTCGCGGCAAAGGGCCTCGACGGTGGCCGCGAGCGCCGGCCGCTCGTCGCTGGCCGCCACCTCGGCCGCGATGTCCAGATGATGGATGCGAAGCGCCTCCGCCTCGCTAGCCGCCTCAGCCGGATCGCGGCCCTCGAGGACCGTGGCCGCCAGCCCCAGCAGTCGGTCGGTGACCCCTCCGAGGGCGGAAACCACCACCGCCCCGTTCGCGGCCGAGCTCTCGAGTCGCCCGCACACGATCCGGGCAGCCGACTGCAGCCGGGCTGCATCGGCCACGGAGGAGCCGCCGAACTTGAGGACCTTCATGGTGCGTCGGGGGTGGGGTCACGTCGTCGGTAGGGCGCGAAAGGCGCATTAGCGTATACGCCAACGACAGTCGGCGCCACGGCGTTGCAGTCACCCGCCCGTCTTGGGGCAGGAGGGGTCGGCTCCCAGGATGACGTCAGCGCGTCAGAGGAGATGGGAGGGGATCGCGCTCACTCCGCTTCACTCGCTCCGGTTGGACGCCGGATTCTGTTGTCGTCGGCCGTCGCTCGTTCAGAGGCACCTGGGAGCTGCCCCCTCCGGCCCCGACCGGGCTGGACGTCGTTGCCGCGATACCATCCGCGCATGGCCGGGACCGGCGCCACCGACGGTGAAGAGAGCGTTCTCTCAGCCGCCCGGGACGCGGAGGACCGGCGGCTCGAACCGTCGCTCCGGCCGCAGCGGCTCAGCGAGTATCTGGGCCAGGAGAAGATCGTCGAGCTGCTCGACATCTACATGCAGGCGGCGCGCCGGCGGGGCGAAGCTCTGGACCACGTGCTGCTGTTCGGGCCCCCCGGGCTGGGCAAGACGACCTTGGCGCACATCATCGCCCGGGAGATGGGCTGCGCCTTGCGGTCGACATCTGGTCCGGTCCTGGAGCGGGCGGGCGATCTGGCGGCGATCCTGACCAACCTCGAGCCCGGGGATGTCCTCTTCATCGACGAGATCCACCGTCTCGGGCCGACGGTGGAGGAGATCCTCTACCCGGCGCTGGAGGACTTCCAGCTCGATCTGATCATCGGCTCCGGGCCGATGGCCAGGACGGTGCGCATCGACCTGCCCCGCTTCACGCTGGTCGGGGCCACCACCCGCGCCGGCCTGATCACGCCGCCGCTGCAGGGGCGCTTCGGCATCGTCCACCGGCTCGACTTCTACGGTCCCGACGTCCTCAGCGTGATCATCCAGCGCTCCGCCGAGCTGCTGGAGGTGCCCGTCGATCTGGGCGGCGCGGACGAGATCGCCCGGCGCAGCCGCGGCACGCCCAGGATCGCGAACCGGCTGCTGCGCCGAGTGCGTGACTACGCGCAGATCGAAGCCGACGGACGAATCGACCGCGAAACCGCCAACGAGGCTCTCCTTCAGCAGGAAGTAGACGAGCAGGGCCTGGACAAGATCGACCGCAGGATCATGAAACTGCTGATCGAACAGTACGGGGGCGGCCCGGCCGGCCTGAAGGCGCTGGCTGCGTCGGTCGGCGAAGACGAGGGAACCATCGAGGACTTCTACGAGCCGTACCTCGTCCAGAAGGGGTTCCTCCAGCGCACCCGCCGCGGCCGCGTGGCCACCAAGCGAGCCTACGAACACCTGGATCTGCAAGTCCGGGGCACTCTGTTCTAGATCTAGATCTGGAGGGGCCCGCAGGATCAGCAACGACGCCGGCCCCAAGACGGGCGGGTGCGTCCTATGCCTCCGGGACGCGCCCCAGCCGTTCAGAGCCGGGAGAGCTGGCGCAGGCTCAGGCGGAGGAGCTCCTGGAACTCGACGGCGGAGTTCTCGCCGAGGACGCGGGACACCGCGCGGCGGGCCTCGTTCGGGCGGTAGCCGAGGTTGAGCAGGGCGCTGATGACTTGCTCCTGGTCGTCCTCCAATTCGGGCTCCTCCTCGGCCGGCGCCGGTTCGACGCCGGACTCGGCCAGCAGCATCTTCGCCTTTTCCTTCAACTCCAGGACCATTCGCTCGGCCGTCTTGCGGCCGATCCCCGGGATCCGGGTCAGGGCGGCGACGTTGCCGCCGGCGACGGCCGTCAGGAGGTCGGCGGTCGAACCGCCGGAGAGAACGACCTGCGCCAGCCGGGGTCCGACACCGCTGACGCCGAGACAGTGTTCGAACAGGGTGCGCTCCGCCTCGGTCCAGAAGCCGAACAGTTCGATCGCGTCGGCGCGCACATGGGTGTGGATGTGGAGACCGAACTCGGCGCCGGCTTCCAGCTTGTCCAGCTCGAAGTACGTCGAGAGCGGGATGCGCACGGAGTACCCGACGCCGCCCACGTCGAGAACCAGGAGCTCGGGTCCCAGGGACTGACGACGCCCGCGCAGGTAGCCGATCAAGCGGGAGTCGCGGGCCGTGCCGCGGTCAGGTTCCGGCCGCCTCGGTCTCTCCGAGACCGAAGTTCTCGATGAAGTCCTTCGTGTAGCTGACGCCGAGCTCTTCGCGCAGGCGCCCGAGCACGGATTGCAGCATGCTCAGGGTGCGTTCGGCCAGGAGTTCGTTCCGCGTCGTCTCCGCATCGAACTGAAGCGGGTCGAAGGACTGCCGTTCGGTGACCTCGAACAGCACGCCGCCGAACGGCGTGTCGACCGGGCCGCCGAACTGGCCCTCGGAGAGAGTGAAGACTTCCCGGGAGAGGTCCGGCGCGGCGCCCAGGGCGCCGATCGGCTGCCGCAGGCCGAAGCTGCCGCTCTCCTCCACGGTCGCGTCGAACTCGTTCGCCGCGTCGTCCAGGCTCAGTCCCCCATCCAGCCGCTGCTTCGTCTCGGTGAGCGCGGCGGTCAGCAACTCCGCCTCCTTCCGCCGGCGGAGAGTCTCGCGCACATCGGCCTCGACCTCCGCGAACTCGGCGTCGCGCGGCGGCAGGGTCTCCAGCAGCGACAGGAGGGCCCAGCCTGCCGCGATCCGGACCGGCTGCGACCACGCGCGGGCTTCCAGCCCGAAGGCCTCCGAGGAGAAGCTGAAGTTGCGGCCGACGCCGGGGATGGCGTCATCCTCGGCGAACGGCTCGGTGACCTCGAAGCTGAGGCCCTCGGCGGCGGCCAGTTCCCGGGCCTCGATTTCGCCCTCGAACGGCTGGTCCCCCAGCCTCCCGGCGAGGGCGTCGACGCGGCTCCGGCCCTCCTCCTCCGCCTTGCTGGCCAGGAGCTGGACGCGGATCAGGTTGCTCACCTCCTCCAGTGTCTGCCGCCCGCCTTCCCTGCGGTCGTGAACGAGGATCAGGTGGTGTCCGGTGCGGGGTCCGAGCTGGTTCTCGATCGGACCGACGAGCTCGCCGCTGGCGGCGGCGAAGGCGGCTTCCTCGAAGGCCTGCGTCATCGCGCCGCGGCCGAAATAGCCGAGGTCGCCGCCGGTCTGCCTTGTCGCCTCGTCGTCCGAGAACTCGGTGGCGAGCGCGGCGAAGTCCCCGCCTGCCTCGATGCGCCCGCGCAGGTCGTTCAACTCCGCGCGGGCCTGCTCGCCGCTGCGGCTCGCCGTCTCGAGCAGGAGGATGTGGCTGGCCCTCACCTGTTCCGGCACTTCGAACTGGGCCGTGTTGTCCTCGTAGTACCGCCGAACCTCTTCGTCGGTCACTTCGAGTTCGGCGCGGACCGTGTTCGTGTCGACGAGGAGGTAGCCGACCCGTCTGCGCTCCGGCAGCCGGAAGTCGTCCCGGTTCTCGTCGAAGAAGGTGGCGGTCTCGTCGGCCGAAGGCTCGGCCGCCGCGCCGAAGCGGGTGGCGGGAACCTGGATGTAGCGGATGGCCGCCCGCTCGGCGGCGTCGCGGGCGCGCCGTTCGACCTCGGCGTCGGAGACGTGGGCGACCTCGCTCAGCGCCGCCTGCAGCTTGCCCACGAGGAGGGACGTGCGCAACTCGGCCTCGAACTCGTCCACCGTGTAGCGGGACGCGCGCAGGGCATCCTGGTACTGGCGGGCGCCGATGAAGTTGCCGGCGGCGTCGGTCAGAGCGGGTATCGAGAGGATCTCCTCCTGCAGCTCCTCGTCGCTGACCGTCAGTCCCAGTCGCTCGGCCTCCCGGGTGAGGAGGCGGTCATTGATCAGGGCTTCGAGCGCCTGTACGGGCAACTGGAGTTGATCGGCGAGATCCGCGGTGTACGCGTCGCCGTAGATGTCCTGGTAGCGGCGTTCGGCGTTCCGGTAGGCGCGCTCGAACTCGGTGAAGGTGATGTCCTCCCGGCCGACCTTGGCGGCGACCTGGTTGATCTGTGTGCCGTCGAGCGCCTGAAAGTCGGTGAAGACCAGCAGCACGAACACTCCGGCGAGTCCGATCGCCAGCGGGTAGAAGCTCTTGATGTTCTTTCGGATGACGTTCAGCATGGCGGTGGCTCCCTGCCGGGTGCGCAGGCGGCCGCGATGGTAACAGGATAAGGTTCGCCCCGATGCGATTCCTGCATTGGTTCTCCAGCGACCTGGCAATCGACCTGGGGACCGCGAACACCCTGGTGTTCACCCAGGCGAACGGCATCGTCGTGCGCGAGCCGTCGGTCGTGGTCGTGAACAACCAGAGCAACCGCATCGAAGCGGTTGGAGCCGAGGCCAAGGAGATGCTGGGCCGCACTCCGGGCATCCTGGTGCTCGTGCGGCCGATGAAGGACGGCGTGATCGCCGACTTCGAGATGACGGAGCAGATGCTCAAGCACTTCATTCGCAAGGCCCATCACGGCCGGCGTTTCGCCCGCCCGCGGATCGTGATCGGCGTGCCGTCCGAGATCACTCCCGTGGAGAAGCGCGCCGTGCGGGAGTCGGCCATGAGCGCCGGCGCCTCGGAGGTCTTCCTGGTCGAGCAGGCGATGATGGCCGCGATCGGCGCCGGTCTGCCGATCACCGAACCGACCGGCAACATGATCGTGGACATCGGGGGCGGCACGACCGATGTCGCCGTCATCTCCCTTGCCGGGACGGTGTACAGCCGATCCTTGCGGGTGGCGGGCAATGCGATGGACGACTCGATCGCCCAGCACCTCAAGAAGGAGCACAACCTCCTGATCGGTGAGCGGACGGCGGAGGGAATCAAGGTCGAGATCGGCTCCGCGTTTCCCCTCCAGGAGACGATGCACATGGACATCACGGGGCGCGACCTCGTGAAGGGCGTGCCGCGCAGTCTGAGGGTCTCCGACGGCGAGATCCGGGAAGCGCTCGCCGAGCCGGTGTCCGCGATCGTCAATTCGGTGCTCCAGGCCCTCGAACGGATGCCGCCGGAGCTCTCGGCCGACGTGATGGACAAGGGCATCGTGCTGTCCGGCGGTGGAGCGCTGCTCCTCGCTCTCGACCAGCGCCTGCGCGAGGCGACGGGACTGCCGGTCTTTGCCGCCGAGGATCCGCTTGCGTCCGTCGTTCTCGGCGCGGGCCGGGCACTGCGGGACATCGATCTGCTGCGCAGGGTCTCCGTTCGCTAGGGACGAGAGCTAGGGTCTCCTGGATGAGCGAACGCCGGGTCGCGATCCTGTTCGGCGGCGTCGTGGTCTTCCTGCTGGCGTTGCTCACGGCTCAGGAGCCGCAGAGGGCGGGGGACCTGGCGTTGTGGATCGAGGGCCCGGTCAAGCAGTTCGTCGGCGGCGTTGCCGAGAACGTGGACCGCGTTCGCCAGGGCCGGGCCGCCCGGGCCGAGATCGAGCGCGAGAACGTGGAGTTGCGGGAGCGCGTGCGCGAACTCGAGGCTCGATACGCGGCCGGCGTGGGCGCCCGCCTGGAGAGCGATCTGGTTTCGAAGCAACTGCGCTACGAGCCGCCGCCGGACGCGGATCTGCTGCTGGCGGATGTCGTCTACGTCGATCACCACTCCTTCAGACGGACCGCGATCCTGCGCCTGCCGCCGGGGGCGAGGCGGGAGGACTGGTCGCGGAAACCCGTGACGACGGCTGAGGGTCTGCTGGGGCGCGTCGCTTCGTCCGGCGGCGGCTATGCCCGGGTGCTCCTGGTCACGGACCGGGATTCCTCGGTTGGGGCCATGGTCGAGCGGACGCGCCGCCAGGGCATCATCCGCGGCACGAGTGAGCCCGGCGTGCTCTCGCTCATGTTCCTGCCGCTCCAGGTCGACGTGCAGCCCGGAGACCGCGTGATCAGCGCCGGCATCGACGGTCTCTTCCCGCGCGACATCCCGATCGGCACCGTCACTTCGGTCGAGTCCGACGGCGACCTGTTCCACGCCATCGGCGTGGTCCCGAGCGTCGATCTGGGATCGCTCACCCATGCGTACATCTGGCGCCGCGACCCGGTGCCCGAGGGGTACATGGACGGCGGGGATGGTGTCGGCCGGTAGGTTCGCCGGTGCTCTGGCGGCGGTCGCTCTCGTCGAGGTCCTGCTTGGTGAAGCGCTGCCGGCGGCGGCGAACGTCGTCGAACTGATCGTACTGCTGGTCGTCCTCACCAGCCTCAGGGGGAACTCGCTTCACGGTCTGACCGGCGGTCTCGCGGCCGGTCTGGTCCAGGACACTCTCACGGCCTCCCTGTTCGGCCTGCACACCCTGGCCTGCTGTGTCGTCGGCTACGCGGTCGCCCGAGCGTCGCAGCGGATCCTGACGAACCAGCGACTCGTGGCGGGCCTCCTCATCGCGGCGGGCGTGATGGTCCATCAGGTTCTGGTGATCGGCCTGCTCACCGTTCTCGACATCGCCGACGTCGACGCCGACGTACTCTTCGTCCTCTCGCGGGCTCTGTTGACGAGCGCGGCGGGCCTCGTGTACCTGTGGCTGGCCGGGCGGCTTCGAGAGTGGGTCGTCAGGCGGCGTACACTGGCAGCGAGACGAGTTCGTTCGAAGTAGCCCCGGAGGCAGCGGTGAACCTGGACAGCCCTGGCCACGAGCACAGCGCGGATCGCGTGTTGTTGTTGATGGCGACCCGCCTGAAGTGGATGGTCTGGTCCCTCGCGGTTGCTTTCGCCGTCGTTCTGGGTTCGTACTGGTACTACCAGGTCGTTCGCGGAGAGCACTATGGGCGTCTGGCGGAGAACAACCGCTTGCGGATCCTGCGGCTGGACGCGCCTCGCGGGTTGATCTACGACCACTCCGGTCAAGTCCTGGCCGAGAACACACCGACCTTCCGCCTGCTGATCGTCCGGAACCGGAGCGCCGATCTGGAGGCGAGCCTGGCGTTTGCGGCCGACATTCTCGGCCACGACAACAGCGAGGAGCTGGCGCGCTCGCTCGAGCGCCACCGCGGCGTCGGTTCGGACGTCCCCGTGTTGCTGGCGGAGGAGCTGGAGTTGAACCAGGTCGCGCGCTTCGAGGTCTCGGTCCTGGAGCACCCCGAGTTCGAGGTCTCCGCTTCGGGGCGCCGCCTCTACCGGTACAGCGACCAGACCGCCCATCTTCTCGGGTACCTCAGCGAACCCACGGCGGCTGAGCAGGATCGGGATCCTACCCTGGTCGCGGCCGACATGATCGGCCGCAGCGGCGTGGAGCGCCTGCGGGACCGCGCGCTTCGCGGCACGGCCGGCGAGCGCACGGTGGTCGTCGACAGCCGGGGTCGGTTGGTGTCCGACGAGGACGTCGACCGGCTCGACGCGGTGGCAGGCGAGCCCGTCCACCTGACCGTCGACCTCCGGTTGCAGCAGGAAGCGCAGAGTGTGCTAGTGGACAAGGTCGGCGCGATCGTGGCCCTCGATCCCAGGGACGGCGCGGTGCGGGCCATGGCCTCTTCGCCTTCCTTCGATCCGAACGGTTTCGCCGGCCGCCTCAACCAGGAGGATTGGGAGCAGATCGTCGGCGCGCCGAACAGACCTCTTCAGAACCGGGCCATCCAGAACACCTACCCGCCGGGCTCGGTGTTCAAGATCGTCATGGCGGTGGCGGGTCTGGCGGAGGGCCTGATCGATCCGGAGGAACGGATCTGGTGCGGGGGCGCGACACGGATCTACGACCGCCGCTGGCGCTGCTGGCAATCGAGGGGCCACGGTCGTCTGAACCTGCGCGGCGCCCTGCAACACTCCTGCGACATCTACTTCTACCGGCACGGCATGAAGATGGGGATCGAGACGATCGCCCGCTACGCCCGCCGGTTGGGGCTCGGCGGGCCGACGGGTATCGAGTTCCCCGGCGAGCGGGAAGGACTGGTGCCCGATGCCGAGTGGAGCCTCACGAGCCGGGGGCTGCCCTGGTATCCGGGCGAGACGATTTCGGTGGCGATCGGCCAGGGACCGCTGCTGACCACACCGCTCCAGGTGGCGGTGATGACGGCGGCGGTCGCGAACGGAGGCTTCCTGGTGCGCCCCCACGTGCTGGCGGGCGGAGCGCGGCGGCCGGAGCCGGTCGGCCTCGATGCCGAGGTCGTGGCCTTCGTCGCGGACGCGCTCGCCAATGTCGTGGAGACGGGCACCGGCCGCAGAGCGAGGAACCCGGTCGTGACGGTCGCGGGGAAGACCGGCACCGCGCAGGTCATCGCTCAGGAGACCTGGACGCGATCGGAAGACCTTCCGCTGGAGCACGCGGACCACGCCTGGTTCACGTCCTACGGTCCGGTCGATGCCCCTGAACTGGTCGTCGTCGTGTTCGTGGAACACGGAGGCCGGGGTTCCGAGGTCGCGGCGCCCCTGGCCAGGCGGATGCACGAGAGCTACTTCGGTGCTTCTCCCCAGACCTGAGCCCTGGCTCCAGGTGCGGCGGTTCCGGGCCGTCTCGTGGCAGCTCGCCGGCTCGGCGCTGGCCCTGTCGACGGTGGGTCTGGTGGTGATTTCGAGCGCTTCGGCCGAACTGACGGCCGACTACGTCTCGCGCCAGTCGCTGTGGATCGCCCTGGGCGTGGTGGTGATGCTCGTAGCGGCCCTCGTCGACTACAACGTCCTGCTTCGGTACGCCATCTGGATCTACGTCGCGGCCGTGGCGGCTCTGGCGGCGGTGACGTTCTTCGGCCACGAAGCCGGCGGCGCCCGCAGTTGGATCGGGATCGGCGGTCTCGGCGGCCAGCCGTCGGACTTCTGCAAGATCGCGACGGTTCTGCTGCTGGCGCGGCGGCTGGCGGATTCCCAGGCTCCGGTTCCGCCCCGCGGCGGCCCGTGGGTCACGGCAGCCGTCTGTGCGCTTCCGGTGCTCCTGATCGCGTGCCAGCCGGACATGGGGGGCGCCCTCATGTTCGTGCCCGCGCTGGCCGCGCTGGCGGCCGTCACGGGCGTCAGCCTGCGTTCGGCGCTCGTCGCGCTCGGCGCGGCGGTGGCGCTCGTGGCCGCACTGTGGGTGTTCGCTCTGCCGGAGTACCAGAAGACGCGTGTCCTGAGTTATCTCCAGCCCCAGGCGGATCCCCTGGGCTCGGGCTACCAGGTTCGTCAGAGCCGGATCGCGGTCGGATCGGGGCAGGCCCTGGGCAAGGGCTACGGAGAAGGGACGCAGTCGAACCTGCGCTTCCTGCCGACGCCCCACACGGACTTCGTGTTCGCGGTGCTCGCCGAGGAGTACGGATTCGCCGGCGTCACCCTCGTCATGGCGCTGTTCCTCCTCTACCTGGGCAACGGCGTCCGTATCGCGCTGGCGGCTCGGGATCCGGCAGGCCTGCTGCTGGTGGTCGGGCTTCTGGCCTTTCTCGCCGGCTACGTTCTCTACAATACGGCGATGGTGGTCGGACTGCTGCCGATCACCGGCATACCGCTGCCCTTCCTGAGCTACGGCGGTTCCTTCATGCTTTTCTGCTGCGCGGCCACGGGGCTGATGATCGGCCTCGACCTGCGGCGGTTCGTCAACGTCTGATCGGCCCGGTAGCCGCGCGGACAAGTCGGTCTTCCACGTCGTATGGACACAGAGCTTGCCTGAAACAACCCTGTTTCCCGCGTGTCAGCGCGGCGCGGACGCCGCGACTCGACTTCTGGTGGAGAGCGATCCGCTCCAGACACGCGTCGCCGTCGTCGAGTCCGGCCGGTTGGCGGAACTGTTGATCGAACGCCGCGGCCGCCGGGGCCAGGTCGGGAACCTGTACAAGGGCCGCGTGCGTCGCGTGCTCCCCGGCATGAGAGCGGCCTTCGTCGACCTGGGACTCGCTCGTGACGGCTACCTCTGGATCGAGGATGCGGTCGATGCCGGGCCGGGGGCAGGCCCGGAGCACGGCATGGTCTCCGCGGCGGGTTCCGAGCTGTCGCCGCCGCCGGACCGGATGCCGCGCCGCGGCCAGGACTTGATCGTCCAGGTCACCAAGGATGGGCTCACGGGCAAGGGAGCGCGCATCACCACCCAGATCACGCTGCCCGGCCGCTACCTGGCGCTGACGCCGACCGCGGACCGTGTGGGCATATCGAGGCGCATCGTCGACGCCGAAGAACGGGATCGCCTGAAGCGGCTGGCAACAGCCGTATGTGGCGACGACTCCCCCGCGCCGGGGTGCATCGTACGCACCGCCGCGACCGGCGCGAGCGAGGAGCAGATCCGGTCCGACCACGCGGCGCTGGTGGCGCTCTGGCGGCGGCTCGAGGAGCGGGCGGCGACCGCGCGCGCGCCCGCGCTCCTCCACCGGGAGGACGAGTTGGACCTTCGTGTGATTCGCGACCTCTTCTCGGCCGATTTCGGGGCGCTGCTGGTCGACGGAGCCGACGCCTGTCGGCGGATCGCGGAGTACCTGGAGCGGGTGCAGCCGGAGCTCCTCGACCGGGTGGAGCGGACCCGGAGAGGCCTGTTCGAGCGTTACCGGATCGACGACCAGGTGGAAGCCGCGCTGCGGGACCGCGCACCGCTTCCGTCCGGCGGCTACCTGGTGATCAACCAGACCGAGGCGCTGGTCGCGATCGACGTGAACACCGGCCGCGACGTGGGCTCCGGGGACTTCGCACAGACGGTTCTCAGGACCAACCTGGAGGCGGTCGTGGAGGCGGTGCGCCAGACCCGGCTGCGCGATCTGTCCGGCATCCTGGTGATCGATCTGATCGACATGGAGCGCGAGGACCACCGCGAGCAGGTGTTCGTCCGTCTGGAAGCGGAGTTGAAGAAGGACCGCGCCAGGCACAGGGTCCTCGACATCTCGGAGTTCGGCCTGGTCCAGTTGACCCGCCGGCGCAGCCACGCGAACCTGGAGACGTTGCTGACCAGGGACTGCCCCTACTGCCGGGGCGTGGGCCGCATCAAATCGGTTGCCACGATCTGTCTGGAACTGCGGAGGACCTGCTTGGCCCGGGCCGGGAGGGGGGTCCGTCAGTTGGCCGTGCGGGTCCACCCAGAGGTCCTGGAGGGCCTGCGCGGCGCCGAGTCGGCGGTGCTCGACGGCATGCAGGGGGCGTTCGAGGCACCGGTCATCGTTCAGGCGGACCCGGAGTTGCATCGCGAGAACTTCGTCGTGGCCGAGCTGGCGGGGGAGCGGGCCTGAACTCCGAGGTGGACGGACCGGAACTCCGGTTCGAGTTCGATGACCTGACCGGTGCCGTCGACCCGAGGGCCGCCGGCGACCTGGACGCCGACTTCGAAGCGGCTCTTCGCCGTCTCCTCGATCCGGCGAACGCCGGCCGCGGTCTGCACTGGGGCCGGAGCTACCTGTACGAGGGGGCGTGGCGGCGGCGCCGCGACGGGGGCGCTGTCGCCGTGGTCGTTAAGCAGTTCCGCCACGACGATCTGCGGGCGAGGCTTCGCCGCCGGCGGCGGGGCAGTCGGGCGCGCCTGAGCTTCCGTGCCGCGCGCCGGCTCCGGGACCTCGGCATCCCGACGCCGGAGCCGCTGCTCTACGCGGAGTCGACGACCGTGGAGGGCCCGGCCTGGTTCGTGTGCCGGCTGGTGCCGGAGGCCCTGGAACTGCGCTACGTGCTCAGGGCCCTGAACACAGGCGAGGGCGCGGCGCGTTTCCCCGGGATCGACGGAGCCGTCCTGCTTCGGCGCGTCGGCGCCCTGGCCGCGGAAGTGCACCGCCACGGCGTCTGGTTCCGGGATCTGACCTCCGGCAACGTGCTGCTGTCGGGACCGACCACGGATGCCGAGCTGTACCTCGTGGATCTGAACCGCGCCCGTTTCCGGAGACGGCTGTCGGCAAGCCAGCGCCTGCGGGATCTCAGCAGGATGCCCGTGCTGCGCGCGGCGGACCGCGCCGAGTACCTCCGCGGCTACCGCGACGGCGGACTGCCCCGGTTTCAGCAGCGCTGCTTCGACCTCTACCACCACGGTTTCCGTCTGAGGATCCGGTCCAAGCACGGCACCCGGCGGGGACTGCGCCGCTTCGCCGACCTGCTGTTGCCGCGCCGGCGCGCCCACCCGCACGTCCCGGGCGCCGACACGGCCGCGAAGGCTCAGGAACGGGCGGTGTGGGATCCGCTCACCGACCAGCCTCACCAGCACGCGACCCGTAGCCAGCGCCTCGGGGTCCGTCTGCGCGACGCGGCCCATCATGCCGGTCCACTTCTTCGCGCCGCCGGACCGCTGTTCGCATCGATCCTCGAGGCGAAGCGCGTTCGGCGCCGGGTCGATCGGTTCACCGAGAGGATCCCGTTCCGAGGCCTGGGCGTCGCGGTCGGTCCGGACTCGGCGCCGGTTGGCGACCTGGTCGAGGCGATCGACGATCTCGGGCTCGACAGCGTGCTGCTGCGCTTCCATCTCTGGCGGGATCTCGACGGCGACCTGCTGGAACTGGCGGAGATCCTCGGCCGGGCGGAAAGGAGGCCGGTCGAGCTCGTGTTCCAGTTGAGCCAGGACCGGTCGCTCGTGCGGGACGGCGAACTCTGGCGGCGGCGCGTGGAGGAGGCCATCGCCGCGCTGTTGCCGTTCGGCGGGAGCTTCGTCATCGGCCAGGCGCCCAACCGGAGCAAGTGGGGCATCTGGCGGCCCGACGAGTACTGGCGCCTCCTGGCTGCCGGCGCCGGAGCCGTGCGGTCGGCGGAACGGGACGCGTGCGTTCTCGCGCCCGCGGTCATCGACTTCGAGCCGCACGCGACCGCCGGACTGATGCACTCGGGGTTGCCGGACCACCGGTTCGACATCCTGGCGAGCCAGCTCTACGTCGACCGGCGGGGGGCGCCCGAGAACCGCCAGCTCGGCTTCGATCTCGCCGGCAAGCTGGCCGTGCTGCGAGCCCTGGCCCGCAGGGCGCCCGACTGCGCGTCGGGTCGAAGCTGGATCACCGAGTTCAACTGGCCGCTCCGGGAAGGGCCCCACGCCCCCGCCGGCCGCGACGTCGCCGTCGACGAGGACACTCAGGCCAGCTACCTCGTCCGCTACTGCCTCGAGGCCCTGGGAACCGGTCTCGCCGAGCGTGTCTTCTGGTGGCAACTGGCGGCGGCCGGCTACGGGCTGATCGATCCCCGCGGCGGCGCCCTGCGCCGGCGGCCGGCCTACCTTGCCCTGCGCCAGCTCCGGCGCGCGCTTGCCGGCGCCGGGGTCGAACGCCTGAGGCTGCCGCCGGGAGCGCGCGGCTACCGGGCGCTGTGGCCCGGTCGGGAGATGCAGGTGCTGTGGGCCACCGACCGCCGCGGCCGCTCCTTTCGGCCCTCCGTCCGGGTCCGCAGGGCGTGGGACCGCGACGGCCTGGAAACGGGCGCCGGCGACGTTCCGCTCGGCCCGGCGCCGGTCTACCTCGAGATCGAACCGTCAGACGCCGGGACCCCGGACGCCGGGACGTAAGATGACTTCGGTCGATGATCGAAGTGGCTCGATGTCTGATTCGTTACCGCGGCCTGGTCTGGACGCTTGTGTTGCGGGAACTGCGCGCGCGCTACCGGGGCAGCGTGCTGGGCTTCCTCTGGTCCCTCATCAACCCGCTGCTGCTGCTCGCCGTGTACTCGTTCGTCTTCAGCCAGATCCTGCCTCGGGACGTGGTCTCGGCGGAGCCGTACGGCGTCTTCCTGGTGACGGGTCTCTTTCCCTGGATCTGGGTGTCCACCTCCCTCCTGGAGGGCTGCTCGTCGCTGACGGGTAACAGCGCGCTGATCCGCAAGGCGGTGTTCCCGGTCGAGGTGCTGCCCGCGGTGGCGGTGGTGGCGAACCTCATGCACTTCCTGCTCGCGCTTCCGATCGTGGCGGTGGCGCTGATCCTGAGCCGGCTGCTCGGCTATCCGATCGCCGGCTGGACCTTCGTGCTGTTGCCGGTCGTCCTGCTGATCGAGGTGGTCATGGTGGCGGGCCTCGTCTTCGCGCTGTCCGCGGTGAACGTCCACTTCAAGGACGTTCGGGACCTGCTCGGCAACGTCCTCGTGCTGGCCTTCTTCATGGCGCCGATCATCTACACGCTGAGCGACATTCCTCCCGGGTTGGCCCAGGTAGTGCAACTGAACCCGTTCACGTCCTTCACGGTGGCGATCCAGGATCTCCTCTTCTTCGGTCGCCTGCCGGTGACCGGGGACTGGCTCGTCATGGCGGTGATCGCCGTCGTGTCGTGGGCCGTGGGCGCCGGCCTGTTCTCCCGCCTGAGCGACACCCTGGCCGAGGCGGTCTGAGTTGTCCGCGCCTCCGAAGCGGATGCCAGCGAAACCGCCGCCGGCGCGCAACCCGCTCCAGGGCGGATCCGCCGCAGTCGTCCTCCGCGGCGTGGGCAAACGCTACCGGCGCGAGGCGGGCGGCTACCGCCTGCGGACTCTGAAAAGCGCGCTGCTCGAAGGCAGCCTGACCAGCGGGCTGGCCGCGGCCGACGCGGTCGAGGCTCTCGAAGACGTCAGCTTCGAGGTCGCTGCCGGCGAGGCCGTCGGCGTTATCGGCGGCAACGGTTCCGGCAAGTCGACGCTGATCAAGCTGGTCGCCGGCCTGTTGCGGCCCACCGCCGGCGAGCTCGCGGTGAACGGCCGCGTGGCCGCCCTGATCGAGCTCGGCGCGGGCTTCCACCCCGAGATCTCGGGTCGGGAGAACATCTTCATCAACGGCGCCCTGCTCGGGCTGAGCCGGCGCCGGATCGAGGAGCGCTACGACGACATCGTGGAGTTCGCGGGCCTGTCCGACTTCATCGAGGAGCCGATCAAGAACTACTCCTCGGGCATGTACGTTCGCCTCGGCTTCTCGGTCGCCATCCACACCGACCCCGAGATCCTCCTGGTCGACGAGGTGCTGGCGGTCGGCGACGAGGAGTTCGTCCACCGCTGCATCACCCGGATCGAGGAGCACCTGGCGGGGGGCGGCACGCTTCTCTTCGTCAGCCACTCGATGGGCCTCGTGGAGGAACTCTGCGATCGGGCGGTCTGGCTGGATCGGGGGCGTAGCCGGGCGATCGGTTCGCCGCGGCGCGTGATCGACGCCTATCTCGAGGACGTGGCGAAGCGCGAGGGCGAGGCCCACGACCGGAGCCGGACCAGGGGGGTCCAGGGGGAAGAGCCGCCGCCGGAAGAGGAAGAGGAGGCCGCCGCGACGGCGCCTGCCGCGGAGGAGGCGGTCCTGCGCTGGGGGTCCGGCCAGGCGCGGATCGTCGGCGCGCGCCTGCTGGCCGGGACCTCGTCCGAGGAGCGCTATCACGTGCACTGCGGCGAGCCGGTGGCGTTCGAGCTCCAGGTGGAGCCGCGGGAAGACCTCGACGACTTCGTCTTCGGGGTCGGGGTCAAGACGCCCCGAGGCGTCGACTGCTGGGGCACGAACACCGATCTCGCCGGCTACGAACCGCGGCTTCTGCGCGGTCCGGTGCGGGTACGCCTGGTCTGCCCGGAACTGCGGCTGGCCCCGGGCGAGTACACGGTCGATCTCGCGGTTCACGCGCGCGACGGCAGAGCGTACGATTACCGCCGCCGGGCGCTCAGGTTCACAGTGGCCGAGAGTTCGGCGCTCAGGAGCATCGGTCTCTACCTGCCCGACCATGAGTGGCAGGTAGAGGCGGTCCGGGGCGGCGCCGCCGATGGGGCGGCTGCCCGGCAAGCGGCGATCGACTGGCTCTTGCCTGCCGATGCGAACAACGGGGGCGGCCCCGCGAATGCCGGCCACAAGGCCGGCGCACCCAGTGACCCACGGAGGATGGAATGAGCGAGCGACCCAAGGAAGAACGGGGCGACCTGGACTCGTCCTCGTCGATCAACGTCAAGATCGGCGACGCCGAACTCAAGGGGGCGTACTCCAACCTGCTGCGCATCACCCATACCCGCGAGGAGTTCATCCTCGACTTCATCAACGTGGTGCCGCCCCAGGGCATCGTCAGCGCCCGCATCGTGACCAGCCCCGGACATCTCAAGCGGATCATCCGCGCCCTGGACACGAACCTGCGACGCTACGAGGAAGTCCACGGCGTGATCGAGGAGGCCCCCGACCCGACGGACCTGTCCGGCCGCGTCAACTAATAGCTATAGCTAGCTAGCGGACCACTTGGTCCACCAGGGCCACCGGCTCAACCCACGCGCTGGCTCTTGAGGTACATCGAGGCGATCACGTCCCGGTAGCGCTCGCTGACGATCTTGCGGCGCACCTTCAGGGTGGGCGTGATCTCGCCCTCCTCGATCGTCAGCTCACGCTCCAGCAGCCGGAAGCGGCGCACCCGTTCATGGGCCGGCAGCAGGGCGTTCGCCCGGTCGAGCAGACCCTGGACGATCTCCTGGAGGCGCGGGTCCTCGCGGAGTTCCGCGGGATCCATGCCGGAGAACGGCGCCGGCGGCTCGGCGTAGTTCGGTGCCACGAGAGCGTTGAGATACGGGTAGCCGTCGCCGACCACGACCACCTGCGCCACCGCTGGATGCGTGATCAGCATTTGCTCGATCGGCTGGGGCGCGACGTTCTTGCCGCCGCTGGTCACGAGGAGGTCCTTCTTGCGGTCGGTGATGTAGAGGTAGCCGTCGTCGTCGAGACGGCCGATGTCGCCGGTATGGAACCACCCGTCCGGATCGATCGCCTCCGCCGTGGCGTCGGGTTTCTTCCAGTAGCCCTGCATCAGGCCTTCGGTGCGGGCCAGGATCTCGCCGTCGTCGCCGATCCTGAGTTCGATCCCGGGCACCGCCTTGCCGACCGATCCGCGGCGCGTCGCGCCGGGGTATTCGACCGCCAGCACCGGCGCGGTTTCGGTCAGGCCGTAGCCCTGGTAGAGGCGGATGCCGATCGCGTCGAAGAACGCGGCGACTTCGTCGGCGATCGCGGCGCCGCCGGAGATCGCGAACCGCAGCCGGCCGCCGAAGCGTTCCTTGATCTTGCTGAACACCAGGCGGTCGGCGACCAGGCCCCGGAGCCGCGCGCCGCCGCGTTCGGCTCGCCGCCGGCCGACCCCGAGCGCCCAGTCGATCAGCAGGCGCCGGAGCCGCGGCTGCTCCCCGAAGGTGGCCTGGATGCGCACGTAGGCGCTCTCGTAGAGCCGGGGCACCGAGCACAGGACGGTGGGTCGAACGACCGGCATCAGGCCGGCGACGCGCTCAATCGCCGGGGAGTAGTGGATCGACACCCCGAGGTAGAAGAACAGGTAGTCGACGGTGCGCTCGAAGACGTGAGAAAGCGGCAGGAAGGAGAGGGCCTGATCCTCTTCGCCGAGTTCGAAGAGCTTCTCGCAGGCGAGGAGGTTTGAGACGAAGTTCCAGTGCGACAGCACGACGCCCTTCGGGTCGCCGGTGGTGCCGGAGGTGTAGATGATGCTGGCCGTGTCGCTCCTGTCCACGCGGCCGCGGAAGGACTCGAGGTCCGTGTCCGCGGACAGCGCTGGATCGCCGATCAGCGCGTCGAGGGTCGTGCCGCCCTCGGCCGCCGCGTCGGCGTCCATCGCGACCAGCCGCAGGCCCTGCCGCTCCGCCCCGCCTTCGCCCTGGCCGTCGGGGGCGAGACCGGCCAGCAGATCCCGCTTGGCCCTGCTGTCGTAGAAGACCCACTCGGCGCCGCTGTCGAGGAGAATGTAGGCGACCTGGGGCGCGGTCAGCGTCGGGTAGATCGGTACCGGCACGGCACCCAGCAGGTGGCACGCGAAATCTACCACATGCCACTCCGGGCGGTTCGTCGCGAAGAGTGCGACGCGGTCCCCCTTGGCCACGCCGCGCGACTCGAGCGCCAGGGCGGTGCGGCGGACGCTTTCCGTGAAGTCCGCGGCGGACAGCGACTCCATCCGGCGGTGGCGGCGGATGGAGAGCAGGCCCTCGCGATGGCCGTGGCGTTCCGCGAAGAGCAGCAGCAGGTCGGAGAGGGTGTCCAAGATCCTGAACGCTAGCACCCGCCGCCGCGCCAGCGCGGCGGCACTGGGACTCCCCACCATTCTGCAAGTGGGTGTATCGCCCTCGGGTGTTGTTTGGCGGTGTCGGGTTTTCCGCAGTCACGTCGAGCAGTGTGGCGAGCCGTCGTCGTCGTTGATGGGGTTTCGCGATTTTGGTGTTGACGGGTGCTTCGGCCGTTCGGGTTGAGGGTCCGGAGGGCTGATGGGGTGCTCCGGGTTGGGGTTTTCGGTGACGGCTTGCAGCGGTTGAGTGCGCGTGTGTTCCGGCGCATCCGTGGTCGCGTCGGCGTTTTCGGCTTGGTGCTTGGCTTGGCGTGCCTGGAAGAGTGTGCGGTCGCGGAG
>JAAXHG010000018.1 GCA_012270995.1 Vicinamibacteraceae bacterium | reverse complement strand
GGCGCCGGCGTGCTGTCGCTCACCGCTGGCGCCTCGCTCACGAGGTCCGGGCGGTACGGGGCGGAGGGTTCGGACACGGTGACCTCTACGGCCCTTGAGCAGTTGTTGGCCGTGTCGGCCTCGCCGCTCACCGGATCCACGCACGCGCCGTACCAGTACGTCCCCGCCGCGGACGGCGCAGTCAGATCGATCGACTCGCTGCTGGCGGCGTACGCGGTGAGCGGATCCACCGCGTCGGCGCCCACTTCGGTATCGGACATCGTGACCGTCGCGTCCGTGGACTGGTAGTAGCGCAGCACGGTGGAGGGGACGTCGGCGTCGCCGTAGTTGCTTACGGTCGCGTCGAGCGAGAAGGCCGCGCCGGGGACGAGATTGGCGTCGCTGACCGAAAGAGCCGAGACCGCGAGATCGCGCGTGCAGGGAAAGGCCGCCAGATCGGTCCTGGTCGACGCGGTGGCGCCCGGAGGGTTTCCGTGGGTCCAGCGCCGGCCATCGGGGCCGGTCACCCAGAGATTGAATTCGAGATCCGTGACCGGCGCCGCGTATGCCCAGCGATGACCGTTGATCGAGCAGCCGTTGAGCAGCTTGACCAGCACCTCGGCGTTGTCGCGGCTGAAGAACCAGAGCAGGCCGGCTTGTCCCGATGCCCAGATTCCGGCCTTCGCCTGGCCCTCCTCGCCGGCGGGCGTGCGGTAGCACATGCTGACCTCGTATCCGCCGTCGAACTGGAGTACGGTCGCCGTCGGCGTGCAGTCGGAAGCAGGCGGATCGCCGGTTTCCACATCCGATTCGACGGCCAAGGCGGGAGTGAGGCCGCAGGCGACCAGCGCCGCGGCGCCAAGGATCGTGGTTTGCCACGGGCGACAAGCACGGTCGGGACGGCGGAGCAATTGAGGACCTCTCGGTTCGGGAGTTGTAACGGCATCCTTGCACATTGAGAGGCTGTCCGCAGCCGAGCATTAGCCGAGCATCGACAGCCGAGGCTGGTCGACTTCTACCCCGGTCCGTTTCGCTCGGTTCGGTTCGAGGCGACAAGCGGCAGCCGTTACCGGCGGCGGTGTAGCCGCAATCCCGCCTGCACGCTGACGTCCACGGCGGAGCCGTACTTGGCCGTGTTGTTGGTGATGCTGCAGTAGGCGGAGCGTCCGAGCTTGCCGCCGGCGGGCTTCAAGCTGCGGGTCCAGCCAATGTCGATCAGGGTTGCCGTGACGCCGAGGATGGAGAGGTTCAACTGTCGGAAGGGGCTCTGCTGGTGTCGGAGCTGGAGGACGATCGAGGACCTGGAGCCGACCGGGCGTTCGCCGGCGAGGGCGACGGTGATGATGTTCTGCGGAGCGAGCGTCAGCAGGTCGTGGTTCCCCAGCCGGGTGAAGCCGGCGTTGCCGTAGAGGGTCCAGCGCCGCCAGGGTCGGAAGACGATGTACTGCAGCGCGGCGTCGATGGAACCGGTGCCGTAGAAGTCGTCGTCGTTGGCGGTCGGCAGCTTGAGGTGGACCTGGACGGCCTGCTTCCAGGCGCCCGAGCCCCGACCGAGGGCGGCCTTGAGCGAGACGGTCGTTTCACCCAGACCGGGACCAGGGTCGTCGAAGCGGATGAACCGGAGCTTCTCCCCGTAGCCGCCTGGGCCGTCTCGCCGGAAGTACAGGCCATAGTCGTTCTGCAGCGATTGCGGCCGGCCGGACTGGCGGAAACCGAAGAGATCGTGGAAGCCCTCGATGACCGGGTCGAGCAGGCCGCCGCCGGCATCGACGACGGAGGTGCGAAGTCCGAGTTCGAATCTCCCGCCCAGGCGACGGCGGGCGTCGACGGTCAGCCGGTGTACCTCGGCGTCGGCGAAGTAGATCCCCTCGAAGCCGGGCCAGGGCGAGATTCCGTCGAGTTCCTCGACCGTGACCGCTCCCCGGTAGCGGCGCGCTTCGATCACCTCGGACACGGACGGCGACCGCAGCCAGAAGCTGGAGATCCCCAACGAGACGGTGACCTGCCAGCGTCCCGTCTCGGGCCCGTCCGACACCGGCGCCTCGACCGGCAGGCTCAGGAAACCCGAGCCACTGCCCAACCAGGCTTCCGCCACGGGCAGCGGCCCGAACCGGTGTTCCTGGGCTCCGAGGGAGGAAGCCGCCGCGAGCACGCTCGCCGCTGCCACGAAGACGGTCAGGCGAGATCGCAGGTTACTGCGCCGCTCCAGCCGCCTGGATCGCCTGCCAGACGCGCTCCGGCTTGGCCGGCATGTCGATGTTCGTGATGCCGAGCGGCCGCAGCGCGTCGACGATCGCGTTGACGACGCAGGGCGTCGCCCCGATCGTGCCCAGCTCGCCGATGCCCTTGGCGCCGAGCGGGTTGATGGGCGTTGGCGTGACCGTGTTGTCGAGCACCATGCGCGGGAAGTGCCTGGCGCGCGGCACGGCGTAGTCCATCAGGGTCCCTGACAGGAGCTGTCCGCCCTCGTCGTACTGGACCTCTTCCCACATCGCCTGGCCGATGCCCTGGACCACGCCGCCGAGGCGCTGGCCGTCGGCGAGCATGGGGTTCATCACTTCGCCGAAGTCGTCGACCGCGACGTAGCGCTGGATCTCGATCTGGCCGCTCTCGGGATCGATCTCGACCTGGCAGAGATGAGCGCCGAAGGGGAACGTCGTCGCCGACGGCTCGAAGCGGGCGACCGCCTCGAGGCCCGGTTCCTCGCCGGGCACCGCCACGTTCCAGAGGTGCGCCATCTCGGCGACCTGCCGGAAAGTGAGCTTGCGGTCCGTGCCGGTAACCGTGAACTCGCCGTCCGCGTAGTCGATCTGGTCGACGGGCGCGTCGAGATGGTGAGCGGCGATCCTGGTGGCCTTGGCGTGGACCTTGACCAGCGCCATGTCGAGCGCGGCGCCGCCGACCGCGATGCCGCGACTGCCGAAGGTCCCGACGCCGTGTTGAACCTGGTCCGTGTCGCCGTGGACGACGAGGACGTCGTCGAGGTCTACGCCGAAGGCGTCCGACGCCATCTGGGCGAAGACGGTCTCCTGCCCTTGGCCGTGTGGAGAAACGCCGGTGTAGACGGTGACGTTGCCGGTCGGCTCGACCCGCACGGTCGCGCTTTCCCAGGTGCCCATGCGCTGCTGAGGGGTGGCGCCGGTGGAGGGGCCGAGACCGCACACCTCGGTGAACGTGGCGAGCCCGATTCCGACCAGTCGCCCCTCTTCCCGCGCGCCGCGCTGCTCCGCGCGGGCTTCGTCGTAGCCGGCGAGTTCCATCAAGCGATCGAGCGACTTCTCGTAGTCGCCGGTGTCATAGGTCGCGCCGGAGGGTGTCGTGTGGGGAAAGGCGTCCTTGCGGATGAAGTTCCGGCGCCGCACCGCGACCGGGTCGAGGCCGGTAGCCGCCGCCACTTCGTCCATCACGCGCTCGATGATGTAGGCGGCTTCCGGGCGCCCGGCGCCGCGGTACGCCTCGGTCGCCATCGTGTTCGTGAACACCGACGACGTCTTCCAGGCAACCGCCTTGATGTCGTAGCAGCCGCAGGACATGGTGTGGGTGGAAAGGGCGATGAAGGGGCCGAAGAAGGAGCGGAAGGCGCCGATGTCGGAGATCGTCTGTCCCTTGAGCGCCAGCACGCGGCCGTCACCAAGGAACGCGACCTCGATCTTCTCGACGTGGCCCCGTCCGTGGGTCATGCCGAGCAGGTTCTCGGTGCGGGTCTCCGACCACTTCACCGGCCTCTTCAGGTCACGGGAAACCCAACACAGGAGGGCGTCCTCCGCGTAGGTCGGGATCTTCGCGCCGAAGCCGCCGCCGACCTCGGGGGCGATGGCGCGGACTCGGATCTCGGGGATCCCCAGGCACATCGCGATCTGCTGCTTGACGGAGTGGGGCGCTTGGTTGGAGGTCCAGAGCGTCAGCTTGCCGGGGCCCTCTTCCCAGTGGGCGCAGATGGCGCGTCCCTCCATTGGAAGAGGCGCGACGCGCTGGTTCAGCAGCCGGATCGATAGCGTCCGGTCGGCCTGTTCGAAGAGCTTGTCGGCCTCCGGGTTCGGTGCCGGAATCTGAAGGCAGACGTTGCTGTCGAGTTCGTCGTAGACCTTGGGCGCGTCCCGTGCGAGCGCGGCCTCGACGTCCACCACGGCCTCCCGGGGTTCGATGTCGACATCGACCATGGCCGCCGCGTCGCGCGCCGCGTAGGGCGTTTCGCCGACCACCACCGCGACCGGGTGCCCGACGTAGAGGACGCGGCCGTTCGCCAGCAGCGGGTGGTTGGGCATGCCGGGTATCGCGACGCCGATGGGGGTCGCTCCGACTTGTCCGTCCATGTCGGCGTAGGTGTAGACGCCGACGACGCCGGCGTGGGCGGCGGCGGCCGTCGTGTCGATGGACCGGATCGTGCCGGCGGCGAAGTCGCTGCGGACGAACGCCGCGTAGGTCATGCGCGGCAGCTTGACGTCGTCGGTGTAGGTGCCGAGGCCCCGGATGAGACGGGGATCCTCGCGGCGCTTGATCGGTTTGCCGACGGAGTTGGGTCGAAACACGCTCATCAGGCCGCTCCCGCGGCGTCTGCGGCGTGCTGGACCGCGTCGACGATCTGCTGGTAGCCCGTGCAGCGGCAGATGTTGCCGTCGATCGCCTCCCGGATCTCCGCCTCGGTCGGGTTCGGGTTGTCGTCGAGCAGCTGTTTCGCCGCCATGATCATCCCCGGCGTGCAGTAGCCGCACTGGAGGCCGTGCTTTTCCCAGAAACCGACCTGCAGCGGATGCAAATCGTCGGCGGAGGCGGCGAGGCCCTCGATCGTCGTCACTTCCTGGCCGTCGGCCTGAACCGCCAGCACGGTGCAGCTCTTCACGGCGCGACCGTTGAAGTGCACGGTGCACGCGCCGCAGAGGGTGCTCTCGCAGCCGATGTGGACTCCGGTGAGGTCGAGTTCCTCGCGCAGGAAGTGAACCAGCAGCGTGCGCGGCTCGACGGCGCGGTCGTGTTTGCTGCCGTTCACGGTGATGGCTACGGAAACGGTCTCTGGCATCGATGCTCCTGTCGGTTCCGGTGTCGTGGCGGCGGCATGGTATCGCAGCGCCGCCGGGATATGATGCCGCTACTCGGGAACAGCAAAGCCCTTTGGAGCAGGGAGGACGACATGAAGAAGTCGCTCATCGCCATCGCAGTTCTGGCGGGGCTCGTTGCCGCTTCGGCCGCCGTCGCCGCCGGGAGCGAGATCAAGCGGACGGCCGACGGCAAGCCGGACTTCACCGGCGTCTACGACATCTCGAGCATCACGCCGTTCGCGAGGCCCAAGGAGTTCGGCGACAAGCTGACCCTCACGCCCGAGGAAGCGGAGGCGAACGCGAAGCGGCGCGCCGACACGAACGCCGCCCAGGACGGCCCCAGCGCTTCGGCTGGCGAGCGCGCGGCGCCCGAGAGGGGCGGCAACGTCGGCGCCTACAATAACTTCTGGTTCGAGTGGGGCAGCCAGAACTTCATGATCGACGGCAAGTACCGGACCTCGGTGCTGACCGATCCTCCCAACGGGCAGATGCCGGCGATGACGGACGAGGGCAAGAAGCGTTCAGCGGCCGCCCCGAAGTTCGCGTGGCCGAACCGTGGTTACGCCTGGTGGCTCGAGTCCGGCGACATCCCCTACGACGGGCCGGAGACGAACATCGTGGGCGTGCGCTGCATGTACCAGCCGACCGCCTCGGTCGCGATCCGTTCGCTGCCTTACAACAACGTGAAGACGATCGTCCAAACCGAAGACCACTTCATGATCATGATCGAGTGGATGCACTGGACCCGGGTCGTCCGGATCGGCGGCGAGCACATGCCGTCGGACTACACCTCGCTGAGCGGCGATTCGATCGGCTGGTGGGAGGGCGACACGCTGGTCGTCGAGACGACGAACTTCCGCGACATGCCTGATCTCCGCGGCGAGGGCGTGCGCGTCATCGAGAAGTTCAGCCCGATCGACGGTGACAGCCTGCTCTACAGCTTCACGGTGGAGAACCCGGAGTACGAGGCGCCGTACAGCGGTGAGCTGCCGTGGCCGAAGACGAGCGGCAGGAGCTACGAGTACGCCTGCCACGAAGGGAACTACGCGATGGGCAACACGCTGCGCGGCGCCCGTCTGCTGGAAGCGGAGTTCGAGAAGGGGCAGGCGAGCTCGGGACAGGAGTAGGCCCGACGGCTAGGCCGCAAATTTCACCGAGGTTCGGCCGCAGTAGGACATCGGTGCAATTTGCGGGCTAGGCCAGGCCCGGGAGGCGGCGCCGCGAAGCGGCGAGGTTGCTCCGCTACACCGCCTGAATCTGCCGGCTCACCCGGCCGATGATCCGCGGCAGCGCTTCGTGTGCCTCGGGCGGCACGCGGAATGTCGTCATCCACGACAGCGCGGCGAGATCCGGAAGGTCGACGGCGCTCCGGCCGGCCAGCAGCGCCGCTCCCCTCAGGATCTTGATCGCCTTGACCAGGAAGGTGCGGTCGGTGAGCAGGGAGTTCGTCTCGTTGCATTCGAACTCAAGCACCAGGGTGCGCAGGATGTCGAGCAGCGCGGCGCGTACCGCCGCGCCGACTTCGACTTCGACCATCCGCTGGTTCAGCGCGTCGAGCGTGGTTCGGTCGGTGACGGGCTCGGGATCGGGCTGTTCGACGACCGAGCCGGCGGCAAAGCGGTCAATCAGGGTCTTCGCGTCGTCGACGCCGCTCTGAATCAGGCCGGAGACCCGCAACTGCAGGGCGAACCGGTCGAGATTCGCGGGGTCGAGCGGTTCGTTGTAGTACTCGTCGTCCATTGGATTTCCGGTGGCGATGGCGGCCATCAACGGAATCGGCGCGGCGCCGAAGCGGCGCTCGTTCAGGATGCGCAGCAACACGTTCAGCGCCTCGCCGGGCGCCCGGGAGATGTCGTCGAGCACCGCCACTTCGGCGGTCAGGAGTCCGCCGGGCTCGATGCGCTGGTGGATCCGCTCCGCTTCGCCGGCAGTCCCCGGCGCGGCGCCGTCCGTCTTCACCTTGCGGCGCTCCAGGACGATGTCGCCGACGAGCTCGGCGAGCCGCGTGTCGCGGTGCAACTGGTAGAAGAAGAAGTCGAGTTCGGACCCCTTGGCCGCGACCTCCGCCAGCCGGGTCTTGGCGGTACCCGGCGGCCCCTCCACGTAGATGTGCTCCCGCGTGATCAGGGCGAGGAGCAGGGCCGTCTTCACTTCGTCGTGGCCGACGACGTGGTGGTCGAGCAGGTCGCGGAGGGGGGTCAGGTCGCTCACGGAACGCGCGACTCTATCGCTCCTCCAGGCGGAGTCCGCCGCCGGCGAGGGGGCGGCCGCAGAAACGGAGTCCGCCGGTTTCCAGCGAGATGTCGTCGAGCACCGGCGGGCAGTCCCCGTTGCCCAGGAACACGGTGTGGAGGGCGACCCCGAGCCGGCGGGCCAACTGTCGCTCGCGGCGGACGGTCGTGTCGCCGATGATCGGCAGGCCGTCGGTCAGGAGGACGACGTGCCGGTTGCGGCCGGAGCCGCCACGCAGACCCTCGAGCGCGGTCCGAAGCGGCGCCTCGTAGTTCGTCTGCCCGACCGCCTTGGCCTGCCCGGCCTGCTCGGCGAGGCGCGAGTACGATCGGTGCAGCAGCCGGCCGCCGACCTGGTGGGGCAGGGCGCGGTGATGGAACTCGACGTAGCCGACGCGCATGCGCCGCCGGGCGGCGACGCGCAGGATGCCGAGCACGACCTGGCTCGACCACACGGTCAGCCTGCCGGCCATGGAGGCGGAGATGTCCCGCAGAACGGCGACCGCGCCGCCGGCGCTCTTGCGCTTTCGCTCGAAGGTGCGCGGTGCGCCGGGCAGGCGGCCCTCGGCGAAGAGCAGGGCTTCGATCAGGTCGGCGTCGATCAGTTCGTCCAGGTCGCGCAGCGGGCGGTAGCCGCGGGGCTGGCCTCCCGGGTCCGTGTCCGGGTCGATGCGGCCCCGCTCGATGCGGCCGACGAGCGCGCGCAGGAGGGGATCGACCTGGGCCGGCGGCGGCGGCTTCCCGAACAGGGTCGGGGGCGCCGGCAGGTCGGCCTGATCGTCGATCCAGGAGTCGGAGGCCGGAGAGGCCGCCGCCGCGCCGTCGGAGTCGTCGCCCTGGGATTGCGCTCCCGGCATCTGGGCGCCGGTCTCCGTCATCGTGACGTTCGGCGGGTCGCCGAGCAGCTCCTCCAGGATGTGATCGAAGGCCTCCTGGACCTCGTCCGGCAGTCTGTGGGCGACCATGTACCGGATGGCGCCGAGGTCGCGCGGCGCCGCGGCCGGCGCGCCGCGCAGGAACGCGTGCGCGCGGACGAGCCGGAGCGCCGCCGAACTGAACGAGCGATCCGACATCAGGCGGTCGCCCGAGGCCGACTCGTCGGCGGTGCGCTGGCGCAGCCGGTCGAGGAGACGGTGATAGGCGTCGAGGGTTCGCGGCTCGACCTGGAGGGCGGCCGCCGCGCGTTGTGCGGCGTTGCGGATGACGGTGCCCATCACCGCCGGTCTCGGTGCGGTGTCTCCCGTGGTGAACGTGTGGGCCGGGACGGCTCGCCGTGCCGGTTGTCGAGCCGCCTCCCTTTCCAGCAGCACGGCAGCCTCGTCGAAGAGCCCTCCGGTGAGCAGGCCGGGGAGGCGAAGCTGGACGGCGAAACGATCGAGCTGGCCGGGTTCGAGCGGATCGATGGGGGCTTCCACCTGCTCCAGCGGTCCGGTCGCAACCGCCGACTCGAGCGGCAGCGTCTGCCCCAGGGCGTGCCGCTCGGCGAGGATCCGGAGCAAGGGCCCCAGAGCTTCGCCGGGGGAACGCGGCAGATCCTCGAGCAGGGCGACTTCGGCTTGAAGCAGCGGCCCGGGGATCAGTTCCCGTCGCAGGCGCTCGTGACCGCGGTGGTGGTGGCGGCTCAGCAGGACGTCGCCGAGCAGATCCGTTTCCCGAATGTCGCGATGGAACACCAGCGTGTGGGTGCGGGCGCCCGACAACGCGGCCAGCGCCGCGGCCAGCTCCGACTTGCCGCACCCGGGCGGCCCCTCCAGGTAGGCGTGCTGCTCCGCCAGCAAGGCCAGCGTCAGTCCCGTCGCCGCGTCGTCCTGGCCAACCAGTACCCGGCCCAGCGCCGTCCGCAGTTCGACGAAGGGGGCGGCCAGTTCCGTGGTTCGGCGATCCGGGCCCGGTGGCGTCATGGCGGCGGAATGCTACTCGGGAGGGGTGCACCCGTCTGTCGCAGAGGCCGGAGCGGATGAGCTCATCGGCCGCATGCGCCGCGGTCCACGGCCGCCTCCTGGAAGAACCTGGCCGGCACGGGCGTTGCTAGGATGGCGGAAGCGTCGCTTTCCCGTGGTGTCGCATTGTGTCGGCGGCGGGCACTCAGGAACACAGGAGGTCCGAGGATGAAGAGAACTGCGACGGTTGGACGACGATGGGCGCTTGCCGCCGCGTTGACGGGCGGCGCCTTCCTGTTGTCGACCGGTTACGGGTTGGCCGTAACCGCGGGTGGCGCGGTCGGCTTCGAAGCCGCGGTCCAGGACGACGAGAAGAAGAAGCGGAAGGCGGAGAAGAAGGCGGCGGCTCGCGCGGCGAAGGAACAGAAGCGGCTGGAGAAGCAGCGGCGCCAGCAGGGCAGGACGGTGCGTGCTGTGGTCGTGCCGTCGGCACCCGCCCCGGCGGCCGAACCGTCGGCGACGGAACCGACCGTCGTCTCATCGCCAGAGCCAGCGACCTCGCAGGCCGCGGCCCCGTCGTCCGAGCCAGCCGAAGCTCCGTCGCCAGAGACGACGTCCCCGCCCGCGGCCCCGGTGTCCGCGCCGGCATCGGAGATCGACGCGGCGGTGACGTCGTCGGCTGAGCCGGCGGCCTTGCCAGCGACGGCGCCAGCGCCAGCGCCGGAACCCAGGACCGCGTCGGAACCGAAGACTGCCTCAACGCCGGCTGCGGAACCGACGGGTTCTTTGACGGCGGCACCGTCGCCGGAGCAACCTCAGGTCGCGCAGCCAGAGCCGAGGCCCGCCGCGGAACCGGCGGCTGTCGGGGCGGCGAGCGACTTCGAACTCAGCGAGCGCATTCGGGTCGCGGAGGTACTGCTTGATGTCCTGGTGACTGACCGCAAGGGCAATGTGATCCAGGGCCTGGACGCCGAGGACTTCGTCGTTCTCCACGACGGCGAGGAGCAGGAAGTCACGAGCGCCTCCTTCTACGGCGGACCGAGCGAGCTATCGGCCACCGGCGAGGGCGCAACGGCGCGGACCGACCGCTACTTCATACTCATGTTCCACGACCAGCGGATGCAGGCGCCGCAGTTGGCGGGTCCCCAGATGGACAACGCACGCTGGCTGAAGCGCTGGATCGAGGAGGAACTCCAGCCCAACGATCAGGTGGCCGTCTTCGCCTACCAGGCTCGGCTCAAGGTATACCTCGACTTCACCCGCGACCGCAACGAGATCCTGGCGGCGGTCGATGCAGCCTCGCGGGGCAAGAGAGACATCGAACGCTGGATCACGCGGTCGGATCCCGAGTTCGATCCGAACTCGCCGTCCCTCTTCGTCAACCTGCCGGTGGGCAAGGAACTCGCCCGCCGCAGCCGCAAGCTGCAGGAGGCGTTGGAACTGGTCGGAGAGGCGGCCGCGGGCATCGCGGGCCGCAAGAACCTGGTGATGTTCAGTCTTGGCTTCGGTGAGATCGGACAGTTCGGCGGCTACACGCCGGATCCGCGGTACTACCCGCAGATGCGAGAAGCGCTGAATGCCGGCAACGTGGCGGTCTACACGATCGACACGATGGGCAGCTCCCGCCGCTCGATCGCTTCGGCGTCGCTCAACGACTCGCTGAGCCTGATCTCGAACGAGACGGGCGGCCACTACTACGCCAACTTCACGAACATCATGTCGCCGATGCGCCAGGTCGCTGAGGAGAACCAGGGCTACTACCTCGTGAGCTTCCGCTCCGAGTACGAAGCCGGCACCCAGGGCTACCGCAACATCAAGATCAAGGTCCGCGACGGCAACTACAAGGTCCGCTCCCGCACGGGCTTCCGCTACGGCGAGTCGGCCGGCCCGTAGTGCTCACCCGCAAGCGGGTGAGCCACCGACCTGACGTACGGCGGACCCGTATTCGGAAGCTCCCAATCAGTTCGCTCTTCCCCATATAGGCTGCGCGGCTACGGCGACAGGCACTCAAAGAAACGAACGAGGGGGAACCCATCAATGATCTCCGCCGACGCCCGCTACGAGAAGAAACGGATCGAGGTTCACGGTCTCGATATGGCCTACGTCGACCATGGCGAGGGCGATCCGATCGTGTTTCTCCATGGCAATCCGACGTCGTCCTATCTGTGGCGCAACGTAATGCCGCATCTCGAAGGAAGGGGCCGCCTGGTGGCGCCGGACCTGATCGGGATGGGCGACTCGGCGAAGCTGCCGGACAGCGGGCCGGACCGGTACCGGCTCGTCGAGCACCGCCACTATCTCGACGGTCTGCTGGAGGCGATCGGGGTCGTCGACAACGTGGTCTTCGTGATCCACGACTGGGGTACGGCGCTCGGCTTCGACTGGGCCAACCGGCGCCCGCAGTCGGTCCGCGGCCTGGCCTACATGGAGGGATTCGTCAGCCCGATTCCGGGTTGGGACCAGTGGCCCGAGGCGGCCCGGAGAGTGTTTCAGGGCTTTCGTTCCGAGGCGGGCGAGAGCATGGTGCTTGAGAAGAACGTATTCGTCGAGCGGGTGCTTCCCGGATCCGTGCTGCGGGGTCTCTCCGAGGAGGAGATGGCGGTCTACAGGCGTCCGTTCAAGGAACCGGGCGAATCGCGCAGACCTACGCTGACTTGGCCGCGGGAGATCCCGATCGGCGGCGAGCCGTCTGACGTAACGGCGATCGTTCGATCTTACGGCAGCTGGCTGAAGACATCGAACGTGCCGAAACTGTTCGTCAACGCGGAACCTGGCGCGATCCTGACCGGAGAGGTGCGGGAAGTCGCTCGGACTCTCCCGAACCAGACGGAAGTGACGGTCAAGGGCTCCCACTTCATTCAGGAGGACTCCCCGGACGACATCGGTCAGGCGATCTCGGAGTGGTTGCCCTCGTAGCCGATGTTCTCCTCCTAGATACCCACTCTCATGTGCGACCCCTGAGGATCTGACGGTCCGCGGCCACCGTCAAACTCGCCCGCCGCGCGGCCTGCTGCCGATGCGGGACGGCGGGCGTGGTTTGGGGCGGCTGTCCAGGCAAGCCGGCGGACCACGGTCAACCTCCGAGGAAGAGCCGTCAGGGACCGCGTCGTGGCTTCCGTGCTCCCGCCGGGCGCTCGGGTATGCCGGGACCTCGTTGGGGGAATCAGGTGCATGAGATCGCGGAATGCGCTCGTTGCCTCGAGTCGTGTGATCGCGCCCGATTCCTCCAGGCGTCGAAGAGTGTTCGCCGTCTCGACGAGGATGAGTTCGGGCGCCAGTAGTGGTCCGCTTGCCGTGACCTCGTCGGCCCAGTCGCCTTCGCTCCCGGAGTCCACGAGGGCGGCGACCAGCGCGGAGGCGTCGATGACGACGGTCACTTCCGGTCCGCGTCGCGGGCCTTGAGGATGGGGTGTCCGTGTCCACTCGACTTCCGGCGGCCTCCTTGCGCGCCCTCACGGTCTGGAGCCAGACCTCGAGCGAGGGGCGCGACGCGATCTTCTCCAACTCGCCACGGAGGGACTCCTGCATGGACTTCGCTGGAGCGCGTCGCGGGCGGCGAGCTCGTCGCGTACTCGATCAGGGACGTCACGAATCGTCAGTTGAACCGGCATGAAGCAAGAGTGACACGGGGATGTCCCGGCGGTTGTTGAAATTCGGGGAGTAGGGTGGCGGCTCCCCGGCCCTGTTGGTGGGCCGGATTGCGGCCACGGAAGGAGAACGCCACCCATGGTCAATCATCGCAGTCGGGAAGGGAATCGCCAAGAGGGACGGAGGGCGGGGTCATCGGCCCCTTGGCCTTCGGTGTTCGCGGCTTCGTCGTCGTTGCTCGACGGTCTGAGGAGCTTTCAGGAGTTGTGCGTGGAGACGGGCCGGTCGGTTCTGGATCAGCTGATGGAGGAGGAGCGTGAGTTTCTGTGCGGCGCGAAGGGTCGTCACCTCGACGAGCGTCCGATGTCATCGACGGAGCAAAGGCCCTGCGTAGAGCGATCGGGGATGTCTTCGGCGACTGCGCCGAGGTGCAGCGGTGCCAGGTGCACAAGACGCGGAACGTCGAGGATCATCTGCCCGAAGGGAAGCGCGCCGCCATTCGCCGGGCTCCGCGCGAGGCATGGGACAGTAAGTCCGGCAACACGGCGCTGAAGCGCCTGCGCCCAGATCGCCAGCCATCTGGAACGCGAGCATCCCGGCACCGCGGCCTCCCTGCGCGAAGGCATGGAGGAGACGGTCACCGTGCTCGAACTCGGGCTCGCCGGCGCTCTCCAGAAAACGGTGCGCAGCACCAATCCGATCTGGAGGAGGCGAGCCAGATTCTCCCGAGCGACGAAGCAGCGGGACAGGGACTGGCGACTGGCCTACTTGCCGCCGGTGACCGGCCACTTGGCCGGGTCGTGGTGCCGGAGGTAGTCCTTGCGGTCGATCCAGCCGAGGATCATCGACCACGTCATCCAGCGCTTCTCGGGCAGGATGGCGAAGTAGACGTGGGCCACGGTGAGCGTGACCAGCACGACGCCGCCGACGCCGTGCAGGACGTAGACCCAGCCCCAGCCGGCGTCGCCGAAGAACTTGTAGTCGTCCTGGGCCCAGAGCGGCTGCTCGATGCGCCACATCATCAGGATGCCGGTGACGATCGCGGCCATGCCGGCCAGGGTCGCGGCGTGGTGGAACATCTTCTGCGCGGCCGGGTACTTGCCGGGCTTGTCGGGCGGCTCGCCGCCGGTGACCGCCTTGCGCATCTCGCGGATCATGTCGCCGAGGTCCTTGATTCCGACCCAGACGTTCTTCAGGCTCTGGAAGAAGGTCGCGTGGATGATGTGAAAGACGATCGACGCGGTCAGGATCAGGCCCGTGATCCAGTGGATCTCGAGCCAGGCGAACTGCAGGCCGACCTTGGGCAGGAACCCGGTGATCAGCAGCAGGATCATCGAGATCCCCATCACGCCGTGGAACAGGCGGGACGCCAGGCTGTGGCGCTGGATCTTCTTCGGCAGGCCCGGATCGTCAGGGGCGTTGGCCGCCGCCTTCTTCTCCTCGCCGATCCAGCGGCTGCGGAGCGCCAGGTGCAGGATCAGGAAGACGCCGCCGGCGATCAACGAGATCCAGAACAGACTCCAGTCGATCCCGATGAGTACGTTCTCCCCCCACGGATTCGTGGCCCTCTGGAAGAAGTTCATCTGAGCCCTAGACCGGCGCCTGTCCGCGGATGGCCCGGCGGATCAGGTTTCTCATCAGGGGCACCTTGTAGCCGTTGTGGCGGAGCGGCTCGGCGCCGATGACGCCGAGTTCGGCGATCCGCGCGGCGACGTCCTCGCTGATCGTCTGGCCCCGCAGCAGCTCTTCGCAGCGGTCCATGCGCAGCGGCACCGGCGAGACGGCGCCGACGGAGAGCCGGCAGTCCTGCACCACGCCGTCGTCCGTGCGCATCGCCGAGGCGACGTTGACGAGGGGGAAGTCCCAGGCGTTCCGGTCGCGGACCTTCTCGAAGTAGAAGTCGGCGCCGGCCCAGGTGTCCGGGATGTGGACGGACTGCAGGACCTCGTTCGGCTGCAGCACGGTCATTCGCGTGATGTCGATCGCGGGGCCGACGAAGAAGTCCTCGGCGGCCACCGTGCGCTCGCCCCGGCGGCCGCGGATCACCATCTCGGCGTCGAGGACGATCAGCGCCGGCGCGGTGTCCGACGGCGTCACGGCGACGCAGCGCGAGGCGTCGAAGATGCAGTGCTCGCGGTTCATCGACTCCGGAGTGTCGGCGTAGCAGATGTTCCCGCCCGCCCGGTAGCACGGCCAGCCGGCCCGGTAGTACCAGCAGCGGGTGTCCTGGACGAGGTTGCCGCCCAGGGTGCCCTGGTTGCGGATCTGCGGCGTGGCGACCGTTTCGGCCGCCTCGGCGAGGATGCCGTAACGCTCCCGGATCATCTCGTTCTGGACGATCTCGGTGAGCGAGGTCATCGCGCCGATCTCGATACCTCCGTCCGTTTCGCTGATCCCGGACAGTTCCGGGATGCCACCGAGGTCGACGACGGCGTCGGGACGCTTCACCCGGTCCTTGAACCAGTCGAAGGTGTCCATCCCGCCGGCCAGCACCCAGGCCTTTTCGCGGTGACGGTCGAGGACTTCGAGCGCGCCCTGCACACTGTCGGGCTGGTAGAGCTCGAAGTCGGGGATCATGTCGTGAATGACGGCCATGCTGTGGTTTCCTCCCTCTGAGCAGGTTCGTGCTGATCCGGTCTCTAGCGATCGAGCCGATCAGGTGTGCGCGGCCAGGAACTCGCTGTCCTGCTCGCGGCCCTCGAGCTGGTTGATGATGTGGTCGGTCATGAGCGGCAGATAGGCGACCGTGTCCTGCCCCAGCGCGTCCTGGATGGCGCACAGGAGCGAAGCGCAGCCGGCGCCCATCGGCGGCTCGCCGATGCCCTTGGAGCCCACCGGATTGTTGGGGTCCGGCAGGTTGACCGCGTCCCAGTCCATTTCGAGCGGTACATCGAGGATCGTCGACGGCCGCGCGGTGTAGAAGCGGTTCGCGAAGGGAATGCCCCACTGCGGGTCGTACACCCACTTCTGGCCGACCGCGCAGCCGAAACCCTGGACGCCGCCGCCGTGGAGTTGGCCGCCCAGACTGCGGGGGTTGAGCACCGTGCCGCAGTCGGTGACTACCTTGTAGTCCTTCATCTCGATGACGCCGGTCTCCTTGTCGAGTTCGACTTCGGTGTAGGCGACGACCCAGGAGTAGACATCGCCGGCGCGGCCGTAGTTGTCCTTGGCCGCGGCGAGCAGGCCCCGACCCTTGAGGATGGCGGCGCCGCCGAGAGTGATCGGGCTCAGGCCCTCGTTGAGCTCCGTGCCGTCGTAGCGGCCGCCCATCTCGAGCGCCTTGTTCGCGGCCTGGGCCAGGCTCATGCCGGCGGCCCGGTTGCCGCGCCGGTACACGCGCTCGCCGGCGACGACGTATTGGGAAGCCGAGCCGCCGTGAGTTGCCGCGGCGATCTCCTGGAGCTTCGTTTTCATGTCGGTCGCGGTGGCGTGGATCGCGCGGCTGATCGCGTGCGTGGTCTGGCTACCGGCCTGGACGCAGGTGTGGGGAATGCCCTCGCCGGTCTGGCCCCAGACCATGTCGACCTTCTCCCACGGCACGTCGAGCAGGTCGGCCGCGACGCGCGCGGTGTCCGAGTAGGAATGGGTACCGAGGTTGCCGACGCCGGTGTGGATCTCGAGCCGGCCTTCGGGAGTGATCAGCATCAGGCCGTCGAAGCCGCTCGAGCCGGCAGTGTAGGCGGAACTTGCGAGGCCGACGCCGGTGATCCTGGAACCGTTCATCTGGCCGCTCCGCGCCTTGGCGTCTTCCCAGTCGACCATCTCGGCCAGCCTGTCCCACGCCTCGGTGACGTAGGCGGTGGTCACGTTGCGGCCTTCCTGGGCCCCGAACTTGGCGCCGTTCTTCGCGATGTTGATGCGGCGGATCTCCAGGCGGTCGATGCCGAGATGGTCGGCGGCGCGATCGAGCAACGGCTCGACCATGGCCGACATCTGGACGCCGCCGGGGGCCCGCTGCGGCGCCCGGGGCGGCGTGTTCGTGGCGATGGATAGGCCGCGGTGGCGCACGTTTTCCGGTTGGTAGATCAGGGACACCAGGTTGCCGGAAGTGCCCATGTCGCTTTGCCGGCCGTAGGGGCCGTTGTCCTGGATCACCGCCCAGTCGAACGCCGAGATCCGCCCGTCGTTCTTGAAGCCGATCCTGGCCCAGCCCTGGAAGCCGGGGCGGGCACGGCCGATGTAGTTCTCCTCGTAGCGGGTGACCCGGTGCAGGACCGGCTTGCCCGTCTTCTTGGCGAGGTAGACCGGCACCGCCATGTTGCTGGTGCCGACGATCTTGCTGCCGAATCCGCCGCCGGTGTACTCAGCGTGGACGACGAGGTTCTGGGGCGGGACGCCGATCGTTCCCTGGGCTGCGAGCACCGTGAACGCGACGCTCTGCGTCGAGGGGTAGAGGTGACAGATGTCGCCATCCCAGTGCGCCATGCAACTGCGCGGCTCCATCGGATGATGGGTGACCGACTGGAAGAACAGGGGTTCCTCGATGATGTAGTCCGCGTCGGCGAAGCCCTTCTCCAGGTCGCCGTTCGTCCACTCGTCCTGGAACACGCCCTCGGGCATCTTGCCCTTCTCGTCGTTCGTGCCCTTCCCCGTGGCGAGGTCCTCGGCCGTCCACTCGACGCGCTGGACGACGGTCTCCATTCCAGTGTCGGTGCGCTGCCGGATGATGCTGTTGCCATCGGGCAGGGAGTTCGGGCCGCCCGGCGCGATCGAGTGCAGCGGGTCGAGCGCGAACGGCAGCGGCTCGAAGTCGACGTTGATCTTCTCGATCGCGTCGGCGGCGATCTTCTCGGTGACCGCGGCGACGGCGAGCACCGGCTCACCTTCGTACTTCGGGTGGTTGGTCAGGGCGCGCTCGTCCAGCGGCCCGGCCTCGCCCATGAACTCGGCGAGGTCGTCGGCGGTGAGGATCGCCTCCACGCCCTCCATCTCGAGGGCCGCCGAGGCGTCGATACTCCTTACCCGCGCGTGAGGCATCGGCGAGAGCAACTGCTTCGCGAAGAGCATGCCCTCTTCACGCCAGTCCTCGGCGTACTTGGCGCGTCCGGTGATCTTCTCGATCAGATCGGGTGGAGCGTAGTCGGTGCCGACAAGAGTATTGGCCATGCTGTACTCCTCAGCTCAGGCGGTGCGCGCGTTCTCGAGCGCGCGTTCAGCCGTGTTCAGGATCTTGTTGTAGTCGCCGCAGCGGCAGATGTGGCCGGCGAGCCACTTCTGGCAATCCGCGCGCGTGGCGTTCGGATTGGCCTTGACCAGGCCGGCCATGCTCATGATGAAGCCGGGGGCGCAGAAGGCGCACTGGAAGCCCATCTCGTCGAGCACCGCCTGCTGGACCGGGTGGAGCACGCCGTCCTGCTCGAGCCCCTCGACCGTCGTCACCTCGCGGTCTCGCACCTGGTGAACCAGGATCGAGCAGCCGTAGTGGGGCACGTCGTCGATCAGGACCGTGCAGGCGCCGCATTCGGCGCGGTCGCAGCCGAGCTTGGTGCCGGTCAGGTTCAGCTTGAACCGCAGCACCATGGCCAGCGTGTCCATGGGCTCGACCTCGAGCTCGTGGGCCTCGCCGTTCACGTTCAGGTTGATCGTCCGGGCGACCGGCTCGGTCGCGGCGTGCAGGACCTCCGGTTGCAGCAGGTTGCCTCCGGCCAGCGAAACCGCGGCGCCAGTGGCGACGGAACCCTGGATGAAGGTCCGCCTCGTGACGTCGGAGAGGCCCTCGCCCGAGCCTTGTTCGGCTTCCTCCGTTTCGAGTTCGAGGTCCTCTTCTCGCAGTTCCTCCAGCAGGTCGTCCTGCAGGAAGACGTCTTCTCTCAGCTCATCCATGGTCTCCAACCTCCGTCAGGCGGGTGGTGGTCAAGGGTGCTGCCCTCTTGTTGTGGCCGACTTGCGCCAGCGAGCATACAACATGATTCCGGCGGCCATGCGAACCCCGCGGAGCGGCCCCGGCGGGGTGTCCGTGAACCAGTTCGGGAGCTTCGAAACGGCTCAAATGCGGCCGCCGATGATGACATCGAGCAGGTAGGGACCGCCGGTGGCGAAGGCTTCCCGGACCGCTCCCTCCACCTCGGCCGGGTCCTCGACCTTTCGTCCCGGGACGCCCATTCCCGCGGCCATCTCCACGAAGTCGAGCTCCGGCTCGGTCAGGTTCATGTGCGGGTAGGGACGCTCCGCCGGGATGCCGAAGCGCTCGCGGTAGACGTCCATGTTGATCTTCAGGATCTTGTACTCGCGGTTGTGCAGGATCAGGAAGACGATCGGCATGTCGTAGTGGGCGGCGGTCCAGAGCGCCTGGATCGAGTACATCGCCGAGCCATCGCCGGAGAAGACGATGACCGGTCGCTCGGGGTGGGCCAGCGACGCGCCGATGCCGCCCACCAGCCCCTGGCCGATGCCGCCGCCGCGCGTGCCGCAGTAGCGGGCGGGATCGTCGACGGGCAGGAAGCCGAGCAGGTCGCCGCCCGCGGTGATCGACTCGTTGACGATCACGGCGTCGTCGGGCACGGCCTTGGCGACCTCGGACAGGAGCCGTGCCGGCGACATGGGCGAGTCGTCGAAGTGGGCGGCCAGCCGCTTCTGGCGCGCGGCCCGCGCGCCCTCGCTGGCCGCCCGCAGCTTGTCCATCCGCTCCGCGGCGGCAGTCCGGAAGCCGGAGTCGGCGGACTCTTCGAGCGCGGCCCGCAGGGCCGCGAGTCCGGCGCGCGGGTCGGCGAGCATTCCCACCTCGACCGCGAAGTTGAAGGCGAGGCGGCCCGGCGCGTCCTCGATCTGGAGCACGGTGGTCTCGTCGCCGAAGGGCGAGTCCGGGTCGAACCAGACCTCCTCGAAAAACGAGCCGCCGACCAGCAGGACGACGTCGGCGCCGCCGAGCGCATGCTGAATGCCGGCGTGGTTGAGCGGCATGCGGGGCCGGAAGCAGGGGTGGCTCTGCGGGAAGTTCAGACGCTGCATCAGCCCTTCCGGGTAGACACCCGCGCCGACGAACTCGGCGAGAGCCACGAGTTCCTGCTGGCCCTCGCTCCGGGCGACGCCGTCCCCGATCACGATCGCCGGCTGGCGCGCATGGCTCAGCACGTCGACCATGCTGGCGACCGCCGCCGCTTCGGGCTGCGGCGCGCGGTAGAGGTCGCCGAGCGGCCTTACCGGCTCCGTGGTCTCTTCCTCAAGGACGTTCAGCGGCAGGGCGATGAACACGGGTCCGGCGGGTGGATCGTGCGCGACCTTGAAGGCCCGGTGGAGGATCGGCGCGAACTCGTCGGCGCGCTCGACCTGAACGCTCCACTTGACCAGGGGCTCGGCCATCGCCACCAGGTCGTGTCCGAGCAGGGGCTCACGGAGCCGCGAGCGGGTGTCCTGCTGGCCGGCCGTGATCACCATCGGGGTGTTCGCTTCCCAGGCGTTGTAGAGCATGCCGAGGGCGTTGCCCAGCCCCGGCGCCACGTGCAGGTTGACGACGCCGGTTACGCCGGTCGACTGGGCGTAGTAGTGGGCGGCGCCAAGCGCCACGGACTCGTGCAGGGCAAGGACGTAGCGCAGATCCGGATGGTCCAGGAGCCGGTCCATCAACGGACTCTCGGTGGTACCTGGATTGCCGAACAGGAACGGAATGCCGTACTCGGTCAGTGCCTCGAGCAGGACGTCTCCGCCGCGTTGGGGACTGTGCTTGGGACGGATCGCTGGCACGCTCATGGCCGGGGAGGGTAGCAGCCCCGGCGCCGGTTGTTCCGGGATGGTTTGGGGACGTGGCCCAAGGCGCCCTTCCGGTGCTACGGTTAGCTCCTTGCGACCCCTTCGGGGAACCACAACGAGCCGGATGGAGATGACGGCAATGGCTAGCGGTGAGACGGGCAACGGGGTACTGGAGCTGCAGACGCAGGCGGCAGCGGAGTTCATGAGCGCCGCTCGCTTTCAGGGCATCAGAAGGCTGCACACTGCCCGGGAAGTTGCGGCGCAGCGGGGCTCGATTCCGCAGGACTACACGGTGGCTCGGGACGCCGCCGCTGCCTTCCACGCGCGGCTGCGGGAACTCTTCGACCAGCGGAAGTCGATCACGACGTTCGGTCCGTACTCGCCAGGCCAGGCGGTGGCGATGAAGCGGCGGGGGATCGAGGGGATCTACCTCGGCGGCTGGGCGACCTCGGCCAAGGGCTCGATCACCGAGGACCCCGGGCCGGATCTCGCCAGCTATCCGCTGAGCCAGGTGCCGGACGAGGCGGCGCCGGTCGTGCGCGCCCTGCTGACGGCCGACAAGAACCAGACCTTCACCCGTTCGCGGATGAGCGAAGCGGAGCAGCGCGCGAACCCGGCGACCGACTTCCGGCCCTTCATCATCGCCGACGCGGACACGGGCCACGGCGGCGAGCAGCACGTGCGCAACCTGATCCGCCGCTTCGTCGAGGTGGGGGTGCCCGGCTACCACATCGAGGACCAGAAGCCCGGGGTCAAGAAGTGCGGCCATCAGGCGGGCAAGGTCCTCGTGCCGCAGGACGAGCAGAACAAGCGGCTGAACTCCGCCCGCTTCCAGTTGGACGTGATGGCGGTGCCCGGACTCATCGTCGCCCGCACGGATTCCGAGGCCGCGACCTTCCTCGACGGCAACGGCGACGAGCGCGACCAGGCCTTCATCCTGGGAGCCACGAACCTCGATCTCCCGAGTTGCAAGACGGCGACCCTGGCGATTCTGCGACGGCTGAACGCTCTGGGCGCGGAAGACGTCCGCGGCCACGAGCTCTACGACATCTCGGAGGCCGCCTATCACCGCGCCGACGTCTGGCTGGAGGGCGCCGGCGTCTACGACCAGCTCGAGTCCGCCTACCGGAAGGCGTCGGCGAACGACGGGACGGACATGGGGGCGGTGCTCGACGAGACGATGGCCGCCTTCCTGGACGCCTGGCAGTTGGAAGCGAGGCTGAAGACCTATCCGCAGGCGGTGGCGGAAGTGATCGCGTTCCGGCAAGAGGAGGGCGCCGTCTTCGACTTCTCGGTGGAGGAGTGGCTGGAGTTCGCCCACTCCGCGTCGGTCGAAGAGGCGGCGGCCCGGGCGCGCAAGATGGGCATCAACCTGGTCTGGGACGCCGAGATGGCGCGGACCCCCGAGGGCTACTACCAGATCCGGGGCGGCATCGAGTACGCGATTTCCCGCTCCCTGCACGCGGCGCCGTACGCCGACCTGATCTGGATGGAGACGGCGACCGCCAACCTGGCCGATGCCCGGCGGTTCGCCGAGGCGATTCACGCCGTGTATCCGGACCAGTTGCTGGCCTACAACCTGTCGCCTTCGTTCAATTGGGACACGACCGGCATGTCCGACGAGGAGATGAAGAACTTCCCCGAGGAACTCGGCAAGCTCGGCTACGTGTTCAACTTCATCACCTACGGCGGCCACCAGGTCGACGGTCTGGCGGCCGAGGACTTCGCCACCGCCCTGCGGGAGGACGGCATGCTCGCCCTGGCCCGGCTGCAGCGCAAGCTGCGCCTGGTGGGGTCGCCTTATCGGACGCCGCAGGCCCTGGTCGGCGGCGCTCGGCTCGACGGTGGTCTGTCGGCTGCGACCGGCCACACGGCGACGACGAAGGCGATGGGCAAGGGGTCGACCCACGTCCAGCACCTGGCGCAGACCGAGGTGCCGCCGCGGCTGCTCGAGGAGTGGCTGGAGCTCTGGCGCGACAAGTACGACATCGGCGAGAGCTTGCGAGTGGAGCTCCGGCCCCACGTCGCCGGTTCCGAGCTGCTCGAACTCAACGTGCTGGCACGGAACGGACGCGAGGAGTCGAAGGCCGCGAACGTCGTCTTCGCGCCCATCCGTGACCGCCGTGAGCGGATGATCCTCTCGGTCCGCGACCAGAACACGTTCGACACCGACCTGAGGCGGCGGCGTCTCATGGCCGTGATGCACGTGTTCCTGATCCACCGCTACGGCGCGGTGTGGGTGCATTACGTCAGTCCTACGAACGACAACCAGCACCAGACCAGGCGCATGATCGAGCTGGGGATCTTCGAGAGCGCGAACACCGAAGTCGGCGAGATCATCGTGGCGGCGGTCAACCGCGATCGGCTGAAGAAGCTGACGGAACCGGACCGCGAAGCGCTCACGGCGTTGATCGAGAAGACCGAGCCGGAGCCGGCGCGGGCCGCGTCGTGATCCAGGCCGCCGCCCCCCCCGGTTCGCTCAGGTCCGCAGCCGCGGCCCGGGCCATGCCGGCGGTCGTGGGTCTGGCGCTTGCGTTCTGGGCGCAGATCCTGGCGGGACAGGAGGAGCAGAAGAAGGAGCCGGAGAAACTCCCGTCCGTGGCGGAGGCCACCGAGGGCTACGAGCACCTGCCCGGCTTTCTCGATCTCTATTGGGATAGCCGGGTCGGCAGGCTCTTCCTGCGGGTCGAAGCGTTCGATGCCGATCTGCTCTACATCCAGTCGCTGTCGGCGGGCCTGGGATCGAACGACATCGGACTCGACCGGGGTCAGCTCGGGCGCACCCACCTGGCCCGTTTCGAACGGGTCGGGCCGAAGGTCCTGCTGGTTCACCAGAACACGCGCTACCGGGCAATCAGCGACAACGAGGACGAGCGCCGCGCGGTGGCGGATGCCTTCGCCCGTTCCGTGCTTTGGGGCTTCGAAGTCGAGGCCGAGGCCGAGGACGGTTCCGTGCTGGTCGATGCGACCGACTTCGTGCTCCGGGATGCGCACGGCGTGGCGGCGCGGCTGCGCCAGCGCGGGCAGGGGAGCTACCAGTTGGACGCGTCGCGGTCGGCGATTCATCGCCCCGGCGTGGCCGCCTTTCCGCGCAACTCGGAACTCGAGGGCACGCAAACCTTCGTACTGCGCGGGTCCGACCGCGGTCCGGGAAGTTGGGTGAGCCAGGTCGCGCCGTCGCCCGAGGCAGTGACGTTGCGAATCCGCCACTCCTTCGTCGCGCTGCCCGAACCCGGGTACGAACCCCGGCGCGCCGATCCCCGTGCCGGCTTCAACACGACGAGCTACTTCGACTACGCGACCCCGATCGACCAGCCGCTCGAGGCCGTTTTCATCGACCGGCACCGGCTGGAGAAACGCGATCCGAACGCGGAGCGGAGCGAGCCGGTCGAACCGATCGTCTACTACCTCGACCGCGGCGCGCCGGAGCCGATCCGCTCCGCGCTGCTCGACGGCGCCCGCTGGTGGAACGAGGCGTTTGAGGCGGCGGGCTACATCGACGCGTTTCGGGTCGAACTGATGCCGGAGGGCGCCGACCTGCTCGATGTCCGCTACAACGTGATCCAGTGGGTCCACCGGTCGACCCGCGGATGGTCCTACGGCGGCGGAGTCACCGACCCGCGCACCGGCGAGATCATCAAGGGCCACGTGACGCTCGGATCCCTGCGGGTGCGGCAGGACTTCCTGATCGCCCAGGGGTTGGTCTCGCCGTACGAGGACGCGGACTCGTCCACCGAGGCGCTCACCGAAATGGCGCTGGCCCGCCTGCGCCAGCTCTCGGCTCACGAGGTCGGCCACACGATCGGCCTGATGCACAACTTCGCCTCCAGCGTCGACGGCCCGGACGGCCGCGAGTCGGTCATGGACTACCCGCATCCACTGGCCAGGTTGCGCGAGGACGGGACGATCGACCTGAGCACGGCCTACGACGTCGGCGTCGGCGAGTGGGACAAACGGGCGGTTCTCTACGGCTACGCCGCCTTCCCGGACGGCGTGGACGAGGCGGCGGAACTCGAGACCATCCTGCAGGGGACGATCGATGCCGGCCTCCACTACATCAGCGACGAGGACGCGCGGCCGGCGGGCGGCGCACATCCCCTGGCTCACCTCTGGGACAACGGCCGTTCCGCGGCCGAGGAGTTGCGTCGCCTGTTGTCGGTGCGGCGGGCCGCCCTCGGTCAATTCTCCGAGCGGAGCATCCGGGTCGGCGCGCCCCTGTCGGAGCTCGAGGACGTGTTGACGCCTCTCTACCTGCTGCATCGCTACCAGATCGAGGCGGCGGCGAAGATCGTCGGCGGCGTCGACTACAGCTACGCCGTGCGGGGCGACGGCAGGGCGCCGGTGTCCCTGCTGCAGCCGGCGATGCAGGAGGACGCGCTCGACGCGCTGCTTCAGACGGTCGATCCGGCCGAACTCACGTTGCCGCAGCGGATACTCGACCTGCTCCCGCCGCCGTCGCCGGGACGGAGCCGGGGCCGGGAGCACCTGCCGTCCCGGGCCGGCCTGACGTTCGATCCGGTCGGCGCGGCCGAGATGGCGGCCGATCTGACGTTCGCCATGGTCTTCGATGGCGAACGGGCGGCCCGTCTGGTCGATCACCATGCCCGCGACGACGGCCAACCCACTCTTGCTGCGGTGATCGACCGCGTGATGGCCGTCACCTGGCGGGCCGATCCACTGCCGGGCCTTGCCGGAGAAGTCGGCCGAGCGATCGACTTCGCCGCCCTGCGGCGACTGATGGCGCTGGCGGCGGGCGTCCCCGTCAGCATGCCGCCGAACTTCGACTGGCCGGTCGTGCCGGCGCGGTCGGGATCGTTCCAGGTGCGAGCCGTGGCGACGTCGTCGGTTTCGGCGCTGTACGAGTGGCTGGTCGCGAACCCCGGAGCACAGGGTTCGCCGGAGTGGGATCACCGGACGTACGCGGTTCGCTTGATCCACCGCTTTCTGGAAGATCCGGGCTCGGTGTCGCTGCCGCGGCCGCTGCGCGCGCCGGACGGCTCTCCGATCGGTTGCGGCGTCGTTGGCGGGCTGACGGCCAGCTGGTCGGCGGTGGGTGACGACACGACCGCTGACTGGCCTCTGTGGTTGCAACCGGGGCCACAGTGAACGGTCATGGCGTCGCGGGTGTTGAGATTCCGGCCGGAGTCGCCGACCTCTACGATCGCGACTCGCTCGACCAACTGATCGCGCTCCGGCGCACCCTGCACGCCGATCCGGAACTCTCGCTCCAGGAGGAGCGTACCGCCGCCCGCCTGGAGGAGACGTTGAACGGGCTTGGAATCCGCGAGGTGAACCGAGTAGCCGGCACCGGCGTCGTCGGGCGCATCCCCGGCCGCGACCGGATGGCGCCGCCGGTCGCCGTCCGCGGCGACATCGACGCGCTGCCGATCCAGGAAGACACCGGCCTGCCGTTCGCGTCGCGCAACGAGGGCGTGATGCATGCCTGCGGCCATGACGTGCACGCCTCGTGGACGGTTGCGGCCGCCCGCCTGCTTCGCGACGAGCCGGCGGCGGGCGACGTGCTGATCGTGTTGCAGCCGGCGGAAGAGACCGGCGAGGGCGCAGCCGCGGTACTTGCGACTGGTGTTCTGGACGAGGTGGCGGCGATCTTCGGCGCCCACGTCGACCTCACCTTCGAGGTCGGCCAGGCGATGGTCCAGCCCGGCGCAGTGGGCGCCGCCGCCGACCGCTTCGAGGTCGAGCTCCGGGGCAAGGGGGCGCATGGCGCCAGGCCCCACCAGGGCCTGGATCCGATCGTCGGCGCCGCCCAGGTCGTTTCCGCCCTGCAGACGGTCGTCTCCCGGCGGATGCCGCCCGAACAGCCGGCGGTCGTCACCGTCGGCGCCATCGAGGCGGGAACGGCTCACAACGTGATTCCCGACCGTGCGGTGCTCAAGGGCACCATGCGGTCGCTCGACCCGGCCATCCGGAAGTTGCTGGCGGAGGAGGTGCGCCACGTCGCGGAGTCGGTCGGCGCGGCCTGCCGGCTCGAGGTCCGGGTGCGGATGCTCCAGGGCACGCCGGCCGTGTTGAACGACCGGCGTGCCGCCGCCTGGGCCAGCGAGGCCGCGGCGACGGTGATCGGCGCCGAGTCGGTCAAGCCGCTGCCGGTCGCCAACATGGGCGGCGAGGACTTCGCCTTCTACCTGGAGCGGATCCCGGGCTGCTTCATGCGGGTCGGCGCGCGGCGCCCCGGCGACCCGGTGGTCGGCGCTCATACCCCGTACTTCGCGCCGGCGGAGGAGGCGATCTTCGTCGGCGGAGCGCTGCTGGCGGCGGCGGCGCGTCGCGCCTCGGCGGAGCTTGCGGGCTGTCGTGGACCGAAGCCGCGCTAGCTAGGAACCCCGTCCAGTCGGGAGCCGGTCTTCAGCGTAGGCAAACGAGTAGCGGGTCAGTGCGGTACTTCGCCCATAGCGGCGCCAGCGAGAATCGGGACGACTGGCAGAGCCTGTCGGAGCACTTGGAGCAGACGGGCACACGGGCAGCCAGCTTTCTGGACGCGATTGGATGTGGGCCCGTTGCCCGGTCGGCGGGGCTCTTGCACGACGTCGGCAAGTTCAATCCCGCGTTCCTGAGGCGGCTGAGCGGCGAGCCCGTGCTGGTTGACTATTCGACCGCCGGCGCGAAGATCGCCATCGAGAGATACGGGTGCGGCGATGCTCGCAAGGCTTCGCTTGGCAAGATGCTCGCCTTTGCGATAGCCGGCCACCACGCGGGGCTGGCGGATGGAGTGGGCGGTCGAAACCGGTCTCGGCCATTGGGAGAGCGATTGGCCGCGGACGTTCCTGAGCGACGGGAGGTTCGATGAAGATGACCTGGTGCCGATCTCTGCGCTGCGGCACATGCGCTACTGCCCGAGGCAGTGCGCGCTGATCCACGTCGAGCGGCTTTGGGCGGAGAACGCCTATACGGCTGAGGTGCGCCTCCTTCACAAGCGGGTCGATGCCGGCGGCGCCGAGCTGCGTGCCGGCGCGGGGATCGGCCGGGGAGTCCCTCTACGCTCGCTGCGCTTGGGCTTGGTCGGCCTGGCAGTTCGGCGCGAGTCGGGTAACGCCGGCGGAGAGCGACGCGAAGGGCCGCACCTGACCTATCGCGCCGTCCACGAGACGCCGGCCTGGTAGTAGCTCACGTCCATTCCACCGAGGTCCGTGGCACGGAGGAAGGGGCCCTCGTCCAGTCCGAAGCCGGTTTCCTGCTCGTTGAGGAACACTGAGCCACTTCATGGCCGCTGAATCCGCGTTCCTTGGCGCTATCATGGCCGCTGTCCGATGGGAATTGTTGAGGGCGAGTTTGGAGTTGGCGGCCGGGCGCTACGGGTGCCGGGTCGCCGTGAGCGCGCGACGGCGAAGCCGGGAGTGCGAGAAGCCGAAACCGGCGACCGGCGGAGCAGATGGCTGTGCGCTGGCGCGATGATCCTCGTGGTCTCCGTTGCAGGTTGCACGGAGTCAGCACGGCGGCTCGGCGGCGAGATTCACGCGTCCGGTCGTGCGACCGTCTCGGGAGCACCGGACATCGCCGTCCTCTATCTGGGCGTTGGAGTGACCCGGACGAGCGTCGCGGAGGCCCGGGAGCTTGCTGCTGACGCGCTTTCGTCTGTCGTATCTGCCGTTAAGGGTGCCGGTGTCGAGCAAGAGGACGTTCGCACGTCATCTTTCTCGATTCAGCCCTCCTACGACTATGGCTCGGGTGAAGCCCGTTTTCTCGGGCATGAGGTGCTGAATGTCCTGTCGGTGACTGTGCGCGACGTGGAGGCCGCAGGCGACGTTCTGGACAGTGCGGTCGCCGCCGGAGGTTCGTTCACCCGTGTTCGGGACGTGACCTTTCGCGTCGCGGATCGGACATCTCTGGAGCGTGAGGCGCGGCGCCTTGCCTTGCGGGACGCGATCGCGAAGGCCGATTACTACGCTGCGGAACTGGGTGTCCGCCGCGGTCGGATCCTTCGTGTGTCGGACCTTGATGGTGCCGTGCGGGCGCTGGAAGTGGACCGATTTCGGGTCTCGAGACAGTCCTTATCCTCCACTTCTCTCTATGCCGGGGATGTCGAGGTGAGCGCTGAGATTGGGGTTGTTGTGGCGATCGAGTAGCGGTTTCCGGCATCGCCACGTTCGCCGGAGCTCGTCTCCGTCGCTGACGTTGGGGCGCCTGGGTCGCGTACAAGTCGGCGGTCAGAACGCGAACACCAGGCCGGCGCTGACCAGGCCCTGGACCAGGTCGTCGCGTTCGGCTCCGTAGCAGCAGCCATGGCAGCACGCGTCCTCGTCGCTGGTGTCGGTCACCAGCAGTCGCGCGTCCAGCCGGAAGCCGACGTGGTCCGAGAAGAAGATCTTCACGCCGCCGCCGAGACCTACGGAGAAGTGGCTCTCGGGCGCCGGCAGGAAGTCACTGTTCGGCGCGAGTCGGGTGACTCCGGCGGAGAGCGACGCGAAAGGTCGCACCTGACCCATCGACGCCGTCCACGAGACGCCGGCCTGGTAGTAGCTCACGTCCATCCCACCGAGGTCCGTGGCGCCGAGGAAGGGGCCCTCGTCCAGTCCGAAGCCGGTCTCCTGCTCGTTGAGGAAGAGCTCGAGGTGGAGATTCCGCCGGATCGGGAATCCGATGACCACGCCGTCCACCGTGGTGTCGTCGATCTCCAGATCGAGTCTCCCGAACTCGTAGTCGTCGATCTCGAAGCTGCCGAGGAAGCTGTGTCCAAAGTAGGGAGTGATCTCGAAGCGTTCCTTCTGTGCGACGGCGGGTGACGATAGCGCCGCGGCGAGCACGGTCAGCACTGCAGCAAGACGCAGCGTCCCGATCAGGTGACGGCGGTGGGGTTCAAGGCGTCGGACTGGCGTCATGGTCGTCGATCCTCCAAAGGGGGCGAGCGACTTAGATTGCAAGTTTCGGGCCGGCGCGGCGCTGCGGAAACAGGGGCGGAGCGGCCGCTAGCGGTCCACTGGGGAGGTAGTCAGTCGACGCCACACGCTTCAATGAGGAGCGGACCGCTCTGCCCCCGTCCCCGGTTTACGCAACCAGGGCGGACAGGGTTTCGGACGAGGCGCGGCCTCCCAGGAGCTTGCGCCGTAGAACGCTACGCGTGAGTTCACGGCGGAGAGGACGGGGTGGGCCGAAACACCGAGCCTGCCAGGGGTTGAGGGGCGCTAGCCGCTCGTCTTGTCCCGGTCTGGGTGGCGCATCGCGGTGATGTTGAACCCGGCGTCGACGAAGTGGATGCCGCCGGTGGTTCCGGCGCTCAGGTCGGAGAGCAGGTAGGCCGCCGTGGCGCCGACGTCGTCGACCGTGATGTTACGGCCGAGTGGGGCCCGCTCCGGCATTGCCTTCAGCATGCCGCGCATCCCTGAGACGCCGGAAGCGGCAAGAGTCCTCACCGGGCCGGCGGAGATACCGTGCACGCGGATGTTCTTCGGGCCGAGGTCGACGGCGAGGTAGCGGATCGAGGCCTCGAGCGCCGCCTTGGCGATGCCCATTACGTTGTAGTTGGGGGTCGCCTTGGTGGCCCCGTAGTAGGTCATCGCGATCACGCTGCCGCCATCGGTCATTAGCCGTTCGGCGGCGCGGGCGAGCGCGATCAGGGAGTAGCAACTGATGTCCAGCGCGGTGGCGAAGCCGACGCGCGAGGTGTCGACCGTGCGGCCGAGGAGGTCCTCCCGGTTGGCGAACGCCACGGAGTGGACGAGAAAGTCGAGGCGGCCCCAGCGTTCAGCGAGAATGGAGAAGATGGCTTCGATCTGAGCGTCGTCAGTCACGTCGAGCGGCTCGACGATGGCCGATCCGATGCTCTCGGCCAGCGGCCGGACACGACGCTCCAGGGCGTCTCCCTGGAACGTGAACGCGAGCTCCGCGCCCTCGCGGTGGGCGCGCCTCGCGATGCCCCAGGCCAGCGAGCGCTTGTTCGCGACACCGACGATCAGGCCGCGGCGACCGGCCAGCAGCCCACCGGAGGCAGACGATCCCGGCGAGGAGTCGGCGGGAGGTGATTCGAGCGCGGTCACGGGCGGCGGGATTGTACACGCCGGTTACCTGACATGGCTCCCCCGGCAGGCTCGGGGACTGCAACGGCGTAGACTGAATCCCGCGCATGGTCTCGGTGCTCGGCATCGTCCTCGTCGTCGGCGCGACGCTCTGCTTCTCGTTGTTCGACCTGCTGCGCAAGAAGCTCACGGGAAGGCTGAGCGATGCCTTCCTGGTCATGGTTCTGGCGCTTGGAGCGGTGCCCCTCTACGGTGCCTGGGTGGCGCTGCAGCCGCCGGCGGTGGTGAGTCGGGCGTACCTCCTGCCTGGGCTCCTGTCGGTGGCCTGCAACCTCGGCGCGAACTACGGCTTCCTTCGTTCGGTGCGATTGGCCGGCCTGAGCGCCGTGATTCCCCTGCTGTCCCTGACGCCGGTGTTCACGGCCCTGCTCGGGATTCCGCTGCTCGGCGAGTTGCCGGGGGCTCGCGAGTGGCTCGGGATCGCCATGGTCGTGGGTGGCGCCCTCGCGCTGCAACTCGGTGAGAGCTCCGGCGAGCGTGGCCGGCCCTGGACGCTGGGGGCGGGCGCCTGGTGGATGATCCTGGTCGCGTTCCTCTGGGCGTCGGCGCTGCCGCTGGACAAGCTCGCCACCGAGGCCTCGAACGCGGCGTTCCACGGACTGGTCATGCATCTGGGGGTCGGCCTGTCCGTCGCAACGATCGCGATCCGCGGCTTCAGGAGCGCGCTGGGTCGACGGGGGACAGCCGGGGCGGGCGCTGGAGCCGCGGTGTGGCTGCTGCTGACAGCGGTCGTCATCGGTGCGGCGGCGCAGGGTCTCCAGTTGCTCTCCCTCCAGCACGCCTGGGTCGGCTTCGTCGAGACGGTCAAGCGGGGTATCGGGTCGTCGCTGGCGCTGGTCCTCGGCCGCCTGTTCTTTGCGGAGCCGCTGACGGTCCGAAAGGTGTTGAGCGTGGCCGTGATCGCGGCCGGGGTCGCGGTGATGCTCTGGTAGGTTGACCGGCGATGGTCCGCAGTCTCCCGGTCGATTATCGGCTCGGCCTGGCAGTCGTCCTGGGCCTCATGGCGATCGGTCCCGGCGATACGGGCGCCCAGGTGTCGCGCCTGTCCCAGATCGAGTTGCCCGAGGGCTTCTCGATCGGCTACTTCGCCGAGGGAGTCACGGGTGCCCGGTCGCTGGCGCAGGGTCCTGGCGGCACGGTCTTCGTCGGCACACGGCAGGCGGGCTTGGTCCATGCTCTGGTCGATGCCGACGGCGACGGCGCCGCGGATGAGCGGTACCAGATCGCATCGGGCCTGAACTCGCCGAACGGCGTGGCCTTCCGCAACGGAAGCCTCTACGTGGCCGAGATCAGCCAGATCCTCCGGTACGACGGGATCGAGAACCGGTTGGACTCGCCTCCGCAGCCATTCGTGGTCACGGACGGGCTTCCGACCGATACCCACCACGGCTGGAAGTTCATCCGCTTCGGGCCGGACGGCCGGCTCTACGTGCCGGTGGGCGCTCCCTGCAACATCTGCGACGAGCCCGACCCGTACAACGCGATCCTCCGGATGGACGTCGACAGCGGTTCGTACACCATCGTGGCGCGGGGAGTCCGAAACACGGTCGGCTTCGACTGGCATCCGGGAACGCGCCGGCTGTGGTTCACCGACAACGGTCGTGACTACCTGGGTAACGACACGCCGCCGGACGAGTTGAACGAACTGACGTCAAACGGCCAGCACTTCGGATATCCCTTCTGCCACGGCAGGGGCATCCGAGAAGAGGAGCTCCGCTCGTCCCGTTCCTGCTCCGAGTTCCGGCCTCCGGTCCAGGAGCTCGGACCGCACGTGGCGGCGCTGGGTATGCGCTTCTACACCGGAACGATGTTCCCGGAGCGCTACCGCGACCAGATCTTCATCGCCGAGCACGGTTCCTGGAACCGTACGGATCCGATCGGGTACCGGGTGATGGTGGTTCGCCTGGGCGCCGGTGGGCAGCCGATCGCGTACGAGGAGTTCGCGACCGGATGGCTTCAGGGCCGGAGTGCCTGGGGCCGGCCGGTGGACGTGATGGTGCGGGACGACGGTTCGCTGCTGGTCTCGGACGACCGCCGGGGAGCGGTCTACCGGATCGTCCACGAGTCCGGGAGCAGCCAGGATCCGGACCCCGAACCGCCTCCTGACCCGGATCCCGATCCCGACCCGGATCCCGATCCCGATCCCGACCCCGATCCGGATCCCGAGCCGCCTCCCCCGGGACCCGACGGTCCCTGCAAGCCGAACGCTGAGACTCTCTGCCTGCATGGCGATCGCTACGAGGTACGGGTCGAGTGGTGGACCGGCGACGGTGAGACGGGTTCGGCCCTGGTGGCTACCGAGGCGACGCAGGACTCCGGCCTGTTCCGGTTCTTCGACGCCGACAACTGGGAGATCCTGATCAGTGTGCTGAACGGTTGCGGCGTCAACGGCCACTACTGGGTGTACGGCGCTTCAACGACGGACCTCGGCTACGTGATCCGGGTCGCCGACACGGTGACGGGCGACGTGAAGGAGTATCGGAACGCGCCCGGGAACCCGGCGGCCGCGATCACGGACGCCCAGGCGTTTCCCGACAGTTGCGGCCGGTAGCGATACTCTCGCGCGGACTCACATCGCTTCATGCTCCCGGCACCTTGTCCGGGAAGTGCAACTCAACAGGATCATCAGGAGTCACAGCATGCTCCGTTCCCCGATTTCCACTCGCGGCCCGCTGTCTTCGCGCGACACAGTGCTTCGCTTCGGCGCCTTCCTGCTTGCCGTGGCCTTCGCGGCAGGAACCGTATCGGCCGCCGAGGACGAGGAACTCCGGCTGGACCAGATCGAGCTGCCCACCGGCTTCAAGGTAGACCTCTTTGCCACGGAGATAGCCAGCGCCCGGTCGCTGGCCCAGAGCCCGTCCGGCACCGTCTTCGTCGGTACCGGACGCAGGGGCGGCGGAGTCGTCCACGCGGTCGTCGATCGAGACGGCGACGGCAGGGCCGACGACCGCTATCCCATCGGCGCCGACCTGAACTGGCCGAACGGCGTCGCCTTCCACGACGGCGACCTCTACGTTGCGGAGATTAGCCGCGTGCTCCGTTTCGAGGAGATCGAGAGCCGGCTCGACTCACCGCCCGCGCCGATCGTGGTCACCGCCGACCTGCCGGAGGAGACTCATCACGGCTGGAAGTTCATCCGTTTCGGTCCTGACGGGCGGCTCTACGTGCCGGTGGGCGCCCCGTGCAATATCTGCGACGAAGGCGATCCCTTCGCCACCATCCTCCGACTGGACGAGACCGGCGACTACGAAGTCGTCGCCCGCGGCGTGCGCAACACGGTCGGATTCGACTGGCGCCCGGGAACGAGCGAACTGTGGTTCACCGACAACGGACGCGACATGATGGGCGACGACGTTCCGCCCGACGAGTTGAACGTGCTGACGGAGGACGGTCAGCACTTCGGCTATCCGTACTGCCACGGCCAGGACATCGCGGACCCTGAGTTCGGCGACCAGCGTCCCTGCAACGACCTCGTACCGCCGGCTATCGACCTCGACCCTCACGTGGCAGCAGTGGGCATGCGCTTCTACCGGGGCGCCGCGTTCCCTGAGCGTTACCGCGGGCAGATCTTCATCGCCGAGCACGGTTCCTGGAACCGCAGCAACAAGATCGGCTACCGGGTCATGGTGGTTCACGTCGACCCGGACGGCCGCGCGACGGAGTACGAGGAGTTCGCCACCGGTTGGCTCCAGGGCGAAGACTCGTGGGGTCGGCCGGTCGACGTGATGGAGCGGGCCGACGGGTCGCTCCTCGTGTCGGACGACCTGCGAGGCGTGATCTACCGTATCGTCTACGACGGAGCCGCGGCGGCGGCCGCCGGGGAGTAGGGGCGTGCCGGCGGTCGATCCGGCCATTGTCCAGGCGGCGCGCGACCGGTACGCCGCCGCCTGCGCGGCGGGTCTCAACCTCGACATGACCCGCGGCAAGCCGTCGCCGGAGCAGCTTGCCCGCTCCCACGGTCTACTGCGGGCCGTCGACCGGGAGGACGATCCGGCCGCCGACGGCACGGACTGCCGCAACTACGGCGGCGATCCGCGTGGCCTGCCGGAGATGCGGGCCATCTTCGCCGAGATCCTCGAGGTCGATCCGGACCTGGTCTTCGTCGGCGGCAATGCCAGCCTGCAGTGGATGCACGACCTGGTCGTGCAGGCGATGCTGGTTGGCGTGCCGGGCGGCGATCCATGGGGCGGGCTGAGGCGCTCGACGCCGGTGAAGTTCCTCTGTCCCTGTCCCGGCTATGACCGTCACTTCTCCGTCCTCGAGCGCTTCGGCATCGAGATGCTGCTGATCGCGATGGGCGACGACGGTCCCGACCTGGATGAGGTCGCGCGGCTCGCCTGTGAGGATCCGAACGTCAAGGGGATGTTCTGCGTGCCGCGCTACAGCAACCCCACCGGCGTCACCTACTCCGACGACGTGGTCGAGGCCATTGCCGCCATGAAGACCGCGGCGCCGGACTTTCGCGTGATCTGGGACGACGCCTACGCGCTGCACGCGTTCGAGGGCGAACCGGACCCACTGGCCAATCTCTACGACCGATGCGCGGCTCACGGCCACGAGGATCGGGCGTTGCTCGTCACGTCGTTCTCCAAGGTCACGTTCGGCGGCGCCGGTCTGGCCGCGGTCGCCGCAAGCCCCAGGAACGGCGACTGGATCCGGAGCTTCCGGCAGGTACAGACGATCGGCCCGAACAAGCTGAACCAGCTTGCCCACGCCCGTTTCTTCGACGGCTCCCTCTCCGCGGTCCGGGATCACATGAAGGGACATGCGGATCTGATCCGGCCGAAGTTCGAGACCGTGCTGCGCGTGCTCGACGAACGCCTCGGCGGCCTGGACGTCGCATCCTGGAGCCGTCCCCGCGGCGGTTACTTCGTCAGTCTGGACACCGAGCCCGGCTGCGCAAGGGCCGTCGTCGAGATGGCGGGTGACGCGGGGGTCAAGCTGACGCCGGCCGGGGCCACCTTCCCCTACGGCCTCGACCCGCAGGACCGGAACATCCGCATCGCGCCGACGCTGCCGGCTCTTGACGAGATCGAAACCGCGACCGGCCTTCTGGCCGACTGCATCGTCCTCGTCAGCGCCGGCGCAAGCTCCTAGTCGATGTAGCCGAGGCTCTTGAGCTGCTTGATGTCGTCCTCGCTGAGGACGGTTCCGCTCCTCGCCTCGTACTTCTCCAGGTCCCGATACCAGTTCACCAGGCGGCGGCCGAGGGGCGGCACGAGGTCCACGGGCGGCTTGTCGAGCGGCCGCTCCTCACGGGGATCAGCGGTCAGGTCGAAGTAGGTTGTCCGCCGCTTCGAGAAGTCGTGGAGAACCTTCGCTCCGTTCACCTCCAGGCTGATCTGGAGCGGATCCTCGTAGGGCGCGCTGCGGCGTGACTTCGCGGTCAGCGCGCTGTGCTTGTCGCCGATGACGTAGCGCGGCGTATCGCCGCCATCGCCCCCGGTTCGGAACGGAGCCAGGCTCCTGCCCTCGACGTCTTCCGGCGTCTCGACTCCGAGCAGGTCGAGCACCGTCGGCAGCACGTCGATCACGCCGACGCGCGCCTGAACTCTCCGGCCTTCGGGAACGCCGGGACCGGCGAGGATCATCGGGATCCGGGCGTTCGGCCAATGCACGTTCTTGCCGTGTCCCCAGTAGCCGTGCTCGCCCATGCTCTCGCCGTGATCGCTGAGGAACAGCGTGAAGCGGGGACCGGGCAGCACCTCCTCGATCGCCCGGGTCAGCCGGCCCATCCAGTGGTCGACGTAGTTCACTTCCGACTGGTAGCGCCAGCGCCTCTGCCAGCCGGCGGTTCGCTGCTCCCTGGGCGGCCGGGGGGGTGTGAAGCCGGTGCGTTCCAGGTAGGGGCTGTGGGGATCGGAGAAGTGGACCCACAGGAACAGGGGCCGCCCGTTTCGTTCCTCGTCACGGGCGCGGCGGCGGAGCCAGCGCTCGGCGGCCCTGGCGATGTCGTCGGCGCTTCGTTCCATGACGCCGGCCGCGTTCCGCGATTGGTTGAAGTGCTCGTCGTAGTGATCGAAGCCGCGGTCGAGGCCGACCAGGTCGGCTCGCAGCGTCCAGTTCGAGATGAATGCGGCTGCCTCGTAGCCGGCGTTGCCCAGGATTTGGGCCAGGACGGGGACGTCGCTCCGCATCCGCTGCGCGTTTCGGCGGGAGCCGTGCGTCGGCGGATAGAGGGACGTGAAGATCGAGGCGAAGGCGGGTCCGGTCTTGCCGATCGTCGTCTGGGCATCCTCGAACAGCACGCCCGCCTCGGCCAGCGCATCGATCGTCGGCGTCGTCGCGGTCTCGGCGCCGTAGGCGCCCACCGCGTCGGCTCGCAGCGTGTCGACCGAGAGCAGGACGAAGTGGGGCTCCGCCGCCAGGGGCACGGCGAGCAGTGCGGCGAGGATCGCCGGACGGATGGCCCGGGCGCCCGCGTTCACGCAGTGACGGCTCCGAAGGCGAGCGCCTCTTCCCGGGTGTCGATGTCGCGCGCCAGCGACATCGCATCGACGACCGGCATGCGGACCTTGCGCTCGGGGTGCTTGCGCCGGTGGCGCCGCTTGATGAACATGCGGCGCAGCGCCAACTCGAGTTCGGACTGCTGGATGACCTTCTCCTTCAGGCGGCGTGCTGCGCGCGTGCCCGAGAGCAGCGTGTCCCAGGTGAACGTCGGCAGCCGGAGATTCAGGACGTGGATGAAGTCCTGCACGAGCATGATCCAGAGCAGGCGTCGCGCCATGTAGGCGTTGCGATAGAGGATCGGCCGGTTGCGTGTCCGGTAGCCGAGGTCCATCAACCGGTAGATGAACCTCCATCGGAGCGCCGCGGAGTCGAACATCGCCAGGTGGCCGGGCAGGATGGGGACCGGGGCCGACCCTCCCTCGGGTTGGACATGGTACTGGGGCTTCCACTTCGACGCGCCGAGCCGTTCAGGGTTCCGGGGCGCCTTGATCATGGGGAAGAAGAAGTCCAGCGGACTGTGACTCCAGAAGTCCTCGACCACCATCCGCAGTTCGCCCGGTTCGGGGACGATGTCGCACGTGGTCACCGCCAGTGGTCCGTCGCCGTGCAGTCGCCGGGCGGTTTCGACGCCGACTTGGATGTTGCGTCCGAAGCCGCCGTCCGTGTCGACGGAGACTCCGTCGGAAAGCCCGCGATAGGCGTGACCGGGCCCGGCGACGTAGATCGGATCGAAGACGCCGGCCTGTCGGATGCGGTCGATGACGACCTCGATGAGCGGCCTGTCGCCGATCTTCACTTCGACGCCCTTGATGCCCGCCAGCGGGTGCTTGGAACGGCCGCCGGGCGGCATGTAGGCCGGGCGGCGGTCGCTGCCCCCGAGTACGATCAGAGGTACGGACTTGGAGGTCATGGCGGAATCCGAGTTCTCCCGAGGGCCGACCAGATTCTATGACGAGACTTCCATCGCCGCCGCCTCCCGAGGTGGTCGACCGTGACGATCGCTTGGCCGATCTGTCTCGTCGCTGGCTGCGTGAGCCGGCGGTGGGCCTGGACACCGAGTTTGTGCGGGAGCGGACCTTCTTCCCACGCCTGGGCCTGATCCAGGTCGCCGACTCCGCTGGCTGCTACCTGGTCGACACGGTTGCGGTCCGCGACCTCTCCGGACTCGCGGACGTCATCCGGTCCAGGGTGGTGACCAAGGTCTTTCACTCGCCGAGCGAGGACCTCGAGATCCTGCACCAGGTCTTCGGTTTCGCTCCCGAACGGCTGTTCGACTGCCAGGTCGCGGCCACACTGTGCGGCCTGGGCGGTTCCCCGGGCTATGTGCATCTCGTCTCCCGGCTGTTTGACGTCGAACTGGAAAAGGGGGTGCAGCGCTCGAACTGGTTGCGGCGGCCCCTGAGCGAGGAACAGGTCCGGTATGCCGCCCTCGACGTGGCCTATCTGCTGCCCGCGCACGAACAGTTGCGGGCGCGGCTTGGAGAAAGGGGCCGCGAGGCCTGGGCCGAGGAGGAGTTCGGCCGCTTGCTCAGGGCGGCCGAAGCGCGTCTCGATCCGGAATGGTCGTTCAAGCGGCTGGGGAGGCCGGGCATGTCCCGTCGTCAACTGGCCGCGCTGCGTGCGGTCTGCGAGTGGCGGGAACGCCGGGCCCGGAAACGCGATCTCCCCCGGGGCTTCGTGCTCCGGGACGAGACGGTCATCGATCTGGCGAGGCGTATACCCAGGAATGCTCAGGAAGTGGCGACGGTGAAGGGGCTCGGCCCGAGGCAGGCCCGCCGGTACGCTCCGGCTCTCCTGGACCTCCTGCGCGGCGCGATTGCCTTGCCGGAGAGCGACCTTCCCAGGCGCCTGGAACGTTCGGGAGGCCGGTCGTCCAGCCGTCTCACGGAGCGCTTGCGCGAGCTGGTTGCGCGGGTCGCGGGCGAACTCGATCTTCCGGCCGAAACCCTGGTGTCCCGGCGGACACTGGAAGCATGGGCGGCTCGAAGCCTGGAGCGGGGTGCCTGGGTGTGGCCCGGTGAGATCGAGGGTTGGCGCCGGTCCGTGCTGGAGCCCCGGGTCGATGGCGCCGGCGTGCTGGAGGCCGTGAAACGGAGCCGGCGCGGTCGGGGACGAGCCGGGACAGAGCATAGTGGCACGGCGTCCCGCGCAGCCGCGCCGCGCGACCGCCGGGGTGGCCGTTGAATGAAGCTGGTTGAAGCGTTTCCCCACACGATCGGTGACCTCTACGGCTTGTTCGGCAGGGAGGCGCCGCGGGCGACCGTGGTATCGGCGCGCGCCGTGCCGCAGCCGCAGAGGAGCCTTCTGGCGCATGAGAGTCACATGACGGTGACCTTGGAGGACCACCACGGCGGTCCGGTCGAAGTCGTGGTTCTGGATCGCGTGCTCCACGACGACCACTACGCGCGACGGATTCTCCTTTGTCGGGCCGCGAACGTCGGCAGGACGTTCGGCGGGGACGGTTCCGCGGTGGTGCAGTTCGGCATCGTGCTCTTCAATCTGCGCTTCGCGACCGACGAGGCACGACGCGACATCCTGGGCGAGAGCGTGCCGATCGGTCACATCCTCATTCGGCACCGGCAGTTGCGGCGGATCAGCACGCACAGCCTGCTCGAGATCGAGCCGGACGACGAGATGCGTCGCCACTTCGGCATCGCGGAGTCGGAGGAGCGTGAGGCCAGGCGGGTTTATGGACGTCTCGCGACGATCTTCTGCGACGAGCGGCCGGCGGTCGAGCTTCTCGAGGTGCTGCCGCCCGGCCCAGCCGCCGCGGCAGCGGCACGGGTGTCCGCGACGTAGCGGTGCGGACGGTCAGGCCCGCTCGACCGGGAAGGCGATCAGGTCGTCGATTCGGCGCGCGCCCAGGTCGAGTCCGAGCAGCCGGTCGAAGCCCAGCGCGACGCCGGTGCAGGAGGGCAGGCCGCTCCCCAGCGCGGCCAGAAAGCGGGACGGCATCGGCGGCTCCGGGCGGCCGGATTCACGTCGCTTGGCCAGGTCGTGTTCGAGTCGCCGTCGCTGTTCGCGGGGGTCGGTGAGTTCGCCGTAGCCGTTGGCGAGTTCGATGGGACCCACAAAGGCCTCGAAGCGCTCGGCCGTCTTTGGATCTCTGGTCCCGATCCGGGCCATCGCGGCTTGGGAGGCGGGGTAGTCGAACACGATGGTGACCCGGTCGGGCGAGAACGTCGGCTCGACCCTCTCGAGGAACAGGCGGGAAAGAAGGTCGTCGCGGTCGAGACCAAGGGCGTCCCGGCGCGAGGAGCTGCGTTCCACGGCCCGGCGCAGATCCTGGTTCGGGGTGTCGTGCGGATCGAGACCCGCGTGACGTTGCATCAGTTCGGCGTAGCTGGCGTAGACCGCTTCTTTCAGGCGGTGCGAGCCGGCGAGAAGGGTCTCGATCAGGTCCACCACTTCCCGCATCAACCGAACGTGGTCCCAGCCGGCGCGGTACCACTCCAGGATCGTGAACTCGGTGTTGTGCCAGCGGCCTCGCTCACCGCCCCGGAAGGCCTTGCAGACCTGGTAGATCGACCCGGAACCCGCGGACAGAAGCCGTTTCATCGCCAGTTCGGGGGAGGTCTGGAGGTACATCCGGCGGTTCGGGAAGCCGGGCGCCTCGACCTCGCAGCCGATGCTGTCCAGGTGCAGGTCGAGCGTGGTCTCCGCGCTCAGGAGCGGCGTCTCGACCTCGAGGACGTCCCGCTCGGCGAAGAAGGCGCGCAGTTCGGTCAGCATCGACGCCCGCCGGCGCAGTGCCTCGGGCGTTGCGGTGGGGCGCCAGTCGGCGCCGTTGCCGGTCACCACGGTTCCTGTTCCGCGGCGTCAGGTCTTGGCGCGGGAGACGTACTCCCCGGTGCGCGTGTCTACCCGGATCGACTCGCCCTGCTGGATGAAGAGCGGGACCTTGACGGTGGCGCCGGTTTCGAGCCTGGCGGGCTTGCTGCCGCCGCTCGACGTGTCGCCCTTGAGGCCCGGATCCGTCTCGACCACCTCCCTGATGACGAAGTTGGGCGCCTTGACCTGGATGGGATGACCGTTCCAGAGCGTGACGCCGCAGATGTCCTCTTCCTTGATCCACTGCTCGGCGCCGGCGAGGGCCTGCACGTCGGCTTCGACTTGGTCGTAGGTGTCGGGATTCATGAAGAACCAGTGCTCGCCGTCGCTGTAGAGGTACTGCATCGACGTGTCGACGACGTCGGCGTCCGCGAGCAGGTCGCCGGGCTTCATCGTCTTCTCGTTGACCCTTCCGGTCAGCAGGTTGCGCATCTTGACGCGCGTGAACGCCTGTCCCTTGCCGGGCTTGATGAAGTCGCAGGCGATGAGCACGTTCGGCTCACCGTTCTCGAGCACCTTGAGTCCGGTTCGGACCTGGTTCATGTTGTAGCTCGCCATCGCTGAAACCGCCCTCCCGCGTTCGATCGAAACCCTAGCAGCGTCCGCAGCGTTGTCGCTGCGCTGTCGCGCAGGGAACAGTGGTTCCATGCAAGTCGAGTCGCGGCGTCCGCGCCGCGCTGACGCGAGGGAACAGGCCTGTTCCATGCAGGCCCGTACTCGGCGGATCTGCCGGTGAAACCCTGCCTTCCCCGCCTGCGTTGTGTATCGGTGAACGGCGCGCCTCGCGCCGGAACACTCAGCACCGAAGACCAGGAGAGAGCGATGACCATTCGACCTTCGAGTTCCGTAGCGGATGTCCCGAACCGCAACGCTGCCCGCGCCCTCGGCAGGCCGGCTCGCATCGCGGGCGTCGGCGCCCTGTGCGCCGCCGCGTTCCTGACCGTCCCCGCGTTCGGCGAGTTCGACGAGAGTCACCGCTTCGACGCGGACTCGCTCACGGTGTCCAGTCTGATCGGGAAGATCGAGATCGGGCCGGCAACCGGCAGCCAGTTCGAGGTCGAAGTGTCGGTACGCGGCCGCGACGGTACGCGGGAGAACATCCGGCTGGACCAGGACGCGCGCGGGTCGCGGGCACGGCTGGCGGTCGAGTTTCCGGTCGAGGAAGAGAGACGGTACGTCTACCCCGAGTTCAGCCGTCGCCGCGCCAACCTGTGGTCGCGCCGGCCGGGCAGTTCCGAAAGTCTGCTGGGCGAGATCCTCCGCTCCATGTCGGGTCGCCGCATCCGGATCGAGCGGTCGGGCAGCGGCCTCGAAGCATGGGCCGATGTGACGATTCGGGTGCCAGAGGGGCGGTCGCTCAAGGTCGAACTGGGAGCGGGCGACCTCGAGGTCTCGGATGTCGCCGCCGATCTGGATCTCAAGACCAGGGCCGGCATGGCCGAAGCCGCCGGCCTCGACGGCGACGTGAAGATCGACGTCGGCAGCGGCGGCCTTGCGGTGCGGGACGTGCGCGGCCGGCTGGTCATGGACACGGGCAGCGGCCGTGCAAGTCTCGACCGCTTCGAGGGTTCGCTGCTCTCGATCGACACCGGCAGCGGCCCGGTAGCAGTCACCGAGGTCGCGGCCGAGGCGATCGACATCGACACGGGCAGCGGCGGGGTCACCGTGGACGGCCTGGAAGCCGGGCGGTTCTCGATCGACACCGGGAGCGGCAGCGTGCGGGTCGAGTCCGCGGGCGCGGACGCGGCCGAGATCGACACGGGCAGTGGCAGAGTGCATCTGGCCCTGGAGCGGATGGGCGACGGCAGGTTCGAGATCGACACCGGCTCCGGCGGCATCGTCATGCTGGTTCCGGAGGATCTGTCGGCCCGCTTCGACATTGACATCGGCAGTGGCGGCATCGATGTCGATGTGCCGATCGCGAAGACGCTGCACAAGTCGCGGGGCGAGATGCGCTTCATCGCCGGCGACGGCGATGCGAGCGTGATCCTCGACACGGGCTCGGGCGGCGTCCGCGTCGCGAGCGTGGATTGATCAACTATAGCTGCCGTTGGGCAGTTCGCCTGGGTCCGCTCGTTCCCGGTCGGCTCGGGAGCCCGGGATGCACGGCCACCAATGGCCGCCGTTTCTCCCGTTCTCTTGGTGGCTGTCGAGTCGCTCGTGGGCCGCGCGGAAGCGATCTCTGCGCTCCATGATGTCGGCCTAGAGGGCAGGTCCGGCGGTGTAGGTTCAGGGACTTCGCAGCGGTATTCTCCGATCGTTGGCACTAACGTTTGATGGTCGGCATGTAGAGACGCGTCGAGTGGACGAGAGTCGGAAGGCGAGCGACTTGGCTTCCTTTCGGGAGGAGTTCGTTCGAGCGCGGGGGATCCGGCGGCCCGACTCGCGGCCACTCTGTGCCTACCGTACGACCGGCGAGGAGTTCCGGCGGTTGGGTTCACTGATGCGTGAATCAACGGCCGACGGTGAGATTCGGACGGGTTTCGACGCGCTGTTCTGCCTCTACGCGGCCGAGTGGTGGCGGCGTCACCACGAGGGGGGCCCCTGGAAGTGGGAGGGCGTTCTTGCCAGCGTCGGACTGGACTTCTCCAACCCGCGGAGAATCCACCGTAGGACGCGGCGCGCTCGCCAGACTTAGATCACGGGACGGGCAAGTGAGCGGCGGGGCCGTCGTCGTGACTGCCCCCTCTAGATTGCCAGGGTTGCCGGGCAATTCTCGGGCTCGCCGGGCAAGAGATTCCCGCTGCTGTCGTACGAACAAGTATCGGCTCGCCCGCACCTGGGGTCGTCCGGGTTTGCGTCGCAGTCCATTGGGCAACCCGGAGAGCCCGGGTGGTCTACGCAGCGGTTCGTACCCGTTCCGGGAATGCCGCCAGGATCGGCGCCGCCGCCGGGGTTGTTGCCGCCGCCGCCGCCTCCTCCTCCTGTCGACGGTTCTATGCCTCTGGCTTCCCGCAAAGCGGCGCACGTCTCGGGGGTGACGGCATAGGTCTTGCTGGGGACAGCGCGTTCTGCCACATGATGGACCCGGGGCTGCTTCCCTGTGGACTGCAAGCCGCGCTAACCGTGTCATCTATGCCGAGCACGTGGCCCATCTCGTGCAAGTAGACGAGATCTAGATTCTTGGCGCAGCCCGACGGGGCGTCCCTGTTGATCTTGAAGCTTGTTCGCCCGGCCTCGGCGCAATTCGTGGCTGCTTTCATCTCGCTGGCCGACACAACATCCACGGGCACGATGTGCCAGCTCGAGTCGTAGCCGGCCCCGTCTCCGCCGTAGCCGAAACGGGGGCCGACGCCGCACGCGCCCTTCCATCTACTCCCGGCGCTCTGCAAAAGGCCCCAGTCGATGCCCTCCTCCTTTTCGGCGGGCACGAATCCGATTTTCCCGGCCGTCTTGCCCGGAAACACGTTCAGCTTGCAACCCGGTTGGGCCGACGCCGTCGCGGTTGCCAGAACACACAACAGAACCGGAGGTACAAAGAAGCCTCTCATCGTTGCGGCCTCCTGGGGCAGACCGTACGGGACGGCATCAGACCGACGCCGGGGAGTTCGGCCACCTCGACGACTCGGCAACCGTCCGGTTCGTAACTCGCCCAAGTCTTGACGAACTCCGTGCGCTCCGGCGATTCGATGTCTTGGGAGACAAGGTCCGCCGTCACATCGAACAACCCGCCTCTTGCGGCCTCGTCGACCCTCCGTTGCAGGGACGCCAAGGTAGACGGGCGTTCCTCGGACCAAAAAAAGCCGCCGATCCACCGCAACGCTTCAGCGGAATCCACCGTGGCCAGATACCCCATGCGGCCCTGCGTGTTTCCCCACACTACGTCTTCCGAAGACCACGCCCCCATCACCACGACGCGGGTTCCCGGCGGCGGCGGCGGCGTGGGGATGTGGTGGTCGCGGTCCATCACGGCACAAAAGACACGGCCGTTCGCTGACGTTCGCTCGACGGGGAGCAGGACATGGCCGATCGACGCCGATCGACCATGCAGCGGGCTTACGTCTGACAGCGAGAGCAGAACGCCAGGGTTGCCGCCCCGGAAGAACCCCGGAACGATTCCAGCGACCGTGGCGGTAACAGCCACTTCCGACAACAAGAGGGCGGACACGAAACGCCCGTCCTGTTCGCTGCCCGGCATAGACGACGACGTGACATCGGGCGGATGCGGGGCGCACTGGTCGGGCGAGGGGATCTCCCCGTCTTCCAGGTCAGGTGCCGGGGCGCTGTTCTGAAGCTGCCACTCAAGCCCCTTGCGCAGGCGCTCGGGCATCCTCGTGGACAACTTGACGGAGCCGTCGGCGTTCAGTAGCCGCGAAGCGACCACCCACTCGTAGCCCCGGCGACTGTCGTAATCCCCCAACGTGCGGGAGTGTTCTTCGGCGCCCGCGCCGACGGACGCGAGCAGTGCGGCCAGTACGACGGCGAGAACAACGTCGGGTTTCTTCATGAAGCCTCCTCTTGGCGAATGTAGGCGCTACAGCCCGCCGTTTGCGGCTCGTCCGCGAACGTTCCCGCCCGTAGGCTTGAACGTTGAACGTCACACACGCTAGCAGACAGCGGCCGAGCAACCGTCAAGCCGGGGCCGCTGCTACCCTCGCGTACGGCCCCCTACGGCCCGCGAGCTGCGGCGCGAGCGGTACGCCCGGCGCACCCCGGCCCAGGTGTCGCCCTCGGCGGCCTGGGCGGCCGAGGAAGCGCCGTTCCCGGCGCGGACGACCTGAGACGTTTCCGGCCCGCTCCGGCCCTTACTGCGCCGCACTCCGCGTAGCGCTCCAGCTCCGATCCCAGAGGTGAGCCGCGCTCGGTCGTCGTGACGAGCGGGAGCGGTTCGGGGAAGACGGAGTGCTTTCTCGTCCTCGCGGCCGCACTGCACCAGCGTGTCGAGAGCCGCTTGGAAGGGGATGAAGAACTGGTCGAGGCTACCCTGGTTGCGGGGGTGCAAGCGGTCTTCAGGAGGCTGATCGTTGGGCCTGTCGCCGAGGGCACCGACATGCGCGATGTCGGAGACCTTCCAGCCCGGTCCAGTCGGCTGCGATCAACCTGGAAACCGGTCAACTCCTGGAGGACGGGGAATCTCGACCATCGGCCTGGTGCAGTCCGACGAGAAGGGCAGACTCCGCTGTCCCCGTTGTGGCGCTGGGCCGAGAGCGGGCCGCGAGACGTTTCGCCCGCTGCGCCTGGGCATGCCCTTCTACTTGAACATTTCCGCGCCGACTCTCCTGGACAACACGCCGGGATTGGCCTTCGAGTTCGCTGCGGCTCCCGCGCGGCAGGCCCGGACGCTCAACCGGATGGCCTTTGAAGTCAAGGCTCGCCATCCGGCGCACCCGACGATCGTCTACGTCACGGCTCTTCGCGGCCCCAGTTGAACCGGGCAGAAACCAGAGCAGCGTCTCGGGCCCGCTACGGCTGCTCGACGCCAGGCTCCCCGACGCCGGCCATCGCGCAGACGATCCGCCACTCCCGTTCGGTCACCGGCTGCACGGAGAGCCGCTGCCCGCGGCGGAGTAGCGCCATCCCCTCGAGGTCGGGCCGTTGCCGCAGTTCGGCCAGCGTCACCGGCTCGGCGAACTTGAGCCTGAACTCGATGTCGACGAGGTACCAGCGAGGATTCTCCGGGTCCGACTTCGGGTCGTAGTGAGGGTCGCCCGGGTCGAACTGGGTGGGATCCGGGTACGACTCGCTGCACACCCGGGCGAGGCCGACGACGGCGGTCGGCTTCGCGTTCGAGTGGTAGTAGAGAACGCCGTCGCCGATCCGCATCCGGTCGCGCATCAGGTTGCGGGCCTGATAGTTGCGCACGCCGTCCCAGTAGGTCGACCCGTCGCGGGCCAGATCGTCGATGGAGTACTCGCCTGGCTCGCTCTTCATCAGCCAGTACTGGCGTTCGTCGTTGGACATCGGGTTCTCCTGGTCGTCGTGCGGGCCGCTACAGGATGCTGCGGCCGAAGAGGGAGCTCAGCAGGCCGAGAGCCAGCTTCGCGGTTTGGTTGCGGGTGTCGAGAATCGGGTTGACTTCCACCACGTCGACGGAACCGATGCCTCCGTGCTCGGCGATCAGTTCCATCAACAGGTGGCCCTCTCGGTAGCTCAGGCCGCCGGGAACCTGCGTGCCGACGCCCGGTGCTTCCCTTGGATCGATCGAGTCCATGTCCAGGCTCACGTGGAGCAGGTCCACGTGGTCGAGACGCTCCAGGGCTTCCGTGGCCAGTGGGGCCAGGCCGCGTTCGTCGATCTGGCGCATCGTGTAGGTCGTGATGCCGGTCTGCTGGATCAGCGCCTGTTCGCCGGGATCCAGGTCGCGCACGCCGAACAGGACGACGTCTTCGGTTCGCAGCTTGGCCCCCGGTCTCCCCACGTTGACGAGTTCCGGCGCGCCGTGACCGCAGAGCGCGGCCAAGGGCATGCCGTGAAGGTTGCCGGTGGGCGACGTCTCGGGGGTGTTGAAGTCGCCGTGGGCGTCGATCCAGAAGACGCCCGTGCGGTGGCGGTGGGAGACGCCGCCGACCGTGCCGACGGCGATCGAGTGGTCGCCGCCCAGAACGAGCGGCACGGAGCCGTCGATCACGGCCTGGCTGGTCGCCTCGTAGATCCGTTCACAGGCGTCGACGACCGGCTCGAGGAAGTCGAGGCCGGGCCCGTTCGCGAGCGTGTCGCGTTCCACGGTCTCGATGTTGCCGCGGTCCTCGACCCGGTAGCCGAGTCCGGTCAGGGCCGACTTGAGGCCCGCGTACCGCAGCGCGGTCGGCCCCAGGTCCACGCCGCGGCGCGACTGGCCGAGATCGAGCGGCGCGCCGACGATGCGGATCGTCGTCTGAGCTGCTGAGGCCAGGGTCGCCATGAGGCGACGGTAGCAACTTCCGGGTGGAAGCAGCTCTTCCGAACTCCACCCGCGGCCCAAGCTCATAGGATGCGCACTGTCCATGTCCGTCCGGAACTTCTGCATCATCGCCCACATCGACCACGGCAAGTCGACCCTCGCCGACCGGCTGATCCAGCACTGCGGCGCGGTGGAGGATCGGGAGTTCCGCGACCAGATCCTCGACTCGATGGACATCGAGCGGGAGCGGGGGATCACGATCAAGAGCAACACGGTGACCCTCCGGCACCAGGACGCGGAAGGACGGCTCTGCCGCCTCAACCTGATCGACACGCCGGGCCACGTCGACTTCTCCCACGAAGTTCGCCGGTCGCTGATGTCGTGCGAAGGGGCGCTGCTCCTGATCGACGCGTCGCAGGGCGTGGAGGCGCAGACGGTCGCCAACCTTTATCTGGCGCTCGAGTACGACCTGACGATCATCCCCGTGATCAACAAGATCGACCTCCCGTCCGCCGACGTGGACCGGGTGCGCGAGGAGATCGACAGCGACCTGGGCCTCGACCCGTTCGAGGCCGTGCTCTGCTCGGCCAAGACGGGCGAGGGGGTGGAAGACGTGCTCGACGCGATCGTGGCCCGGCTGCCGCCGCCGGAGGGCGACGCGGCGGCGCCGCTCAGGGCACTGGTCTTCGACGCCCAGTACGACCCGTACCGGGGCGTCGTCATGGTGGTCCGGGTGCGCGAGGGCACTCTCCGGCCGAAGCAGAAGATCCGCCTGATGCATACGGGCAGCGAGCACGACGTGGAGGAGATCGGGACCCTGCTGCTCAAGCGAAGGCAGCGGGAGGAGCTGGAAGCCGGCGCCGTGGGCTACGTGATCGCCGGGATCAGAAAGATCTCCGAGATCGACATTGGCGACACGATCACGACCGTTCCGGACGGCGCCGCGGAGCCCATCCCGGGCTACCGTGAGGCGAAGCCGGTCGTCTTCTCCTCGATCTATCCCGTCTCGAGTCACGACTACGAGGATCTGACGCGCGCGCTCGAGAAGCTGGCACTGAACGACGCCTCGCTGACCTACGAGAAGGACTCGTCGTCGGCGCTCGGCTTCGGTTTCCGTTGCGGATTCCTCGGCCTGCTGCACCTGGATGTCGTCCAGGAGCGCCTGGAACGGGAGTACGGCCTTTCGCTCGTGCTGTCGGCGCCGTCGGTGCGGTATCGGGTGGTGATGTCGGACGGTGCGGAGCGGCTGATCGACAACCCGGCCGCCTACCCGGACCCGTCCGAGATCGAGGGCCTCGCCGAGCCCTACATCAAGGCCTCCATCATGCTCCCGGAGCGCTACCTCGGCGCCGTCATGGAGCTCTGCCTGGAGCGCCGCGGCGGCAAGACGAACATCCACTACCTGGCAGTGGGTCGGATCGAGCTGACCTGCGAACTGCCGCTGGCCGAAGTGCTGTTCGACTTCTACGACAAGCTGAAGACGGTGACCCAGGGCTATGGCTCGTTCGACTACGAGCTGATCGGACTGCGGCCGACCGACCTGGTCAAGGTCGACATCCTCGTAAACGGCGAACGCGTGGACGCGCTTTCCCAGCTCGTTCACCGGGACAAGGCGCGGCGGCGGGCGCTGCGCTATTGCGAGCGCCTCAAGGACACGATCCCGCGCCAGCAGTTCAAGATCGCGATCCAGGGCGCCATCGGCGGCCAGATCATCGCCCGCACGACGATCGGCGCCTTCCGCAAGGACGTTACCGCCAAGTGCTACGGCGGCGACATCACCCGCAAGCGGAAGCTCCTCGAGAAGCAGCGCGAGGGCAAGAAGCGAATGAAGCGGGTCGGCTCCGTCGACATCCCGCAGGAGGCGTTCGTGTCCGTGCTGCGAAGCGACGGGTAGCACCCGCCTGTCCCGGGCTGCGGGGGGTGGAGTCCCAGGCGGACGTGCCTCCGGTGACTCAGACCGGCTCGGGTGGCTCGCCGGTGTAGAAGGCAGCGGTGCGCCGCGCGGCGGTCCGGGCGGCGGCGGGGTCCTCTCCGGCCGCGATGCCGGCTTCGCCCCATGCTTCGGCGCTGCCCCTGATCAGAGCCTTGCCTTCGGGCGAGGTGGCGAAGGCCTCTCCGTCCAGCTTTGGAGCGTCGGGTTCTGTGAGGTGGTGGGCCAGCCCCAGCAGGCCGAGTTCCCAGCCGACGCCGGTGGCGCCGGGACCGTATTCGTCCCAGTGGGGCGAGTGGAGCATGGTGTGGGCGAGTTCGACTTGGGCGCCGCCGTCGGCACCCTCGGTGCAACGGACTTCGACCCAGCTCGCGTCCCCGGCGAACTCCCAGGTGACGGCGAAGCGGGAGGGCGGCTCGCATCCGGTGATGACGCCGCCGGCGTTTCCCTCCAGTTGATAGCGGCCGCCGAGTTCGAGTTCGCCGGTGATGGGCAGGAACCAGCGTGGAATACGGTTGCCGTTGGTCACGGCGTCCCAAAGGTCCTCCCGGGTCGTGGGGAAGCCGCGGCCGAGGGTGATTGAGCAGGCGGGTCGGCCGTCACGTTCGAGCGACTGTACGGACCGTTTCACGGCGGCCAGGTGGCCTTCGACGTCCAGGCTCATGGTTTCTCGAAGGCGGACTATACGCGCCGGGGCGCGGCCAGTAGCGCCTACTCCGGCGTGTACCAGATCGGCGACGACCAGGCGCGTTCCTGGATCGTCGGCGAGACGTCTTGGCGGGGCTCGACGCCGGAGCGGATAGCGTCCCAGGTCGACCAGCGGCAGGTCGGGTTCTCGAGGACGCGCACGTAGTAGAAGGCGCCCTTCGAGGCGTCGAAGTCGGGGTCGGTCCAGACCGCTTCGAACGTGTCCGCGCCGGAGTCGTCGCTGATCCGGCAGGTGGCGAGGTCGACCGTCGCGCCGTTGTCGGGGCAGCGGTGCGTGGCCGGGTCGACCTCGGCGCCGTCCGAGCAGGCCACGTCGTAGACCATCTCCGCGCCCTGGCCGTCGCTGGACCATCCCTTGATCACCTGCACGCGGTCGAGCGGCGCCCCCATCGCGTCGCGGAGCGCCGTGACCGCGAAGGTCGGCGCCTCGCCGACATCGCCCGCCAGCAGGTCGCCGCCCATCGGTACGCCTTCCGCGTAGGCCCTGGTCAGGAACTCGGCATCGTCGAGGTCGGCGTCCGTGAAGGCGCCGGCGAAGAAGCGGACCTTCATGCGCGGCCCGGAGGTGGCGAAGGTCTCCTTGCGGCGCATCGCGTCGAAGATCGCCTCGCGGGTGTTCTCCTCCGCCCAGACGCCGGCCAGGCCGGAGGCGCCCCAGGTGTAGTAGTAGGTGTCGCGGAAGGACCGGCCCGAGCCGTCGTCGGTGCGCAACGCCGCGTCGGATTCCTGCGTCGGGTCGTCGCCCATGCTCTGGTTGGCGCCTTCGCCGGGCACCGACCCGCGCAGTGTGGCCGTTGCGTCCAGAATCCCGACCTTCGACCAGTAGTTCTCTTCCTGGAAGGCACCGCCCGACACATGCGTGTCGCTGGCGCCGATCAGGCCGAACTTGTACGGGTTGGTCAGGCCGCCGTCAGCGAGCCGGAGGCCCCGGATGAAGGCATCGCGGACGTAGCTGCCTTCCGGTTGGCTAATGATCGTCGTCGCGATCTTGTACGGCATGATCTCGAAGTTGGCCCACTCGTCGTTGGGCGACAGGGCGGGATGAGTGTCCGACGTGCCCTTGACCTGGGTCATCTCGACGATCGGTTCGTTGCGGCTCCGCACATCGACGTAGTCCTCGTCGAGAAGATCGCCGTAGAACTTCTCCATCTCGAACATGCGGCCGCCGGAGCCGTTGGGATTGTGGGGAATGGCGAGCGCGTCGATGCCCTGCTCCCGCCACTCGTCCATGGCGGCCCAGAGATCCTCGGGGTTCTGCGAATCGATCCGGCTGAACGGCGCGTCAGGGGCCTCGGAGCCGCGAAACACGACGTTGCGGTGCAGGTTGTCCCGGTCGTAGCCGGACGAGGTGTATTCGTAGGCGATGAAGGTCGTGAAGTTCCCCGGATCGTTATGCGCCTCGGCCGCCTCGATGATCTTGGACCAGGCGTCTCGAACGACGTCCATGTCGAGGTGCTCGTCCTCGCCCTTGCGCGCGGCCAGGTAGGGACGCATGCCGACGAAGATCTCGCGCCGTTCGTCGGCGTCCTCGGCCACCCGCAGGTCGGCCGCGACCGGATGTCCGTACGCCGCCGAGCCTTCCTCGGTCATCGCCGGCAGCATGCCGAGGTACATGCCGTGGTCGGTCACGCCCTGGAAGTCGAGCGGCCGGTCGAGCTGCATGTCGAAGCCGGCGGGATGCTTGATCGTTCCCCCCTTGGCGAATTCGTAGGCGTCGTTCGGATCCGTCGTCGTGCCAAAGATGAAGGCGTCGAACGAGTAGCGGGTATGGACGTGCAGGTCGCCGAAGTAGGCGTTCCTGGTCGGATTCGGGCCTTCCGCCGTGCCGGCGGCAGCCTCGCCTCCGCCGGCAGCGTCCTCGCCGGGGGCGCATGCGGCAATCAGGAACACGGAGAACGCGGCCAGCGCCACGACCATCGTCAGCTTCTTCATCGGCTTCTCCTCAAGAGCGGAATCCAGACAGTCTACTATTGTCCTGCTATCGCTGTTTGGATTTCTTGCTTCGGATCGTGATGGGAGGTTTCACTGTGCGCAAGCTGACCGGCAGACTCGTTCTCGTTGCCGCGGGGGTGTTCGTAGCTGCGCCGCCGGCCGCCGGCGCCGAGTTGGACGCGGAACTCAGAACGCGGGTGGACGCGCTGATCGCGGACGTCGGGCGCGCGCCCACCACCGCCGTGACCATCGCGGAGCGGATTCCGGCGCTGTGGGATTGGGCGAATGCCGTTTCGCTGCAGGGCGGGTTCGTGCCCAAGAACCTGCCGCTCATCGCCTTCTACGGACCCTTCCCCCGGCCGGGCGCGGACCTGTTGCCCTACCAGATCGAGGCGGTGGACGACTACGTGCGCCAGCTCGCCTGGCTGGACGCGGACGAGGAGGCGCTCGGCACGGTGACCCGAACCGGCGCCGAGGCGTTCGAGGCTCGCAGTTGGGCGACGATCGAGGTCGTCTACATGGTCGGGTCGCTCGGCATGGAGGAAGGCGGCGGGATCGTCGTCTCGACCCAGGGCGCGGGTGGCTATGGCCTCCTGCAGACGACGGACGCCGCCGCCGACCACTACGTCTCGGCCCGGGTCAGCCGGCCGGGGATCCGGCTCGAGCACGACACGCATCCGATCTGGGGTCCCTACGGCGGTTTCCGCAGTCCGGCCGGCTTCCCGGTGTTCCGGGTTCGCGGCGGGCGTCTCGAAGCCGGCGACACGATCACCCTCACCTACGGCGACACGTCGGGCGGCTGCCGCGGCCTCGGCGTCGGCGAGTTCAGCAACGACCGGATCGCCCTGCCGATTCACGTCGACCCGGGCGACGGCAGGGTCTACGAGATGCCTCCCGCGACGTTCGAGGTCGTGGGCGGCGCGGCGGAGCGGGTCCACGGCTTCGCCCCGTCGATCGTCGGCGCGGGTGAACCGTTCGTCATCTCGGTGCGCGCCGAGGATCGCGTCTACAACCGGGCGACCCGGGACATTCCGGGCCTCCAGGTGCTGCTCGACGGCGAGCAGGTGGCCGAGCTGCCGGCGGGCCAGGCGATCCACCTGGTCGAGCTTGTCGTCGACGCGGAGGGTGTCCAGCGCTACACGTTCCGCAGCCCGGACGGCGAGGTGACGGGCGCCGCGAATCCGGTGTGGGTGCAGGCGGACCCTGAACACCGTCTCTACTGGGGCGAGACGCACGGGCACTCCGGCTTCGCCGAGGGCCAGGGTACGCCGGAGGGTTACTTCACCTTCGCCCGCGACGACGCCCGCCTCGACTTCATCACGATGAGCGAGCACGACATCTGGCTGACCGACGGGCTCTGGGAGGAGCTGAACGAGGCGGTCCGGGCGTTCCACCGCGAGGGTGAGCTGCTGGTCTTCGCCGGCTACGAGTGGACATCGCCCCGCCAGCGCGGCGGTCACCACAACGTGTTCTTCCGTAACGTCGGCATGCAGCGGGTGGGCGTGCAGGCAGCGCCCAACCTGTCCGAGCTCTATCGCGGCTTGCGCGCCGAGTACGACACGGCCGACGTGCTGATCATCCCGCACGCCCATCAGAACGGGGACTGGCGCCAGAACGACTTCGAGATGGAGAACCTGATCGAGATCATGTCCGGCCACGGCACGTTCGAGTGGTTCGGCAGCCGGTACCTGGAGCAGGGCTTCCGGGTCGGCTTCGTGTCCGCGTCGGACGACCACCGGGGCCACCCGGGATACTCGCCCGGTCATCAGGCCGGCGCCTCCGGTCGCAGGTCGAACATCTTCCAGTTCGGCGGCCTGGCCGCCGCCTGGGCGCCGGCGCGCACCACGGACGCCGTGTTTGGCGCGCTCAAGGCGCGCCACGCCTACGCGACGACCGGCGCGCAGCGCATCGTCCTCGACGCCCGGCTAAACGGCGCCGTGATGGGCAGCGAACTGGACCAGACGGATCGCCGCGTCCTGGAGGGGCGCGCGATTGGCACCGGGCCGATTCGCCGGGTCGACCTGATCCGCAACGGCGAGGCGGTGGCGACGTTCGACACCCGCGGCGCGGGTGGCTCGGCGCTGCCGGAGGGCCAGTTCGAGGCCCTGGTCAGCTTCTTCTCGGAAACCTGGGTCGACATCCGGGACAACCCGCGCGGCCAGCGTCCCTGGCGGGGCACCGTGACGGTGGAAGGGGCGAAGCTGGTCGCCGGCCGCCTGACCGGGACGCCGCTGCCTGCCGACAGCTTCGGCGTTGACGGGAACACGGCCAGCTTCGACTTCACGACGCGGGGCTCGCGTCGATCCTTCGCGCTGGTGCTGGAGGGCGATCCGGCGGCGGTCCGGCTCAACCTCGGGATCGCGGCCGCCGTCGAGTACGGCACCGCGCCGACCCAGGTGCGCACCCCCCAACGATTCGCTGCGGCGGAGTTCACACTGGCCCTGCCGGCGGCGCCGGGAACGTCGGCCGATGCCCGCGGCGGCAACGAGCACGTGTTCCACGAAGGCGACTACCGCGACAGCGTCCGCGTCGACTTCCTCGAGGGCCTCCGCGACGACGTCACCTTCCGCTTCACCGACTTCGGCGAAGAAGAGGACTGGTACTACCTCCGCGTCGAGCAGATCGACGGCCACCTCGCCTGGTCCAGCCCCTGGTGGGTCGGCGGCGAGAAGCCGCGCTAGGCGTGACGGAGGCGGCCGGACTCTACGTCCACATCCCGTTCTGTTCGGCGATCTGTCCGTACTGCGACTTCGCCGTGGCGCGTGGTGGCGGGGCGGGTCGGGAACGATTCGTCGAGGCTCTTGACGGGGAGATCGAGGGCCGCGGTTCACGCGCGGACGAAGACGGATCGTCGGCGGGCGGTCAGGTCTTCGAGGCTGCCGGGTTCGACACGGTGTATCTCGGGGGTGGTACGCCGTCGGCGTTGAGCGTGGAGCAGCTTGGGGCGATTCGGCGGCGGTTGGTCGGGACGTTCGCGATCGATCCGGGGGCCGAGTGGACGATCGAGGTGAATCCGGAGGATGCCTCGGCTGAGGCGCTGGCGGGGTGGCGCGAGCTTGGCTTCGACCGGATCAGCCTGGGGCTGCAGGCGCTGGACGATCGGGCGTTGCGCTTTCTCGGCCGGCGGCACGACGCGGCCGCTTCGCGTGCGAGCGTCGAACGGGCTCGTGCCGCGGGCTTCCGGTCGGTGTCGGTCGACCTGATCTACTCCCTGCCCGGCTTCGATGGCGGTTGGTGGATCGAGACGCTGGAAGAAGCGGCGGCGCTCGGGCCGGATCACGTCTCCTGCTACGAACTGACGATCCACGACGGCACGCCGTTCGGCCGCCGTCGGGACGCGGGGCGGCTGCTGGAAGCCGGCGAAGACGAGAGGGCCGCGAACTTCGTGGCTACCCACCGTCGCCTCGCGGAGTTCGGCTACGAGGGGTACGAGGTCTCGAACTTCGCGCGCCGTGAGGCGGATCGGAGTCGCCACAACCGGAAGTACTGGCGGCATCAGCCCTATCTGGGTCTCGGACCTTCGTCGCACTCTTTCGCCGGGCGCCGCCGGTGGTGGAACGTCGCTCCGTGGAAGGACTGGAGCGCTGCGGTGGCGAGGGGCGATTCGACGCTGGCCGGTCGCGAGGAGCTGACGGACGATCAGTTGTTGCTGGAGGCCGTGATGATGGGACTCCGCCAGCGATCCGGCATCGACTGCGCTGCCCTGGAGCGGCGCTTCGGTATCGATCCGGCGGCCGGCAACGGCCGGCAGATCGAAGCCTGGGAGAAGGCGGGCTGGCTCCGCGTGCGCGGTCGTCGCCTGGAGCCGACCCTCGAGGGCATGGCTCGAGCCGACCGCCTGGCGGGGGAGTGGAGGTTGCCCTAGCCCGCAAATTGCACCGATGTCCTACTGCGGCCGCGGA
>JAAXHG010000183.1 GCA_012270995.1 Vicinamibacteraceae bacterium | reverse complement strand
AGGCTCATCTTCCAGTGGACAGCTCTACCAGTGGACAATCCGTGTCGTCTACTGTACGATGCCTGCACTCGACAGGTTGATCCGCCGGTACTTGCGTCATGGTCTGGTCGGCTGGGCGTCCAGCGTCAGTTACACCTTGACGGTAACGGTGTGTTGACGCGACCTGACTTCAGGAACAGCGCGTCGCATGTCAGTCGGAAGGACGGGCGGGTTCCGGTCAGCGGGCTTAGGAGTACCGTGGACGATCTGGAGAGACGCTTCAAAATTATGGGCACGGTACGTTTTCTTGGACGGGTCGGGCCCGGGAACCCCCGCCATTTTGGCGCGGTCCGGCGTGCGCCCGTCTCGAAGGCCCGCGTGGAAGCGGGGTTTCACCCGCTTGGACAAAGCGGCCGGGTCCCGGCCGCTTTGGCACAGGCCTTGCGGGGTTTCCATGTTCGCTACAACGGAGCCAATTCGGCTCCTGTCAACTGCGGGAGGTCTCTTGCGTCGCGCAAGCGGTGCGGACTCTCCCGTACAACACTTCGGAGGGAGTATTGAACGCATGAGCAGACGCACCGTTTCGACGTTTGGCGTCATCCTTTTGCTGGTCGTCAGCGGCCTCGCCTGGGGTCAGCAGACGACGGGCAATCTCTACGGCACCGTGACCGACGAATCCGGCGCCGCCCTGCCGGGCGTCACGGTCACCGTGACCGGTATCGGCGCCACGCGGGAGCAGTTCACCGACGCCGGCGGAGCATTCCGCTTCCTGGCCCTCGACCCTGGCGAGTACGACGTAATGGCCGAACTCGATGGCTTCGGAGGTCTGGAGTTCCCTGACGTCGTCGTTCGGCTGGGCCGCAACACGGACCTGCCGCTGACCCTGACGGCAGCGCTGGAGGAGACGATTACCGTCACTTCCGAGAGTCCGCTGCTGGACGAGCGACAGATCAGGGCCGGCACCAACGTCAGCCAGGTCGAGCTTGAGAAGATTCCGACCGCGCGCGATCCCTGGGCCATCCTGACCCAGACTCCGGGCGTCCTCGTGGACCGGATCAACGTTGCCGGCAGCGAGTCCGGCCAGCAGTCCGTATTCCGCGCGCAAGGCGTGTCGAGCAGCCAGAACTCGTTCCAACTCGATGGCACGGAGATCACCGACATGCGCGCCACCGGCGCGTCGCCCACGTACTACGACTTCGACCAGTTCGCCGAGATGTCGTTCACGACCGGCGGGTCGGACGTCACGAAGAGTACGTCCGGCGTGGCGGTGAACCTGGTCACGAAGCGCGGCACGAACGAGTTCCGCGGTTCCGCCCGCTTCTACAACACCCAGGCGACCGGCTACTTCGGCGGCTTGCTCGAGGCGTCGGAGCCGAACATCGAGAGCCAGCTCAACCAGAGCAACGGCCAGACGGAACTGCCAGGAGCCCGGGTCCGCAAGATCGAGGACTTCGGCTTCGAGGCCGGCGGCGCCGCGATCCAGGATCGCCTGTGGCTGTGGGGTAGTTGGGGTCAGCAGGACATCGGCCAGAACAACGCGACGGGTACCGCCGACGACACCCTGCTCGAAAACACCGTCATCAAGCTCAACGGCCAGATCTCGAGCGACAACTCGATGGTCGCCTCGTACAACAACGGCGACAAGCTGAAGTTCGGCCGCGGCGGTGGTGGAACACGGCCCCCGCAGACAACGTGGAATCAGCGCGGCCCCTCGGCCCAGTACCGGCTGGAGGACCAGCACATTTTCTCGCCCAATTTCTTCCTCGTCGGCGTCTACTCGCACGGCGACTTCGGTTTCGCGCTGCTTGCCCGCGGGCATCTGTCCAACCAGAACGGACTCGATCCGGATGCGTTGGATCCCCTTCGCGGCGATGGGCTGGTCTGGCACGGCAACTACTTCTCTGGCTCTGCGGCGTCCCCGAACGACCTGTTCCAGGCCGATGCCAGCTACTTCTTTACCAGCGGTGCCACGGTCAACCACGAGCTGAAGCTGGGCGGCCGGTTTCGCACCTACGAGAACAGCTCGGCCTTCTATGCAGGTCCTAGGGACACGTGGCACGAGGCTAACCGTTCGTGGACCAACTACGTACGTGAGGACTACGGCGCTCTTTCCGCCGACTACAACGCTCTCTATGCCCAGGACACGATTACCTTCGGTCGGCTGACCTTGAACGTCGGCCTCCGTTGGGACGATCAGGGCGGCGAGAACGGCATGTATGAACTGCCCGCGCATCCGACGCGTCCAGACCTGTTGCCTGCGATCACCTTCGAGGGATCAGAAGCGGGATTCGGTTGGACCTCGATCGTGCCGCGGCTTGGCGCGACCTACGCCCTTGGCGAGGGCCGCACGACGCTGCTGCGTGCCAGTCTTTCCCAGTTCGCGGACCAACTGCCTACGAACCGAGTGACCAGGAACTCACCCTTGGGATACTCCAGGGTTATCGTGATCTGCGACGATCTGAGCACGGTGGCGCAGGAGTGCTACGCCCCAGGCCGGATTTTCTGGTCGAATGTCGACGTCGACAATCCGTTCAACATTCTTGACACGACGGACCCGGGTTTGGATCCCCCGATGACGACCGAAGTTCTCCTCGGAGTGGAGCACGAGTTCCTGCCCGAACTGGTTGCCAGCTTCGGGATCACAATGCGAAACGTAGACGACATCAACGAGTTCGTTTCGTACATTGAAGACGCGGCCGGGAATCGGCGTTTGCAGCGGGGTTCGGATTACATGCCTGCCCACGTTGCGACCGGTACCGTACCGCGCGGCAACGGCAGCTATCGTGTTCAGGTCTACGACTTCGTGGATGGAGTTGACCCTGCCGGTGGCACTCACCTGATGAACGGCGTCCGTTCCCGCGACTTCCTGGGCTACAACGTGAGCCTTACGAAGAGGTTGTCGAACCGGTGGATGGCACGCGGCTTCTTCCAGTACGGCGATGCGGAGTGGAACGTGCCCGACGAGTACTACAACACCTTCAGTCGCAACGCCGGTCGCGGCGGCGGCGACGTCGACGGCCAGATCTACATGCAGCGCTCCAGTGGCTCCGGCAAGGGGCAGCGTTACCTGCAGTCGACTTGGTCGTACAACCTGAACGGGATGTACCAGGTCGCGCCTGACAGGGGTTGGGGTTTCAACGTCTCGGCCAACTTGACCGGAAGAGAGGGCTCGCCGGCTGCGTTCTACTCGGTCGAGAGCGTCCAAAACGCGAGCAGCGCGAGCGTCAACGTCGTAGAGGATCTCGGCTCCGTTAGGCTGCCGGACATCCACACGGCGGATCTTCGGATTGAGAAGGAGTTTGCCCTCTCGAGTCCGATGAACCTGACCTTCGGCATCGACATATTCAACGTGACGAACCGCGGTACAGCCCTTTCCTGGATCGACGGTCTCGGTGGCGCCAACGCTGGCAACCTGGACGATCACGTCGCTCCGCGCGTGTATCGCCTGGGTGTCCGTCTGAGCTGGCGATGAAGCCCATCTGGCGCGCGGCTATTGTCGCGACGCTGCTGGTCGTGGCGGTCGGGGGACTGTTCGGCGCTGACAGTGCGTCGGCTCAGCCTCCGCCGCCCGACCCCTGCACTCGAAATCTCGAGGGTTGCCCCGACCCTGATCCGGACCCGGACCCTGATCCATCGCCATTCGATCCGAGCGTTTGCTTGGTTCAGAATTACCGTGGCGAAACCGTCATAGATTCTAACAATCCCGCGTGCGACTGTTACTTCTATGATCAGGCGACGAACTCGGCCGTCTTTGACATCGACTTGTGTCGTCCTGGACGGCCCACCGGGCAGCGTTGCTACCTAACCTGGATCCGCGGTCCGCTGTACCAGATTCCGATCTGGGTGTGCTGGCCCCTCTAGCGTCGCCGCGGAGAACTGAATCAAGGGAAGGGAGCCGAACGCCCGGGGCTTCGGCCTCCCCTTCCCGGCCTTCGTTGGCTCTTGTTTCGCTAACTCGCCCATTGACGTGTTTCTCGCTGTTGAGAGAGAGGCGGGCTCGCTGGCCCGGATCAGGGCCGGTTCAGTGGTACTGCTCGCCGGGGTACTCTTCGCTTCTGCCGCCTCTTCCCAGTCCTGGGTAGGTCGGGGCCGACTCAGCGGCGGTGTCGAGGATCTCGAAGGCAACCCGGTCGAGGGAGCGAGCGTCAAGCTGACCCTGGACGGGATCGGACCCGAAGAGGAGGTGTTGACGAACAGGAGAGGCCGTTGGGCGCGGGCTGGTCTGGCCGGCGGAAGCTGGGAGGTTCTCGTCTCGAAGCCCGGCTACATACCGAGCCAGCACACGGTGCGCCTCAACGAGTACGCGCCTGCTTCGGAGAGGCCGTTCGTCAAGACGGCCCTGGAGCCCGGGGGCCAGACGGCGACCGACGGGTCGGCCGCGGCCCTGGACGAAGGCGAGTCGGGGCAGGCCGCGCGGGAGTCGCTGGAGCGAGGCAATGACCTCATAAGAGAGGGCGACTTCGAGGGCGCGATCGTCCTGTTCAACGAGGCGCTGCCGTCCTTGGGCGATGGCGGCAAGGCGGCCGTTCTGGTCGCGATCGCTCAGGCCCAGGTGCAACTGGACCGGGACGAAGAAGCGCTTGCCAGCCTGGAGAAGGCGCTCGGCTATGCCCCGGCCAACATCGAAGCCCTTCAGTTCATGAGCCGGCGGCTCACTGCCCTGGGGCGCGGCGACGAGGCCCAGGAGTACCTGCAGCGGTTGCCTGAAGACCTGCGCGCGGATCCCGAGATCCTGCTGCGCGAGGGTGTTGAGCTCTACAACCAGAACGACATCGCGGGGGCCCGGGCCAAGTTCGACGTGGTGATCGAGATCGAGCCGGAGTGGGCGGACGCCTACTACTTCCGCGGTCTCGCGCTGATGGCCTCGGGCGAGAACGAGGCCGCGCTCGCCGACTTCCACCGGCTGCTCGAACTCGAGCCCGAGGGCGAGAGAGCCGAGGAGGCGAAGCAGTTCGCCGAGTACCTGGAATCGCTCTGAGCAGGGGCATCGGCGAACCCGTCGCCGGCTCCTTGGCGGCGGGCGCTCTGCTCCTGGCCGCGGTCGGTCTGCCGGCGTGCCAGCCGAGGCCTGACGAAGTAGCAACGGCCGCCGAGCTTCGGTACGTGGCCTGGCCCGAGGGTCCGGAACCGGGCTTCGCTCGGGACGTGGTGCTCGTTACCATCGACACGCTGCGTGCCGACGCGCTGGGCTTCGCCGGCAACGCGCAGGCGGACACGCCGCGGCTCGACGAGCTTGCCGCGTCCGGCTGGGTCTTCGACCGCGCCTACGGGCACAGCGTGATGACTCTGCCGTCGCATGCGAACCTGTTGACCGGCCAACTGCCGTACCAGCACGGCGTGCGGGACAACGCCGGCTTCGTGTTGCCGGGAGCCGTTCCCACGGCCGCCGAGGCGTTCGCGGCGGCCGGATTCCGGACGGCCGCCTTCGTGGCGGCGTTTCCGCTGGACGCGCGCTACGGGCTCGACCGGGGTTTCGAGGTCTACGACGACTCCTATCCCGAGGGCTCGACACGTGGCTTCGCCGTTGCCGAGCGAAGCGGCGCCGAGGTGGTTCGCGCGGCAGCGGATTGGTGGCGGCGGCATGGAGGGGAACGCCGCTTCCAGTGGGTCCATCTCTACGAGCCCCATGCGCCTTACGAACCGCCCCAGCCTCTGGCGGATCGATTCGTCGAGAACCCCTACCTGGGCGAGGTCGCGGCCGTCGACCTGTACATGGGCCGGCTGCTGGAGGTTGTCGCCCCGGAGGGCGCCGTCTCCGAAGCCCTGATCGTCGTCACATCCGATCACGGCGAGGCGCTGGGTGAACACGGGGAGAAGACTCATGGCCTGTTCGCGTATGAGGAGACGCTCGCAGTACCCCTTGTGGTCTGGGCCGAACGCCTTACCCCGGCTCGGATCGGCGCGCCCGTTCGCCACGTCGACATCCTGCCGACGATGCTCGAAGCGGCGGGTATCGCAACGGACGCCATGCCGGACCTGGCGGGTCGCAGCCTGTGGCGAACGCCGGCGGGCGTCGCGGGAATCCATGGCGCGCACCCCGGTACGGAGCCCGTCTATTTCGAGGCGCTGCATACCAACCTGCAGCGCGGCTGGGCGCCCCTTCGCGGTGTGATCGCTCCCTATCCGCTGGAAGGGCCCGATGCAGCCCAACCGCCGGACGGGGACGAAGCCGGGGCGGCGGGAAGCGGCACCCGGCTCCTGAAGTACATCGCGCTGCCGATTCCGGAGCGATACGACCTGCTGGCGGACCCGGCCGAGGCCCGGAATCTCCATGCCGAGGACGGCGTCGCGGCCGAACTCGCGTCGTTGCTGCCCGCCGAGTCCGAATGGCCGCCCTCCGCCGGCTCCGTCACGGAAGGGGAGCGGCGGGCGCTTCAGAGTCTGGGCTATCTGAGTACGGCGGGCGGCGCTCCGACACAGGGCGACTACGACCGGGACGACGATCCGAAAGAGCTGGTGGAGCTCGACTCCTTGATCCAGGACTTCTCGGAGGCTTACCAGGATGGCCGCCTGGAAGCCGCCGAGCAGTTGGCCCGGGATGTCGTGTCGCGCCGCCCGCAGATGGCCATCGGTTACTCGAACCTGGCGCAGGTCCTGCTCGACCGGGGCAAGGTGGACGAGGCCCTGGAGTTGATGATCCGGGCCGAACGGGAACTCGCCGCGCCGGTGTCCCTTGAGCGGCAGTTGGCGTTGACGCTGGCCGAGGTCGGTCGCGCCCCCGAAGCCGTGCGGCTGATGGAGCGGCACGCCGACTCGCGGGATCCGGACACCCTGAACGTGCTGGGACTCGTGCTGGCCGAGGCGGGGGCGCCGGCGCGTGCGCGGGATGTCCTGTTGCGGTCGGTCGAGGTCGATGAACGCAATCCGCTGGCGCGTCAGAACCTGGCGCTGGCGGCCTACCACGCTGGCGATTGGCGGCTGTGCGAGGAAGAGTCGCGGCTGGCGCTGGCGCTGAACCCGGAGCTACCGCTGTCGTGGAACTATCTGGGGATCGCCCTGTTCAACCAGCGCCGGACAGGCGAAGCGATCGACGCATGGCGCCGTGCGGTGGAACTCGATCCGGGAGATCTCGACCTGCTCTACAACCTGGGCAGCGTCGCCGCTAGTTCGGGCCGTTCGGAACTTGCCCGCGAGGCGCTGGAGCGCTTCGTGCGGGAGGCGTCCTCCCCGGGCCTCCGCGGCCGGTACGCGGCCGATGTGGTGACGGCGAGGTCCCTGCTGAGTCGACTGTAGTCGGGTCCCTTGGAGCCGGCCTACGGGCGGCCGTCGGGTTCGGCCGATTCCAGTCCCTGTTCGCGGGTGTCCTGCTGATCCTGCTGGTAGAGCATGCGGTAGCGCTCCATCTGGACCGCAGCTTCCTCGGTGCGGCCGAGTTTGCGTAGCACCTGGGCGAGGCCGTATGCGGCTTCCGCGTGCTCGGGGGCCCTCTCCGTAGCCCTGCGATACGCGGTCTCGGCTCGCTTCAGCCGAGATTCTTCTTCGCCGGAGTCCTCTGTTTCCCCGGCGGCGCCCTCCCAGGCGCGGGCCAGTTCGAGGTGCAGAGCCGCATCCTGGCTGCCGCTGGCGATCGCCTGTTCGAGGGACGCGGCCGCCTCCAGGTAGTCGCCGCGCCAGAGGAGAAGAGCTCCCAGCAACCGGTGGCCGGCCGGAGCGTCGGGCATCAGCGCCGTGGCTTCGCGGGCGTGCTGTTCCGCCTCGTCCGGCCGGTTCTCCTCCCAGAGGGCCGAAGCGAGGTCGAGGAGGATGGCGGCGTTCCGGGGGTCGAGCTCTACTGCGCGGCGCAGCGGCTGTTCGGCTTCCCTGAACCTCCGGGCATCAAGCAGGGAACGGCCCAGCATGGCGAGAACCCGGGCGTCGTCCGGCCTCTGTTCGACCAGCCGGGAGAGCAGGTCGGCGGCTTCGGCGCTTCGCGCGGTACTCATCAGCAGTGCCGCGTAGTCGGAGAGCGCGGCGGGATGCTGCGGCGCGACGTCGAGAGCCCTTCGGAACATGTCCTCGGCTTCCGGGAGCCGCTGCAGCGCCATCAGGACGACACCTCGCTGGTACATGCCGTCGGCGCGCCCGGGGGCGATCTCGAGGGCCCGGTCGGCGGCTGCGAGCGCTTCCTCGGCGCGACCGTTCTGCAGCAGGATCGACGATCTGACGTACGCAGCGCGGGGGTCGCCGGGCACCTGGGCGAGCTGCCGGTCAAGGCGCTCGAGAGCGCCGTCGGCGTCGCCCGTAAACGCCATCTCCAGTGCTTCGCGGATTCCCTGGCCGAGCCGATCGTCCGCATTCGCGGCGACGTCGAACCGGGTGCGGCCCGGTAGCGGCGTCGCGGTCAGGGTTTCGTAGCGCGCGCGGGCCGCCGCGGCCTCTTCCGGCCGGCCGCTGGCCTCGAGTCCGTCGGCCAGTGCCTCGAATGCCCCGGCGAAGTCCGGCCCGATGTCAGCGGCAAGTTGCAGGAACGACAGAGCCTTCCGGGCATCGCCGGCGGACAGCAGGTAGCGGCCGTAGTCGACGAGCACGTTCAGCGCCAGCGCCCCGGGATCCTCCGGTGGTTCGCTACCGACCAGGGGTTCGGCCAGCGGTGCGAGGGTCTCGATCGCATCCTGGAGCCGGCCTGCCTGCGAGTAGGCATTCGCCAGTTGGACGGTGTCGGCAGGGTCGCCCGGCGGAATCAACTGCATCTGCTCGATCGCCGCCTCGGGATCGCCGACCTGGAGCCAGGTGTCGGCGAGGCTGCGCCTGACGTCGAGTTCGAGAGCCGGTGGAGGCTGTTCCGCCAGGGGTTGGAGTTGACCCAGGGCGCCCCATGGGTCGTCGCGTAGCAGCAGGATCCTCCCACGTAGCAGCCTGATCGCGGGAGCGTCGGACGGCAGGCCCTCGATCAGCGACTCGGCGTCATTCGCCAGCCCGAGGTCCACGGCGCTCGCTGCCGCCGCGATCCTGGCCGAGTGATCGTTCGTATTCGCTTCGAGCCAGGTCTGGAGGAGTTCGTACGATTCCCCGGAACGCCCGAGGCGGCCGAGCAGCATTCCGAGTGCGCGCACAGCCGGCGAGAAGCCGTCCAGTGCGACGGAGCGCCGATAGAAGGCGACAGCATCCGTGAAGCGTGCGAGCGCCTCGGCCGCTCTTCCGGTGTTGAAGAAGACGGCCGGGTCGGGTTGTGACCGCCGGGAGTGGGGAAGGAGCACCTCCAGTGCCTTCTCCGGGTTTCCGGCCTCGAGATGAAGGGCGCCGAGAGCAGCGAAGGCGGCGTCCGGCGCGTCGCCTCCGGCGCAGAAGGCCTCCAGGATCTCGATGGCGCCGGGGAGGTCGCCGCCCTGGGCCCGGCCCATCGCAGCCTCCAGTGGTGCGGGGAGTTCCTGGGTTCCGGCAGTTGCCGGCGCCGTCAGGAACGCCAGGAGAACGGCAAGGACGAGCGCCCGGCGCCGTGCGCCGATTAGCGTACGGTGGTCCATCGCGGCCAGGATGTTAGCCCGGCCTCCCGGCACGGGCGACACGGTGCTCAGGGATTGAACCAGGGTTCCCGGGCGGGCACGCCGTCGACGTAGTTCCGCAGCCTCTGCCGCTGACCGGCCGAGGGTTCTGCGCCTCGGCGCTCCGCCTCGGCCAGCACTTGCTGCTGAATGTCGGCGGCCTGCTCGAAGCTGCCCATCTCCGCCAGCGCCATGGCCATGGTTTCCGCGTGTTCGAGGGAGGGGCGGTCGGCCATCAGTCGCTGGGCGATTCCCAGAGCCTGCCGCCCGTCGCGGATCTGCGGATTGGGGCAGGCGGACAGCAGTCGTGAGAGCAGGATGCGCAGATGATCGACCGCCGCCTCCGAGGATTCGGGGTTCGCGCGCTCCACGGCACCGAGTCCGCTCGTCAGCGCTCCGCGCGCCGCGGCGTAGCGACGGCCGAGGATCAGGGCCATGGCCCGGTCGCGATGCCAGCCGGCGTTGGCCGGGTTCCGGGAGATGGCCCGCGCGAAGTGACTGGCGGCCTCTGGATACTGGCCCTGTTGCGCGAGCAGACGACCATGGAATGCGTGGGCCTCGGGGAGGCCGGGGTCGAGTTCCAGGGCGTTGCGGAGGTGGTTCAGCACATCCTCGGCGGTGCTGGCGTCTTCTCGTCCGGGTGCCACGTTGGCGGCCAGTGCCGGGTTCTCGTTCGCGATGACAGCGAGGCGATAGTGGGCTTCAGCCCGTTCTCGGGGTGCGCCGGGTGCGGCCGCCAGCACTTCCTGCAGTTTCCCCCAGGCCTGCTCCGGTCTGCCGGCAGCCTGGTACGCCGCGCCCAGCGTGAGCAGAGCGACCGGCATGGCCGGCTCTGACTCCAGCACCAGGTTCAACACTTCGACCGCTTCTTCGATGCGCCCGAGTCGTGTCAGTGCGTCGGCGCGACGGGCTGACGCCTCGAAATCGGCCGGGTCGATCTCCGCGGCCCTCCCGAAGTGATGTTCCGCCGCTTCGTAGTCCCCTCGTTCCGCCAGGATCAGGGCCAGGTTGAAGTTTGGTTCACGGTAGTTCGCGTCGAGGGCGATCGCCTGTCGCATGCGCGCCTCCGCTGCCTGCTTGTTGCCGAGTTCGATCAGAGCCAGGCCGGTACTGAACACGTTTCGGGCGCTGTCGGGCTTTGCTTCCAGGGCGAGCAGGAAGGCATCCAGCGCGCCCCGCGCGTCGCCTCGGCGAAGCGCGGAGGTGCCCCGAAAGTAGTGGGCTTCGGAACTGACGTTGAGCTGATCTACCCGGTCCTTCATTGGATCGGCGAAGACGACGATCCGATGCTCGTTCTGCTCGAAGTGAGCCGCCGCCTCCTCGCGCCGGCCGAGTCGCCGCAACGCGAGGCCGATGTGGTGGTGGATCGCGGACCCTTCCGGTTGGTCCTGGATCGCCTCCCGGAAATGCTCGAGTGCCTGCTCGAAGTCGCCTCGCTCGTAGCTGATTCGACCGAGCCCGAGGCGCGCCGCCGGCTGACGTGGATCGCGGTCCAGGGCCCCGGAGTAGTCTCTCTCCGCGTCATCCAGGCGACCCAGCTCGAGAAGGGCGTTGCCACGGCGGATTTGGGCAGCGACGTTGCCGGGGTCGATCGACAACACGCGGTCCAGAGCGGCGGCGGCCGTCTCCTGATCTCCTTCCCTGGCCGTGAGGTCCGCGAGGTAGTAGGGCCAGCGCGGATCCTGGGCATCGAGCACCTCGGCGTTGCGCAAGGCCGCCCCCGCAGGTTCGGGGTAGTCGTAGAGGAGGTAGAGCTGTCCGAGCAGGCCGAACGCGGCGGCGAGGTCGGAGGGCGTCGCCTCCGGATCGTTCTGGAGTCGGTCCAGTTCGTCGTGTGCGGACGCCATTTGATCCCGCACGACCTGTTCGTACTGGTCGGTCCGGGGTCGTGAGACCTGTTCCAGGTCCTGCGCGACGGCGGGATGGTTGGCAAGCGGCAGCCAAGCGGCGGCGGCAGCCGCCACAAGGGCCGCGCGCGGGAAAGAGGAGCGCGCCATCCCCGTTCTCAAGGTCCGGACGTCAGGCCGGCCCCGATGGCCTCTCCGCTGCCTCGGATCAGTGTCTCGTAGCGGCCAGGTCGGTCGAGAAGGAAGGACTCCGATTCGCCGTCGGGCCAGGAAACGACGACGGACAGCGGCGCGGCGCCAACCGCAGCGAACAGAATCCTTGGATCGTTGCCGACGGCGTAGGAACCGTCGGTGTGGAACCGCCGCCAGGTTCGATTGGTCGCCTGGTCGCCGTTCTGGAGGCCTACCCAGGCGCCGAGCGGCCGCCGGCCGAAGCGGTTCTCCGCGTTGTTCTGAACGCCATCTCCCTCCACGTCGCGTCGAGGCAGCCGCAGGTCGATGCCGACCCATTCGCTGGGGGAGGGTTCCGTCTCATTCATCAGCAACCAGGCTGGTCCCAGGTTGTTCGCGACGACCAGATCCGGGTCGCCGTCGTTGTCCAGATCGCCCCGGGCCACGCCGCGGCCGACCTCCGCCGTACCGGGGTGCTCGAAGTCGGCGATGTCCTCGAAACGACCCCCGCCCAGTCCCCGAAAGAGCTGATTCGGCTGGCGCAGGGGATACGGATCGCCGGCCCGGATCTGCTCTTCGATCCGCGTCACGGCGCCATTGGCGATGTAGAGATCCAGCACGCCGTCCAGGTCGTAGTCCATCGCGGCGACACCGAAACCGGTGTAAGGGAAGCTGGGCGGCCCCAGCCCGCTGCCGCGGGTCGCGTCCTCCCACATGCCGTCGCCCAGATTGAGGTACAGCGTGTTCGTTTCGCGGTAGACGTGGGTCATGAACAGGTCGACCAGGCCGTCGTCGTTGAAGTCCTGGGCGACGACTCCCATGCTGGCCTCTGGCTGGCCGGCAGCGTTGACCGCGGCGCCGGCCATCACCGCATCGTTGACGAGGGCGGCGCCTTCGTCGTTCAGGAGGAGTGAGTTGGGCTTCTGGTCGTTCGCGACGTAGATGTCGGTCCAGCCGTCGCCGTTGAAGTCCGTGGCCACCGTTCCCAGGGTTCCGGCCACCAGGTCGGCGATGCCGAGTCGGGAGGTCCAGTCCTCGAACTTGCCGCCGCCCTGGTTGCGGAGTACGCGGTTCGCCTCGCCGCGAAAGGCCTTGGGTCCGCAGTACTCGACGATTCCCTGGGCGGAGGAACACGGCTTGTGGGTTGCGATCCGAAACTCGACGTAGTTGCCGACGAAGAGGTCGAGCAGTCCGTCACGGTCGAGATCGAAGAAGCTCGCGGCCGCGCTCCAGCGGGGGTCGGCGGTGTGGCTTCCCTCGGTGATGTTCGTGAAGCGGGGAGCGCCCGGCTGCGAGTCGTTGCGCCAGAGTTCGTTCGGTCCAAAGTTGAGGATGTAGAGGTCGGGATCGCCGTCGTTGTCGATGTCCCCGACGGTGGCCCCCATGGCGTAGCCGTAAGCGGCGAGACCGCTCTCCTCGGTCACGTCCGTGAAGTGCAGCGCGCCACGTTCCAGATCGTTGCGAAACAGACGGTCCATTCTGGGCGGCGCCCCGGTGTCTCCGCTGGCTGGCGGAGAGCCGGATTCGCCCGGAGGAGGCAGCAGGTGACCCTGGCCCAGGTAGAGGTCGAGGTCGCCGTCGTTGTCGTAGTCGAAGAGGGCGACGGCGCCGCTCATGTGTTCAGCAGTGTACAGATGCCCGATCATGCCGTTGTAGTGGACGAAGTCGACGCCGAGTTCCGCTGCGCGGTCGACGAATACGGGCTGCGGATCCCCCGCCGCCAGATGCGCTGGGGACATGGCGGCGATTCCGATGACCGCGAGACGTACCGACATCGGAACGCGGCGCCCGACTCGAGCAAGCGATGAGCAGGTTCCTGACACGGGAGCCTCAGCCGACCCGAACCGGCGCCGTGCTTCGTGGCGGGCCGGTGGGAGCGGTCCGTCCGTAACCCAGGTTGTGAAGCACGTCCTCGGTCGTGTGGCCCGGGAGGATATCGCAGACGAAGTCGCCGTCGCCGTTCCGGTCGATCAGGATCTCGGTGGCCTCCGGAAGGACGCAGTGCTTGCTCCCGCGCACGCCGCCGAGCATCTCCTGGTAGGCGCCGACCGAGAAGAAGCCGACGTGAAGGGGGTTGTCGCGCAGTTCGGCTGTGTCCAGGTCCGGGAGGAAGAGAGGCACGGAGCTGCCTCGGGGAGGGTACACGTCGTCCCGGTCGCAGGTGATGCCCCCCAGGCGCACGCGCCGGAAGGGGCGGTCGAGGTGATTGAGCGGCAGGCAGATGAAGTGCTCGCCGAGCGCCCACGCGTCCGGAAAGGAAGTCATGATCGAGCCGTTGACGAGGTACCAGGGGAGCGCGGAACCGTTCTCCTTGACCGTGATGACCCGGAACAGGTGAGCCGCGTGCTCCGAGACCGTGTACCGGCCGAACTCGCCGATCAGTTCCGGCGGCCTGGTGCCGTGCGCCGCGCAGCGCTCGATTGCCATCTCAAGCAGTCGCCGGGCGAAGCGGTCGTAGTCGAAGCTGTCGTCCAGAGTCGTGCGTCCCGGTACGCCGCCACCGAAGTCGAAGAAGCGCAGGTGCCGGTGACGGCGGCCGAGCCGTGCGTAGAGATCGAGGGCGGGCTCGAGGGCCGCGACGAACTCCTCCGGTGTGTCCGTGGCCGAACCGAACATCGCGTGCAGGAGAACGAAACGTGCTTCCGACGCCTCGTCGATATCGGCCGCCAGACGTTCCGCTGCGCCGGCGTCGACGCCGAACCGCGAGTCCCGGTCGCCGGCCCCCATCGCCTCCTGCGGCTTCTTGATCCGGATACCGAACTCGAACTCCACGCCGGAGTCGGCGAAGCCCCTGAGTTCCGAGGCGTCCTCGAGAATCGGTATCACCCGTGGATGTTCGCGCCCGAGCTCCAGGAGGTTCCGGGCGTAGGCACTCCCCGGCCCCTTGAATCCGTTCGCGAGCACCAGCCGGTCCTCGGGGAGCAGCCCTGCCTGGATCATGCGGCGCGCGATCTCGACATCGATGTCGGACGACATCTCGTGGTGAGCGCCGGCGGTCAGCGTCGAGCGGACGATCTCCTCCGCCGTGTTCGCCTTCGAGGCGAAGGCGAAGTGGAACGGTGCAGGGTAGCCGAGTTCGTCGATGGCGCGCCGGAAGCGGCGGTCCATCGCCGCCACCCGGGCACGAATGTCCGGCAGGAAGGCGATCTCCAGTGGGCTGGGCATCGCTTCCGCCGGCAGGCCGGCCGCGGGGCTGCGATCCGGTTCGAAGAAGGCGACCAGTTCGAGGTCGTGGGCCCGGAGACGTCCGCCGGCGGTCCCCAGAAAGCGATTGAAGCTGTGGCCGTCCGGAACCGGCGTCGCGGACTGCCAGCCAATCCGGCGGGCGGCGGAAGGCGGCGCTTGAGTGAAGTCCATGGCGTCCCCGGCTGGGCGGGCTGCTACGGCCCGATGCGATTCTACCGGCCGGCCGCCGGCGGGGTCAGTGCAGCCGCGAATCGAACCGGAACGTGCTGACTCTGCCGGGCCGCACTTTGCGCATGTACGGATGCCGCGGGTTGATGACGATGTTCCGTTCTCGTGGGTTGATGACGCTGGGGACGGCGAAGGCAAGGTTCACCGCGAGGGTGGCGGCGCCGGACCTCTGGCTCTCCGCCATGCCGGCTGGAGCACCGTCGGCGAGACCGAGCGGTTCGACGACATGCTCGTCCGGGATCATGAGATCCAGGATCGCGTAGAGCGGGGAGGCCGAAAGCCCCTTGGTGCGGGCGAGAACTTCGAGCATCGCGAGAGACGAGGTCTCACTGCAGTAGACGGCGGGCATTCCGGTCGGATTCCAGCGCCCTCCCTCGCGGGCGGCGCCGTCGCCGCTGAGCATTGCCTGCGCGTCGGTTGCATGAATCGCCCTTGCGATCCTCCAGATCCTCACCCGAAAGCGGCTCTCAGAGCGGGATGCCGTGCTCGACGCGATGGAGGAGCACAACGACGTCGTGCGCGCCCGAGACAGTGTCCGCGCGCTCCAGCGGCGTTTCTCCATCAAGCCCGGGATTCGGGAGCTTCATCCACTGAATGGCGGATTCGTGGTTGTTCTCGAAGAAGTCGAGTGCCTTGTTGTACGCCCTCGCGACGGCCACTACGCGGTCCGCCTCGTGGCGCTTGAGGGTGCCCTGGCGCAGGCGCCGCCGCATGGTCTGGCGTGGAACACCGACGAGGCCCGCGAGTTCCACGTCCGACACCTCGAGTGCGGTTTTCAACTCGCGCAGCAGGCCCGCCGAGCATGAGCCTCCGCGAATGGTCTCGAGGTCCGGAATGGTGAGTTTCTGGTGTCCTCCGTCGTTGTCCCGGCTACCCATTGGCAACCCCTTCTGTCACCGATTGGTGCAGAAGAATGCACCAAATGGACGTTCCCTGTCAAGGTCCGGCAGGCGCCGACGTTGAGCCGTATCCTCTGCACATGGCGGAGGCGCTCAGACAGCGGGCCACGGAGATCTTCCTGAAGGGCGTCGCGGCTGCCGATCCGGTGCGGTCGACCGCTTCGGCGCTTCGCGGACTCGATCTGCAAGCCGCACCAGGTGTCCGGGTCGCGGTGCTGGCCGTGGGGAAGGCCGCGTTCGGCATGACCCGAGCCGCGATCGAGGTGCTTGGCGACCCTGTACTGCCTGCCGACGTGTTGGTCGTGGCCCACGACGAGGCGAAGCGCCTCGGCCACTTCGAAGCCCTGCGATCCGGACACCCGTTGCCGGACGAACGAGGGCAGGCCGCCGCGAGAGAGGTTGAACGACGGGCCGCAGAGTTGGGGCCCGGCGACCTGGCCCTGGTCCTGATTTCCGGCGGTGCTTCCGCGCTGGTGCCGGCACCGGCGCCGGGCGTCTCGCTGGCGGACAAGCTGGAGGTGACCCGCCAACTGCTCCGGGGTGCGGCCACGATCCACGAGCTGAACGCGGTGCGCAAGCACCTGTCGACGATCAAGGGTGGAGGGCTGCTGCGCCAGTTGCGCCCCGCCGCGGTGGTGACACTCGCGTTGTCCGACGTGATCGACGACGATCCTTCCGTGATCGGCAGTGGTCCGACGGCGCCCGACCCTTCGACGTTTGCGGAAGCCCGCGCGGTTCTGGAGCGGTGCGGTGCGCTGGAGACGTGCCCGGCGCCCGTGCGGGACCGGTTCGAGGCCGGCGTCCGCGGCGAGTTGGAAGAGACACCGAAACCGGGCGATCCGATCTTCGACGAGGCGATCTACCGGATCGTCGGCGGCAACCGGACGAGCGTCGGGGCGATGGCCGCGGCCTGCGGCACGGGCGTCGAGGTCGAACCGGAGCCGCTTGAGGGCGAGGCGCGCGAAGTCGGCGCGACGCTCGCGGTTCGCTTCGCTGCCACGCCGTTCCACGCCTGGGTTGCCGGCGGCGAGACGACGGTCACGGTCCGCGGCGGCGGCACGGGCGGCCGGAACCAGGAGTTGGCCCTCGCCTTCGCGCTCGAAGCGGCGGAGAGTTCGCTCGCCGACCGCCACGACTGGGTGTTCCTCGCCGCCGGCACGGACGGCCGTGACGGACCCACCGACGCCGCGGGTGGCATGGTCGACGCCTCGACGATCGCCAGCATCCGAGGCGCAGGTGTCGATCCGGTCGCCGCGCTCGAGGACAACGACTCCTACCGCGCGCTGGATGCCGGCGGCGCGTTGCTGCGGACCGGAGCGACGGGAACGAACGTGGCGGATGTCGCGGTTTTCCTGTGCGGCGACTGAGATCCCGAGACAGGCTACGCCGATCGCCGATGCGGGAACGCGTCGAGGCCGGGATAGACGGCGCGGTCGCCGAGCTGCTCCTCGATCCGGAGGAGCTGGTTGTACTTGGCGACCCGGTCGCTGCGGGCGGGCGCGCCGGTCTTGATCTGCCCGGTGTTCCAGGCGACGGCGAGGTCGGCGATCGTCGTGTCCTCCGTTTCGCCGGAACGGTGGCTCATCACGACGCCCCAGCCGGCGGAGCGACTCCGCTCGACCGCGGCGTCGCTCTCGGTCAGGGAGCCGATCTGGTTCACCTTGCACAGCAGGGCGTTGCAGGCGCGTGCTTCGATCGCGCGGTCAATGCGATCGATGTTCGTGACCAGCAGGTCGTCGCCGACCAGTTGCACGTCGCTACCGAGACGCCGGCAAAGCTCGCTCCAGCCGGTCCAGTCGTCCTCGGCGAGGCCGTCCTCGATGCTGATGATCGGGTACTTTCGGCACCAGTCGGCCCAGAGGTCGACGAGTTCGCCGCTGTCGAGTTCGCGGCCCTCGATCGGCAGGCTGTAGCGGCCGGTCGTTTCGTCGTAGAGCTCGCTGGTAGCCGGATCGAGCGCGATCCGTATGTCGTCGCCGGGACGGCGGCCGGCGGCCTCGATCGCTTCGAGGATGACTTCGACGGCCCGTTCGTTGCCGCCGAGCGCGGGCGCGAAGCCGCCCTCGTCGCCGACCGCGACGGAGAAGCCGCGGTCGTGGAGGATCGAGCGCAGACGCTGGTAGATCTCGACTCCCCAGCGCAGGCCCTCGCCGAACGAGGCGGCGCCGGTCGGCATGACCATGAACTCCTGGAAGTCGGTCGAGCCGGCGGCGTGCTGGCCGCCGTTCAGGATGTTGAGCATCGGAACCGGCAGCGTGCGCGCATCGCTTTCGCCGATCGAGGCGTAGAGCGGCAGGCCGCGTGCCGCGGCGGTGGCATGGGCGGCGGCGAGACTGACTCCGAGCACCGCGTTCGCCCCCAGGCGGCCCTTGTTCGGCGTTCCGTCGAGCTCGGCCAGCAGGCGGTCGGTTTCAGCCTGGTCGGCGGCGTCGAGGCCGCGGACGGCCTCGGCGATCTCGCCGTTCACGTGGCTGACCGCCGTTGCCGTGCCCTTGCCCCCGTAGCGCGCCGGGTTGCCGTCGCGCAGTTCGACCGCCTCGTGACGTCCGGTGCTCGCGCCGCTGGGGACGATCGCGCGGCCGCGGCCGCCGCCCTCGAGCAGGACTTCGACCTCGACCGTCGGATTGCCGCGGCTGTCGAGGACCTCGCGGCCGGCTACGGAGGAAATCGTGGTGGAGTGGGTGGTCAACGGAAGGGACGGGTTGCGATGTGGATTGGGGAGTCTAGAGTCAGCGGACGATCCGGAAGCGCCGTCCGACCGGCAGGCCCGGCAACTGCAGGTTGCCCTCCCTCGGCCATCGCACGCGCAGTTCTACGTCCGCCGGCCGGCTCCGATCGCGGGCTTCGGTCCCGGACCTGTCCGTGGGCACGCCGAAGGTCCGGGTCAGCGAGTTCTGGGACAGGTAGGACGATCCGGCCCGCACTTCGCGGCGGTACACGCTCGTGCCGGATCGCAACTCAACGACCGCGCCGATCGCCCTCCGGTTCGGAGTTTCGCGGTCGACGAGATCTACCTGGACAACCTCGCCCTGGCGGCGGCTCTCGTTTCGGTAGACCTCGACCTCGTCGTTGCAGTTCGAAATGACCACATCGGGATCGCCGTCGAGATCGAAGTCGGCGACGGCGAGCCCGCGGCTGACCCTGACCGCGGAGAGACCGCTGCCGCTCCGTTCCACGAAGCGGCCATCGCGATACTCGAGCAGTTGGTTCGGCTGCGAGTAGGCCGCTCCGTCGTAGGTTTCCTGCTCGGCGATGTTGTGGATGACGTGGCCGTTGGCGACGACCAGGTCGAGGTCGCCGTCGAGATCGAAGTCGGCGAGACCGACACCGAAGCCGACCCAGGGCATCGACGGTTCGGCGATCCCGGCGGCGAACCGTTGCTCGAGGAAGAGGCCGTCGCCGCGGTTCGAATAGAGGGCGTTCGTCTGCCGGTCCAGGTGGGTGACGACCAGGTCCTCGAAGCCGTTGCCGTCGATGTCGCCGACCGCGATTCCCATGCCGGCCTCCGGTTCACCGCGGTCCGACAGGGCGGTGCCGGCGATCAGCGCGGCCTCCTCGAAGCGCGGCCCTTCACTCGTCTTCCGGTTGAGGAAGTGGAGGTTCGGGTCCATGTCGTTCGCGACGTAGATGTCCGGCCGCCGATCGCCGTCGAGGTCCAGGATGACCACTCCCAGTCCCGCGCCGTCGGCGTCGCCCAGGCCGAGTGTTCGCGTCGCGTCGACGAAGGTGGGCGGGCCGCCGTCCGTTTGGTCGTTGCGGTACAGGCGATCCGGTAGGCCGTCGTAGACGTCCGGGTGGCAGTAGGAGCGCAGCCCGCGTTCCGGCTGTCCGCAGAGGTGGTTGTTGTCGTAGCCGAAGTCGACGTAGTTCGTGACGTAGAGGTCGAGGTCTCCGTCGAGATCGATGTCGCCGAACGCGGCCGAGGCGCTCCACGAGGCATCTGCGGCGCCGCTCCCGGGCGCCGCGGCGCTGAACGTGCCGTCACCTTCGTTCAGGAGCAGCCGGTTCGGGCCGAACGCGGTCAGGTAGATATCCGCGTCGCCGTCCCCATCGACATCGCCGGACACTCCTCCCATGCCGTAGCTGTCGAGGTGGATGCCCGAGGTGTCCGTCACGTCGACGAACCGGCTGCTGTCGTTCCGGAGCAGGGTGGTGCGGCCCGGTCGGCCTCCATGGGGCGCCGGCTCGCCGCTGTCGACGAAGAGAAGGTCGTCGTCGCCGTCGCCGTCGTAGTCGAACGCGATGACGCCGCTGCCCATCGTCTCGATCATGTAGAACTCGCCCTGACCGCCGTGGCGGTGGCGGAAATCGATCCCCCAGGCATCGGCCGTGTCCACGAATCGAATGCCATCGCCCGCGGACGTCGTCTGGGCTGGGATCGCGGTGGCCAGCGTTGCCGCGAGAACTGAGGTCAGGGCGGGAAGCATGGCGGGAGTTGACGGTAGCAGCGATGACGCCAAAGTAAGATGCGCCGGTTCCAACGAAGGGGATTCCGGATGTCGAGAGTCGGTCGGCTGGCGGTGCCAGGTCTTGCCTGGTCCTTGGTTCTGGGCGTTGCCGCCGTTCCAGCCGCAGCTCAACACGGCGCGGAAGGCGGGGAGTGGCGGCACTTCGGCGCCGACAGCGGCTCCACCCGCTACTCGCCCCTGGACCAGATCGACCGGGACAACTTCGGCCGGTTGGAGGTTGCCTGGCGCTGGGAGTCGGCCGACGTGCTGCTCAAGAATCTGACCGACCTCGTACCAGGTTCCTTCCGGGGAATGCCGCTGATGATCGACGGCGTCGTCTACATTCCGACGGGCCTCGGCCAGGTCGCCGCCCTGGATCCGGCGACCGGCGAGACACTCTGGCGGCACGACCCGAGGGACTGGGAGATCGAACAGCGGCGCGGGATGGCGCAGATTCGCGGTCTCGAGTACTGGACCGACGGAACGGCGGAGCGTGTCCTCATCGCGACGCGGGCCGGACGGCTGGTGTCGATCGACACGAAGACCGGCAGGCCGGATCCGGAGTTCGGCGAGGAGGGCGTCGTCGACCTGATGCAGGGCCTCCTGCCGGGGCGGGCGAACCGGAACATGAACTGGACGGCGCCCGTCACCGTCGTGGCCGACACGATCGTCGTCGGCGGCACGGTCTTCGACTTTCCGCTCCGCAACAACAACCCGCCCGGAGATGTCCGCGGTTTCGACATCCGCACGGGCAAGCTGAAGTGGACGTTCCACGCCGTGCCGCGGGAGGGCGAGCCCTACCTCGAGACCTGGGAGAACGAGTCCTGGCGGAAGATGGGCAACACGAACGTGTGGTCGATGATGAGCGCCGACCAGGAGCTCGGCTACGTCTACCTGCCGTTCGGGACGCCGACGAACGACTACTACGGCGGTGACCGGCACGGCGACAACGTCTACGCCGAGTCGATCGTCTGCCTCGATGCCCGGAGCGGCGAGGTGGTGTGGCACTTCCAGACGATTCACCACGGCGTCTGGGACTACGACCTGGCGTCCGCGCCGAACCTGATCGACATTGTGGTCGACGGCAGGGACATCAAGGCGGTGGCGGTGGTCTCGAAGGTCGCGATGACCTACGTCTTCGACCGTGCGACCGGGGAACCCGTCTGGCCGATCGTCGAGACGCCGGTCAACTACCACTCGCGGATCCCGGGCGAAAAGCTGTCCCGCACACAGCCGTTCACGACCCGGCCGCCGCCGTTCGAAACCCTCGGCATCGACTACGACGATCTGATCGACTTCACGCCGGAGCTGAGGGCCGAAGCCCTCGAAGTGATCCGGGACTACGTCATCGGGCCGGTCTTCACGCCGCCGATCGTCCACGGCGAGGACGGCAAGCGCGCCTACCTCCAGAACCCGGGGCCGGGCGGCGGCGCGAACTGGACGGGCGCTTCCTTCGATCCCGAGACGAACATCCTCTACGTGCCCTCGCTGACGCGCCCGGGCGCGATCTCCCTTTCGGCCCCGGACCCGGCGCGCTCCGACTGGCGGTACTCGATCAACCGCCGGCCCATGCCCAAGGTCCAGGGCCTGCCCCTGCTCAAGCCGCCCTACCGGCGGATCACCGCCTTCGACATGAACCGCGGCGAGATGCTGTGGCAGATTCCGCTGGGGGAGGGGCCCCGCGACCACCCGGCGATCAGGCACCTGAACCTGGGCCGGCTCGGCACGCCGCCGCAGGACGGCGTCGTCACCGAAGGCGGCGTCCTGGTGACGAAGACCCTGATCGTCTCGATCGAACCGATCGTCGACGAACTCGGCGACCGCTCCGCCGACGGCAGCTACCTCGTCGCCTTCGACAAGGCGACCGGCGACCTCCTGGCCCAGCTCGAGGTCGACCGCAGCCTCCACGGCGGCCCGATGACCTACATGCACGAAGGCCGCCAGTACATCCTCGTAGCCGGCGGCGGCGAACGCCCCGGGCCCGGCCCCTCCATTGCATCGACTGCCATCGCCGACGCACCGCCGCCACCTCCCCGCCCACCCCCTCGTAAGTCCGAACTCCTCGCCTTCGCACTGCCCGAGTAGGGCGGCGGCTCGTCGTCCGAACAGGCGTCGGTATCACCCGCCTGCCTGTTGGGGTCCGAGGGGTCTACCTCCAGGTGCCGTTTGCGCTTGTTCGGATGCCGGGGGGTTGGCGCTCACTGCACTCCACTCGCTCCGGTTGGGCGTCGGTCACTGTCGGGTCGTCGACCGTCGCTCGTTCCGAGCCGCCTGGAGGTAGACCCCTCGGACCCCGGCAGGCTGGAGGGCGCTGCGTTGGCTCGCTGCTTCGTTGGGACACTGACCAATCCATGGCCGCGTTTGGGTTACCTCCGACCCGAGGGGACATTGACGATGCTGCCCGCGTTCGTTCAGTTCTTGCGTCCGGTTCCGAAGGGGCTTGGCAATCGTCCGACGCCGTCCAGCCTGCTCAGAGGTCCGGGGGGAGGGGTCCCAGCGGCCTCGGAGCGAGCGACTGCCCATGCCGGTTCGGAAACCCAGGCCAGGCCGAAGCGAGCGGAGTGGAGTGAGCGCCGACTTCTCGTCAACCTCCGAAGCGCTCACGTCCGACTGGGACCCCTCCCCCCGGACCTCCCAGCAGGCGGGTGAAACCGCCGTCGCGTCGCGGGCGTTACGCCGTGAGACCGGCCAGCGGGCCGACCAGGGAGATGTAGTCGCCGCGTTGGCCGTAGGCGTGTTGGAGGCCGACGTGGTTGGCGTCGAGGCCCATGGCGCGGGCGATGCTGACCAGGAGGTGCTGGTGGGGGACGCCGGCGAACCGCGTGAGGCCGCCTGGGGCCACCTGGGCCGGGACTCGCATCTCGGCGGGTGTTTCGTGGGGCCAGTACAGGTACCGGCCGGTGTCGAAGGCCCAGGAGCCGCCGACGAGGACAGGGCAGTAGTTGCGGTAGCCGTGCCAGCCGTCGCCGAGTTCGGAGCCCCAGACGATCAGGGTGTTGTCCATGAGCGAGCCGCCGTCCGCGTCCGGAATCGACTCCAGGGTGCTGACGAGACGGGCGACCTGCTGGCCGTGGTAGGCCGCGTACTGCGTCATCGCGTCGTGCTTGCGGATGTCCTCGTGGATGTAGTGGGCGATGCCCTTGTGCACCTTGTCGCTGATGTGGTCGGCCCCGAACTCCGCCGTCGGCATCTCGCCGAGGGAGAACGAGACGACCCGCGTGATGTCGCAACTGAAGGCGGCGGCGATGATGTCGACGAAGGCGTCGAACTGCAGGTCGTAGCGGTCGAACGAGGCGGCGGGGCGGGGAGGCGCGTCGCAGGACAGCGTCGCCAGGCCCTCGAGCCGGTGACCGAGCCGGTCGACCAGGCCGAAGTGGGACTCGAGCCGGGCGCGGTCGTTGGCGTCGAAGCGGGCGGCGACCGCCCGGTACTCCTGGTACGCGAAATCGAGAGTGCTGCGCCGATACGCGCCGACCGTGTCGCCGGAGGACGCCGGTCCGAAGACGCGGTTCCAGGCGCGCAGGGGCGTGTTCTCGGCCGGCAGCCGCACGCCGCCGCTGTTGTAGCTGATCGGCCGGCCCGCCTCGAGCGCGGCGTCGACCGAGACCTCGAGCGACGGCAGCCGGTCCGCCCGCGCCACGTGCGCGGCCACGAGCTGGTCGAGGGAGGCCGACGTCGAACGGGTGTCGCGGGCGCCGAAGTCCGCTGTGTTGCCGGTCCACGCGTGGACCCAGCCGCGGTCGTGCCGGTTGCCGCCGCCGTCGAGTTCGGCGGTGGCCAGGGACAGGCCGTCCAGGGCGAGGATGCGGCGACGATGCTCGTAGAGCGGAGCCAGGGGCCTGCTGAACGCCGTCTCCGGGAGTTGCTCCAGGTCGACCGACCAGGGTTCGCTCTCGGAGACTCCCTCCGGGCGCATCTTCCAGGTGGCGTAGGGCCAGCCGTGGCAGTGGCTGATCAGGATCAGGCGCCGGACCTGAGCCGGGCTCTGGGCCAGTGCGCGCAAGGCACCGCCCGGCCAGCCGGAGCCGAGGGCCGTGAGCCCTCCGAGTTGCAGCAGGTGGCGTCTCGAGATCATGGGCCGCTCTCGGAGCCTACCCCGGCGGAACGGGTGCGAAAGAGGTCGCTGGTGGCGATCGAGACCAGGAGTTCCTTGACCGAGTCGTTCTCGCGGAAACGCTTCTGGATCGGTTCGAGCCCGGGAGCGTTTCTCTCCAGGTGGCTGCCGAGCGCATAGCGCGTCCAGTGGAGCGCGTAGCAGTCCCGCACCCGGCGGCTGGCGGCCAGCTTGTGCGCGAACTCGACTCCGTCGGCGAACGTGAGTTCCTCGGCGCCGGGCAGCCGGAGCGAGCCGCTGGCGTCGACCGGCTGTCCGTTGTCCTCGGCTCGCCACGCGCCCATCGCGTCGTAGTGCTCGAAGGCGAACCCGGCCGGGTTGATTCGGCGGTGGCAGGAGTTGCACTCGCGCGGTTTGGTCGCGGCGGCGGTCCGTTGGCGGTTCGTGCTCTCGACGCCGAGCGCGTCCGGCGGTAACGCGCTCTCGACGCCTTCGATCGGATCGCCCATTTCCATGCAGGCGATGCGCTCCAGGACGCGCACCCCGCGGGGGATCGGGCCCGGTTGGACGGCGTACGCGCCGATGGCCAGAACCGACGGCAGGGTCAGCACGCCTGCCCGCTGCGCGGGGTCCAGCACGACCGGATGGAGGGTGAGCGGCTTCTTGCGTCCGACCGATACGGAGACGTACTCGATCTGCCGGGTCAGGGCCGCGCGTCGTTCGTCCGGGGTCGTCGTGGCGCCGTAAATCGGCGACGTGTTGCGTGACATGTAGCCGTGATTGCCGGTCATCAGCTCGGTGAACGTTCCCGCCCGGTCGAAGATCGCCTCTTCGACGAACAGCTCGGTCTCCAGCCTCATCGAGTGCCGGATCGGACCCAGGATCGCCGGCCACGTCGTGTCGTCGTCTCGCGTGTTCCTGAGTACTCGGGAAACGCCGAACCGCGGGCCGAAGGCGCGGCGGGCGGGCGCGATCAGGAGGACCTGGTCGGTACCGAGCCACTGGTGATGAAAGTGGACGACGGCCGGCCGGGCCTTCGGGTCGTCGAGCATGCGCCGTGCGTGCCGTTCGACGCCTTCCGCGGTCTCGAGTTCGCCGGCGCCGGCCGCCCGGAAGAGCTCCTCGTCCGGCATCGAGTCCCAGAGGAAGTACGACAGCCGCGTGGCGAGTTGCCACGGATCGAGTCTCGCGGCTTCCGTGGCGTCCGGCTCCAGCTTGAAGTGGAACGCCGGGGCCTGAAGGATGCCGGCGACGGTGAGCGCCGCCGCTTCACCGATCGGTTTTGTGGCGACCTGCGCTTGCCAGAAAGCCTCGATCCGACCGCGCTCTCCTTCGTGCAACGGCCGGCGGTACGCCCGCTCGGCGAAGCGGAGGATGCTCGTCGCGGCACAGGCCTCGCGCTCCGCGGACGGCAGGTCGGACCAGCTAGGGCAGTTGAAGAAGGTCGGCGAGAGCAGGGCGAAGGACCCGAAGTGCATCCCGGCGAGGTGGAGTTCCTCGACCTGGTAGGAGGACGGACTCTGGCCCTGTGCAATGCCCTCGAAGCCGTCGGAACCGGGCTCGTCCGGAAATGGCCACGGCCACGGGTCGGGCGGCGGCGGTGGCGAGAACACGCCCTTGCTGGCGGTGCGCCGCGGGCTGATCCGGTCGGCGACAGCCGGGCGCTTCGGCCATCGTTCTCCGTCTCTGGGGAAGCCCAGCAGGTCGGCGACCGTGTTGTTGTACTCGGTCGGCGTAAGCGCCAGGGACGCCGTTTCGATTGCCTCGCCCGGTTCTTCCGTTTCAGCGGCCACTGGCAGCGCGAGGGCGGCAGCGCATAGGGTTACCAGGATCGTCCTGAGATCGAACTTCATGGCGTACGGGGCAGGCTGGGACTCCGGTACGGGCGAACTTGTAACACTGTATCAGTCCCGTCTATTCCAGGACGGAAGCGGCCGGCCGGTCCGCGCCTGTCAGTCGGGATCTCGCGCGCCGCTGCCCGAAGTCCGCAGGATGAAGGCGTCGAGCGTCTCCTTCCACTGCGGCAGCAGGGACTGCTCCACGTACATCATGTGGCCGGCGGCGAAGTCCTCGCGCTGGATGTTGGCCCTGAGTGCCGGCGGCAGACCCATGTGGTCCATCGTCCAAACGGCCGCGAAGTAGGGAGTCGCCAGGTCGTACAGGCCGTTGATCAGGAGCACTTCGAGCGCGGGATTCCGGCGCATGGCGGCGGCCAGGTCGGGGGCGACGTTCGGTGTGCCGTCGCCGCGCGAGAAGCGGCCTGCGCTCACCCGCCCCCAGTTCCAGTCGCGGACGCCGCCGCTCGGGACGTATTCGCGGTCGCCGTCGTAGCCGAGCTCGCTCCGCAGGTAGCTGTTGAACGCCGACGTGTAGGCCGAGCTGATCGCCGTGGACTGCGGGTCGTGGGAAGGCCGGGCGCCCAGCGTGTTCCCGGCCGGGCCGGTGAAGCGGGCGTCCAGACGGCCGACGATCTTCCCTTCGTCGCGGAGCAGCTCGGCCTCGAAGGCCGGGGCGGTCACCCGCAGGTCCGACTTCTCGATGAAGTCGCGGGAGAGCCCGGTGTAGCGGTGCAGGCGGTCGACCACCCGGGCACGGGTGTCCGGGTCGAGCGTGCTGCCCCGAAGCAGCGCGGTGGCGTACTCGGTGAGCGCCCATTCCTCGACTTCGGCCATCAGGTCCTCGAGGTCCGCCGGGGTCTTCTCCGGCAGCGCGTCCAGGTAGCGGGCGGCGACGGTGTAGGACGGCAGGTTGACGATGTAGGGGAGGTCGTCGCCGGGCGCGAACTGGATCGTGTTGAACTGCAGGACCGCCGAGACCAGGACGATACCGTTCAGGTCGATGTTCGCGCGCTGCAGGTGGCTGGCGAGCACGGCCGATCGGGTCGTGCCGTAGCTCTCGCCGAGCAGGTAGCGGGGCGAGTTCCAGCGGTCGTGCGCGCTGAGGAACCTCCGGATGAACTGGGCAAGCGACTTCGCGTCCTCGTCGATGCCCCAGTAGTCCGAACCGGGCGTTTCGCCGAGCATGTGGCTGAATCCGGTCCCGATCGGGTCCACCATCACGATGTCGGCGATGTCGAGGATGGTGTAGGCGTTGTCCTCGAGCGGATAAGGGGGCGCTCCCTGCGGGCCCACGTCCGGGGTCACCACGCGCCGCGGTCCCATGATCCCCATGTGGAGCCAGAACGAGGCCGATCCCGGGCCCCCGTTGTACGAAAAGACGATCGGCCGCTGCCGCGACGGCGCCCCGTTGGTGCGGAAGTAGGCCGTGTACCACAGTTCGGCCGCCGGGTCGCCGTTGTCGTTGGTCAGGGTCGTGCCCGAGACGACCGCGTCGTACTCGACCGTCTCGCCCCCGATCACGATCGAGTGGCTGGTTTCCCAGCGGGCCGGGTCCGCGGCGGAATCGGCCTCCTGGGCGTGGGCGGGGATGTGGGCAACCAGGGCTGCGGCAACAAGGCAAGAGGACAGGAACGAATTCACCTGGATTCTCCCGGGCTTGGTATGGAATGGACCGGTTTCGCCACGGATTCCGGCACGAACAAGTTGTCGTCGGCAGGCTGCACGACGCCAGATGGCCGACGACCTGGCCACCCGGCGTCCCTGGGCAGGCCGACTACCGCTCAGGCCGCTTCCAGTCCCGAACGTTGTACAACACCGACAGCACCAGCGCCGCCACCGCCGTCCCCACCACGAGGTAGTCGACCACCACCGGACTCCAGTCGAACCCTGTGATCCGGTCCAGGTAGTACTTGATCCACGACGCCGGCAGATCGGTCTCTCCCAGCATCAGCTTGAGCCGCCAGTGCCAGTCGGTCAGCGGGCAGTAGCCCCACCCGTACACTACACCCAACCCGAACCAGGACAGCAGTGTCGCGCCTATGGTGACAAGGTGGAACCTGCGGGTTCGCCTCCAGGCCCAGCCGAGAACGTTGAACCCGATCAGCGCCGCGTGAAACACGACGAACAGGACGTCCAAGAGCGGGTAGAGCGCCGGATTGCTCATCTCATGGAGCGGATCTTCACTGAAGGCATTCCGGACCCCTGCCGCTCGTCCCCCCGGAGGTCGTCCCAATCAGCCATTGCTCCGCCCCCGATCCCGATCAGCTTTCGGGCCGCCTGACCCGTAGGCCCTGGGTTCATTGGCATCTCGGAGAAGCTGCCGGCCGAACCGGCCGGCGACAAGCTCCAGTATCCTGTGGCCGGCTAAGCCACGCACCATGGTCGCGACGCGGTCGACCGGCACATATTGTCCCGGGAGCGCGGACATGAGCGGACGTGCCGCGATGTGCCGCGTCGTCACCGACGCCACGCGAAATCAGGAAGGCAGCACGACCATGCGGACCCCTCTCCTCGCCGCCGCACTTCTTGTCCCCACCGGTCTCCTCGCCCAGGACTCCGGCAGCGACGGGGACGCCCACCTCCCCCTCCAACCCGACCGCACCCTCGCGATCGACATGACCGTCGGGTCGTGGATCTCGCTGGACGTGAGTCCCGACGGGCACACGATCGTCTTCGACCATCTCGGCGATCTCTTCACGGTGCCGATCACCGGGGGGGACGCGACCCAGCTGACGTCGGGGATGGCCTTCGACGCGCAGCCGCGGTTTTCGCCCGACGGGACGCGGATCGTCTTCACTTCGGACCGGAGCGGGGGGCAGAACGTCTGGATCATGTCGCTGGACGGGTCCGACACCACGCAGGTCACCACCGGCGGGGCCAATCGCACCGAGTCGCCGGACTGGGCGCCCGACGGGGAGTACGTCGTGTCGTCGAAGGGCGGCTTTCGCGGCGGCGGCCCCCCGAAGCTGTGGCTGCACCACGTGGACGGCGGCTCCGGCGTCCAGTTGATCGACGAGCCCGACAACCTCAAGACCCTCGGGGCCGCGTTCGATCCGACCGGCCGCTACATCTGGCATGCGCGGCGGACCGGCGACTGGACCTACAACGCACAGTTCCCGCAGTACCAGCTCGCCGTCTACGACCGCGAGACCGGCGAGACCTACACGCGCACGTCGCGGTACGGCTCGGGCATCCGCCCCACCCCGTCGCCCGACGGGCGCTGGCTCGTCTACGGCACCCGGCACGACGCCCGCACGGGGCTGATCATCCGCGACCTCGAGTCGGGCGCCGAGCGCTGGCTGGCATACCCGGTGCAGCACGACGACCAGGAGTCGCGCGGCACCCTCGACGTGCTGCCCGGCATGTCGTTCACTGCCGACTCGCGCCACCTCGTGGCCAGCTACGGCGGCAGGATCTGGAAGCTGGACGCCGTGGACGGCGGCGCGGAGGAGATCCCCTTCCGCGTCCAGTACGACCTCGAACTCGGGCCGCTTGTCGAGTTCGACTACCCGATCGAGGACACCCCCACCTTCACCGTGCGGCAGATCCGCGACGCCGTGCCCTCGCCCGACGGCTCACGGATCGCGTTCACGGCGCTCGACCGCCTCTGGGTCGCCAACGCCGACGGAACCGAACCCGGGCGCCTCACCGCCGACGAGCACCCCGAGCACTACCCCGCCTGGTCCCCTGACGGCGACTGGATCGCCTACGCCACCTGGGACGGCGAGGCCGGCCACCTCCACAAGGTCCGCGCGGCCGGCGGCGATTCGCCGGTACGGCTGACCGAGCGCGGCGCGGTCTACATCACGCCGGCGTGGTCCCCGGCGGGCAACCGCATCGTGGCGCTGCGCAGCCACGCGCGTGACTTCCAGGAGTCGGCGGGCGGGTTCGGGTCGGGCGCCCCGCAGCCCGGCGAGATCGTCTGGGTGGCCGACGGCGACGGGCCGGGCGCCGCCACGCTGATCGCGCCGGTCGACGGACGCCGGGGGCCCCACTTCACGGCCGGCTCGGGCGACCGCATCCATTTCCAGAGCCGCCAGGACATGCTGGTCTCGATCCGCTGGGACGGCACCGACGAGCGCGAACACGTGCGCATCCGGGGCGCCACGCCACCGGGTTCCCAGAACGCGCTCACCCCCTCGGTGCTGCGCATGGCCCCGCAGGGCGACCAGGTCATGGCGCTGATCGAGGGGCAGATCTACACCGCCACCGTGCCGATGGTGGGTGGCGAGGCCCCGCTCATCAACGTCGGCAATCCCTCGCGCGCCGCCATGCCCGCCCGCCGCCTCACGGACATGGGCGGCGAGTTCCCCGCGTGGGCCGCAAGCGGGCGCGCCGTGCACTGGTCGCTGGGCCGCGCGTTCTTCACCTACAACCTGGATGCGGCCGAGGCATTCGAGGAGGCGCAGGAAGCCGAGGAGGCCGTCGAGGCCGAAGAAGAAGAGGAGGGAGAGGAGGGCGACGACCCCGAAGAGGACGACGATGGCTACACGCCCGTCGAGGTGTGGATCGACATCCAGGCCGAGCGTGACATTCCCAGCGGGACCGCGCTGCTGAGCGGCGCGCGCGTGGTGACCGTGGCCGGCGCGGGGACGATCGAGCGGGGCGACATCCTGGTGCGCGACAACCGCATCGCCGCGGTCGGCCCTTCCGGCTCCCTCGAGGTCCCCTCCGGCACCCGCGTCATCGACGTCACCGGCAAGACCATCGTGCCCGGCTTCGTGGACACGCACGCCCACATGCGCCCCGCCCGCAACCTGCACCGCGCCGACGTCTGGCCCTACCTCGCGAACCTCGCGTACGGCGTCACCACCACGCGCGACCCGCAGACCGGCACCACCGACGTGCTCAGCTACGCCGACCTCGTCCGCACCGGCGACCTGGTCGGCCCGCGCGTCTACTCGACCGGCCCCGGCGTCTTCTGGCAGCACATGATCGACTCCGAGGACGAGGCGCGCGACATCATGTCCAAGTACGCGAACTACTTCGACACGAAGACGATCAAGATGTACGTGGCGGGGAATCGCCAGCAGCGCCAGTGGATCATCATGGCCGCCCGCGAACTGGGGCTGATGCCCACGACCGAGGGGTCGCTGAACCTCCGCCAGAACCTGAACGAGACCATCGACGGGTATCCGGGGCTGGAGCATTCGATCCCGATATACCCGGTCTACGAAGACTATATCCGGATTTTCGTGGCCACCCGGCGCGCCTACAGCCCCACCCTGCTCGTCTCCTACGGCGGCCCCTGGGCCGAGAACTACTTCTTCAGCCGGGAGAACCCGCACGACGACGAGAAGCTCCGCCGCTTCGTCCCCCACTCGGTGATCGACTCGGGGACGCGCCGCCGTGCCCAGTGGTTCCGCGACGAAGAGCACGTCTTCGCCGACCACGCCGTCTTCGTGAAGGACCTGGTCGAGGCGGGGGGCCGCGCGGGCGTCGGCAGCCACGGGCAGCTCCAGGGGCTCGGGTATCACTGGGAGCTGTGGGCCATGGCCGCGGGCGGGATCGGCGAACTCGACGCGCTGCGCATGGCCACGATCCTGGGCGCCGAGGCGATCGGGCTCGACGAGGACCTGGGCACGATCGAGACCGGCAAGCTGGCCGACCTGGTCATCCTGGACGCCAACCCGCTCGACGACATCCGCAACACCAACCGGATCGCGATGGTGATGATGAACGGGCGCCTCTTCAACGCCGAGACGCTCGCCGAGCAATACCCGGGCGACCGCGAGGTCGGGCCGATGTGGTGGTGGGACGACGAGCCGGGTGAGCTGCCCGGTGTGGGAGGAAACTGAGATGTGCCAACCGTGCGAAAGCGCCCTGACACGGCGCTCGTTCCTCACCGGCTCGGCGGGCGCCGCCGCAGCCCTCGCGCTGTCCCCCGCCCTGCTGCGCGCGCTGGCCGAAAACGACCGCCCGCACCTCCAGGTCGCCCTCGAGGCCTGGAACTGGCTCGACGCGTCCCGCATCAGCACCGGTTGGGGTGCGACCTGGCCCGCCGACCCGACGGTCCCCGAATCCACCGGATACACACTCTACACACACGGGCCCGGCGTCCTCCCCTTCGCCCTCGAGCTCCACTACGCCACGGAAGACCAGCGGTACCTCGACGCCGCGGTGGAAGGCGCCGCGCACCTCGCCGCCACCCTCGCGGACGTCCCCAACGCCGGCCTCTACACCGGCCTCGCCGGCATCGCCTTCGTCCTGACCGAGACCTGGCGCGCGACCGGTCTCGACAGCCACAGGTCCCACGCCGGACTCGCCACCCAGCTCCTCGTCGACCGGGCCCGCTCGCTCGGCGCAGCCGTCCCCTGGCCGCAGGGCTCCGGCACCGACGCGGTCGAATCCAACGACATCATCAGCGGCACCGCCGGCACCGGGCTCGCCCTCCTCCACCTCGACCGCACAATCGGTCACCGGGGCGCGCTGGAAGCGGCCGAGGGGGCGGGCAGGAGGCTCCTCAGTCGCGCCAGCGAGACCTCGAACGGCCTGCGCTGGGACATGTGGCCCGGCTACGCGCGCGAGATGCCCAACTTCTCGCACGGCACCGCCGGCATCGCATACTTCCTCGCCACCCTGCACCGGGCGACCGGGGAGCGCGACTTCCTGGACGCTGCGCTGGCCGGCGCTCGCTACCTCACCTCACAGGCCACCCTCGACCATCCCGCGGCAGCCGCCGGCCCCGGCTATCGCCTCTTCCACTCCCGTCCCGGCGGCGAGGACCTCTACTACCTCTCCTGGTGCCACGGACCGGTCGGAACCAACCGCCTCTTCCACCAGCTCGGCGAGATCACCGGCGACGCCGAGTGGCACGCATGGGTCGCCCGCGGCGCCCGCGGGGTCATGGCCACTGGCATCCCCGAAACCCGCACCCCCGGTTTCTGGGAGAACATCGGCCAGTGCTGCGGCACCGCGGGCGCCGCCGAGCACTTCCTGACGCTGCATCGCACGACAGGAAACGCCGAGTACAGGGCCTTCGTAGATCGGCTCAACGCCGACCTGCTGGGCCGCGCGTCGAGCGTTGACACCCCCTCCGGCGCGGGCCGCATGTGGACCCAGGCCGAGCACCGCGTGCAGCCAGGCCTGCTCATCGCACAGACCGGGCACATGCAGGGGGCGGCGGGTGTGGGCAAGTACTTCCTCCACATGGACGCAATGGAGGAGCGGGGCGAGGGGCCGCGGGTGGTGCTGCCGGACGATCCGTGGTGACGGCGCGCACGTCACCACAGCCCACTTGGTCTCCCGGTTACCCGCCGCCGTCCAGGAGCTCCCGCCAGAACGCAGTCAGCCGTGGGCGACTCTCGTCGCTGAGGTCCTCCCCTCCTCTGATTATGTCCGGCGGATAGGCCAGGCGGATCACGGATCCCTTTGGCTTTTGACTCTCTGTCACAAGCCGGTGCTTGCGAAGCAGCGCTCTGAGCGCGCGCCATTCCGCGCTGTCCGGCAGCAAGTCGTCGAACCGCCCCGTCGCGACATGATAGCGCGTCTCCATCTTGTACACGAACCGGTCCATCTGCGCGATCAGGCGCTTCTGCTCCTCTGTGTAGCCGGGCTCGTCATGCGCCGCTGGCATCTTGACGCCCATTCTCTCCAGACATCGCCTGATCTCGGACGGCGCATAGTACTCCCGTGGCGCTTCGCTGTTCCCGGCGACCGCGATCCCCTTGATCGCCGTCGCCAGGACCGGGTCGGCTCCGTCGAATCTGGTCGTCTCCAAGTCCACCAGCGGCACCTGGAACGCGCAGTCTTCGAAGCCCGGCGACTCAAGGCGGGCCTGGGTGAAATCCACGCGGATGAACTGGCACCGTCTGAAGACGGGCCGCTTCAGCCTGGCATCTCCGAAGTCGCTGTGGTGGAAATACAGATTCCGCATCGCAATGCCTGGACGCAGCCGGCCATCCTTGATCAGCTGCGCGACCAGGCGTCCGCCGTTCTCGCGTGCAACGGCATCGATCATCCCTGTCGTCAGGGCCGAGCAGATCGCGATCGTCGCTTCGGAACAGGAGCCGATGTCCTGCCCGTACAGGCGCGCAGTGCATTCGACCGACACTTCGTCCAAAACCGATCGCCGCAGGAACCTCCTGAGCTCTTGCCGGTCCCGGTCGATGTGCTGTCTGAGCCTCTTCGCCAGGAAGTAGCTGAAGAACACGTCATGCTCGAAGCGCCTGTGCTTGTCACCGCCGGTTGCACTCCCGCCGGACACGAGCATGGCATGCGTGACAACCCTTTCCCGTATGCTCCTCGCTTCATCGGTGGAAGCCCCGATGTCTTCGGCAAAAAGGTCAGCTACAGTCTGGACGGTATCGACATCCAGTTGCCGTTCCTCGAGCCACCACATCTCTTCGGCCAGCTGTCCGAGGAGGCCGTAATGCTGCTCGGCGCTCAGCAGAGCTCTGCCCTCCTTGGTCCTGAGCTTGGAGCGCTCCCTACGGACAAAGGCCTTGATGAACCTGCCCAGTATGGGCTCGCCGGATCCGTCGTCCATCGCAGCTTCCGGATCCATCAGCATCGTGGTAAGCTGCGCCACGTAGAACGGCTTGCAAAGGAGAGTCTTGTCGGCCTCGTTCATTCCGCGCCTTAGCTTGGCGAAAGCGCTCACTACGTCATTGCTGCCCGACTTCCTTCGTACAAATTCCTCGGCGTCCCGCTTCTTCCATGGCTTGATCCGAACGGGAAAGATCTCGTAGCTGACCTGATCGTCCTGCGAGTATCGCTCGGCGTTTTCCCTGAAATTGTTGTAGTCGAAGAATGTCGCGCGAGCCGATGCGACGAGTGCGCCGCGCCCGTCCAGCTGGGATACAAAAGCCGCCAACGACGAGAACGCCTCGTCATATCCTCCGCTGCCGAGCAGCTCGTCGAAGCCGTCGATGATCGGGATCAGCAGCCGATTCCTAACCAGTGACGGGACGGCGTTGTAGGAAAACCGGGAGCGCAGATCCTGGAGGTCGCGCGCCATCGCGTCGTCGAGCCGTGACAGCGCGCGGCCCTGCACGTCGATGTAGAAGAACAGGGGTCGGTCGTCCGACTCCGAATAGTTGCCCGCCCTTTTGCGGGTCATGTGTCGTAGCGTTACGGTCTTCCCCGAGCCTGCCTCGCCTTGGACAAGGACGATTCGGGTGGATCCGTGGCGCAGATCAAGCGTTGACGTTGCAATAAGGTCGTGAGAGAGATCCGTTTCGTCCTCCGGGCCGGAAGCGGTTGCGGGAACGTAGGGGTACTCCGGGCTCGGCATGGTCTTCTCGATGAACTCCGCGAGACGGGGAAGATCCGCCATGTGGTGGCTCCCAAGAAACCGTCCGTACGGCATGGTCGCGCCGTCAATTCTGACCTGCGGCTCCGTGCCCTGAAGGAGCTCGGCCTCGCACCCCCGCCCGTCCTTTTCCCACATCAGCGTTTCCGTACCGACCATCACCTCGGTCCCGGGGTCCGCGAAAGCGGTGATGTCTCGCTTGATCTCTGCCAGTTGGGCTTGGGTCAGTGGGTCCATTCTCGTCCTATCGGGTCACCAGCGACGGATCGTCGCGCCCTCCAGCTCAAGGATTCCCGCGTAGTAGGCGGGGAGCGCCGAGACCTTCCCGGTGGAACGACCAAGGTACACGACCTCGATTGGGGACTCAACGAGGGCCAGCAACGCCGGGATCATGTCGTGGTCGTCGCTCGCGAGAACAACGATGTCAGCCAGAGCGTGATGCGAAATGACCAGGGCGTCGGCGGTCAGCAGGGTGTCCACCATCTTCTGGCGGTGGCGGGCGGCCACGTCCCGAAGGCGCACCGGACACCCTCCCGCGGGACACGAGCCGGACGCCCACGAAGCAAGCAGGGAGAAGCTGCAAGAGGCGGGGGAGGCGCACTTGCCGGAAGCATTCAGCCGAGCGTTCAAGCGCGTAACGCGCGTGTTTCTGACCGAACGCAGCATCCGAATCGACGGGTTCCAGACCGGATGGTCGGCGATTTGGAGCCTGATACGTTGAGCTCCGAGCCGCTTGGGCATTTGAGCGACTGCACGTTCAACCATAGGACGCAGATCGACTCGCGACTCGGGGGTGTCCCCGTGCCACCCGCTGTAAAGGCGCACGGTCACCTCCAGTGCGGAGGGTACGGCGGTGATCGTCTCGCCGACGAGTTCTTGCAGTCCGTTGCTCACGTCCGGGTAGCGAAGAGACCGGCCGCGGGGCCAGAGTTCGAGATTGAAGATATCGGCCAGGCAGTACGCGATCATGATCGGTTCGAGGTGTCGGTGATTGTGAGTGGCGGGAATCCGTAGAAGCGTGCCCGAGAAGATAGTGGGCAGATCTTCATGGAGGCATCATCGCTCCCGGCTTTCTCGGATCGCGCACGGACACGGGCCGGTCACAACCGGCGGACGCACGTGTCACCGCCGCCTCATGAACTCGGGCTCGAGGCACTCGCCCGCGAACAGACGCCGAATCTCCGCGCAGTGGTTGAGGAACGTCTGGCGCGGGACGCGGGTGTAGGACCAGCAGCTTATCTCCCGGCGTCCGGCGGCGCGCTCGGCCTCGTCAAGCCGCTCGCCAGCCTCTTCGGGGCGACCGCCAAACCAGCAAGCGACGGCGACCGCCTGCAGGCTGTTGGCATCGTTGTCGAGCCAAGTCCGGTCGTCCATGGCGTCCATTTCCCTCACCACCCGGGCAAACGTCTCACGAACGGGAGTTCCCGCGGCGGCCCACTCGGTCATGGCCAAATTGAAAGCCGCCTGCACCGGGGGATGGGTTGCCGGATTCGCCAAGGCCGAGCTAAAGAACTCTCGAGCCCGCTCGGAGTCTCCAGCCGCCACGCGGGCGAAGGCGAGGTACCAGGCCCAATCCGCCTGCTGCCTGGAAGATCCCTGGTCATCGGCGAGCAGCTCGTCGAGGATCTCGACGGCCACCCTGCTCTCCCCAACCGTGCGGTTCAGCCGCGATGCCACGGCGGCCCGCGCCGCCACAGGCAGGGCCGCGACGACCGGACTCCCCGAAACGAATTCGGTGCCGTCCTCAACCAGGGTCTCCAGCAGCCCAAGCACCCGCACGACCAAGTACCCGCCGTCATGGTCCTCTTCCAGCTGCGAGTGCCGTGTCTCCTGAAAAAACGAGCGCAGCGCATCCTTGGCGCCTCGTGGATCCCGGAGCATTCGGAGCATGCCTGCCAGTCGCCAAAGCTGGCGTCCCGTCAACGGCTTCAGCTCGGCGGTCCTCTCCAGGAGCTCCGCCGCAGCGACAATGTCCCCGGCGGAAACATAGGCGTCCGCGAGCTGTGCAAGGATCCCCGCGTCGCTGTCGTACCGCCGCCGAATTCGGTGGAGGAAACCGAAGTCCGGTCCCAGCAGTCTCCGGTCCCTCAGCCCCTCGATGATTCCGGGTTTGTCCTCCACATTGCCAGCGCGGATCCTGCGCGTCAGATCCCGATAGGAATCTGCCAGCCTGGTTCCCGGCCTGAAGCGCGTGTGGATCGGCTGGGTCAGCAGGTCCATGCTCGGATAGTGTCTCACCTCCAACAGCTGCCCGACGCCGCCAATCCCAAGTCGCCTGCCGAACACCCGTCGTCGCTCGGCCAGAATGCCGTGCTCGTCGTCCGCGTCGGGGATGCCAGCCATGACGAAGTGCAGCTCGATCGCCTGTCGGCGTCTCGGCGTCGGTCCCTCCGCGCGGATCGCCTCGACCACTCCCTGCGTTCCGGCCAGACTCTGGTCGTCGGGGCGAAAGAGGGTCACGACGGCATCGGGGAGGTGACGGGTGCAGATGCCTCCCACGTCGGTGAACCCCGTGCGGGAATCGAGCACGACATAGTCGTATCCCAGAGCCCTCCACTGCGCTCTGGTGTCCTCGAACATCACGTAGCCGTCGCGCAACCGGTACAGATCGTTCCAGTCGATCGCGTTCAAGCGCATGCGGTAGCTCTCGTCCACCACGCCGGAAGGCATCACCGCGATGCGGCCTCCGCACCCTTCGGGAGTCGCGTCGACGATGAAGTCCTCGACGGTCGGTACACGCATCGTATCCATGTACCGGCCCACGTATTCAACCACGCCGGGATCCGCCGACGCCTGGCCGATCGTGCCCGTCCCGTGCTCTGCTTCGTTCCGCCAACGGCCTGGATGGATCCCCGGCGCCTCCAGGTCGAAGTCGACGACGAGGACGCTGAGGCCGGAATCGGCCAGCTCGTAGGCCACGTTCAGCAGCGCCAGGGTGCGCCCGACTCCGCCCTTGTAGGAGTAGAAGGTGACGACGTACATCGGAATCAGGCGGCCGCCAGTCCGCGAACGGAAAACCCTGCGCCCGAGTCGCGAAACTGCTCTGCGCTCTCCAAGGACAAACCGTTCGGCACGCCGAGCGCACCCTTGGGCGCCCGTCCGCCGCCCTCCGCCAGAGACTTCAGCAGCAGGAAGACGGTCGGATACCGCAGCAGCCGAAGGTACCGGTCGCTCGACACGTTCTGCATCACTTCGCCGCGCTCCCAGCGGGCCACGGTGGCTTCGCCGAACCCGGTTGTTCGCGCGAACGCCGCTTGGGACATCTCGTAGCCCTTGCGGATGTCCCGGATCTCGCCGGGCGTCAGGAGGCCCAGGTGCCGGCACACTGCCTCGTGCTTCCGCATGGCGGCCTCCTCGCCCGTGTAGGACAGGTCGCACGCCGAGCACGTGTGGACCGGCACGTCGGCGGTCAACTCCACGGCGTCTTCGCCGACGCCGCAGATGAAGGGGTCGCGCACCAGCTCCGTGGTCAGGCCCGGAGTCCCGCACACGCGACAGGCGTCGGGCCCGGGAATCCGGTGAAGGGGCGTCGGGGGAGAGGCGATCGTAGGCATGGTCATGCTCGCTGTAGTGAAAGCTGCGAAGGAGAACGGTGCGCCCGTGCAACCACTGGAGCTTGACGTAGATATGGGGCTCGCCGGGCGCCAGGCTTCGCCCGACAGACCCACGCCGTCTCGCCCGGTGGTTGCCGCAGGGTCTTCCGCTGCAGCGGGGTGCCGGACTCCAGCATGCTCTCGATGAGGGTCCACACGCTCGTGTCGGTCAACGGCAGGCCGGATTCGGGGTGCGGCACCTCGCCGAAGCGCAGGTCCGTCGGGCGCTTGCGGGTCCACTCAGCGACCCGGCGCCCCTTCTGAATAAGCGCGATCAGCTGACGACGGACTTCGGCGTGCTCGCCCTTTCCACGGTGGCCGGAACCCGACGAGAGCGCACTCAGCGCGAAGACCAATCATATGTGTTGTTTCAGGGAAGCTCAGAGATCATTTCGGAGTTTCATGGTATTCAATCACTAATCATTTGATTGGTCTATGTCAAAGAAAGGCACCGCCATGCGAGTTCGCGTTGCGAGCAGGCCCGCAGGTCTCGGCATCGCCGGACGCCCTTCAGCCTCACGGAATGACCCGCAATCCCTCCAGCTCGGCGGCGAGAGAAAGCCGCCGGTCCAGGCAGACGAATGTCAGCGGCCGGGCAAGCTGTTCCTGCACCAGGAGGGCCGCCCCGAGCTGCCCGGCGTCGGCGGCCCGCAGCGGGTGGCGGGCCAGCAGCCCGAGGGCCCGCGACCGCACCGCAAGGACATACGGTCACCTCGTCCCAGCAGGCGGCGAACTGGTCCAGGCGGTCGCTCACCTCCCGCCTCTGGAGACGGGACAGCCAACCTTGCCGCGTTCGTAGTTCGATCGCGCTGACGATCTCCGCGCGGGTCCACGCCCAGGCGGCGATTCGGTCGTCCTCGGCCAGCCTTTCCCGCGCTCAGTCGCTCTTCCGTTCGGCAACCACCAGCGGGACCAGGGCGGAAGCATCCCAGTACCTCACAGCCGGTCGGCCCGATCCTCGGCCAGGGCATCCGAGATGCTGACGGGCAGAGCCATTGGAGGTTCTTCCAGAATCCAGGTCGCTCCGCCCCGCCCGGGCCGCACTACCCCCTGCTTGACCAGACGCTCGCGCGCGTCGCCGCCGTCGGTGGCTGCCGGGACGAGTCTGGCCACCGGCTTTCCGCGGCTGAGGACCTCCGTGGGGGAGGATAGGCCGCAGCGGCGAGGGGCGCGCAGGACACACCAGTCGGCCGCGCCGGACTCTGGCGCCGTAGTTCACTCGGTTCCCTTCGTTTCGGTAATGCCGTCCCCACTCGGCCCTCACATGAGCCGCCGTCAGCGCCCTTGAAGACGGGCTTCGCATCTTTGGTTCGACAACGCGTCTCAATCCGTCGCCCGCGCGGTCGTCAATGGGATCACCCGACAGGACATTCCGACGGGACACTCGGCGCTGTTGGGAAAAGCCCGGGCCGGTGCGAAGTTGGTCAGCATCCGCTTCCACGTTCTCCTTACCCACCCCATGCCCCACCGCTCCGCCATCCTCGCCCTGGAACAAGCGGCACGCGCCCTCGATCCCGGGCCCGCCGAACGCGATCGCCTCATGCGTGCGACCCAGGCCTACGCCCAGCGGCTGCTCGAGGACCTGACCCCGCCAGGGTCGTCAACCCCGCCCGGGCCGGCCGCCACGCCCACCCGTCGAGCATACAGCCACGACAAGTCCGCCGTGCGGAAGCTTCGCAAGGGGTTGCCCGGCGGCCCGTCCCGTCCCATCGAGCAGCTCATCGAGCGCTTCGACGCCTCCGTCGTGCGACCCGGCCTCCTGCCCTCGCACCCCGGACACCTGGCCTACATCCCGGGCGGCGGACTCTACGCCTCCGCCCTCGCCGACTACCTTGCCGCCGTGACGAACGAATACGCGGGCGTTCGCTTCGTTGGGCCGGGGTCCGTCGAGATGGAGGACCTTGTCCTGGACTGGATGGCTCGCGTCGTCGGCTTCCCCGGGACCGCCGACGGCAGCCTCGCTTCCGGCGGTTCGATCGCCAGCCTGACCGCGATCGTCGCAGCGCGCGAAGCGGCCGGGCTCCGGGCCCGCGACTTCGAACGCGCCGTCGTGTACGCCACGCCTCACATTCACCAGTGCCTGCACAAGGCGATCCGCGTGGCGGGCATGGGCGAAGCCGCGCCCCGGGACGTCGCGGTCGACGAGGGCTTCCGCATGTGCCCCCGGTCGCTCTCCGAACTCGTCGCCGCGGATCGGGCCGAGGGGCTGCTGCCCTGGCTCGTTCTCGGCTCGGCGGGAACGGCGGACACCGGCGCGATCGATCCGCTGGACCGCATCGCCGACATCTCGCAGCGCGAAGGGCTGTGGTTTCACGTCGACGCCGCCTACGGGGGGTTCTTCGCGCTGCTCGACGAGTTCCGGCCGCGACTCGCCGGACTCAAGCGCGCCGACTCGCTGGTTCTCGACCCGCACAAGAGCATGTTCCTGCCCTACGGCACGGGGGCCGTACTCGTCCGGAACCGCGAGGCGCTCCGGGACGCGCACGCGTACTACGCCGCCTACCTTCAGGACACCGTCGAGTCGGAGGGAGAAGGCCGTTCGCCCGCCGCCGTGTCGCCGGAGCTGACCAGGCACTTCCGGGCGCTTCGCGTCTGGCTGCCGCTGCTCCTGCACGGCGAGGAGCCGTTCCGCGCGTGTCTGCGCGAGAAGCTGGAACTTGCGAAGCATTTCCACCGCGAAGTCGGCAGGCTGGGGTTCGAGTTGGGCCCCGAGCCGGACCTTACCGTGGTGACCTTTCGGTGGGTGCCGGAGTCGGGCAGCGCAGATGCGTTCAACCGGGCGCTCGTCGAGGAGACGCACCGGGACGGGCGGGTCTTCATGTCCTCCACGACGGTCAGCGGCAGGTTCATGCTGCGGATGGCGGCGCTCGCCTTTCGCACGCATCTCGACACCATCGATCTGGCGCTTGCAGTGCTGCGGGAAGCTGTCGAGCGGCTGGAGGCTCACCCAGAACGATGGCATCCAGCGTTGGCAGCCGGAGGGCGGAGCGGATGAGCGTCTCCCGGCCCGGCTCCTATCGGTTCGGGTTCGGCGCCATCGCCACCAGCAGGACCAGGTTGCCACCGGACTCGTTGGCGACGCCGTGCGGCTCGCCCGGTGCTGACCACGCCACCGCGCCGGGACCCAGGCGTTCGCGCCGGTCGCCCACCGTGAAGCGGCCTTCGCCCTCAATCACATAGTAGAACTTCGTCGCGCTCGCATGGGTGTGTATGTGCTGGGCCTGGCCGGGCCGGAGGCAGTAGACGTCGCAGAACATCTGGTCGGTCTCGAAGAGGTTGAGCTTCTGCATCTTCTCGGGCGAGAAGCGGCGCTGGCGAGTGGAGTCGACGATTCCCATGGCGAGGTCCCAAGTGGAGTGGCTGGAGGATGTGAGTGAAGTGGCTGGAGGATGTGAACAGGTCTCGTCCACAAAGATACTGACGGGCCCTCGCAGATGCCGCGCGCCTCCCCGTCCCCTATCTTGAATGCCGAGCAAGTCCCATCGGAGCATCGGAGCGCCCGCAAATGACCGTTCGCCGAGCCACGCACGCCGCAATGCCCCTCGCACTCTTCCTCGCCCTGGCCTCCACGACCTCCACCGCCGCCTGCGCCCCGGGCGACGACGACGCGGCCGACGACCCCGCCGAGGAATCCGAGGAGGCGATGATCGAACGCGCCCGCGAGATCCACGACCGGGTCATCACGCTGGACACGCACATCGACATCAGCACGGCGAACTTCACCGCCGAGCGCAACTACACCATGGACCTGCCGACCCAGGCCACGCTTCCCAAGATGGAGGCGGGCGGGCTCGACGTCGGCTGGTTCGTCGTCTACACCTCGCAGGGTCTGCTCAACGACGAGGGCTACGCGACGGCCTACGAGAACGCGGTGGACAAGTTCGACGCCATCCACCGCATGGTGAACGAGTACGCGCCCGACCGGATCGGGCTGGCGCTGACCTCCGACGATGTTCGCCGGATCGCTGCCTCGGGCAAGCTCGTCGCGATGATCGGGGTCGAGAACGCCTACCCGCTGGGCACCGACATCTCGCGCGTCGAGGAGTTCCACGAGCGGGGCGCGCGCTACATGTCGCTAGCGCACACCGGCCCGAACCAGCTGTCCGACGCGCACTCCGGTGAGAACGACGGCGACTTCCTGCACGGGGGCCTGAGCGAGATGGGCCGGGAGGCGGTTGAGGAGATGAACCGGCTCGGGATCATGATCGACATCTCGCATCCGTCGAAGCCGTCGATCATGCAGACGCTGGAGATCACGCGCGCACCCGTGATGGCGTCGCACTCGTCGGCCCGCGGGCTGAGCGACGTGAGCCGCAACCTCGACGACGAGCAGCTGCACGCCGTGGCTGCCAACGGCGGCGTGGTGCAGACCGTCGCGCTGCGCTCCTTCGTAAACACCACCAGGAACGCGGCCCACCGCGAGGCCATGGACGCGATCGAGGCGGAAGTTGCAGCCCAAATGGGCGTCGAAATACTCGGACGGGGCGGGATGTTCGCGCTTCCGCCCGACGAACGCGACGCCTACTTCGCGCGGATGACCCAGGTGCGGGCAACGGCGGCGGAACGCGCGGCCGACATGGACATCCCGCCCGACGTCAGCGTGGCCGATTTCGTCGACCAGATCGACTACATGGTCAACCTGATCGGCCTCGAGCACGTCGGCATCAGCTCCGACTTCGACGGCGGCGGCGGCGTGGCGGGCTGGGACGACGCGTCGGAAACCTTCAACGTCACGCTGGAGCTGGTCCGGCGCGGCTACACGGAAGAGGATATCGGCATGCTCTGGAGCGGGAACCTCCTTCGCGTTCTCGACGAGGTCCAGGAAGTGGCGGCAATGATTCAGGCAGAAGAAGGGTAGGAAGAGAATGAAGCAGACGAAGAACTCCAGACTGTTCATGGCGGGTTTTGGCGTCGCGGCGCTGGCCGTGGTGGCCTGGGAAGCCATGCCGAATGCCACCCCCGCGCCCACGGCCAGCGAGGACGGCGTTTCGGGGGCCGCGGCAACGTTCCTGTCGCTCCTGGAGGGCGACGCCCTCGACCGGGCCACCTACGACCTGGGCGACGAGGAGCGCTTCAACTGGGCTTTCACGCCGGTGTCCCGCAACGGCCTCCCGCTCAAGGACATGACGCTGGAGCAGCGCACCGCGGCCCACGCCATGCTGCAGGCGACCCTGAGCAGCCAGGGATACCACAAGGCCAACGCGATCATCGAACTGGAACGGATCCTCGGCGTCATCGAGGGCCGTCCCGAGCGGCGCGACCCGGAGGACTACTACGTCGTCATCTTCGGAACGCCCACCGCGGGCGGGCCCTGGGCGTGGCGCTTCGAGGGACACCACCTGTCGCTCAACTTCTCCTCGCCGTCGAACGAACTGACCATCACCGGGCCCGCCTTCATGGGGTCGAACCCGGCGACCGTCCCATCCGGCCCGAAGGCCGGCTGGCGCCCCCTCGGCCGCGAGGAGGACCTGGCGCGCTCCCTCGTGCAGAGCCTCGCGTCCGAGCAGCTCGAGATGGCCATGATTGCCGACGAGGCGCCCCGCGACATCATCACGGGCAACGACCGCGAAGCGCGGCTCGACGGCTTCGAGGGAATCCCCGCCTCACAGCTCACCGATGCCCAGCGCGGCATGCTCATGGGCGTGATCGGCGAGTACGTCGGCAACATGGACGCTGCCGCCGCGCACGCCTGGATGGCGCGGATCCAGAACGAGATCTCGCCCGACGGCCTATACTTCGCCTGGGCGGGTTCCACCGAGTTCGGCGAGGGCCACTACTACCGCGTCCACGCGGCTTCGTTCCTGATCGAGTACGACAACACCCAGGGCAACGCCAACCA